>CATKXR010000015.1 GCA_949840805.1 uncultured Lachnospiraceae bacterium | reverse complement strand
TATACACCTGTCTCCTGTATTACCCTATCGACATGGTATAGGGAAAGCCCTGCACCCATGACATCCTTAGCAGTGATAAATATTACATAGGAATCATGGATTTCCTTAAACTCCTGCCCTGCTTTCAACATTTTTGTATCAATCATGCTAGAATGGAATCTTGCCCGATGAACATCCGCGCCTGAAGATGCACGCTGAACTTCAACGTCATAAATTTTCCCATCCCCGTCCGCCGCATAAATATCTATGGTAATGGAACGCCCTCCAGACACTGGATTCTTATATTCCCTCTGAGCCACAACCTCCAAAACTTTCAAATCATTGCGCTGAAGGATAACATTTAATAATAGTTCCGTAGCTTCAATATTCCTATCAAACGCCAATACCATCAGATTATCATCCAGTAAACACAACTGCTCAATTGCCTTCAGCGTTTCTTCACGCTTTAAACCAGCCTGCTTCTCCGTTCCCATTAAACCACCTACTTTCTCATTAGATATCATATCACGAATTTCTCTCGGTTTCAATTTCATCTTTACTTTCCCTGCCCAGACCAAGTACACTGCGGTACTGTTCTAATTCCAATTCTGCCTTTCAATCCCTCTGATTTTTAGGAATTTCCTTTTCAAACAGATAAGCAGCACCATTTACTATGTCTACCGCTGTAATAGCCAGTGCCAAATAATCTCTTTTTAATTCCTGATAACTTTCATCATGCAATGAAAAACTGCCGGACTGAATCTGCCCGGCAATTTCCCTCATAACTATCTGCATTTCCTGTAAGGCATCTACAATCCGTTGTACATTTTCCCTTTTACCAACCACGACAATATTAGAGTATGCACAGCTTCTTGTAATAAAATCCTTCTTATACATACCGCTTAATGCTACCCTCTGTTCTATGATCGCCTTTTCCCATTCAGTGGTACGAAATGCTATCGTTAAATTTTTATGCTTTCCCGGCATAATCGTCTCCTTCCTCATCTTCCTCTAATCTATCCATAAATCCATCCAACTGATCAGCCAGATTGCGTGACTGGTTCGGATACAGATGGGAATATGTAAAAAGCGTTGTCTGTATCTTCTCGTGTCCAATCCTTTCTGCCACAAGGTTCGGCTGCGCCCCCAATTTGGAAATCAGCAATGAGGCGTGGCTGTGGCGGATGAAATCCAAACGTTTGGATTTTATCCGGCACTCCCACGCCTCCCTGCTGATCGAGATGGGTTTTAATATCCTGATGGTATCGCAGCGCCTGGGCCATGAAAAGGTTGAAACAACCTGGCAGACCTATGCACATCTGTATCCGGACAAAGAAAAAATGCTGGCCGCCCAGTTGGATACTGTGAAAGTACAGGGCATTACCGCCAACTTGACAATCGAAGATCAGCTTGCGGAGTTCATGGCCCAGTTCCAAAGCCATTTGAAGGAGCAGCCAGCTCTTATTGACATAAACAGCGAGGAAATTATCCGATGGAATCCGGAAAAAAGAGAGAAGGCCACCGTTACTGCGGCGGAATTCGAGCAGGAGGCCCAGCTTGACGAAGGGATTGAAGCCGGCCTCGCCTCAGCAGAAATCTTCCAGGCTGGATACTTGGAACTGTGCGGCATAGTCTATTTCCTTGCCAGCCGGGGGCTGCCAGCGAAATTTCTTTAATACTTGCAAAATCCAAAGGCATGGTATATAATGAACGTAGAAAGAGCACCCACTCCAAAGCGGATGCTCCCAAGTCAAGCTATTTACCTCTCAATAAGAGGCGCCTCTCCTGTGGGCTAGACAGGGGAGGCATTATTTTTTTCGCCTGTTCTTCCTATCTCTGTCGAGAAAGGCAAGCAACGCCACAATCAAGCTGCCAAAGGACATCAGCAAAGCCAATATCCCTATGAAAATCGAAATGATCTCATAAGCCGTCATAAGCGCCACCTCCCTTCCTATGTATTCCGGCAAGCCGGTTTCACTGGTTCGGGAGGCTACCACCCTGTCATGGGTACTCTTCCATAAGGGAATTATAGCAGAGATCTGCAGAATTGGCAACCAGGCTTTCAGGCCCCTGGCTCTGTGCTGGCTCTAAAAAAATAATGTCATAATAATGTCACGGCACAGAAAAAAAGCCCGGAAAGCCGCATAAACACTGGCTTCCCGGACTTTAGGCCGTTACTCAAATTCAATCGTAGCCGGCGGCTTCGGACTCATATCATAACAAACCCTGCACACATTCCCCACCTCAGCCAAGATCCTCTCCGTAATCCTCTCCAAAACATCCCAATCCACCCGCTCAATGGTGGCGCTCATGGCATCTATCGTATTAATAGCCCGGATAATCACCATATAATCAAGGCACCTGGCATTATCCTTCACGCCCACTGACTTAAAATCTGGCACCACAGTAAAGTATTGCCACACCTTTTTGTCTAATCCGGCCTTTTCAAACTCTTCCCGCAGGATCGCATCCGACTCTCTGACAGCCTCCAGACGGTCCCTGGTGATTGCCCCCAGGCACCGTACTCCAAGCCCGGGGCCAGGAAACGGCTGACGATATACCATATGAGGCGGAAGTCCCAATTCCACGCCACACGCCCTCACCTCATCTTTAAAAAGCTGTTTCAGCGGTTCAACCAGCTCAAATTTCAGATCTTCCGGTAATCCGCCCACATTATGGTGGGATTTGACCATCTTTGCCGTCTTGGTGCCGCTCTCAATAATATCCGGATAGATCGTTCCCTGTCCCAGAAAATCGATGCCCTCCAGCTTTCTCGCTTCTTCCTCGAAGACCCGGATAAACTCACTGCCAATAATCTTTCTTTTTTGCTCCGGATCCGCCACGCCTTCCAGCTTTCCAAGGAAGCGGTCCACTGCATCCACATAAATCAGATTGGCGTGAAGCTGATTTTTAAACACCTCCACCACACTCTCGGATTCGTTCTTTCTCATCAGGCCGTGGTTTACATGGACACACACCAGCTGCTGCCCGACTGCCTTGATCAAAAGCGCCGCTACCACCGAAGAATCCACTCCTCCGGACAAGGCTAACAGCACTTTTTTGTCTCCCACCTGTTTTCTTACTGCCTCAATCTGGTCCTCGATAAAATTCTTCATATTCCAATTTGCCTCGGCTTTACAGACCTCAAACACAAACTGCCGAAGCTCTGTCTCACCAGGCAATGTATCCAAACGCTTCTGGCATTTAGAGGCAGGATGATCTATGGAAAGAACGGGGCCGCCCCAGCTATAAACGGCAGGATCTACATCTACCGGCACGCCGTCCACCACCCGGTTCTTTCCGCCGTTCAATATAATTCCCTTTACGTTCTCCATTCCGTTTAACTGATCCATTGTAATATCGTGGGGATGGATCTCGCTGTACACACCCAGTTCACGGATACGGCGGGCCAACACCGTATTTTCCGTACTGCCAAGATCCAGAATAACAATCATATCCTGTTTCATAATGAATTCTCCTTTGTGTCCTGATTTTTCGCTGTCATGATTTTTTTGAAAATCTTCTGAAAATCCCAATACCTTATCAATTCCCCTGAAGCTATTTAATGCCCTCACAGCCACATTGCTTTTTATTTCCCTTTTTATTATAACGATTCCGGAAAATTTTTCAATAAGGAAAATTTCTTTTATTTCACTATTTTACAAACCTTCTGTAACATTTAACATGTACCCATAAACCAGCATTTCTCATTATTCAGGAAAAACATACCATCCCTAAACTGCAGGCTCCTTCTCAAATCTCCGCATTTCGCCCATAAGCCCACAGAGACATCACAAACCACACTGCCAAAATTCCCATCACTACAGCCACGCTTACCAGATTCACAGCCAAAAGGCTTGTAAACATCATCTTTCCCAGCGCCCCTACGGAAAAGAACGAGGAAATTGCCATAATGAGGAAAGTCGTCCCATATGCCGCCATAAGCTCTGCCGCTGCAGACTGCTTTAATACGGTCTTGTCTATTCCTATTTTCTGCAAAACCTGGCAGCGTTCCCTTTCCTCATAAGCGTCGTTATAAAGCTTCATAAACAAAATGCTCCCGCTGGCAAGAATAAACACCATAAACATAAAAATACAAATTGCATACAATGCTTTAATCCAGTCAATTTCATTATTCTCCGGATCAATGGCAATACGGGCCGTGTAGTTTTCCTGTGTGTCCTCCACTAATACATCCAGGCTTTCCCGTGTCCTGGCAAAATGCTCCAGGTTCCCGATCCGGTAATTATAGGTATAAAGCTCTTTTCCCAAAGGCAGCAGCCTTTTGTATTCCTTGTCATTCATCACAAAAAAGCTCATGCTCTCCTGAAGATATCCCAGATAAGGAACGCTTGTATCCCCTGTCTGTTTATACCTTTTTCCATTAATCACTATTTCCACGTTGGCCTGTTCCGTAATCAGGGATAACAGGTACAAATGGGATATTTTAAATACCTCGTCCTCTCCTGGCTCCCCGAAAGAAAGCTCCATCCCTGTATCCAAAGCAAGCTGATGTAAATAAGAATAGGATACAAAAGCATAATGGTTATAATTTTCCCTTGCCTTCACCAGAGATTTATCCAGAGTCAAAATCGGAATTCTGGAACTTAGCACAATATTATTTTCCTTTTCGATCTGTGTCCTTGCCTGAGTATCCAAATCCTTCCGGCTGCTTAAAAGCTGAAATGTGTAAGTATTTTCAAACCGGATTATATTTTCATACCTTTCCCTCATGGCGAAGCCCATGGCAAGGGCTGTAACAGAACATAACATCAATACTGAAACAATAGCATAAGTCCGGTAATTTTTCTTCATTCTGAAAATCACACTGTTAATCCACAAGATACGCTTTCCCTGATAAAGAAATAGCTTTTTGCCTGCCAATATCTGAAACACCAGAGGAATCAGGCCGCCAAACATCAGATAGATCCCGACCGTCACCAGAACTACCGCCGCAAATGCATTTCCCAGGACGCTGGTACTCCCTTCCTTCATAGCCAGCCAGTATCCATATATCAAAATCCCTGTTCCAAGAACTGCCCTGGCAAACAGAACCAGGACATTCTGGCGGACATACTCATTTTCTTTTGCCGCTGATATCATCCCTATCACACTGCTGCGGACAATATTCCTATACCCGTTGCACATAAAGATAAAATAAATTAAAAAATAAACTGCAGATGTCACCAAAACAGGCTTTAACGCAGGCCGAAACCGAATTTCCACTGCCAGCTCTGAAAAGGCCAGAAAAATCATCTGAAATAATCCTGCTGATATCATCCCCATTACCAGCCCAAGCCCCAGGGCAGACAACCCTATAAAAGCAGTTTCAATCAGATAAAGTTTCCCTGTTTTTTGGCTGGAAAGCCCCATAAAGATATAAATACCGATCTCCTTCTTCCTGCGGGCCAGGAAAACACTGGTGGAATACCAGATAAAAAACACCATAAAGCAGCCAAGCACAAAGGATGTGGTTTGGATCAGCAGATAAATATATTCCCGGTTTCTGCTTCCCAGCACTTCAAAGGCATCCGAACACAAAATGTTCTGAAAATTAAAAAATACCAGAACTGTAAAAGATAAAGCCAACACCAATGACAGATAATTTTTCAATCCATTTTTAAAATTCAAAAAAGCAAGCCTCGTCATTCCCATGAAAAATCACCTCCCATGGAAATCTGCACATCTATGATCCGGTCATAAAATTCCTTTCGGCCGGCTCCACGGCTGGCCCGGCAGATAATCCTCCCGTCACTTAGCATATACACATCCCGGGCATAAGAAGCACAAAAAGGATCATGAGTCACCATCAGAATCGTTGCCTGGTGGTTTTCATTCACTTTTCTCAGGCATTCCAGCAAATCCCGTCCGGCTTTGGAATCCAAAGCCCCGGTCGGTTCATCGGCAAAAATGATCTCCGGCTCCGTAATCAAGGCACGGCAGGCGGCGCCTCGTTGTTTCTGGCCGCCGGAAAGCTGATAAGGATACTTTTTCAAATGTTCCCCAAGGCCAAACATTTCTGCGAATTTCTCTGTCCTCCGAATACATTCCCGGCCCGAAACCCCTCCCAAAGACAGGGGCAGGGCAATATTATCCTGGAGGGTCATCGTATCCAGAAGATTATAATCCTGAAAAATAAAACCGATCTTATCCCTTCTCAGCCTGGACAGATCTTTATTCGGCATCCGGGTGATATCTTTCCCGTCCAGCATAACTGTCCCCTGGGTAGGCTTATCGATAGTAGATAAAATATTTAAAAGCGTCGTCTTCCCTGAGCCGGACGGTCCCATAACAGCAATAAAATCATCTTTCATGATCGTTAGATCTATCCCTTTGAGCACCTTTGTCTGGAATCCTTTTGATCCGTAATTTTTTACAAGATTCTTGATTTCTGCAACCTTGTTTTCATTCATATTGATTTCCTCCTTACATTTTTCCAGGCAGGCATAAGAACCAACAGCCTCTAAGAAACTGTTCCAAATTCACAGATATACCTGCTGGACATTTCCGGTTCTGTGCGCCTCGCACAAAACCACAAAATCTATTGTAAGGCAATCAACAAAAGAAATCCTGACATTTACATTACAAAACCCAAAGTAACCTTTCATTTTTCTGCCTGCTGCCCCTGCCCCACTTCAAAATACTCATTTTTCTTAAACCGGATCCAAAACCTGCTGAATTCTCCATACCTGCTTTCCACTCCGATTTCATGTCCCATCCGGCCAATAATCTTTGCTGCCATATAAAGCCCCATCCCTGTGGACCTGTACTTTCCATTATGATAGTTTCTCCCTGTAAATCCCTTTTCGAAAACCCTGGAGATCTCACTTTCACAGATCCCCGCTCCATGGTCTTCCACAAAAAGCGTTAAAATCTCTCCTTTTTTCTCTGTCCATATATGAAGAACCGGTATTTCTCCTGCATACTTCACCGCATTGCTCATCAACTGATCCAACACATATACGATCCATTCCGGATCTGTATAGACCATTTCCTCCCCTGCATCCACCTTCATTTCAAATCCCTTCTGGATCAGAAAAAACTGGTTATTATGAACAGATTCCCTCACACAATCCTTCAAAAACACCTTTCGTATCTGCAGGTCAAACAATGCCCCCTGCAGCCTGCATCCCAACAGCAAAGCCCCTACCTGCTGCTTCATCCGCTCAAGCTGTTCCCTCATCCCTCCCCGAAGCCTTCCGTCCGGAATTTTCTCCCCCATCAAAAGCCCGGCAGACAAAGGAATCTTCATCTCATGGCACCATTTTGCCACATAATCCTGCAGTTCACAATTTTCTGAAAAACGTCCCTCCAGCTGTTCTTCCAGAACCCTTACATCATGTTCTGCCAGTTCATGATTTTCAAAATACGGATACACCCGGCATATCAGTTCCTTCCGGCCCATCAGCTCTTTTATTCTTTTCCATTTACGGACAAAACTGCAGCAGTCGGCAACTGCCGATATTCCGCAGGCCATCATCAAAAGAAAATCCAGATACAGAAGATATTTTATAGAGCTGCCTGAAATTAAAAATATAAAATAAAGGTTAAAGGCAGCAATAATAAACATGCAAAATACCGCATACCTCCATCGTTTTTTCCCATATGCCTGAAAACATGCCCAGCCCACTCTCTCTTCTGCTTCCATATACGATTAAAGCCTCTCTTCCTTTCTGGCTTTCCCCATCTCTCTCACGAAATCCAATATCCCTGCCCTTTTTTTGTCCGGATCAGTTCTGTACCGCACACAGACTTTAACTTTGCCCGCAGACGGCATACCACAGTAGTCAAAGTGCCGTCAGATATATACTCCTCTGTATCCCACAAATCCATCATCAGTTCCTCCCTGGCCACCACATCCGGCCTGCTGTCTGCCAGCTTCCTAAGTACCCTCCGCTCCAGTTTCGTCAGCTCAATCTCCCTGCCATTCTGGTACAAGGCCTGCTGTTCCTGCTCAAAATACAGCCCGTCTCCCAAAAAAACCCGCTCCTTAACCTTATATTCATAGGTCCGCCGCAGGATTGCCTGGATCTTTGCCTTCAATAACTCCAGTTGAAAAGGTTTTTCCACATAATCGTCCCCTCCCTGGGCGATTGCCATAATCTTATCCCGGTCATCACTGCGGCTGCTGATATACAAAACCGGCACATCCGACACCTGGCGAATCCGGCTGCACCAATAAAACCCGTCATAGAACGGCAGGTTAATATCCATCAGTACCAGTTGGGGCATACTTGTGGAAAACTCTTCCAGTATCTGGCCAAAATGCCTGGCTGCCACAATCTCATAACCCCACCGTATTAAAAATGAACCGATTTCCCCTGCCAAAACCTCATCATCCTCCACAAGCAGGATTTTCATCTTCCCATCCATTGCCATCCTCCCCTTTTCCGGCCGCAAAAAATATTATTATGCGCAGACGGCTTCCCGTTCTCAATCAAGCTGATTTTTCACCGTAAATACCGCAAGCTGCGTCCGATCCTTCAGCTTCAGCTTTTCTAAAAGCCGGGAAATATGGTTCCGCACCGTTCCTTCCGCCAAAAACAGCTCTGCCGCAATCTCCTTATTATCCATGCCACGTGCCACGCATCGCATAACTTCCCTCTCTCTTTCCGTAATCCCTTCTATCTTTTCCGGCCGTTTCTTTGCCTGCGCCATCTGCCGCCGCATTTCCTCAAACACGCGGTCGCCAAAAACCCTGACACCGGCATAAACAGCCTTTACCGACTGGATGAGCCTGTCATCCTCCATCTCTTTTAACACATAACCGTCCGCCCCGCTTTCCACTGCTGCCTGCACGGTCTCCGTATCATCAAAAGTAGTCAGCACCAGAATTTTGATTTCGGGGAAATCCTCCTTTATCCGGCGGATCCCCCAGCTTCCGTCATACTCCGGCATCCGCATATCCATAAGGACCACATCCGGCTTCTGATCCCTGCACAACTCCCACGCTTCTCTTCCATCGGCGGCAAGCCCCGCCACCTCAAGCTCTCCGGTCCTGCCAAGGATTGCCGCCAACCCCTGCCTCAGAATCCGGATATCATCTGCAACCACCACACGAATCATAAGCTCCTCCTCTTTATCCGGGCAGTCCGGCCTCTTTATGCGTCAGCTCCCTTTTTCCGGCCTCCATCGTCTGCACGGTTTCGCATCCTGTCACAGGAAGCCACAAATAAATCTGGAATCCCTCTCCCTCTGAGGATAAAAACCGCGCCTGCCCCCCGGTTTTTTCCACTCTCTCCCTGATTCCCCGGATGCCGTTGCTCTCCACAATATTCCCGCATCCCTGCCCGTTATCGAAAATATACATCCTAAGGCCGTTTTCCTCAAATTTCAGGATCACATCCATATGGCTGGCATGGGCATATTTCAGGCAGTTGGTGACTGCCTCCCGGAAACATTCGTAAGCCACTCCGGACAATTGGGAATATTTTGCCTCATCCTTCCCCTGAACGCTTACCTCCACATCCAGTTCCTTCACCTCTCCTGCAAGCTGGAAGATTCCCCGAGTAACCAGTTCTCCATCCGTTCCGGCCCGAAGCTGATTGATGGAAATACGCAGCTCCCGGATTCCATTCACTGCCAATTCCTGCGCCTGCGCCAGGTATTCTTCTATCCGGCTGCCTCCGTTGTCCGCCTCTGTTTTCCCCTCCATGGCTTCTCTGATCCTGTTTTCCGGCTCGGTTCCGGCTCCCGGCTGTATTTTCTCCCGGTTTCCATTCTCCATGCACTGTCCCCATTCCACCCGGGCTAACCGCACAAGCGACTGGATCATAGTCAGCGTATGGCCTGTGGTATCATGTACCTCCTGGGCAATCCGGTTCCGCTCCTGTTCGATCGCAAGTTTTTGGGCAGACAAGGCCAGTTCCCGGCTTTGCCGCAGCCGCTCATAATACTCACTCACATCGCTCAAAAGAAAAATTCCTGCTGCCAGGCCTCCTCCCTTATCCCTGCAGAGATACTGTTTCACCCGGATTTTTCCTGTCTCGCCCAGACGGAACACAGAATCCTCCTGAAGCGGTTCCCTCTCCATTTCCGTCAGAATCCCCTGGCTGCCCAGAGTTTGTTTTATACATTCAAAATCGTCTCCTCTGCGGATTTTCAGCCACTCCTTTGCCGCCTGGTTACAATATACGATTGCCCCCTGCTTATTGTACACAGCCACACCTTCTGCCATGGAAGAGAGAATCTGTTCAAATGCCAGTCCGCGTACATCTAAAAAATCATATCTCAGAACTGCCAGCACCATCAGAAAGCTGGACAGGGCAAATGCCAGCGGCGTCAGGTCAAAAGAAGTTTTCGCCCATCCGGACAAATACAAAACATTAAATCCCAAAGGAACCGCCGCAGATAACAGAATCACTGCCAGATGAACCGCCGCAACCCGTTTTTTCCAAAATTCCCGAAGCACCGCCCCCATTCCTCCCACGACACAGAAATAGGTATAACCCATATGGACATAAAACATTTTTCCATACACAACCTTTTCCGCCTCAAACTGGAGATAGAACAGATGATGCCTCTCGTTTGTCAAAAAAATCATGTAATGCAGAAATGACAATCCAAATAATAAAACCAGCGCCGGCCGGGACAGCCTTTGCCGGCAATACAAAAAAGAAAATACCAGCCATGCCGGCCCGATAAAACTGATTCCCAGATAGGAAATCCCATATGCCAGATATTTTGTCTCCTTTGTCATGGAAAGACCCAAAAACAGTTGGGGGATACACCAGATGATCACCAGAAGCTGGCAGGCCGCCAAAGCTGCCGCTGCCCCGTTCCTTTCTGCTTTCAACAGAAGCCACCCGCAGCTACAGGCGGACATTCCGATTGTCAGCAGGTACAGGACAATAAGCAGAACCGAATTCATTTTCTTTCTATCCTTTCTCCTTACTCTCCTTCCAAAAGCTGATCTCTCACTTCTGTCAGGGCAAATCCTAAAAGATTCTTTCCACGCCACTTAAAGGGATCCTGTGCGTCCGGATTGCTTTTTCCCATCCCGATTCCCCAAATCCGGTCTCTGGGACTTGCTTCCACCAAAATCCGCTTCCTGGTACCTTTTAGAAAATCTAAAAGTTCTGGATTCTGCAGAAATTTTGCTTCATTTCCTCGTCTTACAATCTCATAGCAGGAACTGTCCCACTGTCCTTTATTAAAGTTTCTCACTCCACGTCCATAAGCCTTCATTTCTTTCGGGTAGACTGTCCCCATAATCTTTTCAAGCATCTCCCCATCCCCAAACATTCGTGCCTTTTCCGCCATCATAAACTGCTCTGCACAACTATATTCCACCCCATCCACTTTAAACCGGCATGACCACCACTGACTGAAGCATGTCTCCGAAATATTTCCGTTCCCTGTCGGGGTATGACCCCAGAAAAACAAAAATTTATACTGTTTACCGTTCTGATATTCTTTCCTCAAAGCTTCCAAATCATAAACCATATAATTTCCTCCTGTTTTAGTCAGCCGTTCTGACATCCTCATACCTTCCTGCTTTTTCATTCCATCATTCTTTTTTTATTTATACTCGCAAGCATACTTATTTGCCAAATGATTGGCTGTTTTTATCGAAATAATGAGCATATGTTGGCAAAGCATTTGGCTCACGGGTATATGTTCGGATGGAACAATGGGGACACTCCACTAAATGAAGTGTCCCCAGATCCGCATTTCTTCTATATGCTTTGCCTGAATACCTGTTTTCAAACGGCTGAACCCTTTAAAAGCGGCTCTCCGTCTTTACAACTCTTTCGTGATCAGAAGCTCTACTGCCAGCCGGTCTGTCAGCCGCCCGGTCTTCACCGCTTCTTCTGCCTCGATACAGGAATTTACATAAGAAAATATCTGTTCCCTGGTAAACTGCCGGGCCTGGGACATGGCCTTTCCCACAACAAACGGCTGCATTTTCAGCTTAGATGCTATCATTCCCTGGCCCAATCCTTTTTCCATCAATTCCTTCACCTGCAAAATCTGATTAAACTGCCGGGCAATCAAAAACAAGATCCGCATAGGAGGCTCCTTCAATGTCAGAAGATCCTCATAAAGATCCATCGCCTTACGGGTCTGCCTGTTTGCAATAGCGGCCACCATCTCAAAGATCCGGCTGCTGACCCGCATGGTACAGACGGCCTTAATATCTTCCTCTGCAACTACATCCCGCCCCATGGTAAAACTGATAAGCTTCTCAAGCTCCATCCTGATATTTTCCATATCGTCACCGACCATGCTGATAAACAATTCCATGGTGCGGTTCGTGATCTTCTTTCCTTCTTTTGCCAGGATTCCCCCTGCCCATTTTCCAAGCTGTGCCGGACTCTGCCTTGCCATCTCGGCAGCATATCCCAGGCTTTTTACCTTCTTATACAGCTTATTTCGTTTATCTACCTCAGATTCCACAAAAACCAGGCAGGTGGTATCCGGCATCTCGGGAAGATACTTGACAAGCGCCTCAGAAGCGCTTTTAAAAAATCCGCTGTCCTCCGCCAGAATCATCCTGTGTTCCGCAAAAAACGGCATGGTATCCGCCAGGCGGATCATCTCGTCTACATCCATGCCTTTGCCTTCAAAACAGGCAAAATTCATGGTATCATCACCGACGACTGCTTCTTTCAGCCGCTTTTTATAGGTGTTTTTCAAAAAAGCCTCTTCCCCAAACAAAAGATACACCGGTTTGAAGGTATGTTCTTTGATATCCTGGTTTAATACCTGCATTATTTCCGCTTTCCAAGAACCCGCAGCAGATAAATAAACAGATTAATAAAATCCAGATACAATTGAAGGGCGGCAAAAATGGAAGCTTTCTTTGCCATTTGCGGATTTTGGGAGTAAACCTGGTGATATGCCTTGATCTTCTGGGTATCATAAGCCGTAAATACCAGGAAAATAAAAATCCCTATTGTACATGCTATCATTTCAAACCGTTCCAGGTTGAAAAACATGGCAGCAACCCAGAACAGCGCCAAAAACACAAGCGCCCCCACAAGGAAATTGCGCAGGTTGCTCAAATCTGCCTGGGTAAAGTACCCTATTAAAGCCATGATTCCAAAAAACAGCGATGTGGCTCCAAACACAAACACCATACTCATCAGGTCATACAACAAAAAATACGCGGAAAATACCACTCCGTTGAGAACGGCATAAGTGATAAACAGCGCCCTTGCCGTGCCGACAGACACTTTGTTGATCCGTGCCGACATATAAATCACCACTGCCAGCTCCGCAATCCCCAGCACCAGAACCGCATAGGGAATCGCAAATACATAAACCACCAGCCCGGTCACATAACCGGCCATGGCAATCAGGAATGTGGCCAAAAGCCCCACGAACATCCATCCGAATGTTTTTGCCGTATATTTCCCCAACGGCTCATACTCTCTGGACGCATCATAAGCCCCGTAATACTGATTTACATTTTGATAATCCATAAAAACTCCTTTCCAGCAATCTGCCTTTCTGAAAAATGATCTGCAGTTGAAGTTTATTTTACCACACTTTATAGGATTTGAAAATGGATATTATTGAATTTCCTATACGGCGCCGCTGCATTTTTGTAATAATTCAAATACCTCTTGAGCCGTTGCATTTCCACCATATCCTTCTCCCGTCCGTCCTCAGCCACACTGCCCCGGACTCTCCGGTCTTAAACACCTCCACATTTTTCTCATCCAGGTTCTTTAACACCTCTTCCCCCGGATGGCCATAGCGGTTCCCCTCCCCATAAGAAACCACCGCCCAGACGGGACTAAGGGTATCCAGCCATTCCTTTGTAGTAGAGTAAGAAGAGCCATGATGAGCTACCTTCAATACCTGCACCTCTTTAAGGCCAGTCTCCTCCCTGCTCTCTCTTTCCTCTCTTTCTGCCGTCTCAAGCTCCAGAAGCTCCCTCTCTCCTTTGCCGCTCATGTCCCCGGTCAAAAGCATATGAAAATTCCCGTAATCCGCCCGGAATACCAGAGAGTGTTCATTGCGGTCTTCTTTTTCCCATGTTCCTGTCTGCTCTGAGGAATTTTCCCGGGGATACAGACAAACCATCTCAAGCCGTCCCATTTTCAGTTGTCCGCCTCTCTGCATCCAGTGGACTTTGCCGCCCTGCCTTATGGCGGCCTCTCCCAGCTTTTCATAAATTTCCTCTCCCCGGCCGGCAGCAGGAAGAACCAGGTTCATTATCCGAATGTCACTTTCCTCCAGCAGATACACAAGGCCGCTTATGTGATCCTGGTCTCCATGGCTTACAACCGCATAATCCACCTGGGAAACTGCCTTGCTTTTTAAAAAAGGCTCCAGCCTGTTTTTCCCCATCTGCTTCTGGTCTGTGCTTCCCCCGTCCACCAGAATCGTCCCTTCTCCCGTGCGGATACAGATTCCGTCGCCCTGCCCCACATCCAAAAAACTGACCTCCATGCCGTTAGGAGGAAGCGGCAGCAAAAGAAGCGGGGCCAGCGTCAGAAATAAGATAGCAAAACGCCGTCTTTTTTTCCACATTCCTCCCGACACTGCTAAAGCTCCAAAATACAGGCCTGCCTGCCAGAGCGCAGGCCTTCCCAAAAGCAGGATGCTTCCGGGAAAAGCCTCCCAAACCCTGCACAAAAATTCATAAAACCGCAGAATCATATGGCCGCAGCCTGCAGCAAACCGGCCGGCCGACAATGAAAAGCTGCCCAGGAGGATTCCGCCGCAGCCGGAAGCCACCACGATCCCCATGAGAGGAACTACGAGGAGATTTAAAAATATCCCGTATACAGGGACCTGGAAAAAATGATATAGGACAACAGGCAAAGTAATAAACTGCATTCCCAGGCTCACAGCCAGTGTTTCCAGGAACTTACTCCAAAACACGCCCTTTCTTGTTTCCTGGCTGTCAGGCTGCCACTCTGACACTATGCCAATCCCGGCCACAGCCCCAAAGGATAGCTGGACTCCCGCCTGGCAGAGCCAAAACGGCTCATCCCATAATATCAGAAATGCCGAAAGCCCAAGAGCCGAGAGCAGGTCGTAGGTCCGCCCCATGCAGGCTGCAAAGTAACCGCATACGGCCATAATCCATGCCCTCACTACAGACGGCGAGCTCCCGGTGATTACAACATATAATGCCAGAAGCCCTCCTCCCATAAGGCCTGCCTTTCCATATCCCGCCCCCAGCCTTCTAAGCAGCCCATAGACAACTCCTCCGGCTAACGACAGGTGAAGGCCGCTGATGGCGAGAAGATGAGCAATCCCGTTTTTCTGGTACAACGCCCGAATATCCCCGTCCAGGCCGGATTTATCTCCCAAAATCGCCGCCCTGAATATGCCGGCATCTTTCGGACAGGCGACAGCATCTAAGACTTTTCCCCCATAAGCCGAAATTCTGGCAGGTATTTTCCATAAATGCCCTTTCTTTTCCCCGGTTTTTTTCCAACTGGCCGCAAACACCCGGTAATTCATCCCCTGTGCCTGATAATATAGCCTGTAATCAAATTCCCCCGGATTTCTCGCCTCGCCAAACAGCCCTGCCTTCCCTTTCACCAGAAGCCGGTCCCCAGGAAACGGCATTTCTCCATTCTGCTCCAGATAAACCTGAATCTTCTTTATCTGAATATGCCCGGAAACCATGTTTTTCTGTTCGGTTTGATCCCGCTGGTCCTTCTCCCCTTCTTCTAAAATCACACAATCCTCGAGGACTGCCACATAAAAATTCTCGTTTTTCCTGATATTTGCCACATTTCCCTGAATGAGAACGTTTTGTTTATCCAGTCCCAGTCCTTGTTCCCTTTTTACCCATTCACGGGCATTTTGTCCCCTCCAGAATCCGATAATCAGAAAGGCTGCCCCAAGCGTCAGCAATTTCCCGGGCCGCCCTTTTTTATCTCCCCTTCTGCAAAACCGCCGCCGGCCAAAACACAGAAAGAATACCAATACTGCCAATACCAGCGCCATTCCCGCCGCCGTCACTGTCCGAATTCCCAACAGGCCCAAAACCTCTCCAAGCACGAATCCTGCCGCAAAAATCAACAGTGGACGTTTTATTCCCTATTCCTCCATTCTTTTCCTGACTCCTCTGGTATCTTTTGAACGATGATTTATGATTGATTACTTTTCTCGTATGACTCTGTCTGTAAATCCGTCTGCTCATCTTCCTCTCCGATATAATCCAGGTTTCGTTCAAACATTGCCTTCAATTCTATGGAATCACGAAATTTCACATCCTGAGAACCGTTAATACTGATCTGAACCCGGTTCACCGAAGAAAGCTCGGACAAAGAATTAACAATCGAATAGACCGGGATATAATCCCTGACCTCCAGAGGATTATTGAGAAAAGTCGTGTCAAAATTCAAATAACATACATTTTCATTGGTAGAAACATTTAGAAGCTTTATGCCGGAATCCAGAGTCGGTTCCAGCCCCGGCTGTTCCGGCCCGCTTAAAAGTTCTTCTAAAATAACCTTTTCCACAGAAGTGTTAATATTATGGACAACCTCCCTTTTTTCAGGGAACAGTCTCTCACCTTTTGCATCTGTGAAATATAAGGTCAGTTCCGCCCTCTCATATGCATTGACATCACTGATACTGTCCACAAAATCAGCAGCAGATAACATCCCCACAGGTATGCCATTGATATCCATCAAAAGCTGATCTCCGGAGTAAATAGAAATATAATCCACCCCGGGAACCTGATTCAAGGTCCTTACCAACGCTGCCCTGCACAAAATTTCCCTTTCGGACCGCATATTGGCATAGTTATTGTCAAAATATAAATACAGGACCATATCCTCCTGCTTATATCCCTGATAAGTAACTTTTTCTGACAAGGCTGCCTGACAGTCCAGATCTGCCGGCACCTTCAAAAACCGGTCCATCAGCTCCTGGATCAAAAGATCCGTATCTGTGGTCCTGGTTCTGTATTCCTGCGGCGCCAGACGTGTCATGGCAGGATTCAGGTAATAGACCTGATAGGAGGATTCTCCTTCCTCCAAAGGTTTCTCTCCCCCCGCACAACCTGCCAACAGGAACACCGCCAGCCATATCAGCCATATCTTTAACCGTTTCATCCCGTATCCTCCGCCTGCCGGCTCGCCTCTCACGCAATATAATTCAGGGGAATCCGCAAAGTAAACACGCTTCCCTCTCCTTCTTTGCTGGTAAGTTTGATGGCTCCCTTATGCATTAAAATCACCCTGCGGGTAATGGCAAGCCCAAGCCCGCTGCCCCCGGTTTCCCGGGAGCGTGCCTTATCCACCCGGTAAAATCTCTCAAAAATCCTGTCCTGTTCCTCCTCCGGGATACCGATGCCGGAATCTGCCACCTTTACATAAAAAAACTTATGGTCTGCATCTACCGTTACCCGGACCCATCCTCCCGCGGAATTGTATTTTATGGCGTTTTCCACCAGGTTGCTGATGGCCAGGGACAGCTTCATCTCATCTATATCCGCCGCCACTTCCCGGATGCTTTCTAAAATCAGCTCCACATTCCGGCGATTTGCAATAGGCCGCAGCCTCTTTAAGATCTGCTTGACCAATACTACAATATCTACCTGGGACAGATTAAGCTCTGCCTCGGATTTATCCATCTTCACCATGGCCAGAAGATCATCGATAATCTTCCCTTCCCGGTCGATCTCATCCGATATGTCCTCCATAAATTCCCGGTACAACTCTGCCGGAGCATCCCCCATTCCCATCAGGGAATCTGCCAGCACCCGAATAGAAGTGATCGGCGTTTTCAGCTCATGAGAAACATTGGACACAAATTCCTGACGAGACTGGTCTACCTCCTTGAGCTTCGTGATGGCGCTCTCCACTGCCTGGGAAATATCCCTGGTCTCCCGATAACCATCTGTGCCGATTTCCGTATCCAGCGCTCCGGCCGCCACCTGATTGAGCTTCTTTTGCAGCTCTTTGAATGGCTGCAGAAGCACACCGGCAGCCGCGGCGGCAGCCAGCAAAAGGATCAGGGTTATCAAAAGCTGAAGGAACAGAGCCTTATCATACACTCCGTCCATCAAAGACAAAATTTCTTCTGTAGACGCCGTAATCACCAGAACCCCTTCAATTCCCTTTACCGGAGTATTATCATAGATCGGTACGGTCTGGGCAAAATAATGCCTTTCTTTGTTGTATTTGCTGCTGCTTTCTCCCTGAAAACACCGGATCACTTCTTCTGCCACCCAAAACCGCCGTTCTGCAATATGAAAGGTATCCTGGACGATTCTGAAATCCCGGTTCACCACCACGATCCGGCCATTGTAAACATCTGCAAGAGCCTGAATTTCACTGTCCATGGTATTATCCCTCGAATCTCCACGCAGATATCCTGACCGTGTCATCTTGCTGCTCAAAATCTGGCACTGGTTCTGAACCTCTACCATCCTGTAGTCCGTCTGGCTTTGACGCAGAGAGCCAATAAGCACCTGGGTACATAAAACCATGGGAACCACTCCAAATAATACTAAAAGAATTGCCACTGGCACCTTCAAGCTGATTAAAAAACCAGGAAGCCGGAACACCTGCCACCTTTTCATTCCATTTTCCATCATTTCCCCTATTTTTTTATTTCTTTAACTATCCAGGCATGACCTTTCGGTTACTCACGCTATCTTTTCATCAAGGCATCTTGTCACCGCGACTGCCAGGGCGCCCGGACCGATGTGGCAGGCCACGCTCAAAGAAAGAGGATTGACAATAATCCGGCCCGTCCCGGGATACAGCCCTTTCAGCTCCTCGGCAAATTCCAGCGCCGCCTCTTCGTTACAGGTGTGGGCTACGGCAATCCAGCTATGTTCTGCCCGCGGATCCTGAAACCTGTTTGTCAGGTCCTGCGCGATAGCTGATATCATGGTAGATTTCGCCTGTTTCATCGTCCGTGCCTTCGAAAAAGCATCCAGCTTTCCTCCCTGGATCTGCAGCACCGGCTTCAACCGCAAAAGAGTGCCAAGCGCCGCTGCCGCAGGAGTGATCCTCCCGCCCTTTTTCAGATATTTTAAGGTATCTATCGTAATATAAATACTGGATTCTCCGCTGGTTCTTTCTAATTCCTGGCAAATTTCCCTGGCTCCCATGCCTAGAGACGCCATTTCAAGGGCATCCTTCGCCGACTGCCTTTGCGTAATGGAAATACGCCGGTTATCTGCCACCTGGACTTTCCCATCATAATCCTCCGCCAGCATAAGGGCTGTCTGGCAGGAACTGCTTAAACTGCTGGACATAGGAATATGGACAATCTCATCATATTCTTTCAAAATCTCATCCCACAGATTCATCACTGTCTCCGGCGATGGCTGAGAGGTGGAGATCTCCGCGTCTTCCTTCAGCCGCCCGTAAAATTCTTCCTGGGTCAGGTTGATGTCTTCCTCATAAGTTTCCCCGTTAATCATAAAAGGCATGGGAATCACAAAAACTCCCATTTCTTTTGCCTGGCTCTGGGTAATACCGCTGTTGCTGTCTGTCACAACTGCTGTTCTCATATCATTGTTCCCTCCGTTTTCTAGTAGCATAACCGTCCAAAACCACTTTTAAACTGTTTGAAGAATCTCATCCGCCTGTCAGGAATCCTGTGCGGATTGATAAAGCTGATAATAAATTCCTTTTCTTTCCAGCAGCTTCTCATGGTTTCCCTCTTCTGCGATTCTTCCGTCTGACAGCACAAGAATCCTGTCCGCATTTCGGATCGTGGTAAGCCGATGGGCAATGGTCACAGTGGTTCTCCCCTCTGCCAGACGGTCCAATGACCGGGAGATAAGATGTTCACTCTCATTGTCCAGAGCGGATGTGGCTTCGTCTAAAATCAGAATCGCAGGATTCTTCAAAAACACACGTGCAATGCTGATACGCTGCTTCTGTCCTCCTGACAGCTTCACTCCCCGCTCTCCCACATAAGTATCATATCCGTCCTTTAAAGAAGAAATAAACTCATGTGCGCCGGAAAGTTTTGCCGCCTGAACCACTTCCTCCTTAGATGCCTCAGGCCTGCCGTAAGAAATGTTGTCATACACTGTGCCGGAGAACAAATACACGTCCTGCTGAACGATACCGATATTCATCCTGAGGCTTTGTAAGGTAATGTTCCTTATCTCCTGTCCGTCAATTTTAATTTCTCCCCTGGTTGTATCATAAAACCGGGGAATCAGATTGCATAACGTGGTCTTTCCTCCTCCGGAAGGCCCTACCAGCGCAATCTTTTCTCCAGGACGTATAAAGAGGTTAATATCTTTCAGCACAGAATTATGATCATCCGGATATTCAAAGCTTACATCCGTAAAAGATATCGCCCCTTCCACATCCGACAAAGGCATCGCTCCTGGTTCGTCCAGAATCTCCACTGTAGAATCCATGATCTCCACAAATCTCTCAATACCTGTCATTCCCCTCTGGAACTGCTCCGCAAACTCGATGATTCGCCGTATGGTAGCTAAAAGTGTAGTCACATACAGGGTATACGCCACCAAATCTCCTGGTTCAATAAGCCCCTTTACCATGAATATGCCGCCTGCCACGATGACTACCACATACATCAGGCCGTCAAACATCCGTATGGTGTCCTGAAACGCCGCCATATACAGATAGCTTTCCCGTTTAATCTGAAGGAATGCCTGATTATCCTGGTGAAATTTCTCAATCTCGATATTTTGATTGGCAAAAGCGCGGACTACCCGGTTCCCCAGCAGATTATCCTCAATCCGTGCATTCAGTTCCCCGATCTGCTGCCTTTGTTTCCGGAATGCCTTTTTTACCTTCAGATTAAAATATGTACAGGAAAATACCATAATAGGAATAAACACAAAAATTACAGTCGTCAAAGCCAGGTTTATTCCCGACAACACTGCAAAAGAGATCACAGCCTTTAAAAAAGCGATAAAAAACTCTTCCGGGCAGTGATGGGCAAACTCTGTAACATCAAATAAATCACTGGTAATTCTGGACATGATCTGCCCTACCTTCGTATTGTTAAAATAACTGTCTGACAACTTTTGTAAATGTTCGAAAGCATCCTGGCGCATATCTGTCTCTATGCGGGCCCCCATCACATGCCCGGTATATGCCATATAAAAAGCGGCCAGGCCATCCACAATCCGCAAAACAAAATAGATTCCTCCGATTTTTAAGATCATGCCCACCGAAATGGATGCCAGATCCCTCATCCCCTGATTGGTAATATACCGCAGAAGCATGGGAAACACCAGCTCACAGACCGTAGTCAGGGATGCACAGAACAAGTCAAAAGCCATTGTCTTCCAATACCTCTTATAATAGGGTAAAAATCGTTTCAAAAGCAATGATGTGGCCATTATATTTTCTCTCCTTCTCAAAAAACCATCTGAGCTGCTATACCGCACCTTACCTATTCTATCTTATTTTCACAGGAAAGGGAAGTAATATTTTACAAAATTGCTGGACGGATATCCCTTGGTGCATTATAATGAAACGGTTAAGAGTACCCCTTTAATGGGGCCACCAAGGAAAAGGAGGGGCTTATTATGCCTTATTGCCCAAAATGTGATATGGAATTTATAGACGGAATTACTGTGTGCAGCGATTGCGGCGGCCCGCTGGTGGAATCGAAGGCCGTAAGCGATGCCATGAAAAAGAAAGAACAGGAAGAAGCCCTGGCCCGTTTAAGGTCTGAAGCAGAGCTTCTGGCAGAATTTGCGCCGCCGGAAAGCCTTTCGGATTTTGAAGAGGACAGCTCCTCATCATCAGAATCCAAAACTATGGACAGCCGCAACGGACAAAAGGAACAAAAAAACTCTCGTCAAGGCTTCCCTGCCCATCTGTATGTTAAAAAATCCGAACAATATGACGACATGAAATCTTCCGGCTCTGCCTTCCTTTTGCTGGGCGGATGCCTTACTGTTTTTGCGCTTCTTTGCTGGCTGAACGTCATCCCTTTCCACTTTGGAATCATAAGCCGGCTGGCCATAACTGCCTGTGGAATCGGAGCCCTGGCGGTTTCTTTTAAAACGTTTCATGACGCAAAGGCCGTCCGGGGACAAATCCACGACGAAGAAGAGAAAAACCAGCGGATTATTAACTGGTTTATAGACACCTATACCGGTACACGGCTTGATGAACAGCTTATGTCTGAATATGGTGAACTGCTTCCGGAAGAACAAAGCTTAAAACGATTTGAGCTGATTCAGGATCTTCTGATTACCAGCCATGACCTTACCGACCAGTCTTATGTAGATCTTCTGACAGATGAGATTTATGAAAAACTATACCAGGATTAAACAAAGGAGTGTATCATATGACAGAAATTCCCGGAAAAGAATTGACCATTGTGATGATCATGGTCTTTTTACTGCTGATTCTTATTCCCATTCTTCAGTCACACACTGACAGAGACCTTACGCAAATGCTGTTCGGAGTCCGCCGCCGGAAGACTTCCCAGGGGGAAGCCGTGAAAAAAACGAAACGGGAACCACACATTAATAACGGCACAAAAGGAGAACTTACTTCGTTTGTGGCACAGCTTTTACGCTTTACCGCAAAAAACGGGATGCGCCTGGTAGCCCCCGGCACAGTCAGCCATAACGGGCAGACAGCCCGCCTTACAGCTCTGATTGTAGCTCCGGGAGGAATTACCGGCGTCTATTGCCTCGGCTTTGGAGGTACAATCGCCCCTGGAGATGTAAAGTCTCCGGCCGCCACATCATCTTCCTGGCGTCAGCATATCAACGGGGAAGATAAAACCTTTGACAATCCCTTACAATCATGCCTGGAGCAGAAAAAGCTGATCCAGGCTGCCATGGAAGAAGCCGGAATCACCACAGATCTGGATGTGGTAACTGTATTTACCAACCCCCGGGCAACTCTACAGTCTGTCCCTTCCTCGGTTTATACGCCAAAAAGCTTTTGTCAGTATTTGAAGGACAATGTTTCTTTGCACACCGGCAGCCTGGATATCCACGCCACCGCTCTCATTTTAGCAGAACTGGCAGGCATCAAAAAGGGGAAAAATAAATAAGATTCAGAATGAGCCAGAGAAATTTACCAGGGAAGGAAGCCAAAAGGCTTCCTTTCCTGTATGTAATACCTGGCTAAACAGCCAGGCATCCATATATACTTGTGAGCATACTTATTTGCCAAATGGTTCGATGTATTTATGGAAAAATGGGAACTGTGCCGGCAAATCATTTGACCCACAGCTATACAATCACGCTTTTACCAACAGGGATTTACCTGTCATTTCTTTAGGCTGCTCCAACCCCATCAGCTCAATCAGAGTCGGGGCAATATCTGCCAGGCAGCCGCCTTCTCTCAGCTTATATCCCGGATCCGCATTTACCAGAATAAAGGGTACCGGATTCGTAGTATGGGCCGTAAATGGTTCCCCGGTCTCATAATCAATAAGCTGCTCTGCGTTCCCGTGGTCAGCACAGATAAACATCACGCCGTCCGTCTCTTTAATGGCATCCACTGCCCTTCCCACACATGCATCCACTGCCTCAATAGCTTTGATGGCAGCAGCTTCCACGCCCGTATGTCCCACCATATCCGGATTGGCAAAATTGATGATGATCACGTCATAATCTCCGGACTTAATGGCCTCCACCAGTTTATCACATACTCCGGGCGCACTCATTTCCGGCTTTAAGTCATAAGTGGCAACCTCCTTGGGAGACGGAATCAAAAACCGGTCCTCTCCCTCATTGGGCTCCTCAATCCCTCCGTTGAAGAAAAATGTCACATGGGCATATTTTTCCGTCTCTGCAATCCTGGCCTGCTTCTTATGATGAGCAGCAAGGAACTCGCCAAAGGTGTTGGTAATGCTCTCCTTTTCAAAGGCTACCAGTTTATTGCCAATCGTCTCGTCGTAGTCCGTAAAGCATACATAAGTGGTTTTTACTCTCTCGCCCCGGTCGAACCCGTCAAACACATCATCACAGAACACGTGGGTAAGCTCCCTTGCCCGGTCTGGACGGAAATTATAGAAAATGATAGAATCCTTATCCTGGATGGCCGCCACAGGAATTCCGTTCTCCGTAATAACCGTAGGCATCATGAATTCATCCGTCTTTCCCTCATCATAAGAAGCCTGGATCGCGCCGGTGGCGCTTTCACTTTTTGCTCCCTCGCTTTTTGTCAGTGCATCATAAGCCACTTTTACACGGTCCCAGTTCTTGTCCCGGTCCATAGCATAATAACGGCCTGCCACCGTAGCCACTTTTCCTACTCCCAGCTCTTTCATCTTCTCTTCCAGAGCTGCCACATAATCCTTTCCAGATGCAGGAGGCGTATCTCTCCCGTCCAGGAAGCAATGCACAAACACCTTTTCAAGGCCGTTTCTCTTTGCCAGCTCTAACAAGCCGTAAATATGGGTGTTATGGCTGTGTACGCCGCCATCCGATACCAGACCGTACAAATGCAGGGCAGAGTCGTTCTTTTTACAATTATCCACAGCGGCCATAAATGCCTTGTTGGAGAAGAAATCCCCATCCTGAATAGACTTGGTAATACGGGTCAGTTCCTGATATACGATACGTCCCGCTCCCATATTTAAGTGGCCTACCTCAGAATTTCCCATCTGCCCTTCCGGAAGCCCCACTGCCAGGCCGCTTGCCTGTCCTTTTACAAAAGGACACTGCCCCATCAACTGGTCCATCACCGGAGTCCTGCCTTCGCATACTGCATTTGCCTCGCACTTGTCATTGAGGCCATACCCGTCAAGGATCATCAATACTACTGGTTTTTTGCTCATGTGAAATCTCCTTTTATTTAACGACCGGTTCTGCCGGTCCTTTCCCGTACACGGTTTGCTTTGTACATTGTACTTTATTTTGGACAGATTTTCAAGATTCTTCCTAAAAGTTTCTCTGTTTTCCCCGACAGTTCCGAACCGTTACCGGAGATCTTCCAACTGCTTTTTCAGTTTTTCATCCGCCCCATCAAACAGGCGGAACTTTTTCTTTTGAGACAATTTCTGCTGTTCTTCCCGGATCAGCTGCCCTGTCCTTTTCACATCCTCCCACAGTTCTTCCGCAGACATCAAAAGACATCCTGCTCCCCGGATGATCACCTGCTCCAGGCCGTCAGAGGTGGCCACTGTCACACGAGAATTCCTTCCCATCCGATAAGCAAACTTTTCGATGTACTGGTCTGCCGTCTCTGCCTCCTTTGTGTACACCACATGAATATTGTGATAATTCATGGCGCTTCCCGTATTCCCGGCCACCTTATATGCATCAAACACCACGATCAGGACACATTGGCGGAATGCCTGATAATTGCACAAAGTATCCATAAGCTGGTATCTTGCCCCGTCAATCGTCTCCTTTGCAAGTTCCCTCAGTTCTTCCCATCCGAAAATGATGTTGTAGCCGTCCACCAGCAAATACTCGTCTCTGTTTACCGCCTTTTTGCCTTCCTGCCTGTAATCCGGCGCCGAAACCATAGGGGATCCTCTGTCTTCTGGCTTTGCAGCCTTTTGTCCCGATTCCTGGTGTCCCTCATAAATCACTCGGCGCGGCCCTTCTGTGCCTCTTTGCTTTTTCTTAGTCTCCCCATAGGTCCGGATAAAAATTTCCTCCAGTTCCTTCTCCTCTGCCCCAAAAGGCAGGCCTCCCCTTCCATCCTTGTACGTCTCCGCACCGGCTCCTGGTTTTAAACCGCTTTTCCCCCCTGTCCCCTTTCCGGCCATTCCCCCTTCCTTTTCTTCACTCCCTTCTTCCCCTGTCTTGTCCGCCTGAAAAGAAGGAGCCAAATGCATATAATCTTTTACCTGGTTCCACGGCACCACAAATCCTGCTCCATGGGCGCAGAATACGGAACCGGTGGGATTATCCAGATCTGCCTCAGGATCATAACCGGCATTCTCCACCACCTCTTCCTCGTTATGGCATGGTTCATAACCTTTTAAAGTGCAGTGAAGCTTTCCTCTTCCTCTTGTGTACCGTGTCACTTCCTGCTGGTATCCCTGCATATTGACTGCAGGCACGCTGCCTTTGAGCACTGCCTTCTCCCCGTCTATCTGAGGCGGTTCAAAACTTCCCTGCATCTGCTCTAAATCTGACATGGCGCGGCCTACCGATTCTGCCGGAACTTCAAGGCGAAACGCAAACCAGGGTTCCAAGAGCCTGCATCCTGCTTCCCTTAGCCCCTGACGTACGGCCCGGTAAGTCGCCTGCCTGAAATCTCCGCCTTCTGTGTGTTTTACATGGGCCCGCCCGGAAAGAAGTGTGATCTTCATATCCGTAATATCCGCCCCGACCAGCACTCCTTTGTGGATTTTTTCCTCCAGATGGGTGAGAATCAAGCGCTGCCAGTTTTTGTCCAGCGTATCCTCACTGCAGCAACTTGCCACCTGCAGCCCGCTTCCCGGCTCTGCCGGTTCCAGAAGAAGATGTACTTCCGCGTAATGGCGCAGCGGCTCAAAATGTCCCACCCCTTCCACGGCCCGCAAAACCGTCTCCTTATATACAATATTCCCGACCCCGAATTCTACTTCTCTGCCAAAACGTTCCCGGATCTGGTTCTTTAAGATTTCAATCTGGATTTCACCCATAACCTGGACATGTATTTCCTTAAGCGGCTCGTTCCAGGCAATATGAAGCTGAGGTTCTTCCTCCTCTAGCTGCTTAAGCCTGCTTATCATCCCCGCAATATCGCTTCCCTCCGGCAATATTACCTGATAATTCAGCACCGGCTCCAGTATTGGAAGCTCCGACTCCTTCTCCACGCCGATTCCCTGCCCCGGATAAGTAGCCACAGGCCCCGTAACCGCGCAGATCGTCCCTGGTTCTGCTTCTTTCACCGCCTCAAACTTTTCTCCAGAGTAAATCCGGATCTGATTGATCTTTTCATCCTCTCTGCCGGGCAAAAGCCCCTTCACCTTCAGGCAGCCTCCGGTAATTTTCATGTGGGTCAGCCTGTTTCCCTGATTGTCCCTGGAAATTTTATAAACCTTTGCCCCCAGTTCCGTTTTGGCCTTTGGCTCTTCAAGCAGACTTTCCAATCCGGCCAGAAATTTCTCCACTCCGTCCCCCTTAAGAGCCGAGCCAAAATAGCAGGGGAATATCTTTCTGTCCCGGATCAGCCTGAGAATCTCCGTCCTTTCTATATTCCCCTGTTCCAAATACATTTCCAAAAGCCGCTCCTCACACATAGCAAGATTCTCCCACAGCTCCTCCTGCTTTGCCGTAAAATCCAGGCAGCCTCCGTCCAGACGCTGCTGCAGCTCCGCCAGCAGCGTCTCTTTTTCCGTACCCTCCTGGTCCATTTTATTAATAAACAAAAAACACGGTATTTTATAACGTTTCAGCAACCGCCACAGAGTATCCGTATGCCCCTGGACTCCATCTGCCCCGCTGATTACCAATACTGCATAATCCAGGACCTGCAGTGTCCGCTCCATCTCTGCCGAAAAATCCACATGGCCTGGTGTATCCAATAACGAAACGGAAAAATCTCCTAAAGGAAATACTGCCTGCTTGGAAAAAATCGTAATTCCCCTGGCCCTTTCCTGTTCATCGGTATCCAGATAAGTATCCCCTGTATCCACCCGCCCCATTTTCCGAATTTTTCCGGTCAAATATAAAATACGTTCCGACAATGTGGTCTTTCCTGCATCCACATGGGCTAATATGCCAATTACCACCTTTTTCATCTTTCTTTGTCTTTCTCTGCATTTTTTTCTTTTTTCTTTCTGATCCTGTTTATTATATCGAATCTTCTGCATTTTGTCATTGAAATTGCAAAAAAAGCTATGCACATGCCCAAAAAAGACGCCGCGACGCCAATCAAATACCATTTTGCCAGGCTTTTGTCTCCTGTTTCAGGCAGGCGGAAAGCCTTTGGTATCGGATTATCAAAAAATTCCTTTACCCATCTGGGCGTCTCGCTTTCATACACTGCCGTTATTCTGCCTGGTTCTTTAGGCTCCTCAGGCACTTGCGACGATTCAGGCGCTTTTGGCGTGTCTGGCCCTTCCGGTATCCTCCCTCCTTTCCTCTTTTTGTTTTCATAAGAAATTTGCAAAAGCTCCGGCTTTTTTGGCATAGTAAATTCCATCTTTTCCGACTGCAGATACCCTTTTGGCGCTTTCTTTTCACAGAGATAATAAACTTCACCGGCTGCCAGTTTTCCCGTAATCCTGTGGCTTTTTACTCCTGACGTCCACTGTTCCAAAATCCTCCCTTCTTTATCCTGAATCTGCAGGATTGCTCCTGCCACAGGCTCCTTTGACCTGGCATCCGTCTTTAATATCTCCGCCTGCGTCCTTTGATTTTTCATGACAACACGATCCACCGTCCCGTCTAAGCTGACCTTAAACCGTATTTCCTCTGCCCAGGCATAACCGTCCCATGGCTGAACCTCCTCTAAAATATAAGTTTCCCCTGCATCCAGGATTCCCTGAATTTCATAAGGCTTTGTCCCGGACACCCAGGAAATAACCTCATCTCCTTCTGTCGTCTTTATCCGCAGATGATTGCCTGGAATTTCTTTTTCACCAGTGATACCGGTCTTGCTGACCGACACATGTGTCTGCCTGTCTGTCATCACCACTTCATCCCAGCTTCCGTCCGGGCTGATCACAAAAGGCACATCCTCCGCATAAGCGCAGCCTGAAGGAGGCTTTATCTCATGCAGCCAATAACTTTGTCCTGCACAGAGCTGCCTGATAATCTCTGTTGGTTCTTCTCCTGACCGAAAGATCAGAAGCTCCCCTTCTTTAAAAGCTCCCAAACTGCATATCGCCCTTGCCGGTGTTTTGTCCTGATTCAAAATCTGCAGTATGGCGTCTGGTACATATTTCGTTCCGTCCGGATCCGCAAGCTTATGGATTCGAAGTTTTGTGTCCTCATCCTTCATGGCAACCTGCTCTAAAATACCATTCTCAGACACGGAAAACAGGATTTCCTCAGCAAAAGCAAAACCATCCTCCGGACGTATTTCCTCCAAATAATATTCTTCCCCCGGCGTCAGAATCCCTTCTATCTTGTATGGTTCCTCTGTGGATACCCAGGATAGAATCTCGTTTCCCTCACGGTCCTTGATCCTCATATGGCATCCCGAAATCTCCTGTGTTCCTGTGATATCTGACTTTGAAAAGACTATCTTTGTCTTTTTATCTGCCGCCACAACTCCTCTTATGGCTGCCTGCCCATCCAGGGTAAACACAAACCGTCCGTTCTCCCATATGGTTTTATCTGAATAAACGGTCTGCTCTGTCAGCAGATAGCTCCCGCCCTTTCGGAACAATTCCCGGTCGGAGCTGTCCCATACCTGCCTGGTAAATGACGCAAAAGCTCCTTGTTCTCCTATGGTTCCTGACAGGTTTTGCCCTGTCACTTCTTTTCCATCCTCCTTTCGGGCAATCTGATATCGTGCGTTCTTATAAAATCCAGGGTCAATCACTGCAAATTCATTTCCTGCAAGAACAATATGGTCTCCACTTTGTATTATCCCTGTTCTGCTTCCTCCATATTGATAACGCCCTTTTAATTCTTCGCCGTCTTCTGCATAAAGCCGGACCTGAAATTCGCTCTCCTCACCTCCAAAAATCCCTTTTCCGGTTCCTGTCAGTTCATTATAGATTATAAGACGCCCTTTTTGCATAAAAGGCACGGTTTTTGATGTTGCGGCAACATGCCCCTGATAACGGGCCACTGCTGTCTGATGGACAGATAATGCCTCTTTTTCTGCCGCTGCCACATAGGAAACCGTCCGCCTCTCCATAGGCATGACATCCTTTTCCTTATATATAATCTGATTTTCCCTGATCATACCTCCTCCTGAATCCAATATTTCCAGGGAAGAGTCAAGGCTGACAGCAATCTCCATATCCGTCTTGCCCGCTGAATCATTAATAAAAGCAATAGTCCCGATAATTGCCTGAGCCGGATCCAAAACCTGGCCTGGTTTTCCGTCACGGTTGCTTATCATAATCTGCGGATTCTCCGGAAGTACATTGTTTTTAATAGTCTTTTCGGAAAGTACCTCGTTCACAAGAAAAGATTCTATTTTCGTCCCGTCTTCATGGCTCAAGGTAAGCGATGTGTTTCTTGCCTCCCGTCCCGGAATACAGCAGAACCCGTCCTCGTCAAAAAACAGGCTTTCTGTCCTTTTCCCTGTCACAGGCCTGGTACCGTCATGATAGCAGGTGTATTCTGTTATTGTATAAATTTCTCCTTCTTTCCATCCGTCTTTCCGGTCAAGAATATGTCCGTCTTTTGTCCCTGTCCAATGTGCTTTCACCATGCCGGAACGATCTGCCATCTCATATTCCACACGGATGGGATAACGTCCTTTTATAGTTATCCCGTATATGGGATCCGGATCTTCTCCATCTCCCTCCATGCCATGGACCGTCACAGTATTCACCTCATTACTGATCTTGATAATCCTTCTTCCATCCATGGACATGACGAACAGTACAGGCTCCATGAGATGGTATCCTGTCGGAGAGGACAATTCTTTCAAAAGATAACTTCTCCCTGCAATCAGGCCTTCTATTTCGTGGACTTCCTCCTTCCTGGTCGTCCATCTGTCCAGAGGCGATTCCTTGTCATAAAGAAGACCTCCTTCCAAATCTCTTCCTGTAATTTCATAAACAGCAAATTCGACCCCCGAAAGAAAATCCCCCTCCGTACCTGCTCCCAACACATCAAAATCCTTTTTTCCAATGAATACTTTTGTCCGCTCGTCTACAATCTCAAAATACCGGACAGCCTCCTCATGAAACGCATAAGGCTCCCCTTCTTTATCCGGCTCAAATCTCCAGGTAAAAATCTGTGTATTGACTGCATACCCTTCCGGAGGGACGATTTCCTTCAGCTTATATTGATAAGGCACAACCCTTCCATCCTTCTCCACTTCACCGACCGGTAATCTTCCAATTTGAATCCTTCCATCCGTATCACTCAGCTTTTTTGTAAACACCGGATTTCTCAGATCGTGTTGTCCGTATGCAGCCAGTTCAAACACGGCTCCCTTAAGTCCTGTTCCGTCTGCGCCTGTCTTTTTAATCTCAAGACAGCCTTCCACCGGGCTGTTCTCGGCCCGGATCACCTGAATTTCATCCTCCTGACGGTAATCGATCCGGATTGGCTCAAAAGCAGTATAATAATCAGGGCATTCCCGTTCTGTCAGCCAATAAATTCCATTTTCCAGTCTTTCGATCTTGTGAGGTTTTAAATCCCCTGTTTCATATCCTGACAGAATCCGGTCATTTACATAATCCGAATCCGTATAAACCCCATCGCTTCCGGTAATCCATTCTGCTTCCAGATGATTTTTATCTTTCACAAGTCTCCCGTCATCTTCTGCCCGATACAGTTCCAGATGAGCCCCTGCCAGTTCTTTCGTCCGGCCTTTTGCCCTTTTGGAGACATACAGCTTTCCTTCCGTATTTTCAACGGAGTACCTTTGGACTGCCTCCGTATCGGATACACAGATCAGCCGATCTTTTGCTTTTGCATATCCCTTGGGAACTTTTGTTTCCACCAACACATAAGAATTTCCTGCTGGAAGATAATCAATCCTTCTGACTCCGTCAAGGGTTACATAAGAGCAGGCATATTCATTTACTTCTGGAAGTTTCCGGTAATCAAACTGATATTCAAAATAATCACCTCCCCATACGGTAATACGGATTTGCCTTCCGTCCTCCATCTCAAATATCAGTTCCGCCGTAACAGGATGGAGCCGGCCCTGGCCACTGTCCTGAATATCCGGGGAGCAGGAAAAAATGCACTCTGCCTTATACTCCTGGCCATCTTCTCCCCACTGCACCGTAGTCTTCTCCTTTGCTCCATATTCCTGGTACATAACTTCGAATGCCGGGATAAAGCTGGTGTATTCTTTTAAATCGCTGCTAATCCAGGAATCAATTGCCTTACCAGGATCATATATCGGGTCCCCCTCACAGAATACTGCTTTTCCGTCTTTATCTGTGACCGCTTCATACAAGGTAAATCCCGCTCCGGAAATCCAGCTTTTTTTATCTTCTTTTATGGAAAATTTCTCTATCTCGACCTTCGTATGGTCATTGTTCATCACGAATATCTGTACCTGGGGCGTGTTGACGATCTCCACTTCCACAGGCCTGCCGGCTACAAATCCAGGCGGCGTATAGATTTCCTCTAAAATGTAAGTTCCAACAGGAATCCCTTCTGCATACACCGGGGTGCTGTCCGTGACCCAGCATGCTGTCAGCTTCTTTTGATCACCTGCCCGGCTGTCCGTGGAATCATATATCAGAGGATTTTTTCCTGTCTTCTCCAGATAATATCCTTTTGGCTTCTGTGCGTCATAGACCTTTCTGGCCTCAAACAGCGCAAGCCTGGCTCCCGGAACCATTCTGTATGTATAACCGCCGCTCCTCTCTGTCATACTCCCCAGGCTTTCCGCAGCTCCGTCAGACCGGTAATGGCAAACCCCGATTTTCCTGTTTATCGTTCCGTCAATTTTAGATATTTCCACCTTTGTTGTCTTATCTACCATGGAGGTATGCTGCATATCCGTACTTTCCGCAACCACCACCCCTTCAGGCATGCCCTTCAGATATCCCGGAGGACTTTTAAGCTCTTCCATTATATAGTTTCCCGCCGGAATTCGTTTTAAAATGTCAGCCTGCCCGTCTGTCTCAGCATTGTGGAAAGGATCATTCGGCGTTTTGTCTGAAGTAATCCAGAAATTTTCCAAAATATATCCCTCTCCCTGCCGATGATACAGCTTCTTTTGTTCCTGTTTCTCTTTTTCCTTATCTCCGTCATATATCTGTTCATGAGAATTGATGTGATAGGCATTTTTATTATATTCTTCCAGATTATCGGAATCCTGATACCGCACAAAATCCCCGTTCCGGTCATAGAGCTCTGTCCCCTTGTCATAAGTTTCATTGCTTCTCTGGTAATATTCCGAAAGCCCGTAACTGTCATAAACAGGATTTAATTCCCCGGCAAAGCTCCCGTTATTATCATCTTCCAACACTTCTCCGTTAAGATTCTGTCCGTAAGGATTGGTATAGACGGTGGTCTCCTTGTGGCTTTCCCCGCTTTCCTGAGATTCCCAGGTTCCTGAAACAGAACCGGATTCTCTGTGCTCATAAGAAGGCAGCCGGTTCCTTAGAATTTCCCGGCCTGAGTGGTTCACCACATCAAGAACCGCTTTTTCTTCATAACCATCCTGATTTTCCCCAATGGTAGCCACTCTGCAGGTAGTGATCTTATCCCGCGCAATCACATTGCCATATTGATCCCGGTGAAGATTCACCGGCCAGACCATCACTTTACCAGAAGACTCCCCCGGCATAAGTACATATGCCATACCCGTGTACGGGTCCACCAGGCTGTCCCGGTTCCCCTCCCTGTCCAGGTGGTAAACCAGGGTTCCTTCCCCTACGGCCAGGGTCTTGTCCATAGAGGAATATTGAATCTTTGTAAAATCACCTCCCACCAGTTCCAGGTATGGCATGCCGCCTTTAAAAGCAAATAAGGAGTGATCTGTATCCGTCCGCCTGAAGTTCGCCTTATCCGACTCTATCTGGCTTATGGGGATCATTTTATGGTCACGGTCATAACCAAAAATGATCCTGCGTCCATCTATAATTTTTGATGCTGCAACCTCCAGGCTGTCTAAGTCATAATACAAAATATCAGTATCCGGACGTTCTAAAACCACTGCACCCCAAATATTCCCTTTCTTTATCACCGGATTCCCATAACGGTCTGCCCCTGCCTGAAATTCTCCTTCATATTCCTGGCCGTTTTCATCCTTCCTCTTCACAAAATCGGTCTTTTCCCCGGCATATCCCTTTTCCACATACATTCTGGTAATATTATTGGTAGAATTACGTTCTATCACCAAACCTTCATAAGCATAATCCTGGGTATCTCCGGAAGGATTCAGGACAAGAGCATCAAACAGCGCCATTTTTGCCCCTGCCACATAAGAATTTTTATCATCTGCTGTCTCCAGCGCCCGGGTCACATACCCATAGCCTGCAAAAACCGCTCCCTCATAGACAAGCTCTACCTGTTCTCCGGCCGCCTTCCTTGCGGCTAAATACTCCAACGTCCCTTTCTTCCATCCATACCCCAGATAATGCCCGTTTTCATAAGCATAAACATAGTCAGGGTTATTTCCGATATCTGCAAGGCTCCCATCGATCCTGCCGCTCACCTTATAGGTGACTGTCTTATCTGCCGTAGTATTTGCCGTAATGCTGCTGGATTCTTTTAACTTTTCTACGGTCAGCTTAATGGGCGTATTTTCTATATGAATCCGGGCCATGTGTCCTTTGTCCTGAGGCTTGTTGCGGTTTCCTGTGGTTTCCTCCGACAGCTCTTCATAGATAGCTGCCAGAACCCGGCTGTCTCTGTGGCCTTCTTTATAATAAGCCACCTTGTCCGAGTAGACTTCCACAGCCACAGGCTTTGTCCTCACATATCCAGAAGGAGCCTTTTCTTCGCAGATCACATAGACGCCTGCCCCTAGTGGCTGAGGCGTTTCCAGATATCCTACTGTCTGAAGCTGCCAGCGCATCTCATCTTTGCCCTCTTCATCCTTCATTTTACCGTCCAGTACCGTGGAATAAGAAGAAAATGCTACCGTCTGCTGACCTTGTCCTTTTCCTGTTATGATTTTCTCGGCTTCATCACAGACAGGCGTCCCTGCAGGAACCACGCCTGTGTAAAGATTTCCCGGACCGGTTTCCTTTCCCAACAACCGGTCTAAAAGCGATATTCTTCTGGCTACAGGACAAATTTGGACCGCCCCCATGGATTCCAAAAATTCTTTTGTCCCCACAATCGTTGTATCTTTATCATAAAAAATGACCTGGCCGTTCCCATCCCGGGAATCATCCCTTTTTGCCGCATAAACGGCAAAGATGGCACTGTCATGAAGAATATTTTCATGAGTTTCACTATCCAGTTTCTCCAGACGCAGCCTGGCCGTAAAAAAACGGTTACGGAATTTCAAAGAAGCAAAACCAAGGTAATCACTTTCACCAGTCTTCTCATCCTGGCCTCCGGATTGCAGTCCTCCCCCGGACGGTTCCGGAGCCATCACGCTCCAGGGCACCAGCATAGGTGCATATAACCCGTCATATGCAGTCTGCACTCCATGTATGGTTAAGACCTGATCCTTATATTCCACACCTGGCACATTGTCCTCTGTGGAAACTTTTCCCGGATAAGGCACATCATCTGCAGTCCCTTTGTGCTCCGACACGGAACTGTATCGATAATTTGGCGCAATACCTTTCCTCCCGGACTGATTCTCTGTCAGATAAAAATCCACCTCTCCCATTTTCCGGTCGTCGTTTTTATTATAATAATTTTTATAAGGCTTATGGGAATCCTGGGTAAGAGAAAAATAATTCCCCCTTCCCAAAGCCTCTGGCATCCCATTGTCAATCAGTCTGATATCCATGCCATATTTATAGATTTCAAAATCTCCATGATGGTTATGGGCCTGGATTACATGGTCTTCTTCATGAAAACGAATATGATATTTTCGCTCCATCTCTGACTGTGCCATAGTCCCGTCATAGCAGTAATATTTATTCATCAATTCCGGAGATGCCTGAAAACCATCGTATCCTGCATAGAGAGAAGGGAGGCTTATCTCCTTAGGCTTATCAACCTCATAATGTTTATTTTTAAAATCCATTAAGTTCTTTCCGTATTCGGATCCGGAATACTTCGGCTGCTGCTCTACCACTACATAAGTGCCATAAGGCAGATATGCCGATATTCCATAATAGCCCCCATCCTCCTCATAAATCATATCCGCCGAAAGGGTAGAGACATCTCTATCACTTCCGCCTCCTTCTTCCCCATCCCATAAGACCGCATAGATTTCATCCAGATCGTATAAAAAAAACGGTTTTAAATAATTTTCTGATTTTAAAATCGCTGCCCGAAGCGCCCGGTCATAAATTTCATCCGGGTAGGATACCTGTCCTTTTGCCGCCTGAGTTTCACCGGGACTGTCTTGTACCGGCTCTGCCAGTTTTTTCACCTCATCCTGCAGATACCAGTCAATGGCAAACTGACGCACCTGGTCTGATACCCGGGCATTCTCTATAGCTTCTTCCGTCCGGTTCGCCTGGTTGCCAATAGGATGCCAGCTTGTATAAGAAGGCGCTCTATCGTCCCATTTATCATGATTTGCCACTTGTATCGCATCAAAAAATTTCTCATAATTGTATGCTTTTACCACCCTTATGCCTTCTTTGTCCTCTGCCGTCCGCCAGGTGGTCTCTAAAATCGCAGTATATCCTTTTTCTGGTTCTTCCTTAATCTTGTCATTTGTATATTCATACAGCCTTTCGTTTGCCACTACAGCCATTTCAGAATCCTGAAAAAGAGGCTCTGTCTGATGCAGTACCTTGGTGTGGATTTTCCGAACCAGCTCCGGGAAACGGTTATTTTCCCCAAGGACCTCTGCCTCATCCATTTCTCTTCCCATCCGATCCTGCCAGACCACCTGACCGTCCTCCCATCGGTAAAGCCTGGCAAGGTTAGACTTAAGATACGCCTTAAACCGGAAATTATCCATTTTCCCGGCAGCGGCTTTTGCATCTCCGTTCTGGTAGTAACCGCCAAATATCCTTGTAAACCAGTCCTCGTGAATTTTCCCATAAGAATTCGTATTATTGTAGGAGGTCTTTTCTATATCCTTCCTCACCTGAAGTTTTTGAATGACTGCGCGCTCTGACACTTCCACAGGAACCTGCCTTGTTCCTGCATCCTCATAAACAGAATCCTGGCCCGGGTACGCCAGAATCACGGGCTGCACATAGGTTCCCGTAAGATTCATAGAAGGAGCGGCAGCCACTGTAATGCTTTTGGTCTCTCCTCCAAAGCGGTTTCCATAACGGACGGTTATCATCATACTTCCGTCCGGAGAAATCTGTTCTGGCGTGCCATGGAGCTTCCATGTCCGGCTGACCGGATCATAGGCTGCTTCTATTTCTTCATAGACGGCCGTTTCGATCATCTGATACCCGGATCTGTCCACATAACGGGTGTATTCTTTCTGATAGATACTCCCGTCTTGTGCCCGAAGCAGTTCCCCATCCCCATATACCCATAAGGACCGGAATTCCTGGGCGCTCACATAAGAAATCCGTGATAAATCCTCATACAAACCGACCTGATTTTCCGGCTTCACATTAGGTACCCGGATCCATCGGTACAGATAAACTCCTCTTTCATAATTCTCCTCCTCCAGCCCGGACAGCGGATATCCGCGATAGGCATATCCATCCGAACCGTCCGAATAAACCACCGGATACCGCACATAAAAAGTCTGGTCCGGAGTGCTGAACACCACTGGCATCCCTTTCCCGTCTTCAAGAAAAGAATACCGGAGCACTCCGTAAGCCTTTTCGTTTTTCCTTATGACTTTCTCCAGCCTTGCCCCGTTAAAAGCAGGACAATCTTCTCTGGCCAAAAACGCATAAAGATTCCTGGCCCATAAGGCATCGTCTCCTAATTCCACCAGAAAATACGGAGCATCTCCATCAGGCACCTGTAAACCGATAGACGAAAATGCCTGATTGCAGTTATTGATAAAAGCTGCTTCATTTCCTCCGGCAATCCCCGTAAGCTCTGGTATATACTGAATATCCAAGGTTCGGATTGCGCCCTTTTGCCCTGTTATAACCACATTTTCCGGTGATACTGCCATTTTCATCGTATGGCCGATTACGATGTTCTCTCCATTTGGAAGCGTTTTTACCTCCCCTTCTTCTGCTTCCACGGTTTTGCCGTCAATCATAACAGGTGTCCCATAGGCAGCTTCCTCTGTTCCATAATAAATCTCCGGCTCTTTCCATTCCCGGTATACCTCCTTTTTCCCCAAAGTGGTCAGCCAAAAGCCAGGATGGGCCTCCGGCGATATGTTTTTAACGGAAATATCATATCCGTAATCAGCGCCGCTGCCGGAAAGGTGTATCTCTGTCACCGTTTCTTCCTTCTGCGTATCCTCCATCAGCCGGACATTTCCTTCTACCTTCTTCACCTGAACGTTTCCCTTTGCCTCCGGGCTTCCGCCGGCCAGCCAGCTATTACGGTTGGATATATCTGCATCTATCCCATATACAGACAATTCATACCCTTCAGAGCGGGTTTGTTCCTGAATATAATAGGAACCTAAGAGCAGCGGCCTTCCAATCCAGCAATTTCCATTATCAGACTGGTTGTCTGTTAAAGGATAGTACCACCTTTCCCCCTGACTGCTATCGGGATTACTGGTGTTCATATGGATATTTTCGGTATATGCATTCCCCGGCCCTGCAAACCCTGTCCTGACTGTCCTGCCCTGGCTGTAATCATAGACCGTCCCCGGCGCCTCAGTGATTGCCATAAAAGAAGCATCCCCATTTTTATCTGTAGACGTTATTGCCACTAAATTCCCCTTTTCAAAAACCACCCCCGTTTTCCCATCCGGATGAATGATGTCTTCCGCCGCATACAATCCATAAACCGCGCCTTCTAAGCATCCGTCCCCCTGAGTATCCCCATAAGAATTATAATTTTCATTCTCTCCCCTCTTTAAAAGCAGATCACGCTTGTTAATGTGTACTTCCGCTTCTGTCCGGTTGTCATAAATTTCAAAAACCCAGTCTGCGCCGCCGCTTTCAGAGTAATCAGGATCTGCCGGTGATATGTGCGTTATCTGGGATTCCTGCATCTCTGCCGAACTGCGGACAGAATTATCCCTGGCTGTTTTCTTCCTCCTCTGCTGTATCCTCATTCCCTTTCCTCCGGTTCCGGATGACCGGATTCCCCCTGGGAGAAACAGAGTTCTTACAGGAAGCCTGAGATCAGATGGATCGACATCCGGACTACTGGCATTGGCCGGGCTTGCTTTCAATGAACCTGCGTTAGACGGGCTTGCCGCATACGGACTTGTATCCCATTCATCCTCCATACCATATTCCGAATCCTCCTCATACGTTCCATCCTCGTCCAAAATCCACACATGGTCCAGATCTGCCTCCTCTCCTGGCATTACTTCCGTCTTTATGGCATCATTACTTCCGGCAACTGCCATAAAATACCGGGATTTGGCAGTCAGATATGGAATTTCTTGATTAACATCATCTGCCCTATGGACAAAATCAACTGTCTCCCGGTCTAAATCATCCTCTTCTCGGATAAAATCATCCTCCGTCAAAGTTATTTCTTCTATTCTGTTTTTTTCTTTCCTTTTTTCCCTGCTTTCTCCTCCTTGTAAAGCATAATACTGGCTGGAATGAACCGTCACTGTCTCAACAGGAACCGTATCCTGATGAATCCCGTCAAAAACATTCTCAAAAGGCTCATGAACCTGATCCTGGTTGTGAAGAATATATCCATTCCTTGCCGCTGTCTCCCTGGCTGAATATTCATAGGACAGGGATACGAATTCCTCATAATGGCGGTTCCGGTCTGCTTCGAGAAGCTCTCTTGCCCCGCCGTCCAGGGAGTGATAAAATCCCCCTGCTGCCGCCAGGCTCTCACAGATCTCGATCTGGCGCTCATACTCCTCGGATGCTTCGCCTCCGTCATCCTCTTCATCATCCTCCTCCGGCTCCAGATGACCGCCACAGTACCCTTTCGTATAAGAGTAATATTTCGTATCCCGGTGCGCATGGACACCGGATGGCTGTAATTCCCCTGCTCCCAGGGAATCCGCCTCCACAAGCCATCCTTCGCTGTCCGTAACCTGTTGGTCCTTCTCACAAGGATCTCCGTCACCGTTCTCGCCATATGGGCTGTCCCAGCCTTTCCATCGCATAAACTGACTTCCGTTGTCATTGTCCCAGTTATCATCCTCCAGAATGCTCCCTTCAAGCTGGCTGTCGTCAAAAGCCTCCAGAATATCAAACCAGGCTCCTTCTAAGGGTTCTTTTGTCTCTGCGTCCATTTTCCTTAAATTCACTACATAATCCGCTTGCCATTTTTCCGTATGCTTGTACCGGACTACTGTAGATGACGCAGGATGAGGCGCCGCAGAGATCGGCGGGGTTCCTGCTTCCGGGCTTCCTACTACAATTTTCATTTCTTCTATTAAATTGGATATCAAGTTGCCCTGAGCAAAGGTAAGGCTCCAACGGTTTCCTATTTTTACCGGCATATGAACTTCCCTCACGCTTTCATTTCCGATCATCTTCCGGATAATGCCATTGGCATTGGCCAGATCAATCTCCGCTACATAACCATCATCAGAAAGCCGGCCGGTCGGCGATCTGAAATCAATCGCGTTTTCTGTGATTTCAAAGCTCCAGTCTCCATGGAGCGTGATGGACGAAGAACCGAAAAATTCTTTTGTCTCTGGCGTCAGCACATACCTGGCATGATACATCCCATCTCCTTCCAGGGCAATAGACGGATGAAACACATAGCCGGTGTCCGAAGATTCCACACAATCCGCTGCCACCTTTGCCGTATTCCAGACAGCATTGAAAGTCGTCTCCATATTCTCCAACATGTCCAGATACACCTGGTTGCTCCCCAGTTTTGAAGGGTTGTAAAGGTTTGCAATCTGGGTGGCATGCTGCCGGTACATCCCCCAGTCATGAGCCCGGTCTCCGGTAAATTTCGCCTCTTCTGACAGGGTGCAAAAGCTTTGACACAAATAGTAGTTAGCCGTTCCGATCACCGGGTCCGAATTAACGCCTCCCTGATACGCCTCATAATTAGCCCCATATGCCATAAGCAAAAAATTAAAACGCCTGCGATATTGATCCGTTATACGGCTCGTAATAGAATCCGGCAGATTTCTCAGAGTATAAGGTTCTTTTTTCATATACCAGATGGCCGAGGTTTCCATAGTAGTATTTGGATTTTCCGCCAGTTCCCGGCTGTGGGAAATACAGTACATATTGCGATATTCATAATCCTTCCATTTTCCGCCAGGGCTTACGCTTGTCTGCTGCTTATAAATCACAACACCTGCAATAGGAAAGGTGCATGTCATGTGGCCAATAAAATCTGTCCGCTCCATATTCTCCGCCGCAGCCAGCCCGTCCCACAAAGCTACCAGCTCCTCACTATAGCTGAGTTCCCCTTCACCAAAAGAAACCGATCCATAAGCCTTGCCCGGCAAATTCAAGTATGGCAAAAATATCATTCCGAACAACAGGCCCGCCATTATCCCGGCATAGCATCGCCTTCCCCTTATTTTTCTCATCCACTTTTGCATCTAGTCTGTCTTTCCCCTCCCCATTTTCCTGAAATCGAAACGGCTTCTGATTCCCCAGGGCTTTTATGGTTTTACTTTTATCTGAGGTTTCCCGTCTTTCATCCACCTTCCTGAATCATCTACCATGTACCCATCCGGGGTCACTGCAGAACACACAAGCGCACCTTTCAATCCATCCGATTTCTCATTAAAATAATAGCAGTATTCATTTCCATCGACGCCTTTTATCCAGTTCCATCCGGTAAACATCCTGCCCATTGTTCCGTCTGACCGGGGATTCAAATAATATAAGTTACCATCCTTATCCTGATACCATCCTGACATCATAAATCCGTCCATATCAAACCGAAACCAGTCATAGGAACTCTGTCCTGCCCCGATATCCGCATAAGGATTCACCACCGCCGCCCATTCATTGACATAATTTCGGTTTCCATCTGAAAACTTCCAACCGTTTAAACCTTCCTTCACCCAGCTTCCTGATACCACATAATCCGGCAGTCCGCTTCCTGGTTCTGCTGATTTTGGCACTTCATCTCCATTTAAAGTTACGGTTCCCAAAAGGGCCACCCCGGGACCGGCTGCCCCGCTTCCGCCTGCACTGCCTGCCGTTACGACACTGCTCTTGCCGGAGGAACTTCCCAAACTGCTTCCTCCGCCTCCGCCGCCGGAACTTCCTCTGCTGCTATAGGATATATATGTGGCATTCGCTTTAAACGTAAGGTTTACTTCACACTGGGCAGACAGCCCGTTATCCCTTGTTTTAGCTGTAATGAGGACGGTTTTCTTTGCCTCATAAGGATACGTTTTTAACGTCTCTTTAATCCATCCTGCCTGGTCACGTACCGTAATCTTTCCGTTTTCCACAATCACTGCGTCCGGATCTGACGAACTCCACAATATGGTCCTGTCATAAGGAGAATATAGTTTCTCCTCTGCAAGCACCGGCATAACAACCGCTTTGAGAGTCTCCTTCGCCCCGAAACCATTTCTTTTTTTAATCTCAGAATAAATATTTCCGCTATAATCATAAGACAAATTATAAGACAGCTTTCCTTTATTCATAGAAATTTTTTCCGGATGAATCACGGTCTCATCTTCCGTGACAAAATAAATATTCACCGGACACGAAACCATCACATGACCGTAGGTCTGGTCCTCACTGACTGCCGTAACCATTTCTTTGTAGTTTCCTTTTCCTGTAAGCTTTCCATAGGGATCCTTATTCCTCTTCTCATTATCCTCCAGGATAATATTTTGAATCCATGCAGGATTTTGAGCCCCTGACGGGTCATAATTTACCGCAATCTGACAGTCCTGAGTATTCTCTCCTGACGGAGTGAGCAAAACAATCTTTCCTTCCTCTTTGGCCTTCCAGGAAACATTCTTAAAAAAAGGACGAACCGGATTTAACGTTGCGGTCAGAATCACCGGTCCCGAACAACTTATGGTTTCTTTGGGATTTTTCCTGTCGCCAGTCAGTTTGCGTGTGACAGTAAACGAAATCTCATCCCGGTTTAAAGCCATCCCTTCCACCCGCACAGTCGTATTATCCAGGATCCGGAAGGTCACTTTCACCCGGCAATTTCCATAGACAGCCCGGTTATCTACAGAAGTCTCCGGATTCGTGGAGCCAGTTACCACTGCATTCTGAGTATAGATCGTATTGTTGATTTTTTCCTGATATTGCCCGTCTGCCTGCGCCTGCACCTCCCGGTTGATAATACCCTGGATAAAAGCAGAATCCAGATTAGGCAGAATCACCGCATCCTTTACCGTGTAGCCTGTTTCCGACAAATTCATCAGAAGGTTCGTGTCATCCACGGACCACCTGACAGTACGGTCTGCCGTCCATCCTGCACCATTATGCTGTCCATGGACCGTCAATGGCTGCACCTGCACAGAAACATCGGGATTTGAATCAATATAACGGGCAATCAAGATACCTTCCTGATTCGTAACCTCCGTAACAATCTTTGGGTTCTTCCTGTCTCCGCTGCGGGTTTGAACGACATGAATGGACGTCTCTTCCGGTTCTACGGCCAGTCTGGTAGTCACCTTAATGTATTCCACGTTTAACTCCGTATCGCATTCCGGCATGATAAAGCTGTAGGAACCTCCATTTACATAATCCATTTCCACCCATCTTCCCGATTCATCTAAAAAAACCGGCGCTTTCACACCTCCTGGCTCATTGGTATCCATAACCATCTGGTATCGGTTCTCTCCTGTATTTTTCGGCGCGGTCGTCACCGTCACTACAGAACCTGGCACAATCGCCGCTGCATGGTCTTTATGGATCGTCCGATGGTAAGAATTACTGGTAGCTGAAATTGCTGTCAGTTTTGCTACGTCTGTATCAAAAGTCCCATTGTCATTTTTCGCGTCAATACGAGGAACAGATACCAAGTACCCCCTTACCGGCTCTCCCATATACCCGGGTGCAAAATGGTCAATACGAAATGAAATGCCATCTGCATATTCTCCCGCTGTAAATTCCCGGTCCAGCTTCTGAGTCACAATGTAGCGGACCGCATCCTCCAGCTCCTCATAAAAATAGCGCTCGCCACTGTCTGCCTCCGTCCGGCCGGCCACGATCGTATACTTTTTCTCATTGTCCGTCCAATAACCAATATGGGCTTCTTTTGTGAAACTATTGTCTCCGTCAATAGTACTTCCCGACACTACTTTGGCTTTTGCCCCATCATTCGTAAAAAGATAACTGAAATGATTATTTTTCTCCGTCCCATAGGTAAAACGGTCCTTGGATTCCCTGGTTCCCACAAATGTCCCCTCCCTGGATGCCGTTCCGTTATTGGTGGAGGAAATCTTGCCTGCCATCCGCGCCAATACCATGTTTCCGCTCTGATATTTCCCGATCATCCCTCCTGCAGCCTGACTTCCGTTTCCACCTATGGTTCCGCTCACATAAGAATTGTACAGATCCGCATGATTGGTTCTCCCGGCAATCCCGCCTACATAACCTTTACCCCGGATTCTGTTGGAATCTCCGTCCTGAGTAGTAACCTGGCTGTCCACCAGCCATGCATTCTGCACATTTCCTGCAATTCCTCCCACATACTTATCTCTTCCTTCAGAATTCAGCACGATACTTTCTGAGCTGCAGTTTTCAATTGTCACTCTCTTTTCAGAACCTGTCACCTCACCTGCAATTCCTCCTGCGTTTCCGTTGGAATTGACATATCCGGAAACCGTTACTCCATAGATCACAGCATCTCCCAGGATTGCTCCTGCCAAAACTGCCGTATTGTCTTCCCCCACAATGTCCTCTGCTTCTATGCTCAGATTTTTTACCGAACCGCCGTCAATTACTCCGAAAAGCCCGATATTGGTAAGAGTAAGAGATGGTCTGACAATCTTCAGGCCTGAAATGGTATGGCCTCCTCCGTCAAAATTTCCGCGGAACGGATGGCTGACTTCCCCACCTAATTCACCCTGGTTCTGATACCATCCAATAGGGTTCCAATTTCCGGAATTGGCCGTAAGATTACCTAAATCAATATCCCTGGTCAGTTCAAAATATTTTCCTTCATAATCTACTCCTGCAGCTACAGCCTCAGACAACCCCATCAGACGCGAGAGACTGTCAATCTGAAAAGGGGCTCCTTTTGTCCCGTCTCCAGGAAAGTCCATATTTGCATTCCAATTCTCCCACAGATCCCCTACACTTGAAGACATCATTTCAATGCCTGAAACTTTATGATAGGTTTCTGTTATCTCCTCTTCACAGGCTTCATACCAGGCCAGAAAATCTTCATAATTTTCTGGTTCTTCCTCTTCCAGCATGGCAAACATCCATTCCCACAAATCGTCCTCTCTGGCATTTGCCTGAGTTGCAACTTTGACAAAATTTATTTCGTTTCTTTTGCCTGATTCCTCTATATTTTCTTCTGCCTTAGATGGCGTCGCAAGCTCATATCTCCCTGCATTTTTTACAGGTTCTCCAACAGTGGCTTCCGCGATTGCCGGCACATATTCCTGTACTGGTACGTCTGCCAGCACTGACATTGCACCATGAAAAAACATTGCTGTTATCAGAAAACCTGCCGCTTTCTTTTTATATTGCCTCATAGACCCGCCTCCTTATTTTTATTCCTGCGGCATTACAAATGCCGGCCTTACTCCAACAGGACATGTTACCCCTAATTCTTCATCCTCCGTTTCCCCTTCCGGGAGTATTCCCATAGGGCGGATCGTTCCGTTCGCCAGATCTACCGCATAAACAAAATCCGAATCATATTCCCAAGACGTACCCATAGGATTCCTCAGCCAATATCCATTGGAAAACGTTCCTGTCTGGCTCTGTGGATTCTCTTCTTCCGAACCATTAAAGCGCCAAAGCCAGTCACGATATTTGAAAGCCTCATCCACAGACAAAACAAACAGCTTTCCTGTAAGCTTCTGATTCCCAATAGGGCTGCCCTTTAAATCCGATTCCTGAAACTGGCTGTACATGTTCAAATCGGTACTCCCCGCGTAAGCCACCGAAGTGCCAATATCAATATCCTTTGCATATGGGAAATTTTCCTCCGTCTTCTGCAGCCACTTCCGGATATTGGAATACTTATAATCATTGGATTCACCAAAATTCACAATAGGTCCCGGACAGAACACATATCCATAACTTCCATCCTCCAGACGCTCATAAGAATAAGACGAGCCAAAATCTGCAGGTATCACGGAATCGCATAAGAACAATGCCCCCTGGCGATGATTTCCTGCCTGATCGGAATAATTCTGGTCAATACACCGAAATGTATAAGTCACACCGTAAATTTCTCCGGACATCACATCACCTAAATCCCAATGATGAACCGTCTCCGGATCCTTCCACAGATAATTATTGTCTTCCTTATCTTCCTTTTCTTCTTTAATTTCTCTTTTTTCTACAGAAAAACGAACGACCGTATAAATATTTCCGTCTAACTCAAATCGGTCCTCCATTTGTTCCGAATATGTAATCTCTTCCCGGTAAAAATCTTTAAGGATTCTTCCATTCGGTTCCATATTTATGCCGATCACATATAAGGCACATTCCTCAAAATCCGGGATCTGGCCTGCAGCCGTCAGAAGACGTCCGTCATTTTCTTTCTGCCCTGACACAAAAAACCGGCTGTCCGGAATGGACAATGTATCCTCCCCTGTAAGTTTTTCCTCCTGCTCCTTTGCTGTTTCCAGCCACGATTTCAGGCGTTCCTTCTCATTCTGATGCGGGTCCCTGTCTGCTTTCAGGGTTCCTGCCAAATGATATTCTATGTAAAATATCTGGTCTCCCGGGCCATATACCTCCAAAATGAAAGGCGGCTTAATAACCGACTCCCACACCTGGCCTTTCTGATCTACGATTCTTTCCTGAAAGTTCAGTACAAGACTTTCTCCATCTTTGATCTCTCCCTGCCGTGTCTTGGCCAGCAATGTCTGATGCGTATCTTCATCTACAAAATAGACATACCAGTCTGTCATCCTGGCATTAGAGCTGGTCGCTGCAATATTTATAGCTTCCTTCCCTTCCTCATTGTTTTTTTCATTATTCCTGCTGCTGTTTACGCTTTCTTCACTGCCAGACACATCGCTTTTGCTGCCATTTCCACTATTTCCATTACTATTTTTGCTGTTTTTATTACCATTCCCATGGCCTCCGCTGCCACTTCCACTCCTCCCTTTGCCTGATAAAACCGTATTTCCATTTACCTTGCCCTGGATAGTATTTGTCAATATTCCCTTTCCACAAATCTCCATCACATTTCCTTTATCATCTGTCCAGGCTCCGTTATCATTTACCTGGTATCCATCGGGCGTCCTTTCTCCCCTGTACATGGCTCCTTCCGGATAAATATTGCCTGTCTGTGCCAGATAATAACATCGTCCATCGACCCATTGCCATCCTGTCATCATCCGGCCGCAGGTTCCATCTGATATCGGATTAAAAAAATACCAATATCCGCCTATCTTTCTCCATCCAACTGCCATTTTTTCGTCCTGGCCCAAATAGTACCAACCGCTTTCATCCTGTATCCAATGATCTCTGGCCCAGGCTCCGTCTTGTTCATATTTCCAACTGTCTTCCTGTTTCTGCCATCCTGCATAAACGGGATCGGTTCGTCCTAGCACTGCCAAAATTGCAAGCACTGCCACTTCTTTTACCAATTGATTTTTCATTTTATCCTTTCTTGCCTGTTATGGCTTTTACTTTTCTTTTACATTTGGATTTTCTTTTAAAGAGAATTAAAAACACAGCATATTTGCTGTCCAAAAGTTTCAGAACCTTACAAATCCGGATTCGGATTTTGAATAATGATCATTAAAATCTTTTATAGGCAAAATACAATGAATCGTATTGGTTCAATCCATAATATCACCCCATTTCCTAAAACTATCAATCCTTTTGACTCTTGATAATCTCCGGCGAAAAGCCAGATACACTTCTAAAAGTGTCTGATAAACGACATTTCGTCGTTCCTTTGAATATTGCAGAACGAATATCTGCGATAAGTAGATACAGCATAACATAAATTTTTTTACATGACAAGCCTAAATTAGTGTGTTTATAATTTTTTAATTTTAATGACTGTTCACTCGCAATGTCAGTTAGTTAAGAACTGTATTCATTGCCAACAGGGTGTTCCATGCGTACAATGTCTTTGCGCATGCCATCTGAAAACATGGAGCTATCAATCTTAATAATAGGATCCCTGTTCCCGCAGAAACCATATTGGAATTCGATACTTCAAAGGAAGAAAAAAGCCTGTTGTACAAGATACCGGATATCATATATTTACCCCACAAATAAAAAAGCACGGATCCGGCTGAACCCGCCATTGACCCGTACCCTTTTATCTTCTTCTGCTGCAATCCGGATATCCCCGCAAGCCAAATCATTTGCCAACACAGTTCCCTTATTTTCAGGTTCACCCTGGCAGGTCTTCCGCCCGCTTAAGCCCTGAACCTCTTGTCTCGATCCAATACCGCCGCATGAACAAAAACACTGACAATGCCACCAGCAGCAGCCCGATCACAAACATAACCCGCACTGCGGTGAAGCTTATGAATTCCACCACCAGAGGCTCTCCCATGGCTTCCACTTCTTCCTCCGTGAAACCGCCTTCAATCAGGTATTCCTTATAATAATCCAGCGGCTTTCCCTCCAGCTTCTCCACATGGCCTTCCATAAAAAATTCTGTGGACGGCTCCTCCCCGGTTGTCATATAGTTCATAGTCTCATCTATAAGCTGGTCCAATGCCTCTACATCCGCCTGGCGGCTTTTCAGGGCCAAAAATTTTTCCTCGCCGGCAGGGATCAGATAATAATTCCCTGACTTCCTGCTGCCGCTGCGGGAGCCGTCCTTATACCGGGTATAAGTGCTTTCCGATGCAAAGCTGTCAAACACGTATACCACATTTCCCTTTACGTGGCTCCCGGACTTTACTTCCTTTCCGTCCAGCATATCCTCAAAACTGATTGACGGCTTAAACGACACGACCAAATCCGATGCGGTCATATACAGCAGCATCCCGCCAATACCCAGAAGCATCAGCACTCCTGTGCTCAATGACCTGAAAATATTTCCAATCTTCAATGTACTTTCCCTCCTGTATGTACGAATTGTTTTTGTCAGCTTCCCTGCTTACTTTTTTGCAACCCGGCCTTTTTTATCCACTCCTCGTTCCGCATTGACACGCTCCTGGAATTTGGGAGCAAATTCTTGCCATGCCTTTGCCTCGTCCGGCTGCTGGATATTTACCTGGCACTCCTTGCCCATCTTGGTGTTGCTTTCTTCCACCTTCAGTATATATTTGCTGTCCTTTCCGCCCGGAAAATTCAGCTGCAGCTCATAAGCATTGCCGCCTACAAAATTCACGTTTTCCGAACTTGCCCGGACAGGTTTCGTATAGACGATCTTTCCGCCTTCCACGCCGATCGGGACTACCCACAAATGATCTGTCTGATCCTGCCGGAATCCTACCGCATAATAATGGTATACCTCACGTCTCATCCGGGCGCCGCCATATACTTCTTTGCTGTGGGCATAAGCTGCCATGTACTGTCCTCCATCCGGAACCAGATTTGTGATAATCTTGCGGATCTCTTCCTTTTCCTGGCTGTTTACGCCTTTCTTCTCGTCCAGGCTGATTTTGATGTAAATAATGATAAACAAGACTACCAAGATAACAACCGTAATGATGAATACCTGCGGCGTTACTCCCACCATATCTGCCAGTTTCTCAATGATGGCCATTTTTCTCTCTCCTTCTTCCCTTTTTGCTTTTCCTTATGTCTTATTTCTGCCTTTTATTCTTCTGAAAGCTTCCTCACTGAACCCCCGAGTCATCCATCCCGCTACGCACTCCTCCTGTCTTAAGAACTGTCTCTTATATGATAATCCTCTGCGTCGATTCCGGCAATGGCAATGCCTGCCTGGAAAAGCCGCCGGTCTCATCCTTTTACTCACTTGCCGCCAGCACGTCTTCCAGCTCTACCAGTTTAGAAAGCAACCCTGATTTTTTAAACCCTGCCGGATAGATCACGTCAAATTCCACCTTGATCTCACCCTTTTTCACTTTCTGCACCTTGATTCCGATGACTTCTACATTCTGTCCTTCCAGAAAGTTCTCCATGGACTCTACTGCTCCCGGCTTTTGGACGATAGTGAGCCGAACACAGCCATTATACGCCTCTTTATTGAAATATGCAACATTGAAAAACACATACTGCATAATGAGAATCAAAATGGCAGCGCTGATGCCGATTATGTACATTCCTGCCCCCAAAGCCAGCCCCATGCCGGCCGTCACCCATATAATCGCCGCGCTGGTCAGCCCGTTGACCAGATTATTTTTTACAAAAATCACCCCGGCACCTAAAAATCCGACCCCGCCTACCACCTGGGCCGCCATCCTGGCCGCGTCAAATCCCGGCACATCCGTATATCCGTATTTTGATATCACCATCATAAGGGACGCCCCAAATGCCACCACGGTAAGGGTCCTGGTGGCCACCGACTGGGTGCGCTTCCGCCTTTCACTGCCAATGAGGGCGCCGAAAAAGACAGCCAGGAGAATCCGGAATAAATACTCTGCCTGCATCAGCAGCCCTGGCATCTGAAACTGTTCAAAAACCACAAAATTTTTCGCATATCCCATAACTGCCTCTCCTTTCTGATAAAAAATTATATACTATTTAACTAAAAATTTCAACCAAATACCCGTCTGTTCCCGGCAAAGAAAACGCAAAAAAATACAGGGCCGTCTTCCTTCCAAAAGGCCCTGTATCCTTCCCTGTCCGTAACTTATCCCCGTGTTTCTTCTGCTCCTTTCACCAGCCACCGATAATCCTCCAAAGCCTGCTGCAGCTCCATCGCCGCACTGCCCCGCTTTGCCTGCGCTTCCAGATAGGCCGCCTCCCCTTCCAGATACTCCGTCCGGTCAAGCATCCCTGCCTGATTTTTTTTCTGCAGAGAATGGTAGGCAATCCGGGCGCTCTCGTATGCGTCCTGAGCGGCCTGGTATTCCAGCTTTGCTGCCTGCAGCTCCTCATAAGCCGCCAGAAATTCCGTCTCTGCGTTTCCCTCCGCTTCCGCCTCCTGGACAGCTTTCCGGCGGATCTCTTCTGTGCTTCCTGCCCGTGACCGGCGGATGTTCTGAACCGAGCTGCTGTTATTAACTGCCTTTGTCTTGTCTTTTTCAAAATCAATCCCGTCAATCTCTGACAAATCCGGCTCCGGAACGGCTCCTATAGCCACCTCGTTATTATCTTCCAATCCCAGCATGGAAAGAAGCTGGAAACGAAGCCGGTCTGCCTGTTGACGGTAAGTGCCTGAAAGATTCTGTTCCGCAAGCAGCCTGTCGGCGGCTTCCATCACCTCCGCAGCCGTAGCCGCCCCCACAGACTTCTTTTTTGTCACAGCCTGATAAGCGGCCTCTTTCGCCTGAACGCTTTTCTCCTTAGCCGCCATATTCAGCACCGCCTGATTGTAGGAATTCATCACTGACTGGGCGGCCATGGTATAAGAATCTGCATTTTCCTCCAGGACCAGGACTTGGGTCTTTCTGTTCAAAGCCTCAATCCTCTTAGCCAGCATACTGGCCTGCCTTCCCAGAATCCCCGCGTTTGCAGAATAGGCGGCCTCGTTCTCCGTATCTTCATATTTTACTGCCATAAACTTCATATACGCCTGTTCTTCCCGCATCTGCTCCATCAATTCCTGATAATTCTTCTTTGTACTCTCGTAACTATCGTTGGCCTGTTTCAGATCCAGGTTCCCGTCCAGAAGAAGCTGTCTTAAATTATCATATTCCACAATGACGCTATCCTTCGGGGCAGCATTTTCTTCAGCCTCGCCGCTTCCCGCCGCCTCGCTTCCCTCAGCCGCAATTTCCTCGGCCTCGTCTCTCTTCCCCGCCGCCTCGCTTCCCTCAGCCGCGATTTTTCCTGCTTCTTGCGTTCCCCCGCCCGCCGCCATGACAGGGCATGCCGTCATTCCCAAAGCCGCCGCGGCCAATACGGCGGCGGCCGCGCTCCTTCCTGCTTTCCTTCTCCTTAATCCTTTTCCAAATCTGTCCACGCTCATGCCAGTCTCCATTCTTAATTCCTTACGAAGCCGAAGCAAGCCCGTCCACGGCCCATTGATAATCTACAAATGCCGACAAAAGAGCCAGCTTTTTGGTGCGGACCTCCACCTCGGCCGTCAGATAAGAGGACTGCTGGGACTGATAGGCATTGGCAGTGATGGTCCCTGCCGCCAGCTTCCTGGACGCGGAATCCATGGAAGTCTTTTCCAGCTCAAATGCCTGTACGGCCTGCTCGTAATTGGACTTTGCCAAAACCAGGCTGGTGTAGCTGTCCTTCACATTGGTGGCGACTGCCTCCCTCTGGTTCTTTTTTGTCTGCTCGAGAGTTTCCCTTACCTTTACGGTGCGGGCATTGGCAAGGCGTTTCTCCGTCAGCTTCAGGCTGTAGTTTTTCTCCAGCGCCGTCCGGACATCTTCCTCCACGTCAATAGCCGCAACCTGTTCCGGATCCGGGTCCGGCAGTTCTCCGATCTCCACATCGGCGCCATAGCCCCATCCTAACATAAGGCACAGGCTTTCTTTCGTTTTTTCCAGGCTGCTCTCCGCCGATACAACAGAGGCTTTTGCAGTATTTATCGCTTCCCTGGCGCTTAGCACCTTTGCCTCGGTGGACATGCCTGCATTTAAACGATTCTGTTCCGACTGATAGCTGATCTCCGCCTGGGACGTCCTCTCCCTTAAACTTTCCAGGCTGTAATACTGGCTCCAATACTGGATCATCAGCCCCTGGGCCTGTTTGACCAGATTGTCTTCCGCCTGGTCATACCCCATCTTAATGGTTTCATTGTCCTCGGTATTCTCGTCCCCCCGCTCCATCATCTGCTCGGCCTGTAAACGGCTGTTTAAGATAGAAGCCATCCTGGCGCCGTAATCGCTGTCCTCCGGGTCCGGGTACTGAATATTCCTGTAAATATCGTCTGCCGTATCATAATAATCCTGAGCCACGTCATCCCTGTCCTTATCCTTTTCTTCCCGGTAAGAAATAACATTTTTCAAAACCGTGTTATTATACTCATGAACCAGATCCGGAATCTCCTCATATTCTAACCGGTCGTCCCGCAATGCCGCCCATTTCTCCGCCGGATAAGCAAATTCCGGGCTCTGCTGCGCCATGGCCGGAAACGGCAGCAGGGAAATCCCTGCCATAAAGGCAAGACACCCTGCAATCCTGCTTTTTCGACTCATCCAATTCCTGTACCTCATCCGGTCTTCCATCCTTTCCTGTCTTGATTCCAGCCGTCCCGGCCGCTTTTTCGGCTGCTTTTGATTCCCTGGCAAAAAGCCCCCTGCTTCATATGCCGAGCGCAACCGTATGAATTATATTAATACACTTATGATAATACACATTCCCGTTTCCTGCAACCCTTTCTTGCCATAAATATCTTTCAATATTATGAAGTTAGATATCCAGCACCACCCTCTGCTTCCTCCCGTTCATCAAAGCATAGTAAACCGGCAGAATAAACAATGCCACAAAAACACCAGCCGTCAGCCCTCCGATATTCACCACCGCGAGTCCCTGGGTCGTCGAACCGCTGCTTCCAATAGCCAATGCCATGGGGATCATGGAAAGGATCGTTGTCAGGCTGGTCATAAGGATCGGCCGAAGCCGGGTGGCTCCCGCCTCAATCAAAGCTTCCCTGATCGTCATGGACATTCGGTACTGGTTCACCGTATCCACATACAATATGCCATTATTCACCACCGTCCCCACCAGAATCAAAAATCCCAGGATGGAAGTCATGCTGATGGTCACGCCCGTCAGCTTAAGAAGCCCAAAGGAACCCACCAGGCTGAAGGGTATGGTGGTCATGACCATAAAAGAAAACTTCGGCGACTCAAACTGGGCAGACATAACCACAAATACCAGAAAGACCGCTGTTGCAATGGCTCCGTACAGGCCGGAAAATTCTTCTTTCATCATCCGGTTCCTGGAGTTTGTTCCCCTGGTAATGGTTCCGGTCAGATTCGGGTTTACCACCTCGCTGTCCAATGCGGACTGGACATTTCCGCGGATGTAATCCGCCGTAATCGTCACCTGATATGCCTTATCTGATTTGCGGATGGAAGCCGGGCTGTCCCGGAAATAAATTTCCGCCACATCCGTCAGAGCCACAGAACCGCCGGAAGGTTTTTTCAGAATAATCTGTTTTACCTGGGGAACCGTCCTGTATTCCTCCTCCGGATATTCTGCCTTAACACGGATCTCCTGCCCGTCAATTTCCAGAGTGGCAATCTCCTGGCCGTCCAAATACTGTTTCACCATCGAACCGATCTGGGTGACGGTCAGCCCTTCAGCAGCAGCCATTACAGGATCTACGCGGATCGCCACCACCGGCGCGGTATTCTCTATACTGGAATGGACATTCATCACATCATCCCGCTGCGTGAGTTCCTCCACAATCCTGTTACTTGCCTCCTGAAGCTCCTGGTACTGTGTCCCCTGCAGAATCGCTTCATAGCCCCGGCTTCTTCCCATAAAACTCATGGATGTGGACGCTTCTACCTCAATCGTGCAGTTGTCAATATCCACCATCTCATTTTCCCACTGGGCCACGATCTCGTCCGTGCTCATTTTCCGGCCGTCCTTCAGATAAGCGGTAATGGTTCCGCTGTCATTGTTAAAACGGAGCATATAGGACTCCACATCCTCATGTCCTGCCACAATCTTTTCCGCCCGCTCTAACATCTCGCCTGCCAGCTCGCTTAAAAGCCCTGGCCTTGTCTCGATGCTGACGGTAATCGTACCCGTGTCGTCCGCCGTCATAAGCTCTGTCTCCATGCCGTTTGCCAACACGATGGTGCTGATGATGATCACTACGGAAAGCCCCATGACCATTATCTTATGTTCCAGAAATACAGGCATGATTTTCCGGTACAGATTCTGCAGATGAAGGATCGGACGGGACATAGGCGCCCTGTCCCTCTCCTTCGGCTTATACAGCATGTAAGTCAAAGGCACCACAGACATTGCGGAAATCAGGGAAGCGCACATGCAGTAGACTATGGTATATCCCATGGAACCGAACATCTGCCCTGTCATGCCCTTTAAAAATACCAACGGGATAAATACCACGCAAGTAGTGACCGTAGAACCGATAATTGACTGGATCACAATATTGGTTCCTTCCAGGGCCGCCTTGGCATAACCAAGGGCCCCTTTGTCTGCCGCCGTGTCCATGGCACGGAAACAGCTCTCCAATACCACGATGGAGTTGTCTACCATCATCCCTACTCCCAGGACCAGGCCGCTCATGGTAATGACATTTAAAGAAAATCCCATCTGGGTCATCACAATGAGAGACATCAATATGGAAGTAGGGATCGAGCTTCCCACAATCAGAGAGGCCTTAAAATCCCCGAAGAACACGAAGATAATAACCATGGAAATCAATACTGCCAGGACCATGGTCACAGCCACGTCCTGCAGCGATTCCAAAATGGAGTCCGCCTCATCTCTGGCCACCCGGATCTCCAGATCCTCGTCACTGGCTTCCAGCGCCGCAATGGCTTTTTTGACCTCCTCTGAAAGCGCCATGGCCGTGCTGCTCTGCTGTTTGGTGATGGAAAGGGAAATGGTCTCCTGTCCGTTGTACCGGGACACGCCTCCCCGCTCTTCCTTCGTGTAATACACGTGAGCTATGTCTTCTAAATAGACCATCTTTCCGTCCGAGTTGATGATCGGCACCTGCAAAAGCGCTTCCAGCGTGTCGTTTTCCGACATGGTGGTGACAGAGAGCTCCAGGCTGCCTGCCACCGCATCGCCGGACGGATAGGAAAGGCTGGCGCCGTTCATGGCTGAAGTAATATCGCTCATGGATACATGGTACTGCTCCATCATGTCTGATAAAAGCTCAACCCGTATGTATTCGGAGGAACCGCCCATGGTATCCACCTCTGCCACGTTTGTCAGCCTCTCAAATTCCGGCGTGACCACCTGGTCCACATAATCATAAAGATTTTCCTGGGAGCTGTGAGAAACGGACAGCATGATATTGGCATTGGCATTGTTGTTCATCCTCATCACGGACGGTTCCACGTCATCCGGAAGGCTCCGTATCCGGTCCAGGCCCTGCTTCAGATTTTCGTAGGCTTCATCCATATCGGTCTCATATTCATATTCCAGCATGATCATGGTCCTGCCCTCGCTCGTATTGGAGGTCATGCTTTTTACGCCTTCCAAAGTGCTGACCTGGTCCTCAATCGGCTGAGTCACCAGCTCATCCATATCTTCCGGGCTGGTTCCGGAATAGTTTGCCGACACGATCATCATAGGCTGGTCCGTGTCCGGCATCTGCTCCAAATCCGCGTTGAAAACCGAAGAAATCCCAAAAACGATCAGGCAGAGGAGCGCCATAAATACAGTAACCGGACGCTTTAATACAAGTTTTGTTATTCCCATTCTTTCCGCCTCCTTATGCTGCCAGGTTCTTTCTGTTTTCACTCAGGGACGCTCTTTGCAAATCGCTTCCTGCCGCCGAAATATCTTTTCCCTTCCGGTTCCCGCCCTTTTCTGACGGGCCTTGGCCTGCCTGGCTATCTTCCATTCCTGATGGGCTGCTCTCTGCCTGGTTCTCGCCTGCTTCTGACGTCTTCCGGACTTCCCGGCTCTCTTCCGTTCCTGACGGGCTATGACCTTCCTGGCCCTCTTCTGTTCCTGACGGGCTGCGGCCTTCCCGACCCTCTTCCGTTCCTGACGGACTGCGCCCTTTCCGACCCCCTTCCGTTCCTGACGGGCTACGGCCCTCTTCCGTCCCCTCTTCTTCCCCCTTAAGGCGTATCTTCGCCCCTTCATACAAATTGGAGCTCCATGTGCTGACTACCATCTCATCTCCGTTAAGCCCGGACAGAATCTCCGCATATTGCGAATCATAAAGCCCCACCTCCACCGGGGCCATTTTAGCGGTTCCGTCCTGGTACAGATACACATATCCGTCGCCGCCGCTGTAATAGACGGCATCCACGGGAACCAGCATGGCATCCTGAACCCGCTCCGTCACCAGGCTGAGCTTCACCGTGCTGCCAATGGCGATCTCCTCCGTATCCTCCATCCGCGCCTTCACCTTAAAAAGACCGCTGGACTCGTCTACCATACTGCTGATTTCACTGATCTGCCCCTTGTATGTGGTGCCGTTTTTGGAGACTTCCACCTCGTCCCCCTCCCGGATATTTCTCATCATCCTCTGGGTCACAAAAAAGGTGATCCGGCTCTCTCCTTCCCCGGCGATGACACAAAGCTGCCCTGACTGGCCGACCCTGTCGTACACCTCCACGTCGCAGCTTTCAATGCGCCCGCTGATGGGAGCCGTGACCGTGCTGTATTCCACCTGCCGTTCATAAGCCATCTTAGCGGACTCGTACTGGAGACGCGCCGATTTTGCCGAATTGCTGTACTGCTCATACTCCTGGGCTGATAAGTCTCCTCCCTGGTACAAAAGCTGCATCCGGCTTAAGTTATTCTGGGCCTGGGTCAGATTCACCTGGGCCGATTCCATGGAATTGCGGGCGGAATCCACCTGCTCCGTATCGATCTCACAGAGAACCTGCCCTGCTTTCACCACGTCCCCCGCCTTTACATGGACCGCCGTCACGTCCCCGGAAGATTTTGCATACACATAGACCACATCCGCCGCCTCCACGGTTCCCGTAAGCCCTGTAGACAGGCTCAGATCCCCTCTCACCGGCTCTGCCGCCTTTACAACCGTCACGGAAGCCTCCTGGGCCATGCCGCCTCCCGGACCTCCCATTCCTCCCGGGCCTCCCATTCCTCCGCCCTTTTTATTCCCGCTCATCAGAACATATCCTCCGGCGGCGGCAGCCAACGCCACCACGCATACGCCTGCCATGATCGTCTTTTTTGTCATAACCCTAAGCTCCTCCTTCATTATAGATAGGAATTCTCCTTCCGGCTCCCACGCGGGAACTGTCCAAAATAACTTTCAATATTGCGCGTTTTTTCTTTCCGGCATTTTCCCTTTTACTTTCCCAAACAGAATATTGGAAATTTGTGAGAAATTTGTGAACGAACTGTGAGAAAATAAGCAGAATTTGTGAAGAACCATTTTCCAAACCATTGAAATATGGTAAACTATATACCATCAATCATCCAGGAGGAATCCCCATGCCCAATCTTCTCATCACTGACGATGATATGCACCTGCGAAAACTGGTCCGGACCTACGGAGAACTGGAAGGCTTTCACTGTGAAGAAGCAGACACCGGCATACAGGCACTGGAAGCCATCCAAAAAACCGATTTTGACATCATCATCCTTGATGTGATGATGCCTGGTTCCGACGGCTTCCAGGTATTGGAAGAAATACGCCGCGCCAGCCAGGTCCCTGTCATTATGCTGACTGCCCGGGACGAAGAATATGACAAACTGAAAGGCTTTGGCCTGGGCGCAGACGACTATATCTCCAAACCTTTCAGCCCCAAGGAGCTGATGGCGCGGGTCGGGGCGGTTCTGCGGCGCGCCGGGAAAACCCGGGCCGAGACCATCACTTTCGGAGAACTAGCCATCACCCCCGCCTCCCGCACCGTCACCCTCTGCGGCCGGAAGCTGAACCTTCCTCCCAAGGAATTTGACCTTCTATTAAAACTTTCTCAGAATGAGCGGGTTGTCTTAAGCCGGGAAAAGCTCCTTCAGACTGTCTGGGGATACAACTATTACGGCGACGTCCGCACGGTGGACACTCACATCAAGTCCCTTCGGGAGCACTTAGGAGAATACAGAAAATTAATACAGACCGTATGGGGGGTAGGATATAAGCTTGAATACACAGAAGAAATTTAAAATTCCCACCTTTGGCAACCGGATGGTATTCCGTCTCTGGGCCATCATGATGCTTCTGGCCCTGTTGGGAATCGGCTTTATGTGGACCGCTCAGATCTGGCTTTTTGAACAAAATTATGTAAAGACGGCGCTGGCAGAGACACAGCAGCGGTTAGAGCCTGTCATGAAAGACCTCACCACCCGGGATCTCGCCAGCGACAGCCGTCTCCTTCCCATGATGAGCCACATGACAGGCGGGGAACTGCTTCTTATGGACCAGCAGGGAGAACTGCTCCAGGCATACTCCATCGGCCATAAAATCAATATTCAGGAACCGTTCGACGAGAAATTCATCTGGAACGCCATTACAAGGCAGGAAGAATTTAAAGAACTCTTAAAAGGAAAACCATACCGGATCGTGAAACGCCACAGAGACCGGATCTTTGGATATGAATTAGGCTTTCCCGTAACCTATGAAGGGGAGCCGTGTTTTGTCGTGCTCCACAATATGGTCATGCTGAAAACCAACCTGGACTTAAACCGGCGCCAGCTGATCCTTCTGACCGTCCTGATGACTGTCACGGCTTCCGTGCTGGCCTTTTTACTGTCCCGCCATTTCACCCGGCCGATCTTCCGGATCAGGGATGCCATCGACCGGCTGACCCATGGCGACTTGCTGGCCCGCCCCGGTTTAAAACGGAACGACGAGCTGGGGCAGCTTTCCGATTCCGTGGAAAAGCTGGCACAAAATCTCCAGCAGGTGGACCTTCTCCGAAAAGAAGTCATTGCCAACGTCTCCCACGAACTCCGTTCTCCTCTTGCCGTCATCGGGGGCTATGCGGAGATGGTGCGGGACATCACCTGGAAAGACGATGCCCAGCGGGAAGAAGGCCTGAACCTGATCATCAGCGAAGCAAAAAGAATGAGCGAGATGGTCTCCGATATCCTGGACTATTCCCAGCTTCAGGCAGGTTATATCCAGCTCAAAAAAGACTGGTATCTTTTATACGATATTCTGGAATCAGAAATCAGCCTGTGCCAGGCCGCCGCCGCGCAGCATCAGATCCGGCTGAATCTGGAATGCGAGGACAAAGAGCTCACTGTGTATCTGGATGCATTAAAGATCAGCCAGGTTCTCCGCAACCTGCTCTATAATGCCATCAACCATACAAAAGAAGGAGAAGAAATCACAATCCGCACCCGGCACATTCCACAGGCCGTCCGTGTATCCGTGATAAATCCCGGAGATCCGATCCCGGAAGATGAAAAACAGCGGATCTGGGAGCGTTACCAGCGCAGCCAGCACCAGAGCGGCCGCCGTCTCGGCACTGGCATCGGCCTCTCCATTGTCAGCACGATTCTGAAAGCCCATGGAATGACGTATGGTGTGGACTGCCAGGACGGCAATACCAGCTTCTGGTTTACCTGTCCGGACAATCCACGGGAAATATAGGCGGAACAGATTGTCATTCCGGCTTATTCCTGTATTTCAGATTCAGAAACGCCTCCTTGTCATTGCGCAGCAGATATCCGTACTCCGGGCTGTTCCCCACCACCACATGGTCAAACTGGTTATACCGCTCCATGACCTGCGTGCATTTTTTCTCTGATGACAGAGAAACCTGCTTTTCACTTCCATCGATTAAGTTCCACCACACATAGAAATTAATGTTCCTGCCGCTGCGGACCGAACCTGTATGGACCCATACCAACTGGTCATTGTCAAAAAGCAGGTCCGTCATCTTGGGGCTGAAGGTCCATCTCTTTCCCACCCAGACCTTGTTGATCTCCTGGGCGGCGGCAAAATCACTTTCCAACTGGGCCAATGTCACATCCGTGTGCTCCGCCAGATATTTGTCAATCAGTTTTTTTGCAGAATCTTTCAAGGTTTTCACTAGAATGAATAACGCAACCAGCAGGAAAAAAGCCCCGATGGCCGAAATTCCGTAAATATTGATCTTTGTCTCCCCATGGACGCTCCCATCACGGATATGGTACACCACATCCTCCACAGGAAGGTCCATGGAATTTGCCGTCTGCTTAAAATACCGAAGTTCCTCCCCGGAAAGCACCTCCAGGGAACCAGTCACCGGCATACCTGTCTCCGGCATATCCGCCCCCTGCTCCAAAGCCTGATAAAACCGCTCTGCCTGAGCCATCATCTCGTCAAAACGCTTCACCGGGACTTCGATGGAAAGGCAGATTCCCCTGTCCTCGTCTATCACCAGCCAGGAAGAACGATGCTTCTTTGTACCGGTGGAAACCCCGTTGATCTTTGTGGTCTTGGTCGTCTCCATGTACTCGTCGACCGGATACTTTACGGTCCAGGACACATATTTTCCCTGAAGTTCAGACAGTTCGCTCTCCGCATCCACAGGCTTTGCCCCTTTTACCAGATCCACCAGGCCAGGCCCCATTTTCCAGAACATAAAACCACAAAAACCAATACAGACCAAAAAGATCCAAAGGCTGTCCATGATCTGTCCCATTCGTAACTTTTTCAGCATTTTCTTTTCCTCCTGTAATTTCTTATTTTTATATCCACTGACCACTCCGTACCCGCGGCTCTGTTCGTTATGGGGCCACGTTATTCCACAACCTCTGCGGCCCTCTCTCCCAGACGTTTGCGTGCCAGCGTGATAAAATGCCCTGCCGTATCCTCCCCGTCAAAATTGATCACCACATCATGTCCCTTTTTCTTTTGGGAATCCCAATAATCGATCATGATGGAATAGTATGTGTAGGCCATCCTGACCTTGCCGCTTCTGACCTGCCCCGTCACGGTCTCGGAACCGATCTTTTTGATCCTGTCAGCCTCTGCCACAACTGCCATGCCCCTGCCGGAAAGAACCATCCAGTAATGCTCCCCTGCTATGCCATACCGCGCATCGTCTTTCCCTGTCTCCAGGACGGCCCACTGTTTCTCCGTATCCAGAAGCTCCCTTGCCATAGCCTCCCGCTTTTCCTGCTGAGGAATCTCCCGTTCCAGGCTTTTCCTGCATGCCCTTAGGATCTTATCCGGGTTAAGATAGCCCCCCGCTCCCATGAGAACCGGAACCCCGAATATTTCCCCCGCAGCCAGCCCCACAGGAAGATGGCAGGTCAGCACATAACTCACCGGATACCCCGCAAAAAATCCCACTGCCATTAATGCCGCCACCGCGCCGGCCATTCCTAAAACAACGAGCCTGTTCTGCCTTTTCCTTCCCTCCTCACACCAGGGCGCAAGCCAGACCCGCTGCCATTCCAAAAGCTGCCCTACTGCGTCCCCGGCGCTTTTTCTGCCGTCTGATACCTGGCTTTTCTTTGCCAAAGAGACCAGGCACAGCAAAAAGACCAGCAGGTTCAGCCCTGCCGACACAATGCATATCCGGACATTGCTCACAGGGATCCCGCCGACAATCCCGTCTTCTATCATATACCAGTCCGTCTGTGCCAGAGCCAGCTCATCCATCTCTTCCGTACTGTGAGAATCCTCCCCCATAAGAGCCTCCAGAATCCGGCCGGTCTCATCCGGATCCTCTATGAGCATGAGGGAACCCGTCACCTCCACAGGACGTTCCTCTTCCTCCTGCCTGTCTCCCCAGCTCTCCTTCAGCTCCGCGGACCGGTTCACCGCCCGCATCAGATACTCAAATTTGATGTTTTTTCTTTCCGGCACCACAATCTTCAAGAAGATCCGGCGCTCCCTGTCATAAGTCACATAAGCATATTTGCTGACCCGCCGCTCATTTCCGGAATAGTACTCTTCTGCAAAACAAGCCACCGGATGAGCCACACTGTATGTAATGTATTCCCCTCTCATCGTCTCAACCGGACTGCCCTCCGGCACTGCCTCAGGCCCCGCCGCCACGCTTAAAAACTGCCGGCCGGCCAAAACAGAAAAAAACACGGCCGCCGCCAGAGACAGCAGGGAAAGCGCCATGGAAACCTGCTTTTTCATAGCCATCCTCCTTAAAAAATTTTTCCAGGTTGATTATACTCTTCTTTAAACTTAGAATCAACCTTGGAATCAGCAAAAATTTAATGCTTTCATAAAAGGTTCCCTTGAAACCACTCTTTCGATTATGATATAATTAGGAACACTTAGCAAGGTCCTTTCGATCACACATAAACACTTCATTCTTTATCATCCAGGAGGATTTAACATGGAGCCACAACAATTATTAAAAGAAGCCGCCTCTCTTCAGGAAACTCTTATTTCCCACCGAAGATACCTGCACACCCATCCGGAAACCGGATTTGACTTAAAAGACACACTCTCTTTCGTAAAAGAAGAACTTCTCCGCATGGGTTATCAGCCGGCGGACTGCGGAAAAGCCGGGCTCATCGCCCTGGCCGGCGGCCAAAAAAAAGGACCCGTATTCCTGATCCGGGGCGACATGGACGCACTGCCCATACAGGAACAGGCGGACGTAGATTTCCCGTCTTCCAACGGGCGGATGCACGCCTGCGGCCATGATCTGCACACAGCCATGATGTTAGGGGCGGCAAAACTGTTAAAGCAGCATGAAGACGAAATCTGCGGCACCGTCAAGCTTATGTTCCAGCCTGCAGAGGAAATCTTTGAGGGAGCCAAGGACATGCTCGATTCCGGGCTTTTGGAGAACCCTGCCGTTGACGCGGCCCTGATGATCCATGTCATAGCGGCAATGCCCCTTGCCCCCGGCACAATTGTCGTTTCTGCCCCCGGCATCAGCGCTCCGGCCGCCGATTATTTCCGGATCACGGTCCAGGGAAAAGGATGCCACGGCTCCATGCCCAACACAGGCGTTGACCCCTTAAATGCCGCCGCCCATATTCTAATTGCCCTTCAGGAAATCCACGCCCGGGAGCTGGCTGTAGACGACCAGGCCGTCCTGACCATCGGGACCATGAACGCAGGCACTGCAGACAATGTGATTCCGGATCTGGTATCCATGGGAGGAAGCCTCCGGACTTTTGACGAAAAAACACGCCAGTACATGAAAGAACGGATGGCTCAGATCGCAGAAGGAACCGCAGAAGCCTTCCGCGCCAAAGCATCTGTCACTTTTGGCAGCGGATGCCCGGCCCTTCTTAACGATAAGGACTTATGCCTCTGTACGGAAACCTATGTAAAAGAATTATTGGGAGACGAAAAAGCCTTCCTGGCCAATGAAAAGACTTCCAAGGCCTCCGGCTCGGAAGATTTCGCCTATGTAAGCCAGAAAATCCCTTCTGTCATGCTTGTTATGGCAGCAGGGCAGCCGGACAAAGGCTATAGCTATCCCCAGCACCATCCTATGGTCCGTTTTGACGAACAGATCCTTGCAAAAGGCAGCGCCGTATACGCCTACACGGCCATGCGGTGGCTAAAAGACCACAGCTGATAAATGACCAGACCATAGAGCCGGCCTGGCCATATACCGCGCCCTTTGCCTCAAAGAGCGCGGTATATGGCCGATTCTTCCTGATCCCTTTTCTGCTCCTGCTCCTTCTGCATTCTCCTCGCCCTTCTGTAAAAAGTCGCCGCCGTACGATTGCACAGTCTGGCCGCCTCCTCTCCGGACAGTTTCTTGGAAGTCCACTGGATATAGACCTGTTCAAAATTATCCGGCACCGGAGTCTTGGGCCTGCCAAACTGCACGCCCCTGACTTTTGCCGCCTCAATCCCTTCCCTCTGCCTTTCCCTGATATTTTTCCTCTCATTTTCCGCCACAAAGGACAAAATCTGCAGCACAATATCATTTAAAAAGGTCCCCATCAGATCTTTCCCTCTTCTGGTATCCAAAAGCGGCATGTCCAGCACCACAATGTCCACTCCTTTTTCTTTGGTCAGCATCTTCCACTGGTTTAAAATCTCCTCATAATTCCTGCCCAGACGGTCTATGCTTTTCACATAAAGCAAGTCGTTCCGGTTCATTTTCCTGACCATCTGCAGGTACATTGGACGGTTAAAATCCTTCCCTGACTGTTTATCCACATAAATGTTCTTTTTAGGAATCGCAATCTGGCCTAACGCCCTCATCTGCCTGTCCTCATTCTGTTCCCTGGTGCTCACACGCACATATCCATACAGCTCTCCCATAACTCCTCCTTTGTTATCTGCAGGACCATTCCCGCGCTTCTTTTGTAGAATTCACAAAAACTGTTCAGAAATCGCATTTCATCCGGCCCACGGGTATAAAAAGGCTGCCGGGAAATGGAATCTGCACACAATATCCTGCTGTGACATTCCATTCATCACAGAATAAATTGTGTGCAGAGATCCGTCTCCCGACAGCCTCACATTGGCATATATGGCCGGCTCTCCTTTATCGTTCTCAGTCCGTAAGCATTCGGTTAAGCTCCCTCACCCCTTCCAGGCAGGACAATTCATTTCCATCCAGATCATAGAGCTGTCCGTCCTGGACAAAATTATACAGGCAGATATTGTCCAGATACACGTCCCCATCTGACATAAAACAAAGCTGCCTGTATTCGGAACATCCAAAATCCAGGTCAAACCGGCCTTGCCCGTCCACCACCACGTCTTTTACCTGGGAATCCAGTTTAACAGACAGCGTTACAGGACTGTCACTGTCTGCCGTAAAACGCACATGATTCCGGAACCTGCCGTCACCGCTTCCTCCCTTCACCGCCTGAGAGAGTCTCCCGCCGCCCTCAAGCAACGCCTGCCGGCTGCCGTTATGCTCTACAAACCTTACCCGCCTGACGTCCCACCCCCGGTTCCCCAAGGCAAACTGGCTGTTATAAACGTCGTTATGCGCATAATTGCGGTAACTCCAGACCGCATATCCGTTCGTATATTGACGCAGGATGCCGGAAATTCCGGCCAGGAAAGCGTTTCTCTCTGCCTCCAGGAGCCGGGCATTATGCTCAAACCCCGGAGTCATGTCCATATAGAGAAGCTGGTCAATATAAACCGGCTTCCCCCCGTTATGTGCTTTCACCTGGCCAAGCAGTTCTTCCATCATGGACACCGCCTCTTTTGCCGTGATCTCGCGGTTAAACTCCTGTCCCATGGACACGCTGTACATCAGCCCTGTATAAGGGGCATTCCCGCAGGAAAAAGTCTGATAATGATTTGCCCCTGCCTTTTCTCCGTTAAGCCCCTCCACCGGATCCACATCCAGCCTCACCTCCATGGACAAGCCGGGAAACACCTGCTGACTCTCCGAAAGCAGATCCATCAGAAAATTGTCATAATATTCATAGAACAATTTGTACGCCGGGCTGTCACGTCCCGGGATTCCCACCTGGCTGTAGCTTCCAAACGGCTTTGCCGGTGAAAAATACCCGTTGACCTGTTCCAGAGTATAATGCTCCTCCAAATACTTTTGAAAACCGATCTTTTTTGCCTCTTCTGTCTTTGCATGTTCCGATGTAAACAATACGGGAGCATCCTCCACATAATTCCAGAAATCCTCCCATGTGAGAAACCCGCCATAAAAGTTCTCATACCCGGACACGGACTCGTAAAGTGTTTCCACATAATCCAGCCATGCGGACCGCGTCTTTTCTTCCCGCAGCAGCTTCCTGTAGCGGATCTGGGATGCCTCGCTTCCATACTGGTCCCACGTATATCCCACTCTCAGGATCACCCACAATCCCTGTTCCCCGGCTGCCTCCATAACCCGGTCCAGTTTGTCAAAGGCATACCCGTTATAGCGGACCACCCCCGTGTCCGGCTGGAATTCCCTCCATGGAACCGCCAAGATGATGCTGTTGAAGCCGTCCTCCGCTATCTGTGCCAGCTCTTCCTCCATATGGTCGCTTTCCGTGTTCCAGAAATTCTTCACCCAGGCATCCGATACATAAGTCACGGACCGAAGCATTTCCGGCGGTTCTTCCTCCACTGCCCCATAAGATAAAAATGCTGCCGCAAGCAGCATACAGCCTGTTACAATGGCGCGCCGTTTCCAATGGATTATTTTCCTCATATGTGTCTCCCAAACTTTCGTGTACTGCAAAAACAAAAATATCCTGCTTATATCCAAAATCCGTTGATATCGTTGGAGCCGTCCGGCATTAACCGCCTGTGCCAGGCTCCTATGCCGCCGCTTAAGGGATTGCTGTAAATCCGCTTAAAGGCCCATACTCTATATCAGGAAAGAAATTGGAATAAACAGGACACTTTCGTTCAAAACTGGAAATCTGATAACATAAAAACAGAACTTACATCTTTCTGGCCAAACCACCTGGTATCGGCCAGCCGTACTCTTAGTGGAGCTGAGGGGAATCGAACCCCTGTCCGAAAACCAATTCCCTGTTCTTCTACTATCATAGCCTGTTCTTTGACATTCCCTCTGCTGTACGGGAACAAGCACCCTTACAGCTTCAGTAGCTTCATCATACGCCCGTATACGCAAAGCTTAATATACGTCGTTTCTCACATAGTCGATGCCAGATTCTTAATGTGTGAGTGCATCAAGGCTGACAGCAGCAATTAAGCTGCGTATGCTAAATTATCTTCAGCGTTTAATTTTAATTTTGCCGTTTAACGCACCGCATGCGGATAGCTTCACCAGCTTCATGATCCCCGTCGAAACCAGTACAACCCCTTACTGGATCACCGCGACTCATTCGGCGAATTTTATTGTATCATTGAAAAAATCATTTGTCAACCGGATAGGGAAGCAAAATCCTGGAAAATGCCCCCATCGACCCCGTCAACCTCTGCCAACAGATATCCCAAAAGCCCCGCCGGATAACGGATCCGCTTTTTCACGAACCGTTATCCGCCAGGCCCCGCTCTGCCCGTCCTCTACAGAATCTTCCGGATCCACCCTTCCGGAGCCTCTATGGTCCCCATCTGGATCCCGGTCAAAGTATCGTAAAGCTTCTTCGTGATCTCGCCCATCTCATCCATGCCGCTGGCAAAACAGATCTCTTTCCCATGGTCCACGATCTTTCCTACCGGTGAGATCACAGCCGCCGTGCCGCACAGCCCGCACTCGGCAAAATCCCCAAGCTCTGATATCTTCACACGCCTCTCAGTCACCTTCAGCCCCAGGTAATGCTCCGCAACATACACAAGGGAACGCCTGGTAATGGACGGTAAAATGGAATTGGACCTCGGAGTCACCACCTCATGGTTCTTTGTGACAAACAAGAAATTCGCCCCGCCTGTCTCCTCCACATAAGTCCTGGTGGCCGAATCCGGGAACAGGTTCTCGTCATAGCCGGCCGCATGGGCCATCATGGAGGCATGAAGGCTCATAGCATAATTCAGCCCTGCCTTAATATGGCCCGTGCCATGAGGCGCCGCCCGGTCAAAATCACTTACGCAAAGAGTAAGAGGCTTTGCCCCTCCCTTAAAATACGGGCCCACCGGAGTGCCGAACAAACGGAACTGGTATTCTCTGGACGGCTTCACCCCGATCACCGGCCCTGTAGCGAACATATAAGGCCGCAGATAAAAGGTCGCGCCGCTTCCATAAGGCGGAACCCAGGCCGCATTGGCCGCCACCACCTGGTCCACTGCCTCCAGAAAACGCTCCTTTGGGAAAAACGGCATCTCCAGCCATGACGCGGACCCCATCATCCTCTCCGCGTTTAAGTCAGGGCGGAAGGTGACAATACTGCCGTCCGCAGTCGTATAAGCCTTCAGCCCTTCAAAACACTCCTGGCAATACTGCAGGATGCCCGCACATTCATTCAGCACAACCGTGGCGTCCTCTGTCAGCCTTCCCTCGTCCCACTTTCCATCCTTAAAATCGGACACATACCGCTTGTCTGTGGTCATGTAAGTAAAACCGATATTGCTCCAATCCAGATTTTTCTTTTCCATAAAAATTGCCTCCGTTCCGGTGTCTCCCTCTGTATTTTAAAATGTTTAAGAATATTTTGTAAAGAAATATCCTGATATTGGAAATATTATAATCTCATTATCCGATAAAATCAACAACTCTTTTTTGTTTTCTGCTGCCGTTTTCTGTTTCTGGGCGCACTTACGATTCACGGAGTAACTGGCAGCGTAGCCTGGGCGGTTGCGGGAATCCCCGGGCCCTTGCCCTTCCCCTACCGCAGCTTCTCCTTATAATCCCGCTCCACTTCCCGCCGCTGGTCCTTCTTAGCTATATCCGCCCGCTTGTCGTAAAGCTTCTTTCCCCGTGCCAGCCCGATCTCCACCTTCACCAGGCTGCCTTTAAAATACACCTGCAGAGGAACCAGGGTAAGCCCCTTTTCCCGGATCTTCCCCTCAAGCTTATTGATCTCCGACCGATGCATCAGAAGCTTCTTTGCCCGCAGAGGATCCTTATTGAAAATATTCCCTTTTTCATACGGATTCACGTGCATGCCAAACACATACACCTCCCCTTTCTCGATCCGGACAAACGCCTCCTTAATGCTGCATTTGCCTGACCGGATGGACTTGACCTCCGTGCCAAAAAGCTCAATGCCACACTCAAACTTCTCGTCTATAAAATAATCATGGTACGCCTTTTTATTGTTGGCGACCAGCTTAATGCTGTCCTTCAATTTTCCTCAGACCTCCCGTCTTTTTCCTTTCCGGCTCCCCTGCCGGTTTTTAAGGCACGCCCCGTTTATGAAATGCTGCCCTTCATCCGGCATCCTCCGCCGGTATAAAATCAATCGTCCGGTTCATCCTGTCTGTCCCGGCCACAGCTACCTTCACCTTCTGACCCAGCCGGTATACCTTCCCGCTTGCCTCGCCCCGCAGCTCCATCTTTTCCTCGTCAAAAACAAAATATTCTCCCTGCAGGTCATTCACGGAAACCATCCCTTCCACCGTACTGGGAAGCTCCACATAAAAACCATGGTTCGTCACGCCGGATATGACCCCGTCAAAGACCTGCCCCTTATACTTTTCCATATATTCGCACTTCTTCAGTTTCACAACTTCCCGCTCCGCCTCATCCGCGCGACGTTCCGTGGCGGAGCTCTGCACCGCCGTTCCCATCATGATCTTATGATAATGGGCAATCCGTTCCTCTGTCAAGCCGCCCCGGAGATTTTCCTTAATAATACGATGAATCTGAAGATCCGGATATCGCCGGATAGGCGAAGTAAAGTGGGTATAATACCGGGCGGCCAGCCCGAAATGGCCGGTACACACAGGCATGTATTTGGCCTGCCTCATGGAACGCAGCGTCAGGCGGCTGATCAGCGCCTCCTCTTCACTTCCCTCGATCTTTGCCAGAAGCTTCTGCAGCTCCCCCGGATGGATTTCCCCGTTCTGGAAATGAATGGCATATCCGAAATTGTTGATAAACATCCCCAGGCGTTTCATCTTCTCCGGATCCGGGTTGTCATGGGTTCTGTACAGGAAAGGAAGCTCCTGCCAGAAATAGTCCTCGGCCACGGTCTCGTTCGCCATCAGCATAAAGTCTTCAATAATCCTGGTGGCGGCATTCCGGTCGTAAGGCTTTACCTCCAGCACCGTCCCGTCCTTATCCAGCAAAACCTTCGTCTCCGGCAGGTCAAAATCAATGGAGCCTCTTGCCCTTCTCTTCTCCCTCAGAATATCTGCCAATTCCTTCATCTGGCCAAACATTTCCACAAAATCCCCGTATTCCGCCGTCACTTCCGGATTCCGGCCTGTGATAATTTCATTGACTGCCGTATAGGTCATCCTTCTGTCCACACGGATCACCGTCTCCGCGATCTCATGGCCCAGGACTTTCCCGTGAAGGTCGATATCCATAATACAGCTTAAGGCCAGCCGGTCTGTCCCCGCGTTCAGGGAACAGATCCCGTTGGAAAGCTTGTGAGGCAGCATGGGAATCACCCGGTCCACCAGATACACGCTGGTCCCGCGCCGGAAAGCTTCCTCGTCCATAGGGCTTCCCTCATGGACGTAATGAGTCACATCTGCAATATGGACCCCCAGGCGGTATCCGAAATCCTCCCTGCTGATCGTGATGGCGTCATCCAGGTCCTTTGCGTCTTCCCCGTCTATGGTCACGGTCTTAAGCCCCCGCAGGTCCTTCCGCCCTGCCATCTCCTCTGCCGTCACTTCGTCCCTCGTCCTTTGTGCCTGCTCCATAACCTCCTCCGGGAATTCTTCCGGAAGGCCATAGGCCCGCACCAGGGACAAAATATCTACCCCGGGGTCATTGGCATGCCCCAGGATTTCCGTGATTATGCCCTCCGGGCTTTTACCTCCTCCACGGTTCGGCCCCTTTGCCGGGCTGCCGTAATCCGTGATTTCCACCACCACTTTGTGGCCCGTCACCGCTCCCATGTCCTGTCCCTGTGGAATAAAAATATCCTGTCCCAGCTTCCGGTTGTCCGGAACCACAAAACCATAGGCTTTACTTTTCTGATAATATCCCACCACGGTCCGGTTGGCCCGTTCCAGCACGCGGGCTACCGCGCCTTCCGGCCGTCTGCCCTGCTGGTTTGGCATGACGGTGATCTGCACCCGGTCTCCATGCATGGCGCCCAGGGTTTTATCCGCCGGGATGAACACATCCTGGCTCCGTCCCTCCACTGCCACAAATCCAAACCCCTTCTCATTGCCGGAAAAGATCCCTGCCAGCACAGACGCTTCAGGAATGCTGTATTTTCCCCGCTTTGACAAGACAACCCGTCCTTCCGACACCAGGACATCCAATATCTCCTTTAGCTCTTCCCGCTGCTCTCTTGCCACGTCAAGAAGCATGGCAAGTTCCTTTAACTTCATGGGAACATACGCCGGGTCCCTCATCGCCGCCAGCAAACGTTCTTTTCTCTCCCTCGTCAAATCTTCCATTCTGCCGCTCCTTTCCCCTATATACCCATGGGCCAAATGACTTGTCAATAAATTTCTTTATTCCGCAAATAAAATCAGGCTCCTTTTCAGGGCAGCCCTCTGCCGCCGCACAAGCCTCAACAGAAAAAAGCACCCTTTCATCAAGAGTGCCTTATCTCACAGTAATACTCCATGCGCCTGAAAACAGGCACATCGCCAGGTATAAAAATCCAACGAACCCATTCGTCCTGCCCATACAGCCGCTGCTATATGGCTGAACCGGCTGCTTATGGAAAAGTTCCCGTCCTGTAACTCACAGGATATTCAGGGCAACTGCCAGCACCATAAACAAAACCGCCGCCGCCTTCGTAACCTTTTCCAGGGTTCCTTCCATGGACCGGCCCTTGTTCTTGCCCCAATACGTATCAGCCATACCGCTGATGGAACCAAGACCTGCAGACTTTCCTTCCTGAAGTAAGATAATCACAATCAATGCCAGGCATATCAGCACGAAAATCACGGATAAAATTACTTTGAGCATAACCACGCACCTCCTAATCATCAAACATCGGTTAGTTTATCACAGATTGCTGAAAATGACAAGCAGTAATGGATTGAAAAAACAAAAATGTCCTGGCAGTTTAAAATAATTCATACTTCTCTTTCCCCAATCTCTCCGGCAAACCATTCCCCGATTTTAGCGATAAACCCCAGTGCCTCTGATTTCAGCCCATCAGGGAACGCGCTGAGCACAGGCGCCGTCTCAAAACTTAAGACCTTGTCAAACCGGATGGCCCGAAGCCCCCGGATAAATCCCTCCCAATCCGTAGAAGCCTTATTTTCCCGGGTTTTCGTAAAAGTAAAAGGAATCTGGTGCAAATCCCCAACCCCATCGTTGTCATGGATATGGAGTACTTTGATCCGCTCTCCTAATGTGGTGATAAAATCCTCAAAATCAATGCCGGCCAGGTTGGCATGGCCCGTGTCAAAACAGAACCCAAGCACCTCCGCCCCATAGCGGTCATTGATCCGGTCGATCCGATCCGCGGCCTTTCTTCCGTCACAGCATGGCCCTTCCACAATATGGCCTCCGATATTTCCATAAAGATTTTCCATACAGATGGTAATCCGCAGCTCCTTTGCCAAAGGCGCTATGGTATGGATAAACCGCTCCGTCCACTCCCACTCCGCCTCCTCCGAACCAAGCTGGCGGGACAGCTTCAAACCGTGGACCACAATATACGGACATCCAAAAAAGGCGCACAGTCTCATGCTTTTAGGCGCGACTACCTGCCACAGGTAATCATTCAGCTCCTTTTTCCCATTGGGGACATAGACCGGATAAGGCATATGCATCTGGTGGATCCGGATCCCCGAATCTCTTGCCCCTGCCTTATGAGGGGAAAAATACGCTTCCAGCTCCTGGTCGCTCCTGTCAAAAAAGCTGTTCCGCTCCATCCGGTACAGGCAGGTATTGGTCAGATAATAATTCAGGCTGAAATCCGCACAGGAAAAGCCCGCGTCCCGCAGCATCCGGAATCCTTCCTCCGGCCTCCCGTCTTCCACCACATTCTTTGTCTGTACCCCGATTCCCGCCACATGGCTCCCGGACGGTACTGCGCTTTCTCTGACCCCATGCCTCCCCGCCGTTCCTGCGCTTCCTCCTGCCACATGCTTCCCTGCCGCTCCTGTACTTTCCCCTGCATCTGCCATGAGCTTATACCTCCTTCAGCCTGTCAAAATGAAATGACGGCATGTATTCATCATTAAAAAACCCGATATTTTCAATTCCCATCTCCCGAAGCTGGCTCTCGATCTCCCGGTAATAGATATTGCAGATCAGTACCACACACTCCTCAGGGAGCTTCTTTAAATCCTCCGGCGGCCTTACCTCCAGCCCGCAAAAAGAGGTTCCCCACAGCTTCCGGTTGTTATCGCAGGTAAACAGGGGCGGGTACTTTTCCCCATAACATTTCATATAATTCCGGCACATATTCCCCGCCCCGAAAAGCACAATGGAAGTATGCCTTTTCAGCACGTTTTCAATCTCCACCTGCCATTTCAGGTATCCGGCCGTCATCTTGGCCAGCGCCAGGACCTGGGGGCGGAGCAGCGGTGAAAACGCCCCTATCGTGCCGGATGCATCCAAAACCATAAACCCGTCAAAACAGATCTCCCGCAGCCCGCGGATCAGTCCCAGCCAGTCTGTCTGAGGCTGCCCGTTCCCCACACAGGTAAAGGGCAAAAGGGAGCTTTCCTGGTGCCCGTCGCAATCCCGCAGCAGAACCGCCTTGATCCGCCCTCCCAGCTCAGAGGCAAACCCATGCATATCCTGCCCGCACAGACTGCACACGCCCACATCCATGCAAAAACCGAAACTCTCCTCCCCCGCGGCCTCATTAAGCCGGTCCACCCAGTCAGCCGCCGTCCTTCTATCAGAACAGATTCCCCTTACCATATGGCCGTTGTAAGCACGGCACTGGTTCTCTAAAAGGAGCATCACCTTATTTTCCCTGGCCAGCCCTGTAAGACCCAGGTAATATTCCCGGTTAGCCTCCCATTCCTCCCCATACGGGATACCCGAAAACAAGGGGCGGACCACCAAATACCGGCATCCGATCCGCCCGCAGTACCGGATACTCTCCCGGACAGCCCGGGCCAGATGCCCGTTTAAATCGGTCCTCTTTGTGTCCCGGGACAGGTAAGGCGCCCGGGCAATGGGGATGGAAAGATGGTTCTCCTGGCATTGGAGGGACAGCTTTTCAAAATAACCGCCAAGCCTTGACGGGTCCTTTGCCACGCTCCCTTCCCCGCCAGTCCGGCTTTCCTCTGTAAAAATCTTTCCGTCCGCCGTTCCTCCCATAACACAAGCCCTGTCTGCCAGGTTCCATCCAGGCCTTTCCGGCTTCCCGAGATTTTCCAATTCATGAACCCCGCAGCCAATCCCCAGATCCAAAAACACATTCTGAAAACCCGCATTGGCCAGATCCCCCACCCCCTGCCTGGGGACCGCAGGGTTCACGATGCCTGACAAGGAACACACTATGTCCATGTTATCTTCCTCTCCTCCCTGGTATACACGTCTTAAGAATCTCTGTCCGTTTCTTTTCCGTCATTTTACAAATCTTTCCCGCTTACCTTCCCTGCCCCAGCTTTTTCTCAATCACCTCTTTGATCTTTGTCGAACTGGTCGTTTCCGTATAGGGAAAAAATACCAGGTCCGCCCCCCGTTTCCTCAGGTACTCCCTCTTTGCCAGCCAGACCGGATCCTCCGCATAATCGCTTCCGGAAAACTGCACGTCAAAATGATACCGCCGGTACGCCTCATTCGTGTCCCCGTTGTCCGTGGGGAGCGCAACCGCCTCATCCACATAACGGCAGGAACGCACCAGCTCGATCCGTTCATCAAAAGGAATACAGGGCATGGTTTTCTTATTCTTCATCACACTCTCATCGCTGACCACCCCCACAATCAGATACTCACACTGCTCCTTGGCCCGCCGGAATATGTTCAGATGCCCCACATGGTACAGGTCAAACACCCCTGCTATGTAGCCAACCGGATACTTTTTCGGCGTATATTCCTCCTTTTGGGCAGCAACAGCCGTCTCCCTGGCCTTCCGGGGATATTCCTGGTGCCAGTCATAGACGCTGTAATCCGATATCCCAAAATCCTCCTTCAACTGTCTCATAACCGGCACACAGCTTTTTATACAGATCATTACCTTAAAAGAACCCTCCGGCAATGACCGCAGGCATTCCGGGGATAAAATCCGGATCCCGGACATGGCTGTCCCCCATTTATCCGGATTATTATCCAGAATCCCGGCCACCCTGCAGTCCCTCCCAAACTGCTCCAGGAACTTTTCCGCATAAATACCGGAGCCAAACAGATACAGATCACGCCCCTGCGTCCCTTTAAAAATATCCTTGAAAACCCGCTCATACTCGCTTTCGGAATAATTCATCCGATACCGGTTTGCACTCACAATCCCCCAATCCCGGCGGCAAAGCTGGTGATAGGCGGACAATTCCTTTTCGTTGCGCAGCTTTTCGATAAAACAATGGGAAAAACGGTGCCACAGCCCCTCATATTCATTCAGATGATAACGCTCCTGCAGCTCCTTTCTCGGCAAAATACGCTCCATCCCGGCATTGCCCCAATATATAAAATCAATGGTCCGCATGAGGATCGCATTGGCCGGAAGCTGCTCCAGATAAAATTCCTGGTCATAAAATATAAATTCCCCGTCTGCGTAAAAACAATTAAGAGAAACCAGGTCAATATATCCTCGTTTTAAAATGACGCCCAGTTTCCCGGTTTCCTGCCCCTTCCTGCCTCCTCTGCTATTCCCGGCCCTCTCATAGTTTCCCGCTTTTCCCCCGCACAACGGCTCCTTTTCCCTTTCGCCAAGCGCAATTTCTCTCCATTTATCCCGCCCGGGATCATCCGCTTTCCCTTTCTCCCAATCCGGGGCAAAACGCTCCCAGTCCACGTCCTCATAGGCCACATGCTCTGAGGATTGCCGGATCACCTCCCAGAACCGGTCCAGCTCACAAAGAAACAGTTCCCTGTCCTCACATAAAAGTCTCCGGAAGTAATCGGTGACATTTTCTCCTCTCACATAAGGCATGACAAAAGACCCCTCTTCCAGCCGGGCATCCACCATCCGGACCCCATGCCGTTCCAGATACAGGGTATTTTCCATCAACTGTTCCAGCCTTTTCTGTCCCCCTGCATAAAGGGCCCGCTTCTCCACCTTCCCATCCCTGCGGATGATGGTGGCCAGGGCATCCTCCTCTCCCCGGTCCATGGAAACCGTAACCTGCCTTACATTCGAAAAACAGCCGTCCATCGGGCATTCAATAAAATATCCGTTGGCCATCGCGTGGAACATCCCATTTTCTATCAATGTGGTGTACAGCCACTCCTCCTCCATAAAAACAGTCTCCGGATGATTATATTGGGGGAAAATCCGTACATCCAGCTCCTCCTCCGGCAGATAATCCTCCGCATACAAGGCCTGGGGTCTGGCCAGGCCCGGAAGCACCGAATAAAACCGGTGGCAGGGGAATCCCGCCTGTTCCAGCATCCGCGCAATCTCCGCCCTGGCATAAACACGGCCCTCCATGCGTCCCCACTCTGTAGGCCCCACCTTCACGTAATTTTCAATCCCGTCAAAATTGCGCTCTGTGAAAGGGTCCCGGTCCCCACAAAAATACCGGAGTCCCAGGCGGTTGTCCGTCCCTAAAAGCAGCCTGCCCTGGGGGCTTAGAAGGGAGCGCAGGGAGCGCAGGAGCCCTGCCGGGTCTTTGCTGCGCTCTAAACCGCCGATCATGATGATGTAATCAAAATTGCTATTTCCATAATCGGGCTGCTGCCCTGTTTCAATTTGTCTGGTAATCTGTGAGCAGGTAATACTCCCCATCTCTAGCCCACATTCAGAAAGCACTTCCTCAAACACTTCTGATAGCACAGTACCGTCCCTGACCAGTAATGCCTTCCTGCCTTTTTTGAAATCATACCATTGAATCAATCCCTTGGGAAGTTCCCTGATTAATCTTTCCGCCTGCATGTCCCTTAGCCTCCTCATAGATTACGATTCACAGAATAGCTGATAAGAAACTATCTCGAAAAAACTTACCATTCAGACAAACCATACAGAATTCTCCTGCAAATCAATGTCATTTAGTAAAACTGTGACAATACACGACCTTGGGTATCTTAATAACATTGCCTGTGAACAAATAACTCAAATATAACGATATACTACATCTTCTTGTATTCCCATGGATTTCAGTTGTCCGCAAATACTATCCGCATGATATTTATTTGCGACAATATAAAACGCACCCGGATACTTCTCTGCCGCTTGCTTTGGGCTGAAAATAATATGTCCATATTTCTCTGTTCCCCATAATTTGCTTGCATTATCTGTCATACAGCATATCTTTATATGGACAGGATTTATATATTTCAAAACCTCCTCCCCCTTCTGGCCACAGCCAAAAACAACCACCTCCTGGTTTTCCGGCAATCCGGCCAGCCATTCCAAAAAAGCATAGATCCGTTCATGGTTCTCTTTTTCCGCTATGGATGCCTGTTCAATCTTTCTTTCTATATTTTCCGGGGATTCCACAATCATCTCCCATACATCCTGATTATAGCCCAGGCCTGTATACCGGTTGAGGATCTCCCGGTCCTTTTTCAGCTCCTCCCGATACCGCCAGAACAATTCCTTCCGGTACTCCCCTTTCAAATGACGCATATTTCCCCGGAAATCCGTATACTTCCACTGATATGCATTGTGCCAGATGCAGGGATCCGTAATCTTTCTTTTTTCCAGTTCTCTTTTCAAAAAATCATGTTCATCCGCGATTACCACTGTTTTTTTGGAATCATACATGGACGAGCCAGGATTGTCCACCCTGTAAAGATATACCGGCAAATCCAAATGATAAGAAGTGTCCGCCAATATACTCGTCAGGAACCGGAACGACATATCCTGATAGGAAGCCCCCGGCGACTCATTCATCCGTATTTGTTCCCGCTCCAGATACTCCTTCCGGAAAATACCAGTCCAGTACCGGGGAATTATCCCAAATTCTTCCGGATGCTTTTTATTTTCCATCAGGCGCCCATAATCCCCTTCCGGATACATTTTCGTAACCCATTTAAAACGCCTTCCGTTTACATCAAGAAAGCAGGTGTAATCTCCATTTACAAAATCAGGATGGTACTGCCCCGCAATTTCATATAGCTTTTCCAGCATAAAAGATTCATACATATCGTCCGATTCCAGGACCGATATATACTCTCCTCTCGCCTCTTTAATCCCGCGATTCACCTTATGCCCGTAGCTTGTATTCGGGTCATGGATAATGCGTACCCTGTCATCCTTTTCAGCATATTTACGCAATATCCGCGGGGAACCGTCCGTACTTCCGCCGTCCATGCACAGGATCTCGATATCCCGGAATGACTGCCCGATTACACTGTCCAGACATTCTTCAATATACTTTTCCGCATTATGTACCGTAACAATCACGGAAATTTTTATGCAAGAATCCCTCATGATTTAATCCCTTCTGGCATACCCTTCTATTAAGCTGGCATGTACATAAGTCTGTTCCTGCCGTCCATTGCTCACCATCAGATACCCATGCTGGTTCAGCAAATTTTTCACCCATCTCATCCGCTCCACACTATTGGGGAAAATCCGCGTATGCGTTTCAATACAAAGCTGGCCAAATAGCATCCCTTCCTTTAAAATATCCGGAAGAGCCAAAAATTCCGATCCCTCAATATCCATTTTCAACAAGTCCAGGTACGTGTGCCCAAAACGTTTCATCAATGTAGAAAGCCTGTAAACCTGCATTTCGGTTCTTTCACTTTTCGTCCATGGTGCAAAATATTCAGAATAATCCTGCCCGGCACTTGGAAGATAAAACCTTTTCAGCTTATCTTCATTGGAAAGGCCATAGGCATAATACTTTAAATGATTCGGTAAAGCCTGGCCTTCCATATCCCGGACCACTTCAGGGCTTGGGTCAAATGCATAAACCTCCATCCCGTATCTTTCCGCCAGCTCTTTTTCAAACGAGAAATCAAATCCTATCCCAAAAGAATAGGCAAGCAGGTTCTTTTTTCCCTCCAATAATCCTGGCACGATCTGAAAGCCTGCCTTTGTCCCACAGCGCCTTGTCACCGCCTCCGCGTCATTTAACCCCTGAAAAAATTCCTCAAAACATGTATAGGTTTCTATTCCCTGTTCCCTCAGATAACCCGCCACCTGCTCCCGCGCGCTTTCTTCATCAATGGATACGATAAATGGCAAACCAGAATAATTCTTTACCGCTTCCTTGCAATTTAAAACCTCGCACCCGAAATAGAGAGGGATCTGATCCCCGTCCCGGTCGCAAAAAGCCTGGACATGCACATTTTCTTCGGCTAACGCCAGAAAATTCCGCCCTCCCCGAAACCCTGCGCCATAAATGATTACCGGTTTATTCTTCTCCATAAAATTCTCCTGTTACTCACAATCCAGTATATACTGATAGATAGTATTTTCTTGTTTTTTGCAGTTCACTTTATAGGTCAGCTTTTGGATGGATGTCCCCTGTATATATTTTTTAAAGATGGTCTCTTCAAATGGCTCTGCCAAATGCTTCCCCAATTCCATCGCCTTCTCATTGTTGTATGGAATCCCCCTCAGTTGTCCCTCTATATCCGGGAACCGGTTACAAGCTATCGCGATTATATAATCAACCGTAAAATAATACTGTATTTTATCGTGGACAGTAAAATAGTAAAAAAATCCTTCCATCAAAAACCGGAACAGCTTATTGCCCGGCTTCGCATAGAAAAACCAATCTGCCCACATCACATTTGTACAATACTGCGTTTCCGGAAGGTTCCGTGTGTAGACCGGAAAATCCAATATGTCTCTGTCAAGAGGCTTTACTACAAATAAAGTGGAATCCATCCAGAATCCTCCATATTTATAGAGCAGCGCGGCCCGGATGATATCCGATAATGTCGCCAAAGAAATAGTCCCTTTTTCCACCTTCTCCATAATGTAAGCCGGCAAGGCAATATAATCTTTATAATTGTCTTTTGTTATAATGATATGCCTCACGCCCGGAGGCAAATGCTTCCTCTGGCTTTTCCAGCAGGCCTTCACAAGCCCCGGCGCCTGTTCTTCCCCCTGCCACCAACAGGTCCACGCCAGCTTTGCATGGCTCCCAAAGACCGGCTCGTTAAGGCCTGTCAGCTTTTCGGGAAACGCTTCTAAAAAGGGACGGATGCTTTTTTCCACATCCCTGTATGGGATTTCCTGGAACATATCAAAATTAAGCCGGACAATACAGGCCCCGGTATCCTTCAAAAGGCCATATACCTCATCCACAAAACGGTTCCCCAATGTCAGCAGCACATACTCCCCGGCCTTTAAGCCGGCGTCCCGGAAAGCCACGATTGGGATGTTTTTCACCTCCGGAGAATTTCCTTTTGTATCCCTCACGATGATACAGGCAATCTTTTCTAAATAACTTTTGTCCAGGTGCTCCAGCTCCTGCAAAAAAACATTCAAATAATACCCCGCGCCATACAGCCTTACCTTCTTCACAGAACCCAATAATTCTTTCAATTCTGATATGGCGCCTATTACAGGAATTTTATAATCCGCCATCGTAAATCTCCTATTTCACAACAACATACGGCAGTTCTTTTATTCTCAGCCGGTTTTTCCTAAGCCACACCGTCCACATCCTCTCTGCAAAAAAGCCAACCACCCGCTGGCTGTACGGGTCATAGCCAGACACGTCCATTTCTTCCGCCGCTTCGGTTAAAAAAGAAAAAAGCCATTCACAGTATCGATCCAGGATCTCACGTCTTGCCACAAACATATTACATAAAAAGGCGTTATATCCTTCCATTACGCTGTCAAATGCACGCAGGTAATCCGGCTGCCTTTTTTCAATCTTTCCCCTGACCAGAAGATAAGCCTTTTCACATAACTCCGGATTCACAGACGCCTTAATCTGTTCCAGGACCGTCACTGTCCCCAAAGGATAGGTTGTTGGCAAAATAATATCATATTCCTCCAGAATTTCTGCCGCGTCTTCCCCATCCAGATAATTATCCATACTCTTTATTTCATTTTTGTAAAAATATCTGCGGTAATGGTTCAGCCCCACATATTCCGTACTGGTATTTTTCCATATCCAATATAATGCGGTACACTCATTAATTTTGGGATTTAAACAGGCAATATTATCACCCGTATTCTCCGACAGATAGCCTTCTTTCTGATACCCTCCCACACACAGCGGTATATAGAACCCATCCGGCCGCAGATTATAATCCTTGTGGGTAACTACGTAAACCGCTATATTTCCAGGCTTTTTCCCCCTCTCTGTATCCACAATCCAGAAATATCCATCCAGGTTCGAGATACCGGCCACTTTTCCGTACCGCTGAAGCTTTTCCCGCGTCTCCTTCTCCACAGATATCCCATTTTTCAGATACCGGGTATGTAATAACAAATACCTGCCCTGCCCCTTTATCCTCTGCCATTCTTCATCCGAAGCCTTCAAGCCCTCCCCCAAAAGAATAGCGTCATATTTCCCGGTACATTCCCCGTATTTAGCATAAATATGGTCATATAAATTTTCATTATCAATGGTTTCCTCACTCTGCACGCAATCAAAAACCACACCGTTTTCCGGATACCCTGTTTCCAAAAACAATTCCTCCTTGGCCAGGCAATGCTTTGCCAGGAACCACATCCCCAGGTTCAAGACCCTTCTGCATCCTTTTTCTTTCAGGAAAACCCGGCAAAACTGCAATGTCGCCGCAGACGATGGCTCTTCCCCGGCAATCAACGCTTTCCAGGACAAGATCTTATCCCGTGGGACAAAATACTCCCCCGCCAGCTCCATTTTGATTTCCTCAAAAAATCCATTGGAAAAAACAGCAACAAAATCGTATTCCAAATCATGGATCTGGTCCGGCGTGATAACAGGCACGAAACAGGGAGCCGAAAATGATTTCTTATTTTTATCTGCAAGGGCAACGACCTGGCTCCAGTCAACTTTTTCCTTATATTGCCCAAATACCCTTCCCAGAGCATAAATAATAACTTTCACAGATATCCACCTCTATCCAAGCAGGACCTCTTTCCAGAGCTTTTCCAACTCCGCCCCGTTATTTTTCTCTTTAATCGTCTGGTACGCTTTTTCTCCCATAACCGGGAGCAGCTCCCTGTGATGATATAAGAAACATATTTTCTTTACAATTTGGCCTATGGCGCCTACTTCCACCACAAAACCGTTTTCCCCATCCGTAACATCATCCCTTGCCCCGGATACATCGGTGATGATTGGTACAGCCCCGGCAGCCATGGCTTCGCCCTGGGAAATGCTGTGTCCTTCATAATCCGAACAGCTTATCATGATATCCTGCCTTTTCCAGAAATCCATGATCTGGCCGCGGCCTATCTGGCCTGAAAACCGGACAGCAAAGGCCAGGTTCCTCTTTTCAATCTCTTGTTTTAATTCTTCTTCATACGTTCCGCTTCCGGCAATCTCCAGCAAGAAACTGATCCCCTGCTCTTTTAATTGTTCTGCTATCTGGATCAGGTAGTCCAGCCTTTTCTGTACTGTTACGATGCGCCCGGCATAGCCGATGTGGATACATCCCCCTTTCAGGGTATAGGTATGGGCAAATGGCTTCTCACAGGGTATCTCCCACGGAAGATACCGGATTTTTTCCTTGGGAAATCCGGTATCTGCTAGTTTTTTCATTATCCTCTTGCTGATAACCAGGCATTGATCTATCAAAAGCTGCATTTCGCCGTAAGCCTGGTAATATATGTCTTCATCATTATGGATCACAGCAATCAGGCGCACGGAATCCGGGTATAATTTTTTCGCCAGGCAAGCCGCGGTAAATAAAGGGTTTATAAAATTGCAGATAAGGTTATTATATTTTCCCGCAGTCATAAACGATATAAGGTAATCCAGTTTTTTCCATTCTGACATATCTCTGGAATACACAATAACCGTCTTGTTCTCATTTTCTTCCTGATAGTTTCTTATCATGGCGTTGTTTGTCATAAGGCAGGTTTCATACTGCAACTGTTCCAGATACTTGGCAGTCTGGATGCTCCAGGCTTCTACTCCCCCCAGAACCAGTCCGTTAGATAAATCGAAAATAACTTTCCTTCCAGAGCGCTCCGGCAAAGGATCCCGCAGCCTTAACGGCAGCTTCCATTCCGGTTGCTTAAAAAGATATCCCAACATGCGTATCATAGAATTACATCTTTTTATTTGTCCGCTTTTAAACCCCATATCCAAAAGCTGGCAGACAACCCCCTGCTCCTCCTTACAGGCAACCAGAATCTCTGCATCCTTGGATATTTTTTTCAGTTCACTAATTGAGACAACCGGTATCCCTTCAATTTCTTTTCCCCACAATTCCGGGTTATTATCAACAAAATAATCCACTCCTAATCCACACTCCCGGCTAAATACCAGCAATCTCCTGCCGATTCTTCCCGCACCGAAAAAAATCCTCACAAACTCGCCCTCAGCTTCCATATTTTTGTAAAAATCCCTGGTAATCTATGATTTTTTCCCCTGGAAATCCCAGTTGCTCCAAAAGGCTTTGAACCTGCATACTGCTGTTATGGTTCTCTATCGCAACCACAATATAATGATAATCCAACGCCGTTATCTCCTGCAAAGAAACAACCGGATAACCCAGCTTTTGATACCGTTCATAATCCATATCCACCCATGCCGCAACAGAAACCCCCGGTGTCGTCTGCAAATGTTCATACAGCCTTTTTCCCCATTTCCCGGCAGCATATAAAATAACTTTTACTTTTTCTCCTCTTATATGCATTCTGCGCATGTTTTTCCATTTATGAATGCACCTCCCAAGAAAACGGTTGTAATGCCTCTCCCAAAAAAGCTTTTCCCTCTTACATTTAGGGCTGCTTCGAAACAAAGAGAGATTTAAATTTATCCCGGAATAATATTGAGCATCATCTTCAACCGTTCTCCACATAAATAAATTAAAAACATCTAGAGACGACAGTACTGGTGCATATTTAGTATCTTCCTTTTCGATCCCGTCACAATGGGGGACACTCCCCAAAAACTCCAACACCTCCTTGCATGGTTCTTTTTTGCAATATTCAAGAGCTGTCTCAACCAATCCCACATCATCTGCTCCGAAATCCACAAAAAATTCTGACATATGCTCTGCAAACATCTCAATTCCCTTGAAATAATCAGCAAGCCCTGTACTTGTCCAGTATTCCCTGTCTGTTGGCTGAAGACTTGGAACTATTTTTCCTTCTTTCTGCTCATACCCTACAGTAGTCCCATGAGGAGCACGACAAAAAAGCTCTGAGATACCTGAATGCTCCGAGCAAAACGGTAAAAAGACCGTAGGCTCCTTTGGCCTCTCCCCCAACAAATCAAAATAAAACACTTTAGTTTCCACCTGGAAATCCTTCAAAATAAGATCTGACAGACATCTCATAGTCACCCCGCTTCCGTGTAAATCGACAAAAGCAAAATCCGAATCCGAAAAATCTACTTCCTGGGATAAATACTCCTTTACCAGACTCTCCTCTTTCTTTGATCTTCCAATATTCCTCCATACATTCCTGGAACCATAAACATAGACAGTAATAAGATCCAATTTCTGGTTTCGGATAATTGCATCCCCAATCCTTTTTAACACATATCCGTCTCTTGCAATAAAATACAGACGCCGGATTCCCATATCCATACTTTTATGAATCAGCCACCACACATAAGGATATAAAATCATGCCGCCTAAAGAAGCTCCAATCTGTCCGGCCTGACTCCACTTATTCTCTGCCCTTAGGTTCCTTGCCGCCCCTAAATACAACTGCAAAGCCAGAGGATTCACTGAATTTTCCAACAAAATTCTTTTATTCAGCTCCTTTTCCCATGGTTTTAGCTCCTCTTGAGAAAGATATCTGGCATCTATCCCCAGCATTTTGGGGACAAGATAATCAGATTTCCTGTTATCACCATAATGGAGCCAGTTTCCGAAGCTTGCATTCTCCCTTTTCGCCACTTCAAAAAACAAGCTTCCACTCTGCTTTGTTTTTCCTGTTTCACAGGAAACATAGATTGGCATATCACAAAAAACAGAGCTGATTCTGATTAGCATTTCCCGTATAATCCGTTCACTCAAATACATATCGGAAATCAGCACAACATGCTCTCCTTCTGAAAGATGCTGTTCTAAAAGTTTTAAATGAGATACCAGGGGATAGGAATATTCTATCTCTGACTGAATTTCGCACTCCTTTATACCATTAACCAATTCCTTTGGCAGGTTGTTTCTATATGCCAGGAGGTCATAGATTTCATCTATAGTTACCTCCTCCCTGCCTTGGTTTGCTGCCGATATCCGGGCATCTTTTTCTGCGTTAATTCTCAATGTGCAAAAGTTACGGGAAAAATGGCAGTATTTTGTATCCTTCCATTGGCGTAAAAGCTTTTCCTGGACCAGGAGAAAAATTCCATGGGGGGAGATGGTTCTTCTTGTTATCAGGGTGTCAAAAATATCGAAACTGACCATATGTGACCTTCCTATTCTCTTACCATAGTTCAAGTTAAAATATAGGTTTTAGCCATTTTATCTTGTCTTCCCGCACACTATTCTGTATCAATTCCTTTCTTATTTGCTTTGCTATATTACTGTTTTTTACTGCTATAATTAAAAAATCATAATCGAATTCTTTTAACCGCTCCAAATCGACTATCTCCATATACTCACTACTACAGTAACCAGCATTTTTATCACCCCAGGCTACAATTTGAATATCCTGGTAATTAGAAAGCTGAAAATAGTAATCTTGTCCAACAGCCCCTGCCCCATATAAAACGATCTTCTTCCCCCGTAATGATAAAATATCAGGATAAAAAAAACGCTGAATATAGAAATTAGCTATTTTAGCTGAATTAATATTTCCAATTATTTGTGTTAAAATCCATTTTTCTATCGGCCTCTCCAATATACTATTTAAATCATATTCTTTTAATAAATCTTGAATACTTTTATATAGTGATATCAAGTTAATTTGAATATTTATCCAATTGCTGTTAGTCATAGAGTCATTTCTATATACATAATGGTAATATGATTTTCTCTTTAAATAAATCACATCACTTTCCAAAATACACCTATATAGTGCCAGCACATCTTCTCCATAAGACTGATTATCCGGTATCTTTTGATAACATTTTATGATTAAATCTCTTTTAAATAATTTTGACCATATGCTAAAACCCATACGGCTATCCTGGCTTATATCAATAATAAAATCATACAGGAATTGTTTCCTGCTATCTCTAATGTCATAGACTTTACTTTCATAATCCAGACTTGTTTTTATAATGGCGCCTTTTTCTACAAAATAACCTGTATGGACAAAATCGGCCTTGGATTCTAAAATAGCATCCAACATTTCTTCATACATTATTTTGTCAATATAATCATCCCCATCGACAAATCCAATATATTGACCTTTTGCCTCTTTTAACCCCCTCTTTCTTGCACAAACCAGCCCGGCATTTTTTTGATGGATCACTTTAATCCGTTGATCTTTTTCTGCATAAAAATCACATATTTCTCCTGATGCATCTGTGGAGCCGTCATCCACCAAAATTATTTGTAAATTATTATAAGTTTGATTTATAATACTCAAAATGCATTTTTCTACATATTTTTCAACATTGTATATTGGTACAATTATACTTACTAAATTCTCTTTATGTATCAAGTTATCCTCTCCATATGATAATATTTCAAATCATTAAATAATATCC
>CATKXR010000014.1 GCA_949840805.1 uncultured Lachnospiraceae bacterium | reverse complement strand
TAACCAGTCCGGAATAACCATTAGCCAGCTATATTGGGGCCGGCGAATTCTGATTTTGCCCGAGAGAAACGGTCTCCGGGCCAGGCGAATTTACGCTATGGAGATGAGACCAGGAAAACAGGAGGGCTTAACCCCTCCTGTTTTCCGCTTTAAGGGCTCATCGGAATGCTTGGCGTATCTGAGCCTGGAACGGAGACCGTTTCTCTCGGGCCCAACACCAGCATCGCCTCCACTCACCAATTCTTATTTGCTGTTTCTGTCATCTTTCATCCCGTGAAGGGCTCTCCAGATGTGTTCCGGGTCCAGGGGAAGTTCTGTAAAATAGATTCCCGTGGCCATATTCACCGCGTTGGCGATAGCCGGAGCCACCGGAGCGGCGGAGCCTTCTCCTGCTTCTTTTGCTCCCAGGGGGCCTTCCTGGTCCGGGGTAAAGTCATAGAAGGTACGCATCTTGGGCATGTCCAGAGCCGTGGGCAGGCGATAATCCCGGAAGTTGGGATTGAGAACCTTTCCCTCTTTTGTGATGTTGTGTTCATATACCGCATAGCCCAGGCCCATGCCGATGGAGCCTTCCAGCTGTCCCTCCACGGCCCGGCGGTTTAAGGCCCTGCCGCAGTCGTGGGCAAATACAAACTCATCGATATCCAGCACGCCTGTCTCCTCATCCACGGTCAGATGGGCGGCTCCGGTGGAGAAGCTGTAGGCGGGAGCGTAGTTGGTAGTGTTGACTCCGTTGTACTGGGAATTGTCGGTTCTGTGATAGTAGGAACCTACGCCTACCAGCTCATCGCCTCCCTTGACCGTCATGTACCGGAACATGGCGTCGCCTATGGGCATCTGGAGCTCCGCTTTCTCTTTGCTGATCACCTTTCCATCCAGACATTCCAAAGTCTCTGGCATCACGCCCCACATGGGCCCGATCACCTCAAACAACTGTCTCTTGGCATCCACCGCGGCCCGGCGGGCAGCGTTTCCTGCCAGGAAGGTTACACGGCTTCCATAGGAACCGGAATCCCACGGGGTCAGGAAGGTATCGGACATAAAGGTTTTCACCATATCCATGGGAAGACCCAGCTCTTCCGCCACAATGGCTGTCATCACCGTGTCCGAGCCCTGGCCGATATCGTGGGAACCGATATACAAGGAGGCCATCCCTCTCTTGTTCAGGCGCACGGTGACACAGGCGGAACTCTGGTTGGGAGCTTCCAGCACCGCGAATCCGGTTCCCGACACAAATCCGGTTCCCGCGAAACCGATGCCCTCGCCTTTCTTCATCTTGCCCTTTTTCTCGTACCAGCCAATCTCCCTGGCCGCTGTGTCCAAGGTCTCCTTGTAGGCGCAGCTGGTGATGGTCAATCCCGCAGGGGCCACATAGCCTGGGTCCGCCGCGCTGATCTTGCGGAACTCAACAGGGTCCATGCCCATCTGGTCCGCCGCGTACTGCATGTTCAGATCATGGGCAAAATGTACCTGGCACGCGGTGTAACCTCTCATGGCTCCCGCGGACGGGTTGTTGGTGTAGATACGTCTTGCCAGGAAATCCACGGAGTTCATCTTGTAGGGGAAATTGGCCCACAAGGTGGCCTGGGCGCAGGATGCCACTCCCGAACCGCCGTAAGGACCTCCGTCCAACACATGGTAGCATTTTTTTGCCAAAAGCTTTCCGTCCGCTCCAAAGGCGGTGTCGATCTTCATGTAGATGGGGTGACGGTGACGGGTGGTCTGGAACACTTCCTCTCTGGAGAGGATCATCCGCACCGGACGTCCGGTCATCTCCGCCATCTTCGCCGCGCACAGGCCGAAGGAATAGGAATCCAGCTTGCCGCCGAATCCGCCGCCTACTAAAGGCTTAATGATCCGTACCCTGTTTTCCGGAACCCCTAAGCATCTGGCATACCAGAACTGGTCCACATAAGCCATCTGAGTGGACATCCACACCGTGTAAGTACCGTTGCGGTAGGTTGCCACGGCTCCGTGAGGCTCCATGGCGGCGTGAACCATACGGTGGGTGCCGTACTCCCTGTGCTGGGTGTAGGCAGCCTTGCCAAACTCCTCATCAATATCTGTTCCCGCCTTCATCACGGACTGCATGCCGATGTTGTGAAGGCCCTTGCCCTCCCAGTTTACCTCAGGAGCCCCCTCTTCCATGGCGTCAAAGGGATCAAAAACCCCCGGCAGGACTTCATATTCCACCTTGATCAGGTCCGCCGCGATCTGAGCGGTCTCCTCGTCTACAGCGGCGACCGCCGCCACTTCGTCTCCTACCTGGCGGACTATTTCTCTACACAAGACCTCCTTGTCCGCGAACTCCGCGGCGAACTCTCCGTTTCCAACCTTTGCCGCCCACTGAAAATCCTTTGGAGTCAAGATGCATTTTACACCAGGCACCTTCTCGGCCTCACTGGTGTCAATGGACAGAATCCTGGCTCTGGCGTAGGGGCTTCTGACCATCTTTCCTGTGAGCATGTCCGGAAACATGATGTCGCCTACATACTGGCCATGACCTGTAACCTTGTCCTCAGCGTCAATACGCACATAGTTGTTCTCCCCTGTCAGGCGGTAAAATTCCGGTTTTTTAAAATAAGTCTTGTCACAATCTTTATGCATGGCTTGCCTCCTCCCAGTTCATCTCGGCAGCGGCTGCCTGGATGGCCTCCACGATCTTGGCGTATCCGGTACAGCGGCACAAATTTCCTTCAATGGCTTCCCTGATCTCCATCTCCGTGGGATGAGGGTTCCGGTCCAGCAGAGCCTTGGCGGACATGATCATGCCCGGGGTGCAGTACCCGCACTGTAAGGCCCATTTTTCTATAAATTGTTTCTGAACAGGATGGAGCTGGCCGTCTTTCGCGATGCCTTCCACTGTCACAATGTCATGGCCGTCACACTCCACCGCCAGAGTACAGCAGGAGTTTACCGGATTGCCGTCCAGGAGTACCGTACAAGCGCCGCACTCCCCTTCCTCGCATCCCTTCTTTGTCCCGGTCAAAAACAACTGGTCTCTCAGAAAATCCAACAGGGTCAGATTGTCTTTCACGATCCCGTCGACCTGATCGCCGTTGACCGTCAAACTGATTGTATGTTTATGTACCATTCTCTTAGCCTCCTATTATTGCTTTGAAAGTCCGCCGCCAAAGGCGGCATGTTTTCTCTATGCCAACTGTTCCATGGCCTGGCGGATGGCCCTCTTTGTAAACACCCGTACCATATCCTTCCGGTACTCCTTGGACGCGCGGATATCGGAAATGGGATCGCAGGAATTCATGGCTTCCTCTGAGGCTTTTACGATCACTTCGTCGGTGAGTTCCTTGCCAATGAGAGCTTCCTCTGCCTTGGAAGCCCGGATGGGGGTTGGGGCCACAGCGCCCAGGGCGATCCTGGCATCCTTACAGATTCCGTTCTCTACCCGGAGCTTTACCGCCACGCCGATGATGGCCAGATCCATGGCCTTTCTCACCGCGTGTTTCATATAGGCTGCCGCCTCATGGTCTTTCAAAGGCGGAATCACGATTCCGGTTACGATCTCTCCTGGCTCCAGGCTGGTCTTCTTCACTCCCAGGAAGAAATCTTCGATGTGGATATAGCGGTCCTTGTTGGGGCCCTGCACCAGGATCTTCGCGCCCTGAGCCAACAAGTTTGGAGCGCTGTCACAGGATGGGGAAGCATTGCAAATGTTTCCCGCCATGGTCCCTTTCATGCGGATCTGGGTGGAGGCCACCACTTTCGCTCCGTGGGCGATGGCCGGATTTTTCTCCTTTACAAGGGGAGAAGTCTCCAATGTCCGAAGGGTGGTGAGCGCGCCGATCTTCAACCCCTCTTCCTCATCATACTCCAGGTAATCAAGGCCCGGGATCTTCTTTAAGTCGATAAGATACTCGGGGGTGATCACCTTGTCTTTCATAGGCGGAATCAGATCCGTGGCTCCTGCCATGACCTTCGCGCCTTCTCCCAGTTCCAGAAGCAGGTTACAGGCTTCTCCTATGGTCGTGGGGGCCAGATACTCAAACTGAGGTACTACCATTTACATGATCCTCCTTGTCTATTATGTGATTCAATTGTAAATGGATTGGCAAAGAAATTCCAGAAGCGCGTTTGACAGGTGTAACCTGGGCTACAGATTTTGATTACTATAAATGAAGGAGGGGAGCTTTTTCTCCCCTCCTGACTTCGCCGCCCCCAGACGGTAATATTCTCTTCAGGACCCGCGCGTAAAAAGACGGGAATCTAAATATAAAAAATCTTCTCATCCTCCAGCCGTATACAGGCAAGCCTTCCGTCGGGATTCAGCTGGCGGGATACGCATCCGCAATCTATATCATAAAAAATACAGTCTTTTTTCTCATCATAATACCGGAACACCTTCCCTTTGTTGTAGGTAAACTCTCCTTCCACGATGGTGGGGGTGTGGCCAGCTATCACCATCCCGTGGCGCTTGCCTCCCAGCAGATACCCTTCGCTTCGGGCGTTGAGATAGAACTCCTCCAGGTTTGTGTCCGTAAGGCCTGTTTCCTCCAGATTCTCCACATATCCGCCGTGAACCACCACGCAAGTCCGTCCGCCTGTCTCTTTCTCATAATAGTAAGGCATCTTTCGGATAAGATCTCTCCACTTGAGCAGATCCTTAAGGGTTATATTGAAATCTTCCAGAAGGCTCTTCATGGTTCCATAGTAATCAAAAAACCACACCGGCAGTTTTTTGGCTTTCAGAAGATATTGTAAGGTCTGATACAGCGCCACCCCATCTTCATTGGCATCCAGATTTGACTCCAGCCCGTATTCTTTGTCCACATTCATCATCAGATCTATGTTGGCGGCAAACTCCTCATCATGGTTCCCCCTGACCAACTGGACGTTGGAGGGACAGGTCTCCATCCATCTGAGCATCTCAAGGCTCTTGGTTCCCCTGTCAATATAATCGCCTGCCAGAATTAACTGGTCTGATTGGGAAAATCCGATCTTTTCAAGCATAGCCAGAAACTCATCATAACACCCGTGAATGTCGCTCATGACATAAGTCCCCATCTCGATCCCTCCCTTGGTTTCCTAGTAGGATGTTGGTGCCCTCCGTGAGCCTGAACCATCCGGACTCAGGTGACATCGTATCTTATATTGTAACAGATTTTCCGGGAAAAGTCCTGGCCTTTTTCTGGGATTTTGTCGGGATTTTGTTTTAATAAATCCAGCAGGGGACGCCTTTCCACCTGCTCGCCGTGCCGGGGCGGGGTCGCCCTGGCGGCCATATTCCTTTCCACCCCGTGTACAATCGAGCAGGGGAGACTTTTCCCCTACTCGCCGCATGGCCCCCGTACCGCCGATAGGCGGTAATACTCCTTTCGGGGGCCTGCGCATCAACAATACCCCGCCGGGGTAGGCGGGGTATCTTAAAGTGTTGACTGGCAGCGATGGGGTGGACGCCAAGGACCTTGAGCCATCACCCTGAGCTGGGTGACTGGTTCAAGATTAAAGGCCGCATGGAGGTTTACTGCTCAAATCCAAGTTTCGCCGCCGCCTCTTCGCCGCAGAGGAAGCCGGAGGTCCAGCCCCATCCGTTGTTGGCGCCGCCGTAGGTTACATAGGCTTTCTTCTCTGTAAACAGCACGCCGATGCTCTCGGTTCCCACCGCGTACAGTCCTTCGATGGGAGTCTCACCGTCTTCTTTAAGAACCTCAAAACGCTCGTTGATATCCAGGCCTCCTGTGGTTCCGTAGCAGTAGGAAGCCATGATCACTCCGTAGTAAGGCCCGTCGCCGATGGGATCCAGGAGAGACTTGTCTTTTCCGAACTCCTCGTCCACTCCTGTCTCACAGTAATGGTTATAATTGTCCACGGTCTCTTTGAGTACGGCGGGGTCCATGTTCAGCTTCCCGGCCAGTTCCTCGATCGTGTCCGCCTTGACCACGATTCCCTCTTTTTCTGCCGCTTCCAGCACCTCGTAGGCGTTTTCAACGGGAGTGTTCATGGGGATCTGGCTGCCTGAGCCCAGGAAATTGGAGGACGGGCCGTTTCTGTCCGTGTCAAATCCCTCTGATGCCAGGCGGTCGATCTGTGTGGAGCTGTAGATACTGTAATAGTTGGTTCCGGAAGCCCAGGGGCCAAGGAAGGAGACCTCTGTCTCAGAGGTAAAGCGCTTTCCGTCTGCTCCCACGGCCAGGGAATCCGCGCTCCAGCCCATGTTGGCCGGAAGATCCCCTGCTGACCAGAAAGCCGGACGTCCTGTCTCAACACCTACCTGGCCTTCGATGTAATTCTTCTCAAACGCCGTGGTGATCCATTTCTCGGTTCCCGAGTTATGTACCTCCGGCGGGATGCTCTCGTTGTAGAGTCCCGCTCCGATGTCCATGGCGGCCTGCATCATCTTTCCGTCGTTCTGGTGGGAGCCGAACAGTTTCCACACTCCGTTTAAGGGATAATACTCATTGTGAAGCAGCTCCAGTTCCATCTGACTGTTTCCCGCATAGCCGCCGGTGGCGTCGATGACCGCTTTGGCATTAATTACATATTCGGTCCCGTCTGCCAGGTTTCTGGCCCTGGCTCCTGTAACCTTGTTGGCAGCCTCGTCATAGATCAGGGCATATCCTTCTGTCTCCAGCAGATAGGTTCCGCCCAGTTTCTCAAAATCAGACCAGAGGCTGTCAAAATATTCTCCCAGCACGTCCTTGTTGTACATGATCTCGTTGGGAAGCCACTGGTATTTGGTCACATAAATGTCTGTGGGCGTGAATCCGGTCATGGGCTCGGAAACCTTGTATCCGTGGTCATAGCAGAGCCAGTCAAGAACCTGACCTGACTCATAGACCATCCGGTGGATGATCTCAGGTTTACTGTCTCCCTCTCCGTAGGCCACCCAGTCGTTGTAAAGCACGTCAGGATCCGTATAATCCTGTCCGTTGTTGTGTTCTTCCTGGAAACGCTCAGGGTTGACAAACAGACCTTCCGTGGTGAGACAGGTGGTCCCGCCGTATTTGCCTGCCTTGTCGATAGCCAGGACCCTGGCTCCGGACTCTGCCGCTCTCAGTGCCGACGCTGTGCCGGAACCGCCCATGCCGATAACCAGGATATCGGTCTCCAGAGTCTCTTCTTTCTCTGTCTTTGGCATGGATACATAGAAATTCTCAATGGCGGCTTCCTCGCTTCCCCCTGCTGCCAGAGCCTCTGTCACCGCCTGTTCCGTGGCGTTTTTAATGGCATTGCTGCTGGCCGTGGCTCCTGTGACGGCGTCGATGGAGACGGACTGGTATTCCAGCATCCTGGGGATCAGACGGTCGATGGCTGACTGGAGAACCGGAGGAGTATCGGAAGTATTTTCCTGGTCCACCTCGATACTGACAATCTCTGTCTCACTGACCGTAACCGATACATTGAGACCGTCTCCCGGCTGAAAGCTCTCGGAATAGGCGGTGTAGGTTCCCGGCTTCATCTTCACCGCTGCCGTGATCTTCTCTTCCCCTTTTGCCTGAAGGATACAGTCCTCTGCTGCCAGCAAAATAGCCTTGCTGGATATGGTAGCTCCGGACACGGCTTCCACCTCCGTGTTCTGCGCCTCCATGATCAGATCCGGAAGATCTGCCACCGCGTTGCTGCCGATGCCCGCCGTCTCCTGATCCCCGGTTACATTGACTTCAAGAATCTTCTCGGAATCAAAAGTCATGGACACGGTGATGTCGCCGCCGAATCCTTTGGCCGTGGAGGTGTAAGTGCCCGGGGTGTAGATCCCCTGGTCCTCCTGCGCGGTCCCTGTCTCCTGCTTTTCTGTGGTCTGGGCCTCTGTCGTGGTCTCTTGCTGAGACTGAGGGGTATCCTGGGATGCCTGGGGCTGACCGCAGGCTGCCAGTCCTGCTGCCAGAGATACGGCCACACAGCTGCTTATGAGCTTTTTCATAAACCTCTCCTCTCCGGGCTTATGCCCTGTTTTATGATAGCTCTATTGTATCACTGACCGGCATATTTTCACACTGAGCAAATGTGAGGCTGTTATCACTTTTTCTGATAGATCCGGGATATGGGCCATGGGCTTTTCAGGTGATCAGGACATGCCCGGTGTGTTTGCCCTGGCATGTTCATAGTCTCTGATCTGCTCCAAAAGCAGCCTGCACTGAGGGCTCAAGTCTTCCCGCCGGTAGGCCACGCAGGTCTTGGCCGTATCCCTGTTGTCCTCTATATCAATAAATCTCAGATTGGGGTACCTCACAGGGTCGCACAGATGATCCACCCAGAAGGCAACCCCGTACCCGCTTTCCACCAGGATCTCTCCGCTGGTATGGTCCGTGACCAGGCAGTAGTGGGGAAAGACCAGCCCTTCCTGGAGCCAGAGGATCTCCCGCTCTTCCCTGTTCCTCTCTTCGAAGTCAATGAACCGCTCCGACTGGAGATCCGCCTTGGTCACTTTTTCTTTTTTCAGCAGAGGGTGATCCCGGGACACCACCAGCTTTACCCTGCTCTCGTCCAGGATCTCCGCCTCCAGCCAGTCCAGGGAATTAAAATAGCTTCCGTATATGGTGAAGACCAGATCCAGTTCCCCGTATTCCAGGCTTTCCATCAGCTCATCCTGAGGCTCCTGGGACAGATAGACTTTTGTTTTGGGATTGGCTTTTCGAAACTCTTTTAAGATCTCTGTCAGATCCTTCTTGAACATCTCCCCGTGATAACCTATGCGGATCACATGGTCGTAACCTTCCTTAAAGTCCTCCATGTCCCCGGCGGAAATCTTTGCCTGGTTTACGATCTTTTTCGCGCTTTTAAGAAACCTTTCTCCGGCAGGGGTCAGAGAAAGGTTTCGGTGGGTTCTCTCGAAAAGTTTTACTTTTAATTCACCTTCCAGATTGGCCACCTGCTGGGTCATGGCGGTCTGGACAATGCTGCACTCTTTGGCGGCTTTAGTGAAGTTTAAGTGTTTTGCCGCGGCGATGAAATATTTCAGTTGTCGGATTTCCATGATAACTTTTTACCTCGAATCTTTCCACACTTTCGCCAGAATATCTTTCAGCACCAGAAAGGTATCTAATTCGCTGTACCCGTACTCCTCCTTTAACTCCTTCAGCATTTGATTTAACCTGGCGGCATAGTTTGGAACATTGACCTCCTGCTGATAAGTCAGCAGAATCGGGTATTTTCTCCCCCAGGCCTTGGTCCAGTCAATCTTTTCTTCGGTCTCCTCACTGGTCCTGTCGATGATCTGCTGGATCTCCCTGATGTCCGGATCAAATTCGATCAGCTCGTCTAAGGATACCTGGTAGAGCAGAGACATTTTCTTTGACTGACGGATATCGGGAAGAGTCTCATCGGTCTCCCATTTGGAGATAGTCTGTCTGCTGACCCCCAGTTTCCCGGCCACTTCCTCCTGGGAAAGGCCGCTTTTCTTTCGGGCGTGGAATAAACGGTTTCCTAATGTCATAGATGGTTCCTCTTTTCTGTCTGTGAACGGGTTTTCCATTTCAAAGAGCCGGACCGGTCTGTCCTGGCACAATAAAGATTATAATGCCATGGGAAATAAAAATCCACCAGCTTTCCCTTCCATTTTCGCCCGTTTTCCTGACAGGAGGCTGTTTCATCTCAGGGATCCGTCTCTTTCTCTCACTTTCTCTTTCCCACGCTCTTTCTGGTATCCGGCAGGGCCCGCGAATACGCCAAACTAAATAACATTGGTTCTGTCAGTATCACACAGAAAAAATAGGACTTTTAAATCAGCCCTCGAAGTGCTATAATCGTCCATGGATTTTATCACATACTTTCACGAAACGAGGACATATGATGACAGGACTTGGAACTCTCATCAACACCGGGGGCATCCTGGCCGGAGGGCTGGCGGGACTGGTGTTTGGAAAATTTATGACTGCCCGGTATCAGGACACCCTGACTTCGGCCTGCGGACTCTGCGTCATCTTCATCGGAATCGCCGGAACCATAGAAAAGATGATGACGATCACCGACGGAGTTTTAAGCAGCAGAGGAACCATGATGGTGATCGGCAGTTTTACCGCCGGCTCTCTGCTGGGAGAATTTCTCAACATCGAACATCACCTGGAGTCTTTCGGAAACTGGCTGAAAGCCAGGACCGGGAACAGCGGCGATGCGAAGTTTGTGGAGGGCTTTGTCACCGCCTCCCTCACGGTCTGTATCGGCGCCATGGCCGTGGTGGGTTCTATTCAGGACGGCATATCGGGAGACTACTCCATTCTCGCCGCCAAGGCGGTGCTGGATTTCATCATCATTCTGGTTATGACCGCCTCCATGGGCAAAGGCTGCCTCTTCTCTGCCGTTCCCGTAGCTTTATTTCAGGGGCTGGTCACAATCCTGGCCCGTGTCATCGCGCCCCTCATGACCCCGGCCGCCTTAGACAACCTGTCCCTCACCGGCTCCATGCTGATCTTCTGTGTGGGAGTGAACCTGATCTGGGGAAAGAAGATCAAGGTGGCCAACATGCTGCCCACTCTGATCGTGGCTGTGGCGTGGGCCGCGTTTTAGATTCCAAACAGTTTTGCCGCCTTCTCCATCCTCTCTGTCACGGAGACACCGAAAGGACAGCGGCTCTCGCAGCCTCTGCACTTCACACAGTCCTCCCCCTTCTTTGACAGCCCTTCATAATGGGCCCGCAGGGTGGCGGGAATGGTATCCTGAAGCCGGGCCAGATCGTAGAGCTTGTTGACCATGGCAATATCGATTCCCGCCGGACAGGGGGCGCAGTGGCCGCAGTAGGTACACTGGCCGGAATAGGCGTGTCTTGGAGCCCGGGCCAGAACGCTGGCATAATCCTTCTCATCCTCCCCGGCGGTCTCATAGGCCACCGCCGCATCCACATGCTCCGGCGTGTCGCAGCCTACCATGACGCTGGCCACTGCCGGTCTGGTCAGGGCATAATGAAGACACTGGATGGGCGTCAGGGCCACACCGAAAGGCGATGTCTCCGCCCGAAACAGCCGTCCGCCCTCATAGCCTTTCATCACCGTGATGCCCACTCCCTGCTGTTCACAGATCTGATACAGCCTGGCTCTCTCCGGGGCGATTCCTCCTATGTCCTCGCTGTATTCTTCCTTAAAATACTCGTCCAGGTCCTCGCTGGCAGGAAGCATGTCAAAAGCCGGATTGACAGAAAAAAGGATCATCTCCACCACGCCGCTCTCCGCCGCCAGCCGGGCTACGTCCGGGTTGTGGGTGCTCATGCCGATATGACGGATTCTTCCTTTCTCCTTGAGACCCTTCACATACTCCAGAAATTCCCCTTCCATGATCCTGGCAAACTCCGCCTTCTCGTCCACAAAATGAATCATTCCCAGATCCATATAGTCTGTCCGCATCCTGGCGAGAAGATCTTCAAAGGCCTCTTCCACCTTCTTTAAATCTCTGGTCCTCACATACTGGCCGTTCTGCCAGGTAGAACCGATGTGACCCTGGATGATCCACCGCTCCCTCTGTCCCTCTATGGCTGCCCCGATGTTGGACCGCACATTGGGCTCTGACATCCAGCAGTCCAGAATATTGATCCCTGCCTGGGCGCAGCGGTCAATCACAGCCTTTACCTCCTCTGTGTTGTGCCGCTCCAGCCACTCTCCCCCCAGACCGATCTCGCTGACTTTTAATCCTGTCTTTCCAAGCTCTCTGTATCTCATATCCTTCTCCTTTCATCTCTTTGCCTGTTTTTCAAGGCATATTGGTACACCCTTGGGTGTTTCTCTCACGATTTCTTCTTCCGATAATATAGCTTATGGGAATCACGCTCTTGATTCCCATAAAAGGCACAGCTCTTAGTGCCGTCCATCCGATTATAGGAAGTCGTTTTTACTTCCTATAATATCCGAAACAGATCATGGTCCAAAGGCCTGGAATAACCGCATATCCGGCATTTACCTGTCCATGATTGATCAGAACATATCCAACGCCTGTAAATGTCAAAATCAAAAAAATGATTCCCATAACCAATGCTGCTTTTTTCATAATCATGTCCTCTGGCAATGATACCGCAAGTTGTTTTCTCGTTTCTTTTGCTCTTCCAGCAGAAACTCCCTGGCCTGCTGAAACCACTGATCTTCCGGGTTTACGGCCAGAAGATAACTGACCTTTCCCAGAAGAGAGGCCAGATAGGCCTCCGCCTGAATCGATTCTCTCCCTGCCTGGCCTTCCACTGTCCGATTTTCCTCTCCCCACCTGGCTGCTGTCCGATTTTCTGTCTGTGTTCCCCCTGGCAGTCGCTCTTTTCCATACCCAATTCCTGCCAGATGGGCCTCCACTCCGTAAGTCCGGCAGTAGTGAATCTCCTGCCTCAGCTTCCTCCTGTAATCTCTTGGAAGCTGAATCTTCTCATTGACCACGATCCCTGTCACCTTCTGCTGACAGCCATTGGTACATACTCTGGTCTTCTCCCGATTTATCTCCAGGCCGTATGCCTTGAGAAAACCTTCCGTCTTCCCCATGACCGGAGCCGGATCAAAATCACCGGAAAATGTCAGGTCGTCGCTGTAGCGGGTATATGTAATCTCCCTCTGGCCGCACCAGTCAGTCATATGCTCGTCAAAAGGCCTCATAACCAGATTGGAAACAGCCGGAGACGCAGGGCTGCCCTGGGGAAGCCGCTCCCGAAAACAGCACAGGCAAGTGAGCATGGTTCCCACAGAAGTGGGAAAATAGCTGCCTGGGAAGGCGTGGTGGAGTACCATGGGAAAGGTGATGTTTCCGAAAAAATCCCGGATATCCATTTTCAGGATAACCCTCTTTCCCCTGTGGGCAGCCGCGTTGCCTATGGGCGATCCTCCCTTTTTGTAGGCCGATGCGGCCGGGGAGGGGGAAAATCCCTCCAGAACGTGGTGGAGAATATTTCTCTGAACCTTTTTAAGAAGACTGTCCGGGACATCGAGAGTCCGGTATCCTCTTCTTTTCTTCGGGATCCGGACCTGGTGATAATGAGCTTCCGGGTGATTGCTGATCGCGAAAAGACATGCCAGAATCTTCTCCTCCGGCCAGTCTGTGTCTCCCAGCAGGCGAAAAGATAACAGCATGTCTCTGATCTGCTCCTGATCACAATATTTCCACAGTCCCCTGTAATCCCACATGTCACCCCTCCCATATCACAACCGCAATCCTTTGAAAATTCCATCGCCGTTAGGCGATCTAAGTTCAGGTATGCCAAGCGCTCCTGCTAGACTTTCACGCACAGTGGTACACCCGCCCGCCGGGCACATGAAGGTTTACCATAAAGGGCAGCCGGCAGCACTTTATTCTGATACCGTAAGCAGCGCAGGGGTACAGAAGGCCGCCGCAGGCGGCCAGGCTCACGAAGTGGGCCCGTACCTTGGAGCGGATTACGGACTGATCCTCAACTTTACACTCCAGACGGCGACTCGCCGTCCGTCCGGCAGTAACAGTTAGTGGACTGCGTAACACCGGTTTCGCTGCTGCCCCATCAGGCTGCCCTTTCTATAGATTCTAGCACAGGAGGGAAAAATTGTCCAACGGACTTTTGAACCAAAAAAGCCATGTAATTCAGTATTTATCAGATAATGTTCTAATGAATAATCTGGTTCCTCAAAAATCCAGAAGAGGAATCCTGGGAGCAGACGGTATCTAATATCCTCCTCATCTCTTCTTCCACAGTGTGGCAAAACCTGACCCGGCCTTTCAAATCTCTCATAGACGGGCTGCAGGTGTCCACCAGATAGGGGTGCCCCACATACTCTAACATCTGACGGTCATTTTCGTGGTCTCCGAAAGCCGCCATATTCTCTGCCGGTATATTCAAAAGCGAGCTCACCCGTCTCATGGCGGAGCCCTTGCTGACTCCTGGAACCATAAAATCCAGCCAGGTATTGCCGGAGACCACGGCGCAGCAGCGCCCCTCAAACCGGTTTCCCAGATAAGCGCCCGCCCTGGCCGTCACCGCCTCGTCTCCGTAGAAGGCAACCTTTATGACCGGTTCCTCTATTTGCTCCAGGCGCTCCACCACCTTCACCTCATTGCCCAGCTGATGGCGGATGCGGCGGATATACGCCGGATTTCCTTCCACCGCGTAGCTGGCCTTCTCACCGGAGACCAGAAGATCACAGCCGGGATATGACAGGATCTCTTGGCCAAGCTCCATGGCCAGATCTCTTGGAAAGGTCTCCTTAAATAAAACATTTCCCCCATAAATCGCCAGGGCCCCGTTCTCACACAGGTACAGAATCTTGTCCTTCACCGGCTCAAAAAGCCGCCTCAGGCTCTGGTACTGACGGCCGCTGGCGGCGGCGAAAAGAATTCCTTTCTCCCATAAATGGTGAATCAGCGTGAAGGTCTCAGGACGGCAGGATTGGGCTCCGTTTAACAGCAGAGTTCCGTCTATATCGCTCGCGATCAGTTTTATCTCTGACATAGACATAAGAATCCTCCTTCTCTCCTGCTGTAAATCGGGGCAAATATCTAATAATGATATCTACAGGTATACACAATTAAATTATTTTCTTCCACCTGATAAACCAGCCTGTGTTCATCAGTTATTCTTCTGCTCCATTTCCCAGCCAAATCATATTTTAATGGTTCCGGCTTTCCAAGTCCTTCAAACGGATTCCTCTTTATGTCTTTCACCAGCTCATTTATTCTCTTAACAATCTTCTTATCCATCTTCTGCCAGTAAAGATAATCCTCCCAGGCATTTTCAGTGAAAGATACATTCATGGCTAATCCTCCACATCAAAATTTATGAGTTTTCCGTCTTCAGCCTGTTTGATAGATTCTTTTAACCACTCATAATTCGCCTTGCTTTCTCTTATATGGAGATTTTCCATCAGGTTATCATACTGTGCCTGAGACATAAGCACAACATTTTGATCATTTTTTCTTGTGATTATAGCAATATCAGAATCATGTACAACCCGGTCACATACTTCTTTGAAATTATTTCTTACATTTGAAAAATTAGTCGCTATCATACTATTCACACTCCTTTGAATATAATGTATCCTATATCTATAGTTTTGTCAATATATTGTACAATATTACGTACTGATTCTTGCTCTGTAAATTCGTTATACAACGTGGGAGACCTCCCATTCTACAGACAATAAGCCCATGATCAGTCACCTTTCCATAACTGATCGTGAGCTTATTATAGACAGCCTTATCAAAGATATTTTCACACCTTGGCTCCGGCAAATCTCCGGGCCGATTTCACCGCTTCTCCACGGTCATCAAAATCCGGTACCACTGAGTCCGCTCCGGCGACATCATCCGGCAGCTGAGTCCCTTCTCCTCTGCCATCTCATTTGCCCGGGAGAAGGTTTTCCGGGCAAACCCCGGCTCCATGTTTTCCCACACCTCAAAATGCATGGGAATCACCATCTGAGCCTGACTTTTCTCCATAAATCCACACCAGTCCCCGGCCACCTTCTCCACGTCCCTCTCATTGGTGATCTTGTTCCGAAGAGCGATGTTGGGCCTCAGGGTCCTCAGACGCTGGACCATGCCGTCGTCCAGCCCGCCTATGAAGGCGATCCGAAAACCGTTATCCTGAGTGATCAGAAAGTTCATGTTAAACAGCCCTCCCAGAGTATGGAGCCTGGAAAGTTTCTCCTGTCCGGAGATCACGTCCCCGTCGGCCATGCTCTGCCGCCAGGTAAACTTCTGAGGCTTGTGGGTGCCGTGAAATGTCTCCAGCTTAAAACCGTCAAAATAGTAAGTTCCGTCATAATCCACGGCATACAGAGAAGTCAGTTCCATGTCCTGGCACACCTGGGCGATCTCCGCCGCCACGCCGCTGTGACAGATGACCGTTGGGCGGAATTTCATGATCACTTCCTCCAGGTTGGCCATGTGGTCCCCGTGGGTGTGGTTCAGGATCAGATAGTCGCAGCCCTCCAGATCGTCGGTGGTAAATCCCCTCAGCCGAAACAGATCCCCTATGGGGTCTTTTGGATTTTCCGGATAATCATAGCAGGGGTCCGTGACAATGGTCCTGCCGTTTGGCAGCCTGATCTCAAAGCACTGGCAATTGATCCAGCGCAGGCCGCAGCTCTCGCTCCGCAATGTAAGTTCTCCCACAATCATCCTTCCTCTCTCCGCCTTTTTCCGGCGGCAGAATTTTCGATATTGACAGATATCTGCCGGCTTTGGAGCTCCCGGCCTGCTGCCCCTGATACCACATACAACAGTCCCAGAGACAGAATACAGATCCCGGCCCCCAAATAAAACACGGGACGGAAACTGCCTGTAAAATCATAGACATAGGGGAACAGGACCCCGGCGAAAGCCAGCAGAAAAGAATTGACGGTCTGCCCGTTTCTCACCCTGGCTCCGTAATGTTCCTTCCCGTACATGGCCAGAAATACCTGGGACGGGGCCGTGGTTCCCATGGCGTACACGGTTCCGTAGAAAAATGCCCCTGCCTTCATCAAAAGCAGACTGTCCGCCCCGAAGAGAAAAGCTGCCTGAGACAATCCCAGCACCAGAATCAGCAGCCCTGCTGCCCGGTAGATCCCCATCTTGTCCGCCAGAACGCCTAATCCCAATTTTCCCGTAATATTTCCCACCATGGAAATGCTGGTGAGCACTGCCCCGGTTCCCAGAGAATACCCTACAGTCTGGGCGAAAACCGGCAGCTGATTGTTAAACTGGGTGTAGGTGTTTGGGATAAACAGGGCCATGACAGCCACCCAGTATGCCCACTCCGGCACATTTCCCCTCACACCGGCAGAACCGGCCTTTTCCCTTCTGTCTCCGGTCGGCTCCGTCTCCCTGCCATAGGGGCGAAGACCGGCTTTCTCCGGCTCTGCCACCAGAATGAGACACCCCAGAAACGCCATGGCGAAAGCCAGGGTTCCGGTGATCGCCGAAGCCAAACGCCAGCCCAGGCTCTCGATGAGCCAGGAACAGACCGGGCTGAAACAGGCTCCCACCAGGCCGGAGGCGGACATGCTGATCCCCACCACCAGCCCCCTTTTGGAGGCAAACCAGTTGTTGAGCACCATAGGCACCACGGTGGTGCAGCAGCTAATTCCCAGCCCTGCCAGCACCGCTGCCCCGTACCACTGCCACAGATGATGAAAACCTGCCATCATCACAAAGGAACTTCCTCCCAGAAATCCCAGAACTCCCATAACCACCCTGGGATTTTTCCGGAAAAACAGCTGGCTGGTGATCCCCACCGTGGCCGCCATGACCACCTGGCGGATAGTGTAGTAGACAGACAGATCTCCTGCCCGAAACCCCAGGTCCGTGCGGATCGCCGCGAAAAGCACTCCCGCCGAGTTCACCAGCAGGCCGATGATCCCTCCCTGGATCAGAACCGTACAGCCCAGGATCAGCCATGCCCGGTGAAATCCCCTGTCTCCCGTTTTGGGGGAAAGGGATCGGCTGTTGTCTTTTTTCCCCAACAGGATCACCAGTCCTTCACCGACCCGTCAAAGGCCCGCCTGGCCGAGTTGCTGCCTCTCTCCGCCGCCGGGTACAATTCCTGGGCATTGTCCGCCAGCTCCACGCCGATACCGGGGGCATTGGGGATCACCATACAGCCGTTTTCAAACCGCAGAGGCTCTTTTACCATGGCGTCCTCGGCGCCGTTGAGGCAAAAGCCGGGCAGCTCCTGGATCCCCAGGTTGGGAATGGAAGCGCAAATCTGGAGACAGGCGGCAGTGGACACCGGCCCCAGAGGGTTGTGAGGAATCACCAGCACATCGTGAGCCTCAGCCAGGGCGCAGATCTTCTTGCTGGTGGTGATTCCGCCCACGGCGCACACATCAGGCCGGATATACTGGCAGACCCGGCGCTCCATGGCCATCTCAAATTCCTTCAGATTGATAAACCGCTCCCCGGTGGCAATGGGCACCGCCACTTTGGCTGCCACCTCTGCCATGGAATCCATGTTGTCCGGCGTGAGCGGGTCTTCAAATACCATGGGACGGTACTGTTCCACGGCCCGGCCAAAGGACACGGCCTCCGGCAATGTCATGCCTCTGTGGGCTTCCAGGACAAAATCAAAATCCCAGCCCACAGCCTCCCGGCAGACACGCACCTTCTCCAGCTCCTCCTCCACACGGCCGCAGAAAAATTCGTCACGCCCCTCATTGCGGCTCTGGGTAGGACCGTTGACAAAGATCTTGGCAGCAGTGAATCCCTGGTCCTTCAGGGCACGGTAGCAGCGGGTCAGGGTCTCTGTGTCCGTGGCCTTCTCCATGACCGAGGCGTAGACACGGACCTTCTCCCTGGTCCTGCCTCCCAGCAGCTCATAGACCGGCACCCCCAGAGCCTTTCCCTTGATGTCCCACAGGGCAATGTCAATGGCCGAGATGGCGCTCATGATGACAGAACCTCTGAAATATACGGAGCGGTAAAAATTCTGGTTCAGGTCCTCAATACGGAAAGGATCTTTTCCTATGAGATAAGGGATAAATTTTTCAATGGCAGCGGCGGTGGCCCCCAGATATCCCCAGTTTCCCGCCTCACCCAGGCCTACGATCCCCTCATCGGTGCAGACATGGACAAACAGGTAATGCTTGGCACAGATCAGTTTTACATCAGTAATCTTCATACAAAATCCTCCTGCTGTTTTTATATGTTGGCGGGTCCCAGGGTCATGTATCGCCATGGGAGCATGTCATACATGACCTTTTGACCCTGGGCTTCTGACTTTCTACTCCGATACCCACGAATTGCTACGCGCTTTGCGCTCCCGCAATTCTAAAAACATTCAAAATCCGCCCTGACGGGCTCCTTTTTCATGTTTTTGGCGGGTCCCAAGGTCATGTATCGCCATGCAAGCATGTCATACATGACCTTTTGACCCTGGTATCTCAAAAGGCTGGAAACACGGTCATGGTGTAAAATATGTACACCAGAGGCAGGAACAGGGAAATGACTCCGCCTGCCTTGAGAATGGCTTTTAAATCGTAGCCGGCGTCGCCCATGCACATGGCGACCGCCGGGGTGGCCATGGGGGTCAGGAAAGCGGTCAGGCTTCCCGCCTGCACCAACATCACCAGGCCGATGGGGTTGGCTCCCAGGGCTTTACAGGTCAAAAGGCAGATGGGCACAAACACGGCTGTCACGGAACGGTTCAGCATAAACTGGGTGATGGCGAAAGGAATGATAAAGAACAGAGCTCCCAGGACATAATTGTTGTGGGTGCCGCCTACGGCTCCTGCCAGGGCGTTTCCGATCAGTTCTCCTGCCCCTGTGTTGGTCAGGCCGGAACCCAGGGCCAGAGCGCCCACAAAGAGCATAAGCATATCCCAGGGAATATCCCGCAGCACGTTTTTCTGATCCACTACCCCGAAGAGCACCATCAGCATGCTTCCCGCCATGGCGATGAACCAGGACTCCATCTTAAGCTGGGCGGAGAAGATCAGGGCGATCATGGTGACAAAGAAAATGGCGATTCCCATTTTGTCTACAAAAGGAGACAGCTTCTCCTTCGCCTTCTGCTCCCTGCTGGTCATCTTGATGGGGAGAATGGGGTTCTCCGGGCAGGACTTGGGGCCGATGAGCAGAGCCCAAAGGATCACCACCACCATCACGGGCCACCGTCCGGCCAGGAAATACATGGGGTTAAAAGAGCCCTCAAAACCATAGGTCTCCATAAATCCTGTAAACTGCCCCGCCTGCTGGATCGCCGTGGGAAGAGGCAGGATTCCGCAGCAGGCCACGCACACCACCATCATGGGGAACATTACCCTGGAGCGGCTGTTGCCGGTGCTGTCACACAGGGCTACCAAAAGGGGGCTGACAATGGCGTAGACCACCATGGGGCTGGCGATAAAATTGGTCAGCAGCGCTGCCAGAAGCAGATATCCTAAGTAGGCCATGCGAAAGGAGCCGCCGGTCAGTTTCATCAGGCCCTTACACATGCTGTCCACAAGAGACGTCCTCTGGAAACCGGCCGCCACCACAAACATGGTGGCCATGAGAATGGTGTTTACATTGGAAAATCCCGACAGGGCGTCGCCGGAGCTGATACAGCCCGCCGCGTACAGGGCCGTCATGGAGACCATGGCCGTCACCCACATGGGGATCTTGTTGAGGATAAAGCTGGCCAGTGTGGCGATAAAAATAACAAGGCATATCATCAGTTGGGTATTCATTTCTTTCTTCCTTTCTTGTTTTTTCTTGCCCCTACTATACCCTGAAACGCCTGATCCTGTCGCTGCTTATATTCACCTGTTTTTGGCCCCTTTAAGGTTCCCTCCTCCCCTTTTAGCTGAAAATCCCAAAGATTCCCCTTGCACGGACCCGAATATTTTCCCTGTGAAAAAAGGTGGGTTTTAAAGGATTTTTTCGCTGTTTCATCCGAAACTCACTTCTTTTTTGTAAATTCTTTGTGAAAATATCCGAACAAACCACATTGACACGCCGAAGTTTTTTAGATATTATGTGGGAAAAGATTGGGACATCCAAAGATTCCGCCTGTGAGAATATTTGGTTTTGGAGAAAAGAGGTTTTTTATGAACGAAGCATATTTTCAGCTGCAATGGCCCTCAGAGGGCCTGGCTCTGTCGGGATTCGCCCACCAGGTCATGAATTACCGGTATCACTGGCATCAGAACGAATACGAGCTGAGCATTCTCCTGGGCGGCAGCCAGGAATTCTGTCTGGACCGGCAGTCCTATTTTCTGGAGGAGGACGACGTGATTCTCATCGGCCCCGGAACCGGCCACGCTTCCTTTGGACGGCAGGCAGACACCTGCGCCCTTGTGTTCCATATCTCCCAGGAGGCCTTTAAGCCATTTGCCAGAAAGGGCTGCGCCTTTCAGTTTCCCCACTCCCCCTCCGGGGCGGAGACCAGAGAGGCCCCCCGGTACTGCCGGATCCGCTTTTACGCCGCCCAGATCTGTGAGGCCGCCCTGTCCCACGGCCCCTTTTCCGACCTGACCGCCAGGGCCAGCGCTCAGCTGCTCCTGGCCACCATGTGTACCATGTTTGATCACCAGACTGTCCGTGCCGTCACGGAGCAGGACAAGGAACCCATGGAAGCCATGCGGGGCCTGATCACCTACATGGAGCAGCACTATCGGGAAAAGATCACCTTGGACGAGCTGGCCGCTTACTCCGGATACAACCGGACTTACATCTCCACCCTGTTCAAAAATACCATCGGGGTCAATTTCTACGAGTACCTGACCCGGCTCCGCCTCCAGCAGGCCCTCCAGGATCTGACTCTGACCTCGAAAAATCTGACAGACATTGCCCTGGACAACGGGTTTGCGGATCTGAAATCCTTCAACGCCCGTTTTAAGGAAGTGCTTCACCGCTCGCCCTCCCAGTACCGGTCCATCCTCTCCCCGGATCAGATCGTCACCTCGGGCAAGCGCCGCCTCATCTCGGAAGATCACCCGCTTCTGACCCGGAAGTTAGCCGAATACCTGCGGCTTCCCTCCACAAAAACATCCCCGTGATCCCCAGGGTAACCGCCTCTGTCACCGGCGCTGCCAGCCACACCCCCATGATCCCGAAAAGAGACGGCAGCAGGAAGATACAGACAAGAAGGATCACCAGCCCTCTGGAAAAAGAGATCACCGCCGACTCAAACGCCCTTCCCGTGGCCGTAAAATAAAAGGACGTGACCGAATTGATCCCGGAGAAGAAAAAAGACGCCATAAAGATCACCATGCCTTGACCCACCATGGCCCGGACATTTTCATTTGGCACAAACAGTCCGCCGTACCAGTTTTTCAGGCCTGCCATGACCAGAAACACCGCCGCCCCTGCCGCCAGCACATACCCGTTGGTCTTCCCTCTGACGTGGGCCGCCAGCTCTTTCTCCCTGGCCCCCCAGCAGAAGCTGATGAGGGGACTGGCCCCCTGTCCGAAACCAACCACGACCATGGAAAACAGGTAGGACACATAACCCACGATGGTAAAGGCCGTGACCCCGTCAGCCCCGAATCTTCTCATGATCACCAGATTGTAGGCGAACATGGCGATTCCCGTGGACATCTCCCCGATAAACTCCGAGCTGCCGTTTAACATTCCCCTGACAAAAATCTCCCGGGAAAACCGGAATCTTCCGGGACGATACATCCTGGCTTTTCTCTCAAAATAATACCACAGCCAGCCCAGGGACACCAGAGCGGAAATCAGGGAAGCCACGGCAATCCCCATAGCCCCCATGGACAGGCAGCCTGCCAGAACATAGTCCAGGACCACATTGAGCACAGCGTTTGCCATTGTCACCTTCATGTAAAACGACGGATTCCCGTCCCCTCTGATAAACATTCCCAGAGAAGAATTTACCACCATCACCGGAAGCTCCAGCAGCATGACCCGGTAATACTCCCGAAAACAGGCCGCCACCTGGCCTTTTGCCCCCAGAAACGAAAGCATAGGCCCAAAGCAGAACAGAAATCCGACGCTGATCGCCCCGGAGAACACTGCCGTGGTGGCCACGGTCTGGCGAAACACCTGATTACAGGCAGCTCTGTCCCCGGAGCCCAGGGCCATCTGCGCCATGGCAATCCCTCCCACAGACACCATCAGCCCGATCCCCAGGTACAGATAGATCACCGGCAGCCCCAGATTCACCGCGGCGATCCCCTCCTTCCCCACATAATTTCCCATGAAAAATCCGTCGGCCACCGTGATAAACGCCGTCAGGGCCATGGAAATGATGGCGGGAACGGAAAACTCCAGGATCTTTCCCCCCACGTTCTGTCTGATCTCCTCTACATTCATAAAAAATCCCTCCTTATATGGAATCGTACTCTCGGACCCACGCCCGATGTCCACCCCATTATAAGGAAGGATTCAAATATAAACTTCTGAAATCTTGCCCTTTGGGGGCCAGTCTGGAGATATCCCATAGATCAATTGTCTGTCAGCCCCGTTTACCACACTCATTTCTTCATTTACAAAATATTGACATTGTAAATAATTTAGGATATGATTTATCAAAACAGTAGAAAGAAGGTATCCACTCATGGCTACGGTTCAAACCCAAATTCGAATTGATGAAGATCTAAAAAGACAGGCTGCGGATTTATTTAGTCAGCTTGGAATGGACATGTCAAGCGCGGTAAACATATTTTTAAGACAGGCTGTCCTGCGAGGCGGACTCCCTTTTAAAGTGGAACTTCCCCAGCTTAAGCCCGAAGTCCTGGAGGCCATGGAAGAAGCCAAACAGATCAGCAGGGATCCCAATGTAAAATCCTACACCAATATCAGAGAAATGTTTCAGGAGATATTAGAAGATGACTCTGAAAGTTAAATATTCCACCCGTTTTAAAAAAGGATTAAAACTTGCGGTTAAAAGAGGGCTTGACATTTCCCTGCTGGAAAAAATTGTGGAAAAGCTGAAAGCCAAAATTCCTCTGGAGGCAAAATACAAAGACCATCCTCTGAGCGGAAATTACAAAGGCTATAGAGAATGTCATATTCAGCCTGACTGGCTCCTAATCTATCTTATAGAAGACGACATCCTAACTCTGACATTAGTTGACACAGGAACTCATGGGGATTTGTTTAACATGTAGCCCTTAATCTCTGCCAGCCTAAAAATTCATGTCTAACTGATTAACTTTCCACTCTCACTTCACCGGCAGGCAAATATCCAGCTCCATGTACAAAGTATTGCCGTCCACCGCATGATAAATGTCAAACAGGCTTCTGCTCTGGTCCAGCTGATAATCGGTTCTGGGGAGCCACACCAGAAAGAGGGTCTGATAGACCGCGTAAATATATTTGGCATGGCCTTTAAAACCGTACACCGCGCACTTTCCCCCCTGTATGACCGTAGTGTTTTCAAGAGGACAGTCCTCCCCCACGGTCATACAGAGGTCATAGAGACAATTCCCGGCCTCCGTCACCGCCGGGTCGTCGTAGGTTCTCTCCAGAAACAGGGTATTCTCCGCAAGATACTCCCCATATTTCTCCACAAACCGGTTCCACTGGGCAGAAAGCTCCTCATAGCTGCCGAACCGCCTCTCATAAACCACCCGAAAATCCGGCACATTCCTGACCATGACCTTCCCACGGCACTCCTCAAAAGTCTCCACATGCCAGTTCTCGTGATGGAAAAAAGGGTGTTCCATGGACCGGTCATAGCTTTGCCCACGAAAACTCACGGGAGTCATCTGGTAGCGAAGCCGGAAAGCGGAACTGTAATTGGAAGAACTGTACCCATAGTCCGCTCCGATCTCCGTGATGGGGCGGTCCTTCTCTGTCTTTAAGCGGAAGGCGCTCTGCTCCAGCCGGACCCTTTTGATAAACCCGTAGAGACTCTCCCCGGTCTGAGCCTTAAAAAGCCGGGAAAAATAGTATTTGGAAAAATGGCAGTGAGCCGCCACCCTCTCAAGGCTTAAATCCTCCTCAAGGTGCTCCAATATGTAGTCAATGGCCCGGTTGACGGCTTCGCTGGTGATCATAGGCCCTTGATAAACTCGGTCACGGTCCGGTTAAATTTCTCCGGTTCCTCCCAGAACAGCATGTGGCCGGAATCCTCAAAAAACACGGTCCTGGCTCCGGGAATATTCTCCCCCACCCAGGCGCTGCCGTGCCAGTCAAACACATTGCTGTTTCTGGCCACGCACACCAGAGTGGGAAGATTGATGTGGGGAATAAAATCACGCCAGTCCAGATTGGTGTGATCCCGCATGATCTCAATCCTCACATAAGGCGGACACTTACAGATCTCCTCCACGATAAAATCCGCGTCCTCTTTCGTGGGCTCGTGGTACAGGCAGGCCCCTACCAGCCCGGCAGCCGCCCCCTTGGGGTCGTACTTGATATCATAGCAGGTGCGGATAAACATCTCCATGTCATAGCAGCCCTTCTGTCCCCACACCCAATCCGGTCCCGTGTACTGAGCCGGCGACTGGTCCACGCACACAAGCCCCGCCAGACGGTGGTTGCCGAACAGCTCGATGTAGCTCCAGAGAATGGAGGCCCCCATGGACCACCCCAGAACCGTCACATGATCCACGTCCAGATAATCCAGCAGGTTCTTCACGTCCATGGCATACCGAGAGATCCGATGGCTGCGCATGACCTTCTCCGACTCCCCATGGCCCCTCATATCCATACAGATCACCTGAAAATGCCTGGACAGCTCCTCCACATTGTGTTTCCAGAACTTGGTGGTGCAGGTCCAGCCCGGGAGCATAAACAGAGGCGCTCCCTGGCCGGATACCTCGTAATAGATCTCCACATTGTCGTTGGTCTTAAATGTTGCCATAAAATATTCCTCCTCGCGGTTGATAGTTATATAATATCACCAAATCCCCGCAGTTACAACGGGCTTCTGCCCATTAACCTCCACAAAATTTCCTTTTATCCATAGTGAAACTCCTTATCAATCAATCCATTTACCTCGGCCAGGGTGATCAAATCCCAGCCGCTGTGCTGCCGGAGATAACAGACACAATTCTCTGCCGGACTTTGGGAAGCGCTTTGATTCATCCCCTTTAAAATCTGTACCAGCCGGTCCATTTTTTCCGGAAGGATCTCATAATGAGAATCAGCCCCTTCCTCCACATCCAGACTGTACTTTACAATAATCCCCTTGGCATCCATAAAAGAACTCAGGAAGAATTTTCTGGTTTCCTCCAATTGATAAATTCTCCGGAATTGTTTCATAGAAGGGTCCCAGCTCATCCTGTCTGAGCCCACACCCTGACGGCAATCATTCCCGCCAACCTTACATATCAGCTCCGCCAGGAAAGGAAATTCTTCCAAAGCATCCTCCAGGGAAACATTGGAAGTCTCTTTCTTTGAAATCTCTTTTTTGGGGGGCTCTTTCTTCTGGGGCTCTTTCTTCAGTGAAATCTCACCCGCCGGAGTTGGTCTCCCTGCCTGGATCTTTTTGATTTCCTCATAAAGAACTGCCCCGCTGCCCACAATCAGTCCCGCTAAGAGAATCAGCCCGCCATAGATGGGGTAAAGAAAGCTCTGCTCGACCCCGCCGCCGATCATTGGCCTGAGCAAGATTCCCCATACCCCGCCTAAAGGAACTAAAGCCACAAACATTGCCGCCATCGCCGCTAGCACTTTTTTCATCCGTCGCTCTCCTTGTTCTAGATTCTTATTCCATGTTCCGATTATATCATAGCCAATTTTCCACTTCAACATATGATTCATAAAGTACTATTCATGGGATATTTGAATTGCTGTTTCGGTGAGCGAGCGATGTCGTGGTGGTGCCCGAGAGAAAGGGTCTCCGGTCCAGACTCAGATACGCCAAGCATTCCGATGAGCCCTTAAAGCGGAAAACAGTCGGGATACGGCCCTCCTGTTTTCCTGGTCTCATCTTCATAGCGTAAATTCGCCTGGACCGGAGACCCTTTCTCTCAGGCAAAATCAGAATTCGCCGGCTTAAATATAGCTGGCCAGATATTATTCCGGACTGGTTAGGGAACGGCTCCCTCCAGATAAGTTATGAAACGATCAAAAAGCCTGAGAAATCGAGAGATTCCAGAAATTTATAGTAACCGGATCAGATGTGCTGTTATAAGGCCAAATTTAGTTGAGAACATTGATTTTACGACATTGAATGAGCAAAATATGGCAGGCAACACAGTCATTGACCAGCAGAAAGTTGAAACAGCGCTCCATATCGGAATCGCTTTAAGTGAGCGAATCTCAGCCAGCGAATTCTGCTTTTGCCAGTCAGAGGAGGGCTGTCCCGGCCGGGCGAGTTTATGCCATGGAGATGAGACCAGGAAAACAGGAGGGCCGTACCCCGACTGTTTTCCGTTTTAAGGGCTCATCGGAATGTTTGGCATATCCGAACCCGGACGGGACAGCCCTCCTCTGACTGGCCTTGCCCCAATCGCCGACTTCGCTCACTCAGCTATACAGCGATTCAGATACCTCATGAATCGTAACTCATAAAATTGCCATAAAAAGATTTTTGTAAAGGAACATTGACAAAAAGTGAAAACCATGATATCCTGACATTGTAAAGGAACCTTGTCAAACCAGGGAGGTACACCATGGAAAATAAGGTAGAAAAGCTGCGGAAGTCCCTGGGGCTGAACCAGGAACACTTCGCCCGGTCCATCCACGTATCGAGACAGACCGTCAGCGCCATCGAGACCGGCAAATACAACCCGTCTCTGGAACTGGCCTTTGTCATCTCCGATTTTTTCGGCAGACCCATTGAGGAAATTTTTATCCACGAAAGGAATGGTGAACATGAAAAGAAATGAACTGATCACAGGAATCCTGTATCTTCTGGCAGGAGGCCTCTTTCTCCTGGCCCATATACTGACAGACACTCCCCTGGACTCCCTGCTCATCGGCTTCGCCGGAGGCGCCATAGGCGGAGGCCTTGCCATGCTCTTCCGATATTTTTACTGGTCCGCCCCAAAAAATCAAAAGCGGTACGAAGAAAAACTGGCCCGGGAACAGATCGAGCTCCACGACGAGCTGAAGATACAGCTCCGGGACAAATCCGGCCGATACGCCTATCTTCTGGGCCTGGCGGTCCTCGCTGTCTCTATAGTGATATTTTCCATATTGGGCTCTTTAAAACTGGTGGAATCCCACACGATCATTTTGTATCTGGCATGGTATCTCCTGTTCCAGCTCGGAGCTGGAATCGTGATTTTCAGACTTCTGATGAAGCGATATTAAGATCATCTGGCTGAGGGGGCCTGGGCGTAAAAAGGAGCCGCCCGCTCCCTCAAAGCGTCTCGGCTCCTTATATTTCACATCTGTGATCTCCTCAATCATCAATCTGTAGCCGCTCATAAGCACACCTCAATCGTTTCTCTATCTCATTGCGCCCCGAAGTCCCATGTAAAATTGTACTTCGATATTCCTCACTTTCGACAATTGATGTCACTTTCCGCTTTGAAATAAACCGTTGATCTCCAATTCTGTCCCATGCCACAAACAGACTGATCAGAGCCAACCCCTTATTCCTTCCGCTTACCTCTTCCAGTGAATCGATAAAAGACAGCAGGACCTGTCTATATTCCTCTATCTGAACGAGATCAAAATCCTTGGCTTTTTCCGAAAAATCGTCCAGCAGTATGCTGATTTTTCCTTTATACTCATTTAACAGAAAGTCTGCCCCGCTTCCCGTCACATAATACCTGAAAGCACACATTCTCAAAAGCAGTTCTACGTCTTTGCTTTCCTTATTTACATCCATGTTTTGATTTCCGCTGTACAAAAAACGCCACTTTTTACAATAATCATTGATATCATACAGCATATCATAAAACTTGCATCCATATATCCCATTTCGCGGTTCCTGACTCGATAAAGGACTTCCCCCCATGTTCAGGTTGGCAAAAATTTTGTGCAATGTTCGCTCTCTGTACTGTTCACTGTCCACATTGATCTGGATCAGTGTGATGGGGCAAAAATCAATCTTTCGCTTCTGGGGAGCCGTCAAAGTTTCATATGTAATATCTACTTCTCGCTCATTCCCCTCCCTTCCCACCAATTTCATGGTATAGATTTTATCTTTCAAACCATATTCTTCCAGGCCCTGACGAATTCCCATCTCATGGTCTGTCAATTTTTTTAAATCCACAAACGCGTTCTTTTTTCGTTTTAAAAATTTGCCAATATAATATAAATACAAACTTAAAATTCTCTGCTGTCCGTCTAAAATCACCATCTGCTCTTCTCTGTTCCGATAACAATAGACCAGCGGAATAGGCATTCCCTGTACCAGAGAAACCACCAATTCCTCTGCCTGCCGTTCGCTCCAGCGGTACATTCTCTGAAACATTAAGATCACTGGCCGTCTCTAATGCTTCCTGGTACAGTTCCTCTTTATATCTTTTTCCGTCTTCCATATAACCTCGCCTCACTATGCTTTTTCTGGCATATTCTTTCTTATGAAATCAGTATAACATTGAAATACCATCAAATCAATACCTTCTCCACCCCCAACGGCAGCATGAAATCTTTGGTTGCGTACAATATAAAAATATGATATATTTTAAATCACAGATCAGAAAAACTTTCTACAGCCGCATAAGGAGGATTTCAGATGAAAACCGCGATTTTATATATTTCCGTACACCACGGCAACACAAAAAAAGTGGCCGCCGCCATGGCCCAGGTCCTGCCCGCTGATCTTATAGACCTTTCCCTGTCAAATGATGTTGACTTAAGCCAGTATGACCTGGTAGGTCTGGCCTCCGGCTGCTTTTACCACAACATGCACGAAAAAATCCTGGACTTTGCCAGACAGACTCATTTCCCCAAGGGACAGAAAATCTTTCTCCTGTGTACCTGCGGAACCCCTTACCGTGATTACACCAAAAGCATGAAAAAACTCCTGAAACAAAAAGGCATATCCGTGACAGGCAGCTTCCAGTGCCGGGGATTTGACACCTTCGGACCATTTGCCAGGATCGGGGGAATCGCCAAGGGCCATCCCAATGAGAAGGATCTCGCCAAAGCCAGGGAGTGGGCCGGGAGTCTAAATTAAAATTTTTTCATAGACATGATACCACTTTAAACCATACAATTCTTCTAGTCCCAAATCAATCGTCCCACGATATGAAAATCCACAGCTTTCATATAAATGTATAGCTGAAAAATTTTTCTCATACACATCAAGCCGCACTGCTCCCACTCCATTTTCCCTGCCCATGCGGCATGCGTAATCAAGAAGCGCTGTTCCTACTCCCATTCTAAAAAAATCCGGGTGGACTGCCAATACATGAATCACATATACATTGTCCCCCGGTATTTCTTTAGGCCACTTTACCTGGTTGTAAACTTCTCCTTGCCAGAAGCGGTCTTAAAGAGCGCTGACTAATATAACTATAATAATTACAAAGATAATATGAAATATCCATGTCCACTTATTTCCTAAATTCATTGTATAGCCAAACCCACTCCGCGGTCTCTTGATCATTACTCTTTTATCTTTTCTGTTGAAATACAGTCTTCCAGTTAACCAGCCATCATCTCTATTGCCTGATTTCATAATGTCCTCCGAATTAAACTCTTTACTAACTATGAATTTCGTCATTGTCCTCATCATCTTCTTCCAGCAGCACAGAGGGCGGGTAAATCAGCAGATCTTTCTAAGATCGCGAAAGCCGAAGCTGAAAGTATATTCTGACAATATATCCGCCAGGTTCTTGAGTTTCTCAAACGCCTAACATTTTTAAAATCTTTTTGGCGCAGGCGTCATACCTGGCTTTGTCCGCCGCCAGATCAACGGTCTGAGCTAAACCCGTTGGTCCTTTCACCAATATCTCCCTTCCTCAGTCCGTATCACTTTTACATTTCCATCTTACCACACCCCCTATTTTCCGTCAATGTCCGCAATCTTCGGGACGAAATCTTTACAACTTTACAAAATCCCCCTTGCCTTTCCCCTCTCTCTGGTCTATAATAAATTCAGCCCATACGGCAAGACTTTACTTTGCCCAGGGGCCGGAAAAACCGATCAATCAGGCAGCAGACCCGGATCCCATAACCCTGCGGCGGCTGCCTTCGCCAAAAAGAGAGCAGATGACTTTCGGACAGGAGGACGCCAAGTAATTTCTATCATTTGACCAGAACTTAAAACCATACAGAACAGTCGGGACACCGGCAGAAGAAGGAAGAAGGCTCTCATAAAAGCAGCCTTTTGTTTTGATGGGAACATGTCAAAGAGATCGAAATCAGACTTGGGAGAACATCCGGGAAAGGATCTGCTTTTCGCATGGGAAAAATCGTCCCCTGACACCCTCTCCTTCCATAAATTTGCCGAAAAATCAGTCCCCAAAAGCAAACACGCGCGCGGACCTATTGTGAGGGTTTGACACTTTCATAGCAAACCTGCATGCGCCCGGCGGGGCAGGCGCGCCACCACCCATGAAAGTGTGGCGGGCGCGCTTGGCATACCTGAATTCATGCCGCCTTCGGCGGCGGACTTTCATAGCAAGGAGCGTGAATTTATTATGGAAAGCATTTATAAATATCCCCGGACCCGCCATCTGGAAGGGTCCAGAAAACAGCAGGGGGACGAGGATCTGAAATCCGTACCCTTCCGGGAAATTGCCGGAAAATATCTGGTGCTGGAGGAAAAGGTGGACGGGGCCAACTGCGGCGTCAGCTTTGGACAGGACCAGAAGATGTACCTTCAGAGCAGAGGTCATTTTCTCACAGGGGGTTATGGGGAGAGGCAGTTTGACCTGTTCAAACGCTGGGCAGGAATGTATCAGGACTCTCTCCGGGAGATCCTGGGCAGCCGCTACGTGATGTACGGCGAGTGGCTGTACGCCAAACACACGGTCTTTTACGACCGCCTGCCCCACTACTTTATGGAATTTGATCTCTTTGACAAGGAGAAGGGCCGGTTTCTGTCCACAGCCAAAAGAAGAGAACTTCTGGCCGGGGCCCCGTTTATCCACTCGGTCCTGGTGCTGGACCAGGGAACCTATGAGAGTCCCCAGGAGATCACCCGTTTCATCGGCCCCAGCCATTTCATATCGGAAAACCAGAGGCAATCTTTTGAAGAACAGTGCCAAAAGGCAAAAGTCCGTCTGGATATGGCCCTGACACAGACGGATCTGTCAGGAATCATGGAAGGGATCTACATCAAGGTGGAGGACGGGGACTATGTAACCGACCGGCTGAAATATGTGAGGGCCTCGTTTTTAACCGCTATACTGGATTCGGAGAGCCACTGGGCATCCCGCCCTCTCATCCCCAACAGACTGGCGGACCAGGCCCATCTCTTCGGAGCCTGGCAGGAAGGAGGAAGCCTTTGATGGAAAAAAATATCTCTGCCCCAAACCGGGAAGTTTGGGGAACCGGAATCCTAAACCATATCCGCCGGACAGACTTTTCCCTGGACGATCTGGCAGAAGTCTTTCCGGAACTGAACATGCTGAGACAGGTACCTCAGAATCCCCTCTACCACAAGGAAGGTGATGTCTGGCAGCACACCAGGCTGGTATGCCGCCAGGTGACCACCCTCAGTCAGTGGCAGACTTTGAGCCGCCCGGAGCAGGAGCTTCTGTTCCTGGCCGCTGCCTTCCACGACATCGGAAAACCCTCCTGCACCAGGCTGGAAGACGGCGCCTGGACTTCCCCCAGACATACCATCGTCGGGGAGCAGGTGTTTCGGGCCATGGCCTACCGGCAGCAGGCCCGCTTCGGCCTGACCTGGGAGGAGCGGGAACTTGTGGCAAAGCTGATCCGCTATCACGGCCTTCCGGTGTGGTTCCTAAAGAAGCGCCGGCCCGAGGCGGACCTGATCAAAGCATCCCAATGTCTCCCCCTGAAACTTCTGTATCTCCTCTCCAAAGCAGACGCCGCCGGAAGGGTTAACCAGGCAGGAGAAGATCTGGAGAGCAATGTGGAACTGTTTGGGGAATACGCGAGAGAACTGGGGATCTGGGACCAGGCTTACGCCTTTGCCAACCCCCATACCCGCTACGAATATTTTCACAGAACCGACCTGTGGGAAGGCAGTGAACTGTACGACGACACGGCCTTTGAGGTCCGTCTCATGGCAGGCCTTCCCCTGGCGGGAAAAGATACCTGGATTACGCGGCACGGAGGCGGGCTTCCAGTGATCTCCCTGGACCAGATCCGGGAGGAATACGGGATCTCTCCCCAAAAAGGCTCCTCCAAAGCGGTTCAGATCGCCACCAAACGGGCCAGGGAATATCTGAGAAAGCAAGAGCCATTTATCTGGAACGCCACCAACCTGATCTTTAAAAACAGGGAACAGCTGTGCGGTCTCTTCTCCGCTTATCACGCCCGCATCCGCCTGGTCTATCTGGAGGTCCCCTACGAGGAACTCCTTGTGAGAAACCAGAAGAGACAGCGCAGCCTCCCCATTCCTGTCCTGGAGCGCATGATCGATCATCTGGAGATGCCCGAGTCCTGGGAGACTCACAGCCGGGAACTTTATGTGTAGGGATTTATGCCCCGAAATACTCCCGAATCCGGTCCATATTCTCCCCCTGCCTCACATGGAAGGGGCACCGGCTGTCGCAGTGTCCGCAGTGAAGACAATCTCCCGCCTTCTTCTCCAGCTTCTCATAATGGCCTGCCGCCAGAGCGTCCCCGGCTTTGGCCAGGTCATAATACTTGTTGATCAGACCCACATTCAGGCCCGCCGGGCAGGGCTGGCAGTGGTTGCAGTAGACGCAGGTTCCTTCCATCTCTCCGGGGGTAAAAGAGCCGATGACCGAATAGTCCTTCTCCTGGGGAGAGGCCTCCAGAAATCCAAGGATCCGCTCCATGTCCTTAAGCCCCCGAATCCCCGGCAGAACCGTGAGAACCCCGGGCTTATCCAGAGCGTACTGAATGCACTGATACTCTGTCAGCGCCTTCCCGAAAGGAGAAGTCTTCGCCTCAAGAAGCTGCCCCCCGGAAAACGCCTTCATCACCGAGATCCCCACTCCCTCCGCCTGACACCTGCGGTAGAGGGCCATGCGCTCCGCCCCATTTCCTTTGGCGTAAGTCCCGTGATGATAATCATATCCCGGGTTGATGGAGAACATGACCATATCCAGAAGACCTGTGTCCAGCCCCCGGTTCACCAGCTTCGGCGTGTGGGAAGACAGCCCAAGGTGCCTCACCACCCCCTGGTCCTTCAGACTCAGAAGAAAGGCGAGAACTCCGTTCTTCTCATAGGCCTCCCAATCCGACTCCTCGTCCAGACAGTGGATAAACCCGTAATCAATGTAGTCGGTCCGAAGTTTCGTAAGCTGCCAGTCCACAGAACGCTTCACCTCATCCAGTTTTGTGGTCCATCCGTAAGTCCCCGTAGCGTAGTTGGCCCCAAAATGAATCTGATAAAAAATATGCTTCCGCTCCTTCTCAAAGGCCTTCCCATAGTACTCGAAGCAGGCCGCCCCTCCGGCTGCCATGTCAAAGTAGTTGACTCCGTGTTCATAGGCCTTCCCAAGGGCCTCCAGGGCCTCTCCTTCCGCCGTGTCAGAGATACAGCTGGAGCCAAGGCCCAGGATACTGATCTTATCTCCGGTTTTCTGATTGATCCGATATTCCATCATCATCTCTCCCCTCTCTGTGTATACCATTTTCTACAGTCTACTACTTCGAGTTCAGTCTAAGTCAACACTTATGAAGAAATTTTTTGATGGGCCAGCGGGGCACCTCCTGTCGAATCCGGAGCGGTCCGGCCTGAAGACGGCCCAGGCGGAATTTAAACCGTTCGAATTAAGCCAGACACTTCAAAGCCAGATCATTCAGTTCTGCCGTCAGCTTTTCATTGCCCAGTTTTGCCGCAACAGGCAAAAACAGTTCCAGAGTTTCCACCGCCTTCTTTCTCCTGCTCTCCTCGTCCATAAACTCAATTGTCCGCATATTGTGAAGCCTCTCCGCCATTTTTATAAGAACCACTTTTTTATCCGTCTGCTCCTGGCTCCCTTCAATCTCCCTGTTAGTACCCAGAACAAGGGTTTTTACCTGGGTTGGCAGACACAGTTTCTCCAGATCCGTGTCCGTTTTTTTCAGAACATCACACATCATTCCGGCCAGAATACAGTCCGGTTCCGCTTCCATACAGGCCAGAATCAATGCCACATGGAGAGGGTGGGTAACATATTCTTCCCCGGAATACCGTTTCATTCCTTCATAAGCGGAAACCGCTTTCTTGTACATCGCGTCAATTTGACCTTCCTCCAACGAAATCCCGTTTTCCAGCACCGCCGTTTTTACTTTCGCCAGCAGCTCCTCCTTAGACATATGAAGACCGGCCTTTTCCATAAATACATGTTCCATTCCATTTCCTCCTTCTAAATGAATCGTGATTGCTTTTAAAAGCGCGGGGTAAAAACCAAATTCCCTGCAAAACGCTCTTGTAAAACCGCTGTGTGAGTCATAACCACAGTCCACAGCCACTTCGATGATCTTTCTTCCTCTCAGAATTTCCTCAGACGCGAATATCAGCTTCCGTTTTTTAACATATTCCATAACCGATACTCCCATAAACTCTTTAAAAATTCTGGAAAAATGATATTCTGAATATCCCACATAACCGGAAATGTCTTCTACAGACAATTTCCCGCTAATATGCTTTTCGATATAATTCAGACTCTTCCTCACGGCTTCTTTTCTATCCATGACTATCACCTCACAGCTCATTTTTTATATTGGATATCCACTATCATATTATCATTAATCCATTTAAGTTTCTTTTCCGATTCTGCTGTCACGCGAATCGGGCAGAGGATTTTTTATCTCCTGCCCGCTGCGCCTCTTCGTTCTGCTGATAGGCGGTAACGTTCCCTTCACAGAACCGAGCGAAAAAAAGAGCCCGCGATCCAAAGCCAAACACCGGCTCTGGCGGCCTCTCAGAATTTTTTTCAGGTTTCCTCCCGTCTCTCTTTATGATAAAATGATGATACCAGGGTCAAAAGGTCGGAAAATCCGACGCAAGCCCGCTTGCAAAAGGATTTTTGACCTTGGGACCCGAAAAAACACCGAAAAGTAGCCATTTTTCGCAGAAAAATGAGCGGATTTGAGGTGTTTTAAGATTGCGTAAGCGCAAAGCGCGGAGCAATCTGTGGTATCATAGGGGTCAAAAGGTCATAACCATTTCAAAAAAACCGGACAGGAAGGAGAAAACCCGTGATCAGGATCAACCGAACCGGCGGTGTCATCGGCGCCGCCAGCAAAAAGGACGCCATGCCTCTGTTTCAGGTGGGAACCATCCCCATTGTCAAGCGGATCGTCATCACCTTCCAGCAGGCCGGCATTTTCCCCATCGTCATCATAACCGGAACCCAGGAAGAGGAAGTGAAGTACCAGCTCTCCGGCTACGGGGTGATCTTTCTCAAGCTGGAGGACTGTGAACAGCCCAAGCTGTTTGAGTCTGTAAAGACAGGGCTTGAGTATCTGGAAGGCAAATGTGAGCGGGTCATGTTCACCCCTGTCAACGCCCCCATGTACACCGCCGACACCCTGGCTTCCATGCTGTCCATGGAGGGGGAGATCATCACGCCCCGCTATGAGGGACAGTCAGGCCACCCCATCCTTTTGTCCCAGTCCGTGTTCCCCCGGATCCTGGCCTATGACGGCGAGGAAGGACTTCGGGGGGCCATGAAATCCCTGGCGGACCGCCGGGTTTTCGCCGACGTGCCGGATCCGGGTATCTTGTGTACCATACACGACAGCCGGGAGCTGGAAGAACGGCTCTCCGAGCACAACCGGGCCCTGCTCCACCCCTTTATTCAGCTGGGGCTCCAGAAAGAACACACCTTTTTCAACACCAGAGTCAAGCTGCTTTTGTATCTGATCCAGGACACTCACTCGGTCCGGGGAGCCTGTACCCAGATGGCCCTGTCCTACAGCAAGGCCTGGGACATGCTGAACAAGCTGGAGCAGGAGACCGGATTTGCTGTGGTGGAACGACGCCACGGAGGGAGCCGGGGAGGCAAGACCTGCCTGACCGCCAAAGGCCTGGAGTTTCTGCGGACCTGGCTGACTTTCGAGGACCATATGTTCGGGCACGCCCAGAAGGAATTCACCTGCCTGTTCCGGGACAGCGGGCTGTTGTCGTGAAGGAAAACAGACAAAAAGGCAGACACATGGTCCTGAACGTATCAGTTCCTGCGTCTGCCATTCTCTTATCTCGAGTTCTCCACAGCCTTTGCCGCTGAAACCTCTCTATTTTATGGAATCCTTCTTCCCGCAGGCCTACCAGGAAAATACAGGGGTTTCCAAAGAGTCCATATACCAGAAAATCTCATTTTTTCCAACATGGGCTACTTCGCAGAGAGTCCTTATCTGGCTGCACTTCGTCTCCAGGTTGCTTGAAGTCCCGACCCAGTACTCTTTTCCGTTCACTTCGACCCTTTTCACATTGCGAAAATATTTTTCTTTTGTCTCGCCTTTTTCCTTCTGGGCGGTAAGCCAATCAGAACAGACCTTTAACTGCTCTTCTGCAACCTCATAATTCTCTAATATATAGCATACCGTATCCGCCTGAGCCTGGGCAAGTATCTTACAGGGATATTTCCATCCATTTAGGACCAGATAATCCATCTTAACAGCAGCCAGTTTTCTTCCTGTACCTGCCTGCTTTTTTAAAATCGTCTTCCGCTTAGCGTCAGCAGCTGCTGACTTTCCTCCATCAGTTTTCAGCCATGCTGTCTGTTCTTCCATTACAGCTGCAACCTCAGCTCTTGCTATGAGAGTGTTCGTCACAGAAAACAGCTGCGCCAGCTTCCACAATTCTTTCTGTGCCCCGGTCTCTCTATTCCCGGTCAAAGCAGGTGTAAAGACATGTATAATCTCCTCCATCAGGCCTCTGTAAAGCTCGTCTTTCTTAAACAGATTGGAATTCAGTTCTCCATATTCTGCTTTCCCTTCTATATAAGACACTACCATTCCTGCAAAAGACACCATGGCCTCCGGAATCTTCTCACATACCGACGAAAACGAAACTGCAAAATCAGAAAAATCATATTCTTCCCAACTGTAAACTCCTTCCCCATCTGTCAATCCACGGAAGAGCTGCACCAAAATCGCTGTAAAATACCATTTGCCATTGTTAATGACCGTAGAAAAATCATTCTCCGCGCCTTTTATTACAGCCTTTCTCTGTCTCTCATATTCTCCTGCAATCTTATGGGCAAACCAGACAGCACCATAATAGCGGCGGAAGACACCGGCTTCCTCATTCTCATCCGCCTCCGCCCATTCCGGTACAAAAATATCCTTTCGCTGGAATGTATCTTCTGTCCCATCGTCTGTCCTGATTTTCAGCAGTGTCTTGGCTCCCTGGCTTCTGGCTTCTCCCGGATGACTGATACAGGCCAATCTGGCCCTGGCAAATTCCACCAGATCCATCTCCTCATCCACACCGCTTTCTTCTCCTCGCCGTACCAGCAGAAATTCTTCCGAATTACCCCCATAGGTCCGCTCCAGATACTTTGTCAGTTTTTCCACAAATCCCAGGGTAAATGCAATGTCCTCCATCTTAATAGGCTTTTGCCGATTCAGCGCCACACTGATGTCCTTGGCCGTATGGGAAGGTACAGAAGGTTTTTCGCCTCCGGAAATCTGAATAATACGCAAAATCACCTGGGCCTGCTTCGAATAGTTCAGCTTTTTAAGAGATTCAGACTTTTCTTCTGCCCCTTTCTGACTGTTCTCCAAATCATACTCCTTATTGAAGAAATACCTGGCCGCTGTAGTAATCGTCTGCGCGCCGTTTACAACGGAAAAATTTGGGTCTCTCTCCGGTCCAATATAGTCCAGTTTCAATTCCTCCACGTTTCTTGGCATAAAATCAGGATTCTCCACCAGGATTGTAATCCCGTTATTCTTAAACCAGAAAAGTTCTGGTTCTGTCTCCAAAGTTCTCCGGATAGACGAATCCACTCCCAGAGTCTCGCTGATTCCAAACCGTACATTATTCTTAAAAAGTTTATCCCCAATCAGATTATACAGCTTTGCCAGCTGATACAGATCCACCGTAAAGACCAGTGCATTGATCCTTTCTCCGGGATCTTCACGTTTTTCAGGCCTTTCCTGGTTGATCTTCCCCTCAATGGGAGGCATCTGCATCATCTCATGGCGCCTCAACCCGGTCAGCTTCACCTCCTGGCTGTCATACTCTTTTTGAAGAATATAGATGCAGTGAATCCCCAATTCTTTATTGGCTGTGTTTTTCCTGGCTTTCTTTCTCAGCCCTGCTACAGCTTTTGTGTCAAATGTCCTCTCCAGACTGATTCTGCTCTTCATATCTCCGACAAAAAATACCAGCTGGATTCCTGTTATCTCCCCTCCCTCAATCAACTTCTCTATCCTTTCTGTAACTGTCTTAAAGAGGTCATCCGGATCCCGCCAAAACACTGCGATAACCAGCTTCTCCATACTGTCAATATTTAATTTTATGGAATCCGAAACATAATTTTCCTCTGCGCAGGCTAATTGCTGCAGTTCATCCCAAACATCCTCTCTGCCCCACCATTCCTCATCACAGTCTATCTCCTGATTTCTCAAAATTTTATTAATATAATTTCTAAAACTCTCAGCTCTCTTCAACTTTTGAGACATTGCACCCATAACCTGCGTCTCCCCCTTTTCTTCAGAATATTCGTTACTATGAAAGTCCGCCGCCGATTAGGCGGCATGAATTCAGGTATGCCTAATGCGCCCGCCAAACTTTCATGTGTGGTGGTGCGTCCGATGCCGGGCGCATGCAGGTTTACTTTGTAATCTGCAGCTTATCACTTGAAAATTCCTTCATGCCATAACGTCCTATACTCTCCGCAAATTCTCGAACAGACTGATTATATTTACTGATTATCTCACCCAATTCCGTCTCTTTTAACCCCCATAACGCTTCTGTCTGACCCGCTCTTTTCCACTGATAATAATTTTCCGCAAATTCCAGAAGGCCTCTCCGGTAGCTGTCGACGACATGCTCGACATGCATGAGAATTCGGTTCATATCCTCTTCCCCATCCGACCTTCTTCCAACCATATAGTCAAAATAATAATCCAGTTCTTTCTGAAACTGCCTCAAAGTATACTTCAGTTCATTTTTACAGCTGAACTCCTCCGTATTGAGTTTTCTGCTCTTGCTGCTCAACTCATCTACCAGATTAATGATCTCCGGATAGATGCTTCCGGTATGAATTCCAAACAGCTGCCTCAATTCTTTTCTCATACCCGCCTTTGCCTTTCCCGGAATGCGGATTCCATAACTGATATATTCCGGAAGGCTCTCCGGTTCATCTCCCTGAAACAGAATAAAAGCTCCCTGCTGGGCAATGATCCTGTTGTTCAGCTTCGTATGATCAATAAATTTATGATTTTTTTCAAACAAAATATTATTCTGCATCCATTTCTGATCCCGGTTGATAATGGCATCATAATTATCATTGGTATTCTTGGCACTGGGACTAAAGATCTCATCCACGAAAAAAAGAAACACCATTCCGTCCCGATCATCCATAGAGTCTTCGCTGTTATGATAATAAGGAGTCACTGCAAAATACAGAGCAGTCAGACAGTTATAAGATACATCGAGAAGGCGGCTTGGAAATTCCCCATGCTGGGCATCAATAGCATTATCCAGATATCGAATCTCCCCTGTCAGCCGATTCTGCCTCATGGCATCAAACAAACTCTTCTCAAAAAACTGATTGCCATTCATCACACCTTTGCGGAAAATATTTGGACGACATGGATTAGGGTAAATATCCGGTTCTCCCCGATACACCACCGTACTCTCTTTGTGTCGCTGAGCCTTGATATATTCATTTACCCGCTCTATATATTGAGAAATATCCTGAACATTTTCCGTCTTTACATGTTTCTCCTGAGGAAGAATATTACTTTTTATTTTTGTCATATTGATCTCACTTTCATACCGTTTCAGACATACCCTGATGCTAAAACATTGTCAGCCATTCATAATCAGATTGGGCCTTTTTCTTCATTATACTTGAAATCTGGAGGATTTGCAAAACTTTTCCAATTCATCTGTCTGAGACAGATTGAGAGGACAGCTCCCATACCTTCCCTTTTTCGGCCGTCATCGGCGGCTCAGCCCGGCGGTTCCAGCAGATCACTGATTTGGACCGGCCCTGTGGATAAAGCTCAAAGGATCCATAAGGAATCCAACGCCTGCTGAAAAGAAGTTGCTTTTCGTTTGCTGATGTTTTATAATGAACAGGACAATACATCTGAAGCTGTCGGGCGGTTTTAATTGAACTGACCACTATGTCAGCCCCCCAATAGGGCAGATGGATGAAAACAGCTTCCTATACGATATGAGACCTTGGGATGAAGAAAGAGAGTATATAGCACATGAAAAAAATTTATATGATGACATTATTATTAACGGCTGTACTTTGTGTTGGCTGCGACAAAAAGGCAACAGAAAGTAATGATCTGAGCACTGAAAGCAGCCTTTCTCAGGTTGAAGAACAATTCAGCTCTGAAGGCAGAGAAAACAATGATATGGAATTGTATGATAAACCAGAAATAGATTTCACTTATGACTTTACTGAGGATATCAAGGCGGATGTAGACTTTGTGGTATCAGGTTCACCATCTCTGCAAAAAGAATTGGAGAATATTGATAAGATTATCCAAAAGTATACTCCGTTAGCAGAGGCGGCTCAAACTCAGGGAGAAATGAATGTATCATCTAAATGGTTTTTTGTAATATGGGATACGGAATTAAATAACCTTTGGAGCAGATTCAGTGATTCCGCGGATCAGCAGACAAAGGAAAAGATCCTTGGGGAACAAAGGAACTGGATAGCTATGAAAGAAGAAGTGACATTGCTGAACATTGGATCCAGTGAAGAAAACGGCAGCATGTATCCCCTCCTTCTGAACACCTTCTTGGAGGAGATTACCAAGAACAGAGCTTATGTCCTCGCCAATGAGTTAGCCGAAATAAAGGGTGAATCCTTTGTCATGCCGGAATTATCAGCAAAATATGGTTTGTTTGTAGACAATCAGGGAACCGGCAGCGTATACAGTTCTCTAATCGCCCGGCAAAGCTGGGAAGGTGATGATGAAGCAATTATCTCCATTTACAGACAGGGTGAAACAAAAGGGACCTTTGTTGACCATGGAAACGGAGAATTGGCTTTTACATCAAACGATGGAAGTGTAAAAGGAATCATCAAAATTAGCGGATGGGATGGCGCAAGTTTCAAAGTTACCGAGACATCAGGAGAGTCCGTTTTCTCTGTAGGAGAAGAAGTCAAATTTCCTTTTGTATTTTGATGGATACGTACCCCTCAGGCCGGCCCCCGGAGGATTACCACCGTTTCATCACCACCATTTCCTGCGCCGGCAGCCAGCCCTTTTACGGTCTGCTGCTTTTACGGCTGATAACGGGCTGGTAGCCCTGTATACCGGGAGGGACGGGGGACGGCATGGACAGTGTTCTGGTCCATTTTCCTCAAGACAGTCAAGAAGTTTCTCTATCCCATATCTTTTTATAAACAATGTAAAACCATATGGCTTAATTTTGTTTAGTAATCCTCTTCTGCAATCCTTTTCTCAGGCATAACAGCCTAAGAATCCCTTTTCGATGGAGCATTTTCTATTCTCGCATTGGGCATAGTCAGGACAGTTATCCGAATAACAGCCATTACATTTTACATTTTCCGAACACAGACAGCACGCAAGTCTACATCTTTCGGTTCCTAACTCTCGTTTCATAATTTACCCTCCCCAAATTCCGATTTGTACATATTACATTTACGAATTTTGTATTTGTTTGCGAAAAAAAGCATATATACAATGACTTATAACAATCATGTATATATGCTTTATTTTTCAATTCACCAAGTTATTTTACTTAACTTTTATAAGTTTCTATTACATGAGATTTTAGTAAATGATGAAATCTTTTCTAATAATAACGATAATCGTCAATTATTTACCCATGACTGTTTTGCCGGCTGTACGGCCAGATGTCATAGCTTCAAGCAAACCGGCAACCGTGCGTCCGCCGGTAACCTCACCGGCAGCGAACAATCCGGGAATTGTATTGCCGTCAGTACCAATGACTTCAGCACTTGTATTAACCTTTAAGCCGCCTTTTGTAATGTGAGCCGAGGGAGTTCTGGGACCGGTATAGAACGGCGGTTCAAAAATACCGGGGTTACCGTCAGGGTTAATAAAGTCGCCTCCAAAAGAAGCTCGATTGAACTCCGGGTCAACACCTGTCTTGACGGCTTCGTTGAATTTCTCGATGGTTTCAACGAAAGTCGCAGGATCAACATCGATTAACTCGGCTAATTCTTCCAAAGTATCCGCTTTCACAACAAGACCTGCATCGATCAAGTCCTGAATGTTTTGTCCGCCATAAGTGATACCGTCTTCGCCGACACCGGCATTGTTTTTATCACATACCATATAGAAAATTCCGTCTGTTTGAGCTAAAGCGGCATTTGAAAGGGTATCTCTGTCAGAAAGTTCATTTACAAATCGTTTTCCTTCTTTATTAACATAAAGGTTTGTACCTGTACCGATGAATGGATACGCGTCACCGGTTTTTGGATCCGAAAGTGGTACTAATTGTAAATGTCCCATATCAACAACATCAGCGCCAATTTCTAATGCCATTTTAATTCCGTCGCCAACCATAGCCGGATCATTGTCAGTTTGCAATTTTGAAATGTCAGCCCATCTTCCGTCAGAATATTCGATTAACATCTCTTTATTGGCTGAGAAACCGCCGGTAGCTAAAACTACGCCCTTATTAGCGTTTAACGTATATTCCGTTCCATCGGAAGCAGTGCCTTTTACACCTACAACTCTGCCATCAGCAGTAAGTAATTCATTGGCTCTGACTTCTTTAATAATTTCTACATTGTAATTCTTTTCTTCAATTTCATCTGTAAATACGGAAATGAACATATTTCCGCCATGTGCTGAAACGGATGAGAACCATCTGGGCCATGTATCACCTAATAATAAGCTTGGTGAATCCGTCCAGTCAAATCCCAGTTCCCCTAACCATTCTTTCGTCGGTTTCGATTTAGATACCAGATCATATAATAATTCCGGATCAGCAGCCTGGCTAAATCTGAAGAAGTATTGCAGTGACATGTATTCTAAGGAATCATAGACCTGCGTTTTGCCTTCCGCTTTATAGGCTTCCATATCTTCCGCTACCTTCTTTTGCCAGCCCTTAACTGCTTCATTATCCGTCTCTCTGGCGATTAAACCTTCGATTTCAGCCATTTGACCGGGAGTCATCTCATGAATCGCGATAGCTTCCGGATCACAGGAAGCGTAACCGCCGCCTGTACGAACCGTATTGCCGCCGATATAAGGGTTCTTTTCGATGACAATGACTGACGCGCCTTCTTCGGCAGCAGATACGGCGGCAGCTAAACCGGCTCCGCCGGCGCCAACCACGATAACGTCAGCTTCTTTTTCAACTGCCTCTCCCGCGGCTTCGTTAGCGGCAACTTCTACTTTCTTAAGCGCTTCCGCATCTCCGCCAGCCTGGTTTACCGCGTCAGCAACGGCATTCAGAATGGCATTGCTTGTGTTAGTCGCGCCGGTAATGGCATCAATATTCAATGATTGGTTTGCTATAATCAATTCCGGAATTTTCGCGATAGGAGCATCGGAAATACCTGGTGTCTCACCATGTTCTTTTATTTCGATTGATTTGATCGCGTCACTGTCAAAAGTAACTTCCAGAGTTACATCTCCATTGTTCCCTTTCGCTGTAGCAGTATATGTACCCGCAGTGTAGGTTCCACCAGTAGTTACATCTTCATCGTCCTCTTTAGCTGTGGTCGCGGCTGTGGTCGCAGCTGTAGTCGCGGCAGTATCAGTACCAGCAGTGGTTCCACCAGTATCTTCTTCTTTTGAGCCACAAGCCGCCAGGCTGAAGGAGATCATAGCAGTTAGGCCAAATAATAAAATTTTTCGTCTTACGCTTTTCATAAGTCCCTCCTAAATTATAGTTTTTGCGCATCGATCTTCTCATTTTCCATAATAGTTAATATAAACAAATTGTTTATAAAAACCATAACGTATAAGCACCATGAGAATAAACCATGCAATTTGTCTGAATATTTGATTAAAATATTCTAATTACATTATACCAAATATTAAAATATTGTCAATTTATTATTCATCAAATCAGATGATGTGAACCGCTTCCTGTCCGGTCTCTCTGTGTCTTTCCATGTAGCTTATTTTTCTGTTTCCTCGTATACAGCGGGGATAAGCACCTGCCTGCATGGCAGGTATAGGTTTTACACCGGGGATTTGGTACAAGGCCGCCGGGTGAAAAGCTACATGGTGCAGGCCCTCCTGCTCCACCTATAAGAACCGTTCAGGGCGGTTTGCACGATGCACTCTGTCAAGCACAACCGCTTGAAGCCTTCTGTCCTGTTCGCTGTCCAGTACCAGGTAAATGTCGCTATAACCTATGCAGAAATGATAGCACATATCAACACGGCCTCACAGAAAAAAGTCAATCCCATTTTCCATCAAAAGTATCACCGTGTAAGTGGGAAGGGATATTCCAATAAAACGAAAAGATGGATGAAACTTTGTAATCGCTTTTTCATTGAAACAATTATATCTTTATGCTGTATATTATTTCTTAATTAACCCCAAATATATAATTTTCCGCATCATCAACCGTCCACTTCTGTTGAACACTCTGCCTATAGCTCTCCTTTGTTTCTCCCAGCCAATACTCTACTTGCAATCTTTTTGAAAATGTTAGCGTTTCCTCTCTGATCCTCTTTTCCAACAAGGTTTTTACCCTCTCATATCCATCCCCGCCGCTTCCCGCTATTCCAGAAAGCGCTGTTCCCAATACATTGTCTAGACCTCCATATTCCATATCCTCAAAATCCGGCTGACACCACAATTCCACTAATTTAAACAATTCTTCCCAAAGTTCCTCCTTCCGGATATTTCCAATACTTCTTAATAATTCATCCTCTATATAATCTTTTTCAATTCTTCTTTTCTTCTCTAAAGTCTCACGATAAGCCTTTAATCCGCGGTTATCCTGCAGTTGGATAAGATACCTATAACAGAAATTTTTGTCCTTATCCGTTCTTTGGGCGTAATTCCACAGCAAATCTTCCAGCCCCTCTGGCCTGTTTTCCACTATTTTGGAAACCGTATCCATAAACATTCTTCCATCTAAATTTGGAAGAATCACCTGGCATACTGCCTCCGACCCAATTACTTTATAAAAATATTTAATTGCTCTTTCCCTGACCCACTGTGACCGTGTATCATCCACCGCTATCTTTCGTATCCCATCTGCACATTCACAGATTTCAAATTCTTCGCAATATCTTAAATGCAGACACAAATCGTCTCCTTTGAGTCCACCATGATTCATGTTACACAGCACAATTTTTTTAAGTTCCTCTTTGGTAAAATGTCTCTCTAACAGACTGCGTATCTGTTCCTCATCCAAAAAATATGTCGCTGTAAAAATTCCTTCTGCCTTTCTTTTCTCCATTGGAAAATCAAATAGCCAAGCAAAGTAAAGCATCCTTTGCCCTCTCCCATCCAATATTTCATATTCTTCATCTGTCAGCCATCTGATCATTTGGGAAAAATTTATTATTTCTATGTTTCTATCAAAATATGTTTTTGCTGCCTCCTCAATTTCATCAGGAATGTCCTCTTTTTTACCTTGATATTTATAAAGCCAGCTTATAACCAATCTGCTTTCATACTCTTCCCACTCCTGCTCAACGCTGTCTTTCCACTCTTGTAAGGTTTCTGTGTCATCACTGCGAAAATAATCAAATTTTACCTGTTCTAAATCATAGCGGTTCTGTTTCCATTCAATGTAACCTTCCTCCATATCTTTTCTGGTCAATCTTTCCTTTCCGTATAAACCTATTAACTCTTCAATCAAAGAAAGATATTTTCTTTTACATGTAATTGCAGTCAGATACTTCGCGTCTCCTTGTCTGCGAAGTACATCGTAATCAATCTTCTGTCTGGCCTGTATCTGAATACCCGTTTTTTCATAATACAATGCCGTAAGCTGGTTAAATACTGCATTTTGACTGTCCATAAAATCAATGCATAATCTTACTTGCATTTGATTCAGTTTCCCCTCTTTATATTGATCCAATATCCATTTAGAAACCGCATCATCAAGTAACTGCCTTATAATAATCCATGAATAATTTCCTTCTGCCACGTTTTCTAACTCATACTGGCATAACTTTATTTTCTCTCCTGCATCTGAAAAATAGTTTAAAACCATATTTTCCAAATTATGCAGACCATTAGAAGACACTATCTCATAAAATTCTACCAATGTACTCCATTTGTCATCTGTAAATCTCACCTTTTTTTCGGTAAATCCGGTGAAAATATGTTCTATCACCTTATCAATTTGGTAGATATGAAAGTATCTCTTGTCGTCCGCTAATTCCTTAATCACTTTTATAGCTGCGTAGGGTTCCTCTACACACATCAAAGTATAATGCAATTCTGAAGACTCATTCCCCAGCCTTCCTTCATACCAACAGCTATATTTTAATCCATCTAATAAGAACCAGATATACTTATCTGCCTTTCCTAAAACTCGAATACAGCGATATAGAGCATAACGGACCTCTGATGCTTCTGTTTCCTGAAAAATTTGCATTAACTTTTCAAGTTCTTTCTCACCCATCAAACCCAATTCTAACATACACAGTATTGCACGCTCATAAACACCCTCATACTCCTGTTGTATTTGGCATAACTCCATCAGAGTATCCCGAACTCTATCATCACATCCAAATAAATTAGGGCAATAACTTAATGCAAGAATTGCATTCTGCTGTACAACAATGTCCAGGGGATTCCTGATTTCGTTTAAAAACATATCAATCTCCAGATAATTTACTCCAAATCGCATTAATTTCTCCGGCCGATATCGCTGTCTTGTAATCCATTCATGCTGCCTTTTCAATCTTTCCCATTCTTTGCGCAGGATTTTTGAACGCTTTGGAGCCGGAATCCGGGTTACATCCGAATCAAAAAACAAAGTAAAATCCGCTTCCAAAAGCCACGCCTCTATGTCCTCATTGCCCATAAAGAGCAAATAAGACAATACATGATTCCAGTTTCTGCAGATTCCCAGTTCCGGATATCCTGCTGATACAAGAGTTTTCACCTCATCAAACGGACACCTGGCAAGATACTCTGCCGCCAGGTACTCGCCAAAATTATTGTGGGAAAACTGCCAGCCCTCTTCCTGAAATTTCCAAATACTGCTATAGCGCAAAAGCTCCCTATCCTCCAAAGAAGGGATAAACTTCTGATAATCTTTTTCCGGAAGAGAATGGCAATCCATTCCATGCATTGCAGCCGCAATTTTTTGAAGCTGAGAAAATATCCTCGTCTTCTGTCCCGCTAAATCAATATCCATTGTCATTCGGAACTTCCTGGAATCTTCGGCAAATTTATGTTCCATTAACTCCTTCATTAATTGACTTCGTTCCGGAAGTATCTTTTTTGCCTGATAGATACTGCATAACTCTATCAAATAAAAAGGGATCAACAGTAATTCTTTTAAGCTGCGCTGTTCAATTTCTAATAAAAATTTCCTATCATCTATCCCTAATTCTCTGACAAACTCTGCAACATCCTCATCTGTCAGCGAATCTATCCATACAGTTTTAAAATAATCCCCTAAGATGTCCCTGCGGTAAAAATTATTTCTTGCGGATACTAAAAATCTTGCTTTCGGATTCTGTTCATGGTATGCTGTCAACTGTTTTAAAAAATTTTGTTTATTCCCTCCTGATATCTCATCAAATCCGTCAATAAGAAAAAATAATTCATGCTCTTTTTCTATAAAGAATCCGTGCTTTTTAGCTAAATTCTCTATGGTCTCATCTATGTAGGTTTTTAAAGTCAAATAAACCGGCCTTGGCAAATCTGAATTTTCACTATAAAACGCAGCCGTCCACTGTAATTCTGTGGATTTTCCATTTCCAGCTTCTCCTAGCAGGATAATAAAAGGATATTTCTGACATAGTTCTGTCAATTGAAATTTATTTGCAAATTTGCTCTCTCCTGTCAACCGATTCTCCTGGTTATAACAATACCGCTTTATATGAAGCGCAGGGTACTCATACTTTTTTCCTGAAAACTCTGTTTTTTCCCTTCCAAACAGCCTTTCCAGACGGTCAGTCCGCGATTCATTGGCCTGCCAGATATTCCGTATTATCTCACTCTGGCTGTACTTTTGAGGCAAATCCATCTGTCCATTCAAAATATCCCTGGCCCCGACAGCTAATACCTGATATAATTCCTTTAAAACCAATTGATTCTTTGCCGTAAATTCCTTGCCGTTTACCTGAGCTATCTCTCCTGCGTCACACACAAGGCGGTCTATAAAGCCGTCTTGAAAAATCCGGCTGTTCTCTCCCCTATCTCCGACAAGATATTCTACTATTTTCTCAACTGGATTCTGATATTTTAAAAAATCGCAAAACCAATCGGAATCTAAAAACAAATCTTCTTCATGATTTATCATAAAAGAACGCAGCTTATCTTCTAATTGAGTACTGATACTTCTTTTAGCACAGCAATTCCTTTCAAATAGACTCTTTTTTGTCCACTTGTCATATATATTCTGTCCAAACTCATACGCTGAAATCAATTCCATAATAATATCAAAAGCTGCTTTCCCAAACTCCATTTTTATCCCTTCCTCTTTAAAGAACTTATAATATTACATACATATAGCTCATTTAAGCCAAAGACTCCTATTTCATAGCAGAATTGCTATATCTATTTTATAACAATTATCAGTATTTGTATAGAAGGCTTAACCACATATGGGAAAAAACAAGATAAGATTCCTATATATTAACTATCTCGCAACCTTGCTAAAATTACGGTCAAATCTACTAAAACTTATACACTCCTATCATGTCTGGCACCCTTCCCATTATCTTACCATACATCACCCCACATTTCTCCCCATCATACCCCTCCGAACTGACAAACATCACCCTTCCCCTCTCATTCCTCTGCGTCACACTCCTCCCCTCCCCAGAAATCCGTACATAAAACCCCCTTCCCCATTTTCCCTTCAATCAGCCCCTCAATCTCCTCAAAATAAATCCCGCAAGACTCATACTCCCCATCCCGAAACGGCTGTACCGCCACAAAAACACCAACAGCCATTCCCACAATAACTATCCCACAAGTTCTCCAGCGCACAAATCCAATCATCAACAGCCCCACCGACACCAAAATTCCCAATAACGGAAAAAGAAGGAGCAGCCGCTCCTTCCAGTCCATCCTCCCTTGTAAAACTCCACCCTTCCGCCAAATCGTAGACTAAGGTAGACTTAACCATTCCTGAAAGAGATCATAAACTTTCTGAAATATGCACTACTATCATAAAGTTCTCCTGCCCTTTCCATCACTCTGAATCCTTTGTGGTTTCCGTTTCAGATGTCTTAGCAGACGGCTTTACCGGATCACTGTCCGCCGGGGCCTTGGAATCTGTCTCCGAAACTCTGGGTCTGATCCGCTCCCGAATCTTTCGCTGCCCCTTCCGATTCTTCAGTCTCCTTCGCTGACTCCTCTGCTTTTGCATTCTTCTCCTCCTTCTTGTCCTCTCCCGACTTTTTCGCTTTCTCTTTCGACACCTTGGGCTGAACCGTTGTCTCTGTCTGTGTCTTTCTGCCTCCCTTCTCATCCTGAGGCGTACAGGCCGCAACAGACAACCCCATGGCAGCTGCTATCATAAATATGGATACTTTTCCAATTCCTTTTTTCATTCCGTTTCTATTCCTCACTTTCTGAAATTTCAAAGTCTGAAATTTCAAAGTTCCTTTTCTTTGATGATTCCATTCTAGCGAACACTCTTTAATATAATCTAAAAGACATCTTAACAATTCTGAAGACTCTCCCCCTTTGCAGGAAACAGTATGCGAATCCCATATCCCCCATTTCCGTCTCACACCTGCCACCCATATTCCCCATCAAAGTTTTCACATTCTCCATTCCAATCTTTGTACTGGGAATCGCTTCCTCCTGTCTTCTTATCCCATTGCAAACCTCAATTCCCACCTCTCCATCTTCATAAACCGTGGCAATTCTCACTGCCTCCTCCCAATCCGCATATTTCAACAGATTCGTTCCCAGATTATCTACAATTCTTAAGATATCGCCCATGGATATCCAAATCACCTCCCGCCTCCATTCCAGACAGACCTCCACCATAAAGCCCTGCCCCTCCAGAAACATAACCAGCTCTGACAAGCAGTCCATAAATACACTCTGAAAAAGTACCGGTTCCTTCCTTCTCTTTTCCCGTCTTCCATCTCCAACCTGGCTGCATTCAAACAGACGGTCTGATAATTCCTTCATCTGTACGGCCTTTGTCATTATTTTATCCAGATAATAATCCCGCTTGGCCTCATCCGTACACACCCCCGACCGTAAGAAATCCCATAACTTAAAGCCACCCCCATAACCCCGCCAAGAAAACCAATAAACGCCGATTCCATCAAAAACATGTTCCGTATACACCTCAAATCACACCCCAACACCTTTAATACCCCGATTTCCTTCGTTCTCTCATAGATTGACATCATCATGGTATTGGCAATCCCGATTGCCGCCACCATCAGAGATACCGCTCCGATTCCCCCCAGAACCGCCTGAATCATACCGGACTGCTTCTCCGTCTGCTCCAGCCACTCAATATTACTGGAAGCCTGATAACCGGCCCCATTAATCAGCTCCTGCACCTCCTTCACATGCTTCACATTGTCCACATTTACCTCAATGGTATTGTAGACAAAATACGGATAAGCCTTCCCCTTCCTTGTAGTCGGCTGTCCCGGAATCGGCCTTTTCCCGAAAATCCTCCTCAATTGCGTCTTTAAAAGATCAAGATCCCCATAAATCGAATAAGAATGCTGAAAATTCCTGCTCTTATCCTCATCCACAATCCCTTCCGCCTCCAGCAGATACTTTTTCGGCGGCTTCACCCCTTTATCCGCCTCCGCCTCATAGTAACCATCCACATCAAATGTAACAAACACTGGCTTTCCCATGAGATCCACTTCCGGCAATTCATTGGTATCATAAAATCCCTTTCCCGTCTTGCGGTGAGTAAACTCCTTCACAACATCATAACCATAAATCAGCCGCAGACCCGCCCCTGCCTTTGCCTTCCCATTCCTTTGTATAGGAATCTCCTCCAGATACTCCTTTGGAACCCCATTTAGCGGCACATAAGAAGCCCCATAAGCCCCCTTTCTCAACATGACCGGAATCTGCAGCATAGGAAAAACACGTTTCACATGATCCATGCCCGCAAACTCCCTCACCGCCTCATCCGTCAGCTGCTTTCCGTCCTCCTCCCCATAATCCCCCTCATACCGTTCCATAATCTGTATCGTAGTCAGACCTCCAGAAGCTTCCACCAGTTTCCGGCTCTGTTTCTGCAGCCCCAGCCCTAAAGAAATCATGACTACAATAGAACCCGTCCCAATAACCACCCCAGCACCGTCAGAAGAGTACGCAGACACCTCCGTTTTAAATTGTTAACACTCATAGAAAGCAAATCATCAAATCTCATATTCTCCACCATACCTTTCAGGCCATATCCAAACATTCTGACCCAAACCAGCATAGCAGAACATTCTTAAACCATTTCTGAAACCGCCCTTAAAAATTCTGAAATATCATAACCTTCATGCCCTCAGCCAAGTCCCCGGCTTCTCCAAAAATCACCTGAAAACACAAAAAGAGCAGCCCCATAAAAAGCCGCTCTCCATGACCCCGTTGATTCAGAAATCTGATGATACCATTATAAAACATCCCGCCGCCAAACCCATGCAGGTTTACCACAAAAAGCGGTTTACCACCCACCCCGTCCCCATAGCGAACACAATCACAAAGACAAGATAATACACAAAATGCCTCACTCCCAGCACAATCTTCAAAGCCCCCAGATTGGTAATCTTGGTGGCAGGCCCCGTAAGCATAAAAGCCGAAGCGCTGCCCATGCTCATGCCGGACAAAAGCCACTGCTGCAAAAGAGGAATGGTCCCTCCCCCGCAGGCATACAGAGGCACCCCAAGGGTCGCCGCCATGAGAACCCCAAAGCCCTCCCGCCTTCCAAACAGCGCCGCGAACCTGTCAGCAGGCACATACCTCTGAAACAGCGCCGACAAAAGCACTCCCAGAAGAAAATATCCCCCTGTGGCCTTTATATTCCTCCCAAGATTTTTCAGAAACCGCAAAATCAGATTAGGGTCCCTGTCCCTGCCCGCCCGCTCCCGAAAACCGGAAAAGTTAAAAAATCCTTTATCCCCAAAAAAGAACCGCACCATCAGCCCCGCAGCCGCCCCGCACAAGAAGCAGGAAACACACCGGATAACAAGCGCCCTCCGTCCCAGTGCCCCGCTGTAGACGATCAACTGGGGATTCAAAAGAATAGAGCTCATCATAAAGGCAGCCAGCAGATCATCCCTCATCCCCTTCTGAGAAAATGACGCCGCAATGGGAATGGTTCCGTACATGCACAAGGGAGAGGCAATCCCCAGAAGACTTGCAGGAATCACCCCCAGCACCCCCAGCCTTTTCCCGTTCAGACCCTGAAACAGACTGTGGATTCCGGCCTTGCCAAACACGGAAATCAGAGACCCCAGCACCATGCCAAGGGCCCAGTAAGGGGCAATCTGCTCCAGCTGAACCGTAAAATAGTACCACAGATAAATCCACTCCCTGCGCAGAAGAGAGATCAGCCCGCCCATGATCTCACTCATCCAGGCTCACCAGGGTATACTCCCTGGTCCCCAGCCCGATCTCCTGTGCGTGAGCCACCGTAAGAATCCCGTTTCTCGACTCAATCCTCTGAATCAGGGAAGCCCCGTCCTCCGCCGCGTACACCAGGTCCACACAGGCCTGGTCCAGCGCCACCGGGTCCGTGGAAGCCAGGATTCCGATATCATGCATGTCCGGCTGGGCAGGATTGCTGTCGCAGTCACAGTCCACAGACAGGTTGTTCATAACACTGATATACACCATGTTCCCCTCCATGTAATCGCTGACCGCCTTGGCCGCCTCCGCCATGGACTCCAGAAAATCATCCTGAGTCCCCCCGGACCAGCTGCTGTCACTGGCGCCGCCGGAGTGAATCAGCAATTTTCCGTTCTGAGAAGCAACACCAATGGAAATATTTTTCAGCGCCCCGCCGAATCCTCCCATGGCATGGCCCTTAAAATGAGAAAGCACCAGCATGGAATCATAATCCGCCAGGCCCGCTCCCACAATATCCCTCGTCAGATGTTTCCCCTCCGTCACAGGCAGGTCCATGGTCCCCTCACTGTCTAAGATATCAATAGGGGCAATGGCCGCAAACCCGTGATCCTGGGCCACCTGGAGATGAAGAGCCGTGCTGGCCCTCTGACCGCCGTAGGCCGTGTTGCTGTCCACAATGGTGCCGTCCACCCGCGCCACAGGGTCTTTAATCAGGTCCGGAGATAAATAATTGCGGCCTCCCGGCTCCCCCATACTCAGCTTCACCGCCACCCTGCCCTTCATGTCACGTCCCATGGCGTCATAAACCGCCATAAGCCCTTCCGGGGTAATGGAATCTGTCATATACACCACCGGCTTCTCCCCCTGCCCCGGCTCTGCTGCCTCTGCCTGCCCCTCTGTCTGATCTGCCGCCTGATCTGCTGCCTGAACCATCCCGGCCTGTTCCCCAGAAGCCCTTTCCTCCCCCAGCGACAAGGTGACCATAACAGTTCCGTCCCCCAATATCTCCTTCAGCTCCGCCTGGGTCACATCCTGTATCCTCCCCAGCCTTGTAAAATTCCAGGAATTGGTGTCATAGTAAATGACCAGAGAATTACCCATATAAAGGATAATATCCCCAGGTCCGGTGGTAATCTTGCTCATCATTGGTTGGCAGGCTCTGTCCAATAGGCCCCACCTTCTCCATATTTCCATAATCGCTCATGTCAATGATGAGGGGTCCGGTCATAAGAATCTCCTTCAATGCCTCCGCCGAGGAATTGTCCGCCAGAACCGCTGTGAGAACCCTGTCCCCAACTGTAATCCTCATAAAATCTTCCTCCTTCTCCGTCTGGGCCTCCCCAGGCCCTCCAGACAAGGCAGTTCCCGCAGCCATTACCCGGTTCTCCGATGTAGAAACCATTTGGGCCTGGGTACTGTCTTCTGTGCCGGCCTCACTGGCCGGGGAAGCCGCGCTCTGGCCGCAGCCTCCAAGGGTCAGAACAAGTCCCGTCATAACCGCCAGCGCTGCCAAAATCATTCCTTTTTTCTTCCCATTCATTCCAAAACCTCCTACTCGTTCTTTTGCGGATTACGGATTTAACTCCAGCCCCGAAAGCCAGTCTTCGATTACACTTACGTCATTGACTCTCCTTCCCCCTGTCACACCGGCGCCGCCCACGCTGCCCCGGATATCCCGGATACTGGCCTCTATGCCGCTGCCACCGCTGGTGCAGAAAGGAACAATGGTCTTTCCCTCCAGGTCATAGCTTTCCAAAAAGGTGAGAACCGGCCTGGGTACCGTTCCATGCCAGATCGGATACCCCACATAGATCACCTCATACCGGTCCATATTTTCCACCACCGTTGTCACCGCCGGCCTTGCGTTGCTGTCCAGCTCCCTCCGGGCTCTGGTTAACGTCTCCTGATAAGAACCGGAGTAAGGCTCTGCCGCCTCCAGGCGCACCAGTAAAGCCCCTGTCACCTCCCTGATTCTTTCCGCCGCCCGCTCCGTTGTCCCGGTGCGGGAAAAATACACCACCAGCTGATTTCCTTCCCCCTTCTCGGTACCGCCTGCCTGCTCCCCATTCCTTGTCATGACCACGCCCCCCGAAACCCAGGCTCCGTCCCCATTGACCTGATAACCGTCCGGCGTCACCGTGTCCGCGGCCATCCAGCCGTCACCGTCAAAATAGTAGCACTCCGCCACGCCGTCCCGGTTTCCGTCCAGCCAGTACCAGCCGTCTCTGGCATAGGTTCCGTCCTCATTGTCATACCACCAGCGGTCCCCGTTGGGCTCCTGCCCCATCCGCCACACGGCTCCAAAAGCTGTCATTCCGCTGATCATGGTCATAAGCACACTTACAATGATCATTACTGCCCATTTTTTCTGCCTCATACTGTCCTCTCCTTCTTATAAACCGTCACCAGTACATCCTTCGGCAAATAACTGGACCAAACACGCAGAATGTTTTTTCGAGTGTACCGGTCAAAAAACGCAGGCGTAATGGGGCTACACTGAGGCTTTTTGACCTGTGCAATCGGGAAAACAGGCAAGTGATTGGTATAGTTATTTGCAAAACGATGTACTAGAGCGTGTTTGAAAATTGCTTTCCGTCAGATGTGCGTCACAGTTTGCGGGAGATTTGGCCCGAATGAGGAAGGCGTAGTGGGCTACGTTGACCGAATGAGGGCCAGATCTCCCGCAAAGTGGGGCGTGCAGATGGCGGGAATGAATTTTCAAACACGCTCTAGCTCAACTTACTATAATCCTCATCATCCACCGCTTCCAGCCACTCATTCCCGGTCTCCTCCCCAGGCACCTCCACGGAGATGTGGGAAAACCAACTGTCAGCCTTGGCGCCGTGCCAGTGCTTCACCCCCGCCGGAATCGTGATCACCATTCCGGGCTCCAGACTCACCGCCTCCTTCCCCTCCTCCTGGTACCAGCCCTCCCCGACCGTGCAGATAAGCATTTGCCCGCCGCCCTTTGCGGCATGGTGGATATGCCAGTTGTTGCGGCACCCCGGCTCAAAGGTCACATTGGCCATAAACACAGTTGCCTCCCCCGGCACGGTCAGAGGGTTCAAATAGGAATTTCCGATAAAATACTTAGCGAAAGCCGTGTTCTCCTCCCCCTGCCCAAATACGTTTGCCTTGTCAAATTCTTTCTTATCCATTATCTTCATCATCATTCTTCCCTTCTACTGATATGAATCTTTTCCCTGTCTCAATTTTGAACCCTGTCTGTCTTTCATCCGGTTCTGTCAATCTCCGTATTCCGCCTTTCTTTGGGTTCTGTCTTTCTCTGGATTCTGTCTTTCCCTAAGTTCTGCCTTTCCCCAGGTTCTATCCTTCCCCCTGTCTTTCCACCCTCTTCCCGCCAATCTTCCTGCCCAGAACCGTAACCACCCAGACCGCCTGACACGCCCCAACCGTGGTCATCACACACTCCCCATAAAACTTAAGAGGAGCAAAAGCCATATTTTCATTAGAAATCAGGAACATGTTCCTCCATATCCCGCTGCTGAAAAAACAGTAAATTCCCGCCGCCAGCACCAGCAAAAACACCAGGTCATACACATAGGCAAAAATCGTCTCTTTCACAGTCCGGTACACCTTTCTCAGAAAGCCTCTGGTGTGGAACCCCAGATGTACCCCCATGAGCACAAATCCCCATGACGTCCCCAGATTATGAAAATCCCTTGCCCTCTGGGTAACCGTAAAAGGCGAGGCCGGGAACACATCCCCGGACATCATCACGGCGCTGACTGCCATAAGCCCCATGCCTCCCAGAAGAACCATATCCGTCCCCACAAACAGGACTCTCCCCAGAGGATACCTGCCCCTTCCCAGCCCCCGGTACCACCTTACGTTCAGGATATGGTGAAAAACAAAAAGCCCAAACAGCACGCAGCCGTAAACCCCGTGGCGCAAAAGCCCGCTGCCCGCCCGGTAGCCCAGCAGATACACCATAAACACGTACATGGCCATATCCACAAGGATTTTTACTCTCCCCCTCATGGCCCTACCGCTCCCGGATTCCGCTGGAAGCCAGCCACTGGGAAATCCGCTCCTCCAGATCCCTTCCCCCGGAATAGTTGAACTCAAACCCAATCCCCACATAGGAATCCGGCACCAGCTTGGAAAGGTCCGACACGCTGTCCCCAAATATGGTTCCCCCGTGGCTGCTGAAAGGAATCATGATCTTCCCAGCAAAATCATACTGCTCCACAAAAGAAACCACCGGCATAGGCATAGTGGCCCACCAGGTGGGATAACCCAGCAGCACTACATTATACTCCTCCATATTCTCCACACGGGTCGTAAGCCTGGGCCGGACATTCCCATTGAGGTCCGCCTGAGACACCTCATAGATGTTCCCCCGATAAGGCGTCTCCATCTCAATCTCCACCAGGTCAGCCCCTGTCTTTTCCCGGATAATCCGGGCCCCGTTCTCCGTGTTGCCCGAATAAGAAAAATACGCAATGAGAATCCGTGGATTCTCCGGCATTTCAATATCCAGAGAATAGGCCGTCTCTACAACCCCTTCCCCTGCCGCCCCGTTTCTCCCAATCCGAAAGCCCAAATTCTCATCCCCGTCAATAGGATTAGCCGCCGACCGGTAAGCGCTCCTTAAATGCTTGGCAAAGTCATTAAAGCCCCCGCCCCGGTTCACCCTCAGAGAGCCGCTCCGCGCCCCGGCCGGGTCCCCAGTCCCCTCCAGGTCATAGGCCCCATAATAATCAAAACACCACTCCGACACATTGCCGTGCATGTTGTAAAGGCCGAACTCATTGGGAGAAAGGCTGTCAACCCCTATGGTCTGCCCCCGGTTCTGGCTGGTCACCACCTCCGGATTTTTCCGGCTCACATAATTCTCCTCAATCAGATAAGGATAACTGCCCTGAAAATTGGCGTTGTCACTGGTAATCTGGTTCCCCGGATTAAAAACCGTGTCGCTCCCTGCCCTGGCCGCGTACTCCCACTCCGCTTCGGTCAGAAGCCGGTAGCCGTTGGCGCTCCGGTCCCAGGTCACGGTCCGGTCCCCTATGGCATAAACAGGCGTAAGCCCCCTGGCCTCACTGAGCCTGTTGCAGTACTCCGCCGCCTCATACCAGGTCACACTGTCCACCGGAAGATTCTCCCCCTGAAAATAGCTGGGATTCTCCCCCATGACCGCCTCATAATCCCTCTGGGTCACCTCAAAAGGGTCAATATAAAAAGCGCTGATCTCCACCTCATGGGCCACCTCATCCGGCTCCCCCTCCGGGCTTCCCATGACAAAGGTTCCGCCCTCCAAACGTATCAGTCCGTCCCGGATTTCCCCCGGCTCCCTGCCGCTTTCCAAGTTCCCGTTTTCTCCCATAGCTCCTCCAGACTCCCGTCCTGCCGCCTGCCCGGCCTCCACAGACCCCCCGGCCGCCAAACCGGCTCCGCCAGACCCGCCGCCTGCCGTCACGCCCGCTTCCCCGGCCATGGAAGAGTTCTGCGCCCTTCCCCCGGCTCCTGCTCCCTCATTCCCGCCGGCCTTCTGCCGAAACCCAATCCAATACCACCCGGCCCCGGCCGCCGCCAGAATCACAACCGCCAGCGCCAGCATCAGAAGCTGGGCCCTTTTCTTTTCATGCTTCGTTTCATGCTTCGTTTCATTCATCCTCTCATCACACTCCCTCTAATCCCCTGTTTATCCCGACACCGGCACAGCCCAAAGGCCTCACACCTCCAAATCCCTGCCGAATACTCCGCCTGCCAGACATATCACTCATGAATCCTCCACCCGTTAAGAAACTTCGCCGTCTGGGCCGCGCTGTGATCAATAATCTCACTGTGCCCCAGATCCAGAGCTGCTATGGCTTCCATATCCCCCTCATCCAGCCTAAAGTCCCAGATGTTAAAGTTCTCCTCCATGCGCTCCCTGTGTACCGATTTGGGGATAATCACCACCCCCCTCTGTACATTCCACCGAAGAGCCACCTGAGCCCCGCTCTTCCCATACTTTCCCCCGATCTCTGTCAATACCGGGTGGGTGAAGATCCCGTGTTTTCCCTCAGCCAGCGGCCCCCAGGCTTCCGGCTGCACGCCGAACTCCCTCATCACCTCAAGGCCATTTTCCTGGGCAAAGAAGGGGTGAAGCTCCACCTGGTTTACCATAGGTTTCACCTTCACATTGAGACACAAGTCCGCAAGCCTCTCCGGATAAAAATTGCACACCCCCATTGCCCGGATTTTCCCCTCCTCATACAACTCCTCCATGGCCCGCCAGGAGCCGTAATAATCATTCATAGGCTGGTGAATCAGATACAGATCAAGATAATCAAGGCCCAGTTTCCCAAGAGAAACCTCAAACGCCTTTTTCGCGTTTTCATACCCAGCGTCCTGAATCCACAGCTTTGTGGTAACAAAAAGCTCCTCCCTGGGAACACCGCTCCTTTTAATCGCCGCCCCCACAGCCTCCTCGTTAAAATACGCGGCGGCGGTGTCAATGAGCCGGTACCCTACCTCCAGGGCGTCCCTCACCGCCTGCTCACAGACCGCTGCCTCCGGCACCTGAAACACGCCGAACCCTTCCATTGGCATTTTCACTCCGTTGCTTAATGTCACAAATTCCATATTTCCATCCTCCTAAATTTTTCTCTGTATGTTCTGACTCCATTTTACACCAATTCAAAAATCCTATCCAATACTCATGTCAAATGGTTCACCATGCCTGCAAGGCATACTTTTAAATCACCCTCTTGGCCTCCCATTTTCCTCCCCGCCACCGGATCCAGTAACATACCGACCGGTACAGCCAGTCCAGAACCGCCATGGAGACCCAGGCCCCCGCTGCCCCCATGCCAAGCCCCACAGCCAGAAACCAGGCACCTCCAAACCGGAACACCCACATGGAGAGCACCGACATGCCCATGGTAAAACGCACGTCCCCCGCCGCCGCCCTGGCCCTTTTCCTCTCACCAGAGCCAAGATACTGCCCCGCAACCACCGCTCCCCCGGAGGCCATGGCCGCGAAAATATAGATCAGCAGCTGAATCACCGAATCCACCAGGGAGACCCCGGACACCGCCGCCTCCCCAACGCTGGCCACCATGACCGTGTCGATCATTCCCACCACCAGCTTCAGCGCCATTTCCCCCATCAGCGGGATAATCAGAGCCCACAGCTCCCTGTCACTAAAAAGCCTCTTACTCCCTTCCATATCTGCCCCTCCTTTTCTCCTCTTACCTGTATTCTACAAGACCCTGGCACTACAAGGAAGTTCCGAAAAGGCAATATCATTTTAACTAAAAGTTTAAACTCTACCCAGCTCATACCGAAGAAAATCCAACTCACCCAGAATCCTCTCCTTCTTATGAATCTCATCCAGAATACACAGCCGATGTTTCTTAAGTATATGAAGCCTTTGCTCCCTTGTGGCTTCCCCCTCCTGCTCCATCCGGAAAAACGCGCCGATCTCCTGGTCCTCAAAGCCCATCCGCTGATAGGCCATAACCATGCCAATCCGTTCCACATCCCTGTCGTCATACTCCCCCTCTCCGGTCCCGTCTCCATAAAAAAGCCTTCTCACCTGATTATCATAAACAGCCAGCGCCGCCTTCGGTATCTGAAACCGTTTTCTAATCTCTTCCCCTGTCATAATCTCCCGTCTTCCCCTCTCAAATGTTTTCTTCCTGAACATCCTCACTCTTTACAAACAAAAGACCTCCATGACAAACCTCTGATCTTTAACCGCAGCACCAGGGACGGGGACCTGATTATGTCCTGGCTGAAAAAGAGCCGTTCCGAAATCAATGTAGACGCCACCTACAACCTTCTCTTCAACGCCTCCCTCATGGTAGAAGAAGGCCTGGGATACGCCTTTGCCCTGGACAAGATCATCCACGTGACAGAGGACAGCGGCCTCCTGTTCAAGCCCCTGTCCCCCGCCATTCACGCGAATATGAACCTGATCTGGAAAAAATACCAGTTTTTCTCCAAACCTGCCCAGAAATTCTTAGAAAAAATAACCCTTATGGCCAGCCTCTAATGGAATGTCACCGTAACACTGCCCCTGCTCAGGGCACCGGAAAGCCCTTCCCCGTTCTTCACGCAACCAAGCCTGGTATAGCGGTAAGAAGTCTGAAAGTCCTTATAAAACAAGACCAGACAGTCAGAACCAAAAAGCATGAGATCCCCTTCATGGCAATAGTCATGGGGAAACGGGATATCAGTTCTCTGGCTGTCTCACTGTCATAAAGTTCCGCCTCAAACTCCTGATCTCTAGCCTGAACCATAATTGGTAACATCACTTCTCCCTCTATGGTATTTTCTTCCAGAGTCCTGGCCATCACGATTCCGTTCTCCACCCTTGCTCCGTCCGCGTTTACCTGATATTCATCTGGTGTCACGGTATCAGAAGCCATCCAGCCCCCCGAATCGAAATAATAGCATTCTGCTGTTTTGTCCCGGCTTCCGCCATCTTACCCATATCCGCGGCATTGGAAACCAACACCATGGTAGTCGCTTTATAACCGGCTTTTTTTACCTTATCCAGATCAAAGACTACCAGCAGATCCCCTGCATGAACCCTTTCCCCCTGATTTACCTTTGCCTGATTTCTTTTTTCCGCCGCATAGCAAATACAGAACTGTGGGACAGAATGCTATTTCAGAATATAAATCAGTTCAATCCCCTTTTCTTTTCCAAGATTACGACCGTACAATTTCTCAACCGAATTATTCCAATGCTCATGCACGCCTAAATTCGTCACTTTTTCACCATCCCCATTATAATACTCATTGCCTGACGGCGCGTTTCCCACCAATCCGGCCTCATGCAGATAATTCTCCACATTCGGATTGTCCTTCAAAACCCCATTATGTTCCGTAACCACAGGCTCATTGATTAGGAAATCCGCCCCCACAGAATCAATCGCCACCGGGTCTTGCGAAACAAACACGCTGGACGTAAAATTTCCGTCAAAAGGAACCTGCTGCCATCTGGCCGTTTCTTCTGTAATAGAAGAACCCTCTGATGTGGCGCAAATGAGCGCATCCAGTATATACAACACCGTTTTTCCACCAAGCTGTTCATTCGCCATCAGATCCGTAAGCGGGCTGTAGCTTTCCATCTCATTCCTTGTCAAAAACTGATGCAGGTTTGCCCCTTCCGGCGGACGCATCGCGTTTCCGTTGATGAAAGAGCCAAAATGATTTTTTCCGCATAAGGTAATCCCGTAACTATGCCCCTTCAAATTCGCCAGATTTATCATATATTCCGCTTCCGTCACACAGGTTGGCAGATAATTCACCGCGCCACTGAACTCATAAGACCAGTTGATCGGCGCCGTCTCATCCGCGATGCCGTTTCTCCGGTCTACAAAGTTCACGCCCTCCAATCTCCCCTCTGTACACATTTCTACCATATAGTCCGGGAACAGCCTTGATACATCATATACGGTAATATCCGACGGCCTGATACCGGCTTCCTCCACCAGTGAGACCAGCAGCGTTTTCAGCAGGACAGGATTCGTATAGCTCATCTGTGTTTCACCGGAAGTATCGTCATCAAAGACGCCGGAGCCATTGATATTCGCCTTTATCGCAACCTTTTCTCCAGCCGCGTAAGAAACGCTTCCTTTCCCTTTCGCCCCATTATGAGCTACAAACAACGCGTTCCAGCCCTCTTTCACCGTTTCCTTTCCTCCCAGAGAGGCAATGCTTTCATTTACCATGCTCTGAATGACAGACTCATCAAAATTTTCCGGCCGCCACCAAAAGCCTTCCCCGTCCCACAGCACGGAATCCGTGTCATAATTCCACACCACACGCCCCGGCATGGCCCCGATCCCTTCCCCATACGGCTCATGCTGTGGGAAAACAGAATCATAAGGATACCCTCCGGTGCCATTTCCAGCCTCTTCTGACTGCTTCCCAGGCACAGAATCCACCTCTTTCAAGGAAGATTCTTCCCTGGATTTTTCCTGTGAAACAGCAGTTTTCTCCCTGCCGCCCTCCAAAGAAGATTCCTGTTCATTCTGCCGCGCTCCACACGCGGCAACGAAACAGATCATAATAACGCCCATCAATATAAAAATTTTTCTCATATTTTTCCTTATCTTTACCATTCTGACGCAGACAGAACATCCTGCCTTTCACCTGCCGCGAAAACCATCTCCTTCATTATACAGACTTCCTTTCATTCACGGCGACGCCGGGAATACGGCATGGAAGGCTACTGTGAAACATACAAAACAGCATGATGCATGTCATCACACCGGCAATACACCATCCCAGCGGCTGGCTCCACCAAAGCCCGGAATAATTAATTACAGGCAGGCGGCATAGGGTATAAGTGAACAAAACGCGCCCGCCTAATGCCGCCGAAGAAACATACGTAGCCCAAAAACCTTTACCAACCGCCTGGAACAATCCCATGGAGGGAAAATACGCGGCAAAAATTAAATAAGCAAACGCCATAGATCGGACATGCTGTATACAATATCCCAGAGAAACCCCCTCAATGCCAAAGAAACCGATGACAAATGCAGGGAACAAAAACAACAGGATGGACAGACAAAGTATCATACCAACTGACAGCATCACTGCCTGCTTCAGACCCAGAACAAGGCGGTCCGTTCTTCCTGCCCCAAAGTTTTGGCCACAATAGGTTGCCATGGTATTTTGCAGCGCAATGGGCGGAATCAGCACATATCCTTCTATGCGCTGCGCCACGGTAAAAGACGCGGTCATAGCGGGACCATAGGAATTCACCATCCGCTGTATGAGGAAAAAGCCGCAGGACACCATTCCCTGCTGGAGCGCCATGGGAGCGCCGGTTCGCAGGACACCAGCCCCGATCTCCCTGTCAAACCTGTAATCTCTCCAGCGAAACCGAAAGACCGGGTACCGCTTTTGCATATAACCATATGCGGCGACACAGCAGCAAAGCTGGGAGAGAACGGTTGCGATGGCTGCCCCGGCCACCCCCCAGTGAAGCACCGCGACAAAGAGCAGATCCAGCACAATGTTCACCGTGGAGGAAACCAGAAGGAAATACAGCGATGCCTTACTGTCCCCTACGGCGCGCAGCAGTGCGGCCACGATATTGTAGGCAAACTGGAATATAAGGCCCGCGGCATAAATGATAAAGTAGATAACCGCCATGTCCAGCAGTGAATCCGGCACACCCAAAAAATATCTCAGGAACAATCCGGCGGTGGCAGCTCCGATGAAAGAAGCCAGTAACCCCATTCCCGTAAGGAGCAGGATCGAAGTGCCGGCGAGCCTGCGCGTTTCCTCTGTCTTTCCGGCGCCAAAAAGCTGCGCGGCCAGGATACCTGCGCCCATGGAAAAACCCTGGGCAAGGGCCAAATACAGCATGGTCATGCTGGAGCAGGTACCAACAGCAGACAGGGCGGCCTCTCCCACGAAGTTGCCGACAATGATCGTGTCAGCAGTATTGTAGAGTTGCTGCAGAAGGTTTCCTGCCATAATCGGCATCGCAAAGGATAGAATCAGCTTCCAGGGAGTTCCCTTCACAAGTGTTTTTCCGATCACAAAACTTTCCTCCTATCACCTTTTATTTTCAATATTTGTAATACAGGAAATACTCAATTAATTTTATCTGGTAAACGATTAATAAGCAACGTAGGGGGAAGACCGGTCGGAGCGGCCATTGCGGGCTTGCGGACATTTTTCCTCATCCACAGAATTCACTTCCTCTCTCTATAAATTTTTGCCGTCATTTTTCTATACCGAGCTATCATCGGCAGCTTTTTTCCTGCAAAAAGAGCGGCCTGGCCTATCCTGCCCTTAATATCCCATGCTTCCACTATGTTCCTGTCTCCCTATGGAAAGAGTATAATGCCGCGCCGCTGAAATAGCAAATACCCGTTTTTTATTTCAAGATATTCTTGTAGAGAATGACAGGACGTGTTATACTTTAGGTAAGGAGGTGTTGCCATGGAACTGCGGACATTACGCTATTTCTTAGAAATTGCTCACGAAGGAAACATTACCCATGCGGCAAAGCGGCTCCACATATCCCAGCCCACGCTGTCAAAGCAGATAAAAGAACTGGAAGAAGAACTTGGGAAAAAGCTGTTTATCAGAGGAAATTACAATGTTCGGCTCACCGATGAAGGGATGCTTCTGCGGAAGCGGGCGGAGGATATTCTGGACATGGTTGGGAAAACGGAAGACGAGTTCAAGGCCCTGGGGGAGATCACCGGCGGAGATGTACGGATCGGTTGCGCGGAATCGGACAGCATGAAGCATCTCGCCCGGCGGGTCAGGTCTCTGCAAGAGCGGTATCCACATTTCCGGCTGCATTTGTATAGCGGCGATACGGAGGATGTAGAGGCACGGCTTGACCGGGGACTGCTGGATTTTGCTGTTCTGGCCCAGGAGGTAAACCTGTCCAAGTATAACTATCTGGAGATGCCGGATGCGAATACCTGGGGCGTCCTCATGCGAAAGGACAGCCCCCTTGCGAAAAAGGAAGCTGTCCACATGAAAGATTTATTAAATTTGCCCCTCATTTGCTCCAGACAGGGCGTTACAGAGGACTATCCCAAATGGTTTGGGGAAAAGGTCGATACACTGAATATTATCGCGACGTTTAACCTGTCATACAACGCGGGCATTTTGGTTCAAGAAGGGATTGGGTATCTTATAGGCTTTGAAAAACAACTTCTCAATACCGGATCGGACAGCGAACTGTGCTTTCGGCCTTTAACACCGGGGTTAAAAACAAAGCTATATTTTATCTGGAAGAAATACCAGGTATTTACACCGGCGGCGAAGCTGCTGCTTAATGAGATGCTTGAACATTTTGATGGTCCTCTCAGGGACAATTCGGAGTAAACGCCACAAAGTGTTGTTATCCCGGCTTTTACTCAGGATGCTTCTTCTCAATCGTGGAAACCGCCGGATCACCCTGACCGAAGAAGGCATGATCCCGCGCAAGCGGGCAGAAGAAGTCATGGATCTGACGCGCAAGACAGAGCAGGAAATATCCGTCACAGACAATCAGCGGATTCTTAATGCTCATGACCCTGGTTGTCACCGTGGCCTCCATCTCCGATTTCTCAAAAGCCAGGAATGTTACATTCTCACAATACCAGGCCAGGTATTCCCCTTTCACCGTGCTGTTTTGCGCCACCACGTTCTTCGCATGCCAGAAAGCGTCCTTGGTATCAAAATTACAATTCTTCCTTGCCAATAGAAAAAGCGACCACCCAAAAGGGCGGCACTCATAAGACAGTATTAGAAATGTTTTCGGGAAACGGCGTAGCTTGCGGGCTATGCCGTTTCTCCATTTTGCAGGTCATTCAATAAAGACGCGGGGAGTATTCCCACAAGGTCATAGGATATATCAATCTGCTGTACCCTATGCCCTGTCGATTTATCCGGCGTATGGACGTAAACCGCTTTTACCATATCATTTAAGACAGCGGGCGTTAATTCGTCCAAGTCAAGATATTTCCGCACTTTGCTGATGAACCTGTCAATGTTCTCTGTTTGTTCTTCCTGTTCGTTAATTTCTTCATTCAATCGCAACAGCTTTTCCCGCAGTTCTTCCTGCTCCTGCTCGTAATCGTCGGAGAGCATTTGAAATCTGCTGTCAGATAATTTCCCGCCTACGTTGTCCTCGTAAATACGCTTGAATAATCGGTCAAGTTCCTCTATGCGCCGTTCCGCTTGCGTGAGTTGCCGCCGCTTTGCCGCCAGTTCCTTTTTTGCTTCGGCTTTCTGCTTCGCACCCATAGCTTTACGGAATTGTTCTTCGTAGTTAGCGACACAGGCAATCGTCAATCTCATGTGGGCGAGTACGCCCTGTTCCAAGACAACGGCGCGGATAAAATGGGTAGGGCAAATCTCTTTCCCCTTGAGCCTTGAAGTAGAGCAAACAAAATGGTCTTGTCTTGCTTCAAAATTCTTGCTTGTGCAGTAATACAGCTTTTCGCCACAATCGGCACAGCGCACAATGCCGGAGAACATATTTGTCTTTCCTGTCCTCGTCGGGCGTCGTTTGTTTTTCTGTAATTCCTGCACCCGCGCCCATGTGTCGGTGTCAATGATTGCTTCGTGGGTATTCTCAAACACAAGCCATTTTTCCTCTGGATTGTAACAGGTTTTCTTGCTTTTGTAGGACTGTTTATAAGTCTTGAAGTTTACCGTATGCCCTTGATATTCTGGACGCTCCAAGATGTCAGCTATGGTATCTCCTGTCCAGTTATAGGGATTGTCCGGCGGCGTATTCCTCGTTGCCCTGCCTGTCTGCCGAAAATGGATTGTCGGCGTTATAACTTTATCCTTTTTCAGAATACGGGCAATCTGTGATGCCCCGTAACCGTCCAGACAAAGGGCGAATATCCGCTTGACTACTTCGGCGGCTTCTCCGTCCACAATCCACCGTTTCCTGTTGTCCGGGTCTTTCATGTAGCCATAGGGCGGATTTGTGCACAGGTGTTCTCCTGCTTCTCCCTTTGACTTCATCACAGCGCGGATTTTCTTGCTTGTATCCTTTGCGTACCATTCATTGATGATATTCAAAAAGGGGGTAAAGTCGCTGTCCTGTTGGTTTGCGCTGTCTATGCCATTGTTGATAGCGATAAACCGAACACCCTTTTCCACAAACAGGACTTCGGTATAAAATCCCACTTTCAGATAATCGCGCCCAAGCTGCGACATATCCTTGACAATCAGCGTTGCCACTTCTCCGTTTTCAATTCGTTCCAGAAGTTCGCTCGAACTCGGACGGTTGAAGTTTGTTCCAGAATACCCGTCGTCCACGAAAAACGTGGTGTTTGAGAACTGGTTTTCTTTTGCGTATTTACTTAAAATCGCCTTTTGATTAACAATGCTGTTGCTGTCGCCCTGCAATTCATCGTCGCGGGATAAGCGGCAATAGAGGGCGGTAATTTCTCCAGACTGCCTTAACATAGTTTCTGCTCCTTTCATCGGCGGGCAGTCTGCCAATACAGGATTGCTTACCCCTATTTTATCGGCTCCGGCATTTTTAATCAACATCTTTTTTGTCCTTTTCCTGCTCCATAAGGCGTAAAACCTTGTGGGGCAGGCTCCTTTCCCCGTCATAGCTACCTGTAAAGCGATACAGTGTCCTGCCGGATTTTATCGTTACTTCATGCGTCGGCAATTCTTGAAACAGCGGATTTTCCACCACGATATGTCCGTCCTTGATTTTTCGTTTCCGTTCCATTCCTTTCACGTCCTTTCCAAAGATAAAACTGAATAGCAAGCATAGAGAACGGATAGCCGTTCTCGTAAAATGCCCGACTGCCGCCGGAGCATTTTGCTTGTTGGGAAGTGTCCCAAACCCTCATTTTGTCAATCCCTTGAATTGCAGAAGCAACCGACGTTCCAACCGCCAGACTTCTTCCATAACATGCTTAATCTCGTCTATGTCGTCGGCGTAAATCCGCCCTGTTTCGTTGATACGCTTTGCAATCTGATTGACGTTCGCACCGATTTTTTGAAGCTGCGCCGTATGTCCTTTGACTTCCTGCAAATCAAGCGTGATGATATACCCGTCAATGAGTATTTTTCGAGCATAAGCGGAGAGATTGAGCGTTGGTATTTGCCACATTTTTTCCTCAATTAACGCCCGTTCTTCCTCTGTTACCCGGATAATGATTTGTATGTTTCGTTTCCTGTTTTCCATAAGTAGCCCCCTTTCGCTAACAAGACATTTGCAAGCGGCATTTCTGCCCGCTTTGTGATAGTTTTTCTTTCACTACCTACAACACCAGACATAGCGGTTTTGCCAAAGATTTTAGAAAAATTTAAGAAAAAATTTTTCTCATTCCCCACTACGGAGGACACGCCGGAAATGCCAAACATGTACCGAAAAAATGTTTCAAATATTTAATTACAGTATGTTCATAGTGTCGATTGACTTTTTAGTATCAAAATGATAATATTTTCATATATCAAAGTAGGAGGGCGAAAGATGACCGATAAACTTATGGATTGCATTACAAATCCGGTAAAATGTAAATTGCTTCTTGAAATATATTCAAAAGGGGAAACAACAGCGAAACATTTAGCCGATACTTATAACGATATTCCTCAAGCTACCCTATACCGGCACATCAAAAAAATGTTGAGTGAAGGCATTTTACAAGTGGTAGAAGAAACACAGGTACGCGGCACAGTAGAAAAAACATACGCACTGGCATACGACATCAACAGCAATATGGAAAATATGGTTGAGGAAAATTCCGGCGAACTTTATTTGCAGTATTTCATGCAGTATATCTTCGGATTTGCAAAACAGTTTCAAGAATATTGTCAATCTCCAAATATCAATATCAAAAAAGATATGACGGGATTTTCTCTTTCCCCACTATATCTCTCTGATGATGAATTGACTTCTCTTGTAACAAGCATTTCTCAAATAATCAACACAGTAAAAAGCAATAAACCTAATTCAGAACGTAAATTACGGACGATAGGTGTAATCGTATCTCCGGCAGAAAATACAGACAAATAAAATGACCGTCCCAAATCAGTGTGGCGGTTTCTATTGACTTTATATTATCATTGTGGTAATATTATCAAAACGATAAAATATAGGAGGTAAAACATTGAACACTTTATTTAACATTCTGCCTTTGCTGGCTCCCGTCCTGTTGGTAGACATCGCTCTTGCAGTGGCGGCGGTAAGACACATTCTGCAACACCCATGCTATCGCTTTGGAAACAGAGCCATGTGGCTTGTAATTGTTGTCGTCCTCTTGCTCTTTGGACCGATTGTTTATTTTGTCTTTGGAAAGGGGGAGAACGAATGAACATCCTCACAATACAAAATTTATCTAAAAGTTTTGGAAAACAGAAAATCATTGACACTCTTAATCTGTCTGTACCAGAGGGAAGTGTCTTTGGTTTCATAGGGAAAAATGGAGCTGGCAAAACAACGACCATGAAAATGGTATTGGGACTATCGCAACCCGACAACGGAGAAATCTATGTTTGCAATGAGCCGGTTTTCTTTGGGCAGACAAGGACAAATCAATATATTGGATATTTGCCGGACGTCCCAGAATTTTACAACTATATGACGCCCATACAGTATCTAAAGCTATGCGGAGAAGTCATTGGTCTATCAAAATCCGAAATTTCAAAAAGAAGTGATGAACTCCTTTCCCTTGTCAGTCTAAACGGTGCGACAAAGCAAATCGGCGGATTTTCTCGCGGTATGAAGCAACGGTTGGGAATTGCACAGGCATTGCTCACACAGCCGAAATTACTGATTTGTGATGAACCGACAAGCGCGCTTGATCCCGTAGGAAGAAAAGAGATTTTGGATATTCTCTATAAAATCAGCGGAACGACGACGGTGCTATTTTCCACTCATATCCTTTCTGATGTAGAACGTATTTGCGACCATGCCGCCTTTTTGAATGAGGGAAAAATCGCTGTCACTGGAACACTTGCAGAGATTAAGGCTTTGCATGGTCACGACAGCTTGCTTTTGGAATTTTCGGCAGATAAAGATTTACAGCTTTTCAAGAAACAAAAATCCATAGAGCCATTGTTACTTCATTCTGAAGAAAATAACAGGGAACTTATTTTACATAGCCGAGATATGGTAAATGTGCAAAAATCCTTGTTTCGCGTCCTTGCGGAAACAGGGATTTGCCCCGTAAAAATAGAACTTATGGAACCGTCCCTTGAAAGTCTGTTTTTGGAGGTAGTGAAATGAATGGATATATTGCTTTTATGAAAAAAGAATTTACGGAAAATATGAAGAATTATCGTTTTATTATCTTGTTTGCGGTCTTTTTGATTTTCAGCATTATGAGCGCATTTCTTGCAAAATTTACGCCGGAAATTCTATCAGCTTTAGCCGCAGATATGGAAATGACCTCTGAACCAGTCGCTTTGGACGCATGGAAACAATTTTACAAGAACATTTCTGGCGTTGGGTTCAGCGCATTTATCATTTCGTTTGGAAGCTGTCTGTCGAATGAATATTCCAAAGGAACCTTAGTTTTAATGGTTACAAAGGGGCTGTCCCGTAAAGCTGTTATCCTTGCAAAATATACAGTAGCCGCCACACTTATGACAATTAGTTATTGGATTGGATATGCTACGACATACGGTTACACAGCCCTTTTATGGAATGATAGCAACCTTTCAAATGTTGTTTTAGCCGCAGGCTCTCTTTGGATAGTCGGTTTTCTGTATTTGAGTATTCTAATGATTGGGTGTGTGATATTCAAACAGACTTTCACAAGCATACTCTTTACGGGCAGTATTGTTGCCATAATATCCTTGCTCGGAATGATAGAACCGATTGCGAAATTCAATCCGTTCATTTTAACCTCAAAAAATGTAGATTTGATTTCCGGCGAAGCTGTTCCGGCAGAATTTGTAATACCAGCTTTCATTTCAATCATTTTATCCATTTTCGGATTGCTGATTGCTATTCGGCTTTTCAACAAAAAGCAACTTTGAACAGTGAATATAAAATGATTAAGGCTTGTGATTGCTTAGACAGACAATTTCATGCTCTCGCTGATGATACAAGGCTAAAAATCATTGAGCTTTTAAGGGATTATACGCTTAATGCGGGGGAAATTGCAAGCTATTTCACCATTTCCCATGCTTCTATATCGTATCATTTGCAAAAATTAGAAAAATGCAATCTTGTTACGGTTGAGAAGTTAGGAAGATATAAAAAATACAGGTTGAACAAGGAGGCATTTTAGAAAATCTCCTTTTGGTTAAGCAATTTAATTTCAACATAAATCTGCCGGACGACGGCAAAAGAAAAAAGCCGTCGTACAGCAGACATACTCTTATGTGCTTAAAGCGGCGGCTTAGATAAAGCCGCTGTTTTATTTTTATGGCGGCTTCGGGAGGTTGCCGCCATGCCGATTATAAGTGTCATGGATAATAGATTGTCAAAAAAATCATGCCTACCATAGCGGAGTATTCCGACTATGAAGATGAACATACATATCATTTAGTATGCCTTAATAATTCGTATTACTCAAACGCTCACGCGGTTTTATCCCGCATGGGTGTTTGTTGTAATGGCCCCCTACTGGGAAGAAAGGGGGTGATGAGAAAATGAGGTATTATGAACAATTCATGGAGCATATCGAATACGCCTTTGCCGCTTTTTGCAGAATTGTTCTCCGCAATGCGGCAATCAGCGCATACCGCGATTTTGGACAGAAACAGAAGCACGAAGTATCGCTTGACTATCTGATGTCCGAAACACCCTTTGAACCGTTCACAACAGATAATTACTTTGAGCAATACGACATTCCAACTGTTTTTGTTGTGAAAGGGCAGAAAATTGTTGTGGCAAGCAAACGGTTAGCCGACGCATTAGCCAGATTGCCGGAGCAACAGCGTGTTGTCTTGCTGATGTACTTCTTCCTCGGTTACACTGATACAGAAGTCGGGAACGAGTATGGACGAAGCAGAAGCACAGCTAATTACTGGAAACACGCGTCATTGAAGCAGTTGAGAAAGGAATGGTTAAAATCAGAACATGAGGAACAAGAAGCTGATACCCTTTGAAGTTATTGAAAAAGCTGTCGCCGGCGAGCCAGAAGCCATAGACGCGGTATTGCGGCACTATGCCGGACATATCAAGTACCTGTCTACCTATCGGGGACATATCAACGACGATATTCAAGACCGTTTGAAAGCACAGCTTATCAAAGCTATCCTACAATTCCGTTTTGACAGGTAGGAAGTAGCAAAGCCAGAAAAAGCCGTCAAGGATAAAATGCACGCTTGCGCGTCCTTGACGGCTTTCCCTGTCTTTGCTGTTGGGCGGCTAAGAGAGCGCAATCGGATAGACCGCTTACGCTCTCAATCCATTATGGAATGATACGCATTAAATGGCTTCTCTCGCTTGATTTAAGCAGCATTACAGCGGCGATAGGGGCAGGAGCAAGGGTTTTATACTCCCACCCTTAAAAACAGTGTTCTATTGCGTAACATAGTAAACGATACTTCTTTGTGCTGTCATTTCCGTTCTATTCTTTTTCCATTCCGGCGGCTCTGCCGCGTTGCCTTGCTTCAAAGGGAAGGGATTAGGGAAAGGATAGGAAGGGAATCTGTATTTGATTTTTCTTTAGTTATTTATATCTTTATTTAATTGCGTTGGATTTTCCAATGTTGGATAATCCAATGTAGGCTTTTCCAACATAGGCGGTTATGCTCCCTCGGATAGTTACCACAGTTTTGTTACGCAGTAGAAAGGCGTTTTTGAGGAAAAAGGTATAACTCCCTTGTCGCATGGGAAATGTGCACACAAAGCCGCCTGTATTAATGCTTTTTCAGCCCCTACTGCGTAACAAAGGGCATGAAAAAAGCGGGCAAGAAACGCTTTGTTTCTCACACGCCTTTTTCTGCACCCTGTATGGCAGCTACCCTATTTCAGTTTGTTGGTTGATACTGTTTTATGAGTAGCTACCGAATGGCTGCTTTCTCAATGTCCATGCGGTACAGCCTGTACAGCGACAGAGATGATCCTCAGATCATCCCTGTTGGAGTGTATTATGCTGTTTTTCCGCATGGGATAGCTTTGATCAATTGGGACTGTCTTTCCTTAATCGGGAAGCCTTTTCCTTTTCATCTTATATTCTCTGCCACAGCAGCATACTGTCCTGAAACGCGGCCTCTAATTTACCGGTATCTTTCAGCCACGAAAGGTAAGACCGCGCTGTGCTGCCCACTAATACATACTGCTCAAAGTTCATGGAAAGCCCATAGCTTTTGAATACTTCCCGCAAAACGCGTTCAAAGCAAACCGGCTCCTGACAGATGGACAAAATCCTCTCCCCAACGCTGTGTACCTTATCCCTGTTATAGCGGACAAGCTCTTTCACATCCCCGGAGGCTTTTGCGTAGGCGGGAACGAACATAGCCGCCTCCATCTTTTCCACCTGATCCAGTGTTTCCAGATACGCGCCCACGTCATAGATGAAGGAAACCCCTCTCACTTACCTGCTCCAATTCATACATTGTTCGTCCCCTCCTTTCATTTTAGGAATCGAGCAGGGGAGGGGTTCCCCTACTCGCCTTCCGTATGGGAAAATGATTCGTGCCGCACCGGTTAATTACTGTCCACAGGCGCGTAGGTAATCAGCCGGGGAACCTTCTGGCAGTGACTGCCATACCGCTGTTCCTACTTTACCAGCAATGACAAAACCCTTGGCCTGGCTCCCTTTTCATATCGAAATCCTAATGCCCGCCTGATAATTTCCGGAAGATAATATTTTTTATCAGAAATCTTCAAAAATCCCTGCGCCTCCAGCCTGGATATCTGTTCCCCCGTTAATTGTATTTTATCCAATGTTATGGGGAGCGTTTTTTTCTCTTCATCCATTTCCATAAATTTTTCCAATATATCATAAATATATTTCATTTCAGATTTTATTTCACTTATTTTATCTTTTGAACATGGATCAATGGCATTTCTGATATCAATAGGCATGAGCAATCGGTCCTTATATAACATATTCATATCCGCATAGGAATCTGACGCGTATTTAAGAAATCTCACAATATCTCTGGCTTGAAGCTGGCCTGTAAAATCCGACAATGCTGCCAAAATCCACCGATCAGAAAATGCCTCATTGGAATTCGCTCTCCCCAGCTTCACACCCCAAAGCCGTGTCAGCTTCTTCACCAGGATATCTCTTGACGCGTTGAGAATATCTATGTTTTCTGACAAAGCCGGATATGCTTTCACTGCCAGCCATAAGGCCAGTCTTAAGGCCTCCGTCTGACTCCAATTCAGTTCGTATTTTACATAGAGATTTCTAAACTGCTCATAATTTGTCTCAATCGCTTCACTTAACATATCTTTTCTGGCAAATACAATAATCCCTATATTGCCATAGTCCAGATTATCCAGCTCATTAATAAGATCCTGACATATGGAGCATAATACATATTTCCATTCCTCTGGTTTTCGAATCTGCATATCCATACAAAGATCTTCCAAACCATCAACAATAAAAACTAACTTTTTCCCCTTTGTTTCTAAAAAAGCGTCCAGCTCCGATAATGTTTGAAACTGTCTTTCAAAAGGAGCAAGGATTGCCTCTTCCCATTTTTGTCTCCATTGTCCTCTGGTCAGTCCTTCCTTACCCTCTAAATATTCTCTCAATGTCCTAAAATTCTCATTGACAAATCGATTCTTTATGGCTAATCCATTTAAGCTTTCATTAATATTCGTAATACATCCTGAAATAAGCGTATTGATATTTTTTAAATTTAGGGAAGCTATCAACGGAACAATTAATGTATTCTCTGAAGCGTCACCTCCTGTTTGTTCAATAATCTCCCTAAATCTTTCCCATGTTTTAGCAGTTAAAAGTTGTTTATAAATATAAGTTTTTCCCGCGCCTTTAGCTCCCGCGACAACAATTCTGGGCAACGAGTTTTTAAAATTTCTGGTGATTTCTCTGATAGAAGATGTTGCCAAAATATTCGCGCTGCTATTTCCCTCTGCCGTAACTTCTCCTTCCGCGATTCCATTTAACTTCTTTAAAATTTTTCTTGCCTCATCTTCCGCGAATTCAAAAGGAATTGTATCCTCGGAAGCAAATAAATCTTTTACTAACTGTCCCATCACTGCTGTAATACCTTTATTTTTGAGCAGCCCGCATACACTGGAAAAATCTCCAAGAGAGATTAAAGCGTCATCAAATTTAAATGGGACAAAGTAATTTTCGCGAAGAAACGTATCCGAAGTACTGTCAAAGCATCCCTCTATATTTTTTAAGATCTCATCCTCAAGTTCAAATACTCTTTCTTCCTCCATATCTCTCGGTATCATAGTCAAAAAAATTTTTGAGTTTAAAAGCTCAGATTCCGTTTTTATATAAATTTGTTCCAAAATCTGATGCAATCCTTTAACAGACTGCAGAGATGTTGATGTCACATAATATTTTTCCACTCTTGGGTCAAAAAGAAATGGAGCTGAATATTCTGTTATTCCCGCCCGCAAATCTATTAAAACCAAATCTGCCCCCAGTTTGGCCCCCAGTTTGGAAATCGTCTCTGTTATATAAAATTTATTGTCTTTAGAGATTAAAACACGTTCAGAATTTGAAAAAATATTCATAACCTGTTTTCTATCTCTGTACGCGGGAACAAAAAATTGTTCGACTTCCATTTCATCTGTTTCAACGGGTATCACGGATGTCCGTATCTGCTCTGCCAGTCTCTTTAGCATATCCTCTGTGTCATTATCAAAATTCATGACGGACAGAATATCAATATAACTGATGGAACTTTGACCTCGCTCTTCTAACATCCATGTTAATCCCGGCGCTTCCAGGTCTCCATCAATCACCAGTATCTTCTTTTCAGGGTACTTGGCTGTACATTCCCGCAACAAAGATATAAGGGATAATGTCCTTCCCACGCCTCCCTTATAGGAATGAAAGGCTAAAATCCGGGCTCCTGAAAATTCTTTTGTCTCAGCCTTTATCTTTTCTATGCTAAAACGAATATCCTTAAAAAGCGGCGCGTACTCCTTTTTTTTGGGGGTCTCTTCCTCTGCTTCTTCAAAAAATACATCTAAATATGTCTGATTAAAATCAATCAATATTTTATTCTGTTGTATGTTATAATTTTTAGTAAATATCTCTTTTAAATATTGACAATTTTTTTCTGTTTCCTGAGTACTCTGTCCGCAACCAATCACAACACAATCGCTATATACCCTCACATCGCTCCAAGATTCCGGCCATGACAAACGTCTGTCTTCAAACTCTGTCTCTATATCATGCCATGTAAAAAAGCGTATCATTTTCTCCCTCCTATAATCTCTGTTCAATCCATTCAGCAATCTTTTCCAAGGTATTCTCTGTCTTTATCTCCTCTTCCTCATCTTCTATAGCGGCTCCATAGCGCCACAATTCATTATACCGCTCCGGCGCGCATGATCCTTCTTTCGCGAGACGTATCCTCTTCAATGGATATTGGTGCTCAATCCCAACTTCTTGTGTCATTGCTTTCAAATCATGGCCATGTACACGCTTCCCCTGTTCTTCACTATATTTTCTTAACTCCTCATATGTATTTTTCCCAATATTTTTCATAATCAAACTTTTTAATCCGCATTCTACAGAGTAAAACAAAAGAAGTCTCCTGCTTTTTGGTGAAGTCTCTATATTGGCTGTCTTATATAAACGATAATGATTTCTGTAGCTATTTTGAAATTCCCGCCGGGTTATATTAATCTGTTTTCCCAATTTTTTTCTCCCTTGTACCTTCCGTTTCTTCGTGTTAATTTTATTCCTGCCGTATCGTTTTTAATGAATTTCTTTTCTTTAAGTAACTCAACTTCTTCCGCGAATTTCCCCTCTGACAGCGATTTTTCCGATTTTATTCTATCACGACAAGAAACGTAATTCAATACATAAAATCTATAAGATGATTTATATTTCCGGAGGTTCAATTACCGTTCGGCGGAAAAAGTATATAAAAAGTTTATGCTGTACACAATCAGCCGGAATATCATGAAATACCACCGGTTTGTCCATCATGAAAATCGAGTAGGGGAGGCTTTCCCGTGGGCGGGAACGAACATAGCCGCCTCCATCTTTTCCACCTGATCCAGTGTTTCCAAATACGCTCCCACGTCATAAATGAAGGAAACCCCGTACTTATCCAGAGTCTCTCTGCTGCTGATACAGTCCGCGAGAAACCCCACATTATCCGGCATACGGAATCCCACCATATCAAAGAAATGCCCCGGCAGAGGTATCACCTCAATCTCCTTCGGGAAACTCTCATCTGTAAAATCCACTACATCACTCTCCTGCGCCATCAGGAACTTATGTGGCAAGTCCTTTACAGGGATAACCGCCGTAAAGGAAGGACCGCTCCAGCATCGGATATTTTGTAAAAGCCGCCTCTATGCCGCCGGAATAAACCTTGCATCCCGTCTGCCCCTGCAGGTATCTGTTCCCGCCAATATGGTCTGCGTTGGAATGAGTATTTAAGCTCGCCGCCAGATGCCATCCTTTCTTATCCAGTATCTGCCAAACCCTCCGCCCCACAGACAGCAACCCTATAATAATTCAGGTCCGTTTCTGGAACATCTTTCATCTTTTCAATAAACTCATCATAGGTCTTGCAGCCCTGCGCAAGGTCCGAAAAATCTACCACCGTCAAGTCCTAAAATTCCGGTTCATACAGCTTTTCACGGATAGACTTGATTACCTCCACATTGCCCTTTAAGATTGGCACTGGGAATTCTATAATCCCTAAATGCCCGTTTCCCGTCCTGTCATACACATCCGCGCCTACAACTTCCGGCATCTGCTTCCCCAGCGTGATACCCATAATAGCCGCCGTGTTCGCTATGATGCCAAGCGGCAGGTTCTCGTCAATCACCATGACACATTTTTCATTCTGTAAATCCATCTTTCAGTTCTCCTGTTCTTTCTGATAACAGCAGTAGAGATAGGCTCCGCGAAAGCCCAGCCGCCCATATTGTTCCGGCAGTCCTTTTTCCCTAGAATATCTGCCAGTATCCTTACAATTCCATTTGCCATCGCAAACCACAGGATGTCCCCCATGCCTATATCCGACAGGTTTCCCTGTCGGGGAACAGGCTGATGATCTGCTCCTCCGTCCTTATCACAGATTCATTCACCGTTCTCACTCCCCTTCCCGTTATATTCAGAAAGTCCAAGATACAGGATATTGAGCAGACATGTCATATCCGTAAACCGTTCCAGTCCCATTTCAAAATCAAAAAGGAATAATGCCGGAACCATGAACAGAATCCCGTAAAAGAATGTCCGCCGCGTGGTGAGTATGACCGGGTAGCCGAAGCTGCTGATCTTCCTTATCAGTATGGAATAGCACGCCCACACAAAAGCTGCGAGGACTGCCAGTAGATCCCCCATGGGGTTCAGTTCCAGTTTCGAGCCGTTAAAGCTGATCAGCGCGACACCCGCCATCGCCACCACAAAGCCTATGAAAAAATTTGCCCGCGGCTTCCCTTCCGATTTCAGAAACAAGCGTGACAAGATTGCCGTAAAAAACGGCGCGACCGAGATGATGACTCCCACGTTAGATGCCATCGTATATGTAAGAGCGATATTCTCCAACAGATAATATAAACATATCCCGCTCAAGCCCGCCAGCACAAAAGTCAACTCCTGCCTGCGCCCCACACCTTTCATACGGCGCGGGCAAACCAAAAATAATGCCGCAAATCCCATGACAAAGCGGAAGAACAGTATTTCCACCGGCTTAAAATCCGTAAGCAGGACTTTGGTGGATATGAATGTCGTCCCCCATATGATGATGGTGAACAGCGCCGTCAGACACCCGATGAAGCGGGGCGCGCTGTGCCCGGCTGATCCCCTATTCCCCATGCTGCCCACCGTCCCCATCTTTCTCCGAGAATATTTCACGGTAAGTCCCCGGCGCAAGCCCTATGAACTGATTGAAATAATTTGTAAAATGGCTCTGGTCTGAAAACCCTGTCCTGATTGCTGCCTCAACGGGGTTGATTGAATAGTTAATTGCAACATTTGCTGTTGCAGTTAGAATTGTATGGCACAGAAACCATGAGGTTGCATCCAGAACTTCATGGTTTCTTTTTCTCTGCTCCTCAAGTAAAATCTTTCATGTCCTGCCTTCGGATTGGAGGCAGATATGAGCAAGAAACATTTTATATTTGATGACAGACTGGCTATCCAGGCAGGGCTCCAACAAGAGCTCAAGATAGCTCAGATAGCAAAACGCATCGGAAAGGACCGCTCCACCGTTGGCCGGGAGATCAAGGCACACAGGCGGCTGGTGGCATCCTCAAAGGGAAACCGATGTGTCTACCATGCAGTCTGCGCAAAGGTTCCCCCATGCCGCCCTGGGTGTGTCAGGGGAAAGCGCCAGTGTCAGAGTGCCTGTGGCGGCTGCATTGAGAACTGCCCGGATTATCTGGAAGAGTTTTGTGCAGGGTATGAAAAGGCCCCGTTTGTCTGCAATTCCTGTGAGAAAAGGATGCGCTGCCGTCTCAGGCGGATGCTTTATGATGCAAAATACGCTCAGGAGCAGTACGAAAGCCTTCTGTCGGAATCACGAAAGGGAATCTCCCTCACGGAGGCGGAACTGGAGCAGATCAATGGAATTGTATCGCCGCTGCTGAAACAGGGACAGTCCCTGCCTGCCATCTGTGAAACCCACCGGGACGAGCTGCCGGTAAGCGACCGGACCATCTATTCCTATATAGATGCCGGACTTTTGGATGCCCGAAATATCGACCTGAGGCAGAAGCCGCGCAGACCGGAGAGGAAAAAAGCGGGCCGGTATTGCGTGTGGACCGGAAATGCCATATAGGGCGAAGCTATGAGGATTATGAAGCCTATATGGAGTTCCATCCGGATGCGGCAGTCTGCCAGATGGACAGTGTGATCATCCATCCGGGAGGACAGGCGATCCTGACGGTATTCTTTACGACCAGCGACCTTCAGCTGATGTTTTTAAGGGAACGCAACACTTCGGCAAGTGTGACGGAGGTATTCTAAAAGCTGAGACAGGCGCTTGGAGCGGAGGGTTACTGCAGGCTGTTTCAGGTGGTCCTTACGGACCGGGAGAGTGAGTTCACAGATCCGTCCCGGATAGAAACAGGCGGGGAAACAGCCGGACAGCAATGCAGGGTATTCTATTGTGACCCGATGAACAGCAACCAGAAAAGCAGCCGCGAACGCAACCATGAATTCATCCGTTATATCATCCCGAAAAAGACGGCGAAGGAGAGGTATACGGAAGAGGAGGTCAGGCTGATGATGAACCACATCAATTCCTATCCACGGAAAAAATGGAACGGACAGGCTCCCATAGACTTGTTTATCAAAATCTACGGCCAGGAGACGGCAGCCGTCCTTGGCCTTAGGAAGATCCCGTCCGATTCCATTAACCTGACACCGGCACTTTTGAAGTAGCTGGAACACTTGAAAGAAGGCAGGACAAAAAGGAAATAGCATACGAATAAACGGGGTGCATTTACAACTTCGGCAAAAGGGAAAAATGCAGTCCGTCCTTTGAGCTGCCAATCTTTAAGGAGATTTTAGCGCAGAGGAAGAAAAAAGACAAGAAAAACCGGTCAAACGTGTTGCATTTACTCTGTGCGGCGTATAATTACAATTTCATAAAACTGTCAATGTGCATTTACAATTTCAATGTTGCATTCAGAATTTCAATCAACCCCGGTTGGGTCCTTATATTGTATTTATGCTTAATTAGAATAAATATATATAATATATAAATAATTGTTATTTCAAAAAACATAGTATATAATCAATACATCAACAGACCAAGGCTATATGAAAGAATTTTTAAAAAAAGATTTTATTTTCGCTTGCCTCATCGCGGGTTCTGCTGGGCATCGGAATTACGTTTGTAACCCAGCTGACACAGGTATATGTACTGAACCACGCCGATGAACACAGAAAAGGCGTGGCCAATACTACCTGGATGCTTCTTGGAGATCTGGGCACCGGAGCCGGTTCCATGCTGTGGGGATTTGTATCTACAAACTTTGGCTATTTTATTACCTATCTGCTGTCTGCCGCGGTGATGGGTATGGGTTATCCGGTGGGAAAATTTAAATTAGGGAAAAGAAAGGACGGTTCTGAAAATGGAAGAAAATAAATTAGGATATGAAAAGATTTCAAAATTGTTATTGTCCCTGGCAATCCCTTCGATTGTTGCCCAGCTGGTAAATGTTTTATATAACATGGTTGACCGCATCTATATCGGCCAGATGAGTGACGGAACCTTGGCCATGGCGGCCTTGTCCATTACTCTGCCTATTGTCACAGCCATAACCGCCTTTACCCAGCTGATCGGCGTGGGAGGAGCGCCCCTGTGCGCCATTAAGATGGGGGAACAAAATAAGGACGGCGCGGAAAAAATCATGACCAACAGTTATGTAATGCTGAGCCTGTGCGGTTTCCTTTTAACTGTCTCCATACTGATTTTCAAAAGACCCCTCCTGTTTCTTTTTGGGGCCACGGAGGAAACCATCTCCTACGCGGACGCTTATCTGTCCATCTACATCATGGGCACGATCCTGGTTCAGCTGACACTTGGCATGAACGCCTATATCAATACCCAGGGATTCGCGAAAAAGGGAATGATGACCGTTCTCATCGGCGCGGTGTTAAATATCATACTGGACCCGGTCTTTATCTTTGTTTTACATATGGGAGTGTCCGGCGCGGCCCTGGCCACCATCATCTCCCAGGGAGTGTCCGCTCTTTGGGTGTTGAAATTCCTGTTTGGACGTCAGAGCGTACTGAAGATCAGAAGGGAATATTTTAAACTGGATCCTAAGATCTGTCTTCCCATTATGTCCCTGGGCGTGTCTCCTTTTATTATGTATCTGACGGACAGCCTGCTGCAGATCTCCTTTAATAACCAGCTGCTGGTATATGGAGGCACTATGGCCATCGCCACCATATCCATTCTGACCAGCCTCTGGCAGTTTATCTTCCTGCCCTTATCCGGCCTGTGCCAGGGGGCGCAGCCTATCCTGAGCTACAATTACGGCGCACAGAATTATGAGCGGGTGCGTTCCACTTTTAAGCTCGTATTTACCTTATGTGTTCTGTTTTCCATGTTCAGCGGAGTGACTATGATGCTGTTCCCAGGGATCTTTGTGGGCGTTTTTACCAGTGACGCGGACACATTGGCTTTCGCCTCCTGGGCTTTGCGGATCTATCTGTTCGGCACCATTATTTTCGGAGCCCAGATGGCCTGCCAGCAGTCCTTTATGGCCTTAGGCCAGGCAAAGGTATCCCTGCTGATGGCTGTCAACAGAAAGGTCATATTGCTGATACCCTTATTATATCTGCTCCCATATCTGTTAACCGGGAACCCCATATGCGCTTCCCTCTCCGTGTCGATCGCTCCATTTGTAAACAGCGGTTCCGGTGTGTTCGCAGTTTTTCTGGCTGAACCTGTATCCGATATGATATCGGCCGCTGTCACAAGCATTATGTTTGTCAGATTTTATAGAAAGAAACTGATTTAGATCCCTCTTATATTGACAATATCAGGCTATATAAGTTTTCTTCACGTATTACGCAACCCCTCCATGGAAACTGACGTTAAGTCAGCTCTAGAGAAGGGGTTGCGCGGCATGGATTTCCTGGATTATATGAGGAATTTATTATTTTTACCCTGCCCTCATATAGTATCCGCAAACCCTTTCTTTTTCCACCGCGTATATGCTATTGCCAATACCAGTAATAATAACATTCACATCAACAGATTCGTTATACAGATACCTGTAAAACCAATTGTTGGATCAAATACATCTCGCGCATCGCGCTGGACAACAATTCGACTAGACTGGAAATAGTAGGAGCCTATATCAAGGACTCAGATTAGATTCAGCCGCTGAAATTCGTAGTAAACCCCATCCTCTTCCACACTTTCACAGACAATATCCGCCTCTTTTTTCAGTTCTTCACAGGAATTACCCATGGCAACCGCAATTCCCGCGTATTCCATCATCTGCTTATCATTCAGGCTGTCTCCAAAGGCAATGGTATTCTCCAGTCCAACTCCATAATACTCGCATACACGCTCCATTGCCTCTCCCTTATCCATATCTTTCCGGATAATTTCCCCGTTATAGCAATCCGCGTTTTCGGCATAAGGATGTACCACAAAATTGAATTTCTCTTCAAGATGGGGTTTTACTTTTTCAATATCTTTCAGGTCAGTACAGATAAAGCCAAGCTTATACGCTCCTTTTTTGGGATACTCCGTATATGGCTTTACCCCTACATCGGAAACCAGTTCTTTTTTCATCCGAATCAATTCCGAATTGGAAAGCTGGGCCTTGGCATCAGTAAGGATTTTCTGAAGGCTGCTGTCAATATAGATTCCCTCCGGACTCTCGATCCTGCACCAGATTCCATACCGGTGAAAAATTTCCAGACAGTTCTGAATGGTTTCCTCCGAAAGCACGCTGTCCCGGATTACCTTTCCGTCAATCTCAATATACCGACCAGCGCTGGCCACAACACCATCAAATCCCACAGACAGCACCTCTTCGCTTACGATGGGCATATTGCGCCCTGTACTGATAAAAATTCTGTGCCCATTTTTTCTGGCCTCACGGACGGCCTTTGCGGCAAGGACAGTAGGGCCTTCCAAAGGAATTGTAAAGTAAGCGATGAATATGTGTGATAATCTATACAAATGGAGCTGGCTCTATATCCGTTCTCACAATTACGCATTCCGGACATGGCATTTCCAAAACCGTTTCTCTGCCCCCTGTGCGCACCTGCTCCCTTCAAACTGTAAAAGGAGTGATTTCTCAATGGCTCACAAACGGATTAAACATACCGATCAGGAGTGGCTTGATCTGATCAAAGAGTGCAGAACCAGCAACCAAACGATCAACGACTGGTGCGGACAGCACGGTATAACTCCCAAGGCCCTTTCTTACCATACACGGCGGCTTCGGTGTATGGGATATCAAATCCCGAAAAAAACACGCTCCGACATACGGCGGGAAAAACAGGAAATCATCTGTCTGGATATTTCCAACAGCCTGTCTTCTGACAGGGATTCCCTGGCTGATCCCATTGCGGACGAAGGCGCGGCCGCCATCCATGTCCGCTTCCAGGGTATCCATATCGAAGTGATGAACCATGCGGGGCAGGAGGTCCTTACCAATCTGTTCCATGCCCTGACGGAACCATGTTAGGGGAGCTCTCCGGGGTGTCAAAGCTCTATCTGATCTGCGGCCGCACAGACATGCGCCTCTCGATCAATGGACTTATGGCAATCATCCGGGACACGTATCAGATGGACCCTTACGCCAACGCGCTTTATCTTTTCTGCGGCAGGAAACCCGACCGGCTCAAAGCGCTGCACCATGATAAGACCGGCTTTGTGCTGCTGTATATGCGGCTGGATTGCGGCAGTTTCCAGTGGCCGCGCAGCTCCTCCGAAGTCCGCACCCTCTCCCGCCAGGAATACCGCTGGCTTATGGAAGGGCTCTCCATTGACCAGCCCGGGGCGCTGCGCCCCTCGCAAAAGAGGGACTTCTGATATCTTTTGTGAAAAACAGAGAATTTAAAAATAATTTTTGTCTGTCCGGGCCGTATGTAGAAAGCAGCCGTCCACAAAGGCGCGCGCACAGCTCCGGATAATCCACAGCCGCCTTTCGCAGCCGGGACGGCCCATGTGGATAAGGGTGCCAAAGCCTCAGGAACATCCACTGCCCACCGGGGTTATCCACATGCCTGCTGTCCGTCAAAATGCCCACCGCCCGGTTCAGACCTGTTTGCAGACAACCCTGTTTTCCTTTATAATAAAGAAAAAGACGAAGGAGGCGGGGGCTGCTGTGGAGGACCATACCGAGCTGCTGATCGGGCTCATGCAAAAGACAATCGAACAAAAGGATGAACAGATCAGGGAACTGCGGGAGACGGTTGCCCAGCTGCAGGCTACAGTCGCCAGCCTCAATGAGACGCTTGAGGAATTCCGAAGGAAATTTTTTGGCACTTCCAGCGAAAAGACCAGACGGAAGAAGGAACGGGAGGAAGGGGAGCCGGAAGGGACAACGGTGACGGTCAAAAGCCATACCCGGGAGAGGAAAGCCAAATCCAAACGGGAGGAGCTGTACCAGAACCTGCCGGTGAGGGAGGTCCGGTGCCCGGTAGAGGAAGGATACCGTCTCTGCCCGGATTGTGACACGCCGATGGAGACCGTCACATGGCAGTATGTACGGGAGGAGCTGTCCATCACGCCTGCAAAGGTGGAACGGGTCCGTTATCTGAGGGAGGTTCTGGCCTGCCCCGTGTGCAGGGCGGAAGACGAAGGGACCTTTACGAAAGCGGCGGCTCCCGTGCCTTTGCTGTCCCACAGCCCCGCGTCTCCCTCCATGGTGGCCTATGTGATGTACCAGAAATTCATGAATTCGGTTCCCTTCTACCGCCAGGAGATGGACTGGCTCTAGAGGGGAGCGCCCCTGGCGAGGGAAACGACGGCGAACTGGTGCGTCAAATGCGCGCTGGAGTATTTCCAGCCGGTATACGATCTCCTCCATAAAGCTCTTTTGAAGCGGGAAGTCCTGCACGCGGATGAAACGGTCTGCCAGGTCCTGCGGGAAGAAGGAAGGGAGGCAGCCTCGTCCTCCTATATGTGGATCTATCTGACGGGAAATGACGGTCTGGCGCCGATTATCCTGTATGAGTATCAGCCGGGAAGGAAGGGGGAATACGCGAAGAACTTTCTGGAAGGCCTCCGCGGGTTATTGGAATGTGACGGCTATACGGGGTACAACCAGGTGGAAAACGTAACCCTGGTGTGCTGCCTGGCACACTGCAGGAGATACTTCTTTGAAGCAATTCCAGCCGCCCGCCGCAGGAGCATAAAGCTGCTGGACATCAACTCGCCGGAAGAGATCCCGCGGGAAGCAGCTGACCCGGAAAGAGCAAAAGAACAACAGCTGCTCCCATCGGAGATAGGCCTTTGTTACTGCAACCTGCTCTTCCGTATTGAGAGGAGTCTGAAGGATCTGGAGCCTGAGGAGAGAAAG
>CATKXR010000013.1 GCA_949840805.1 uncultured Lachnospiraceae bacterium | reverse complement strand
AAGCAGATCGGTTATTGTTTGAGATATAGTAACTCCTCGCATTGATTTCTTCTGCTTCTACATATCCTTCTAACTCGTTCACTCTTTTTCTCACATTTCCTAATAAAGTATCAAATTCTTCTGTTTCTACATCCATAGATACTGTTTTTATCAATTTTTTCACCTTCCTCCCTCCCTCCTGCAAAACTGCCCGCCTCACGTGTCTCATTAGGTACAAAACCGTACTGCGTCGTACTGCATAAAAAACAGGAATAAAATCAAAAAACCTCGTAAACTTCAACGTTTATCAAAGTTTTCTGACTTTATCCCTATTATAACTCCATCCCCCTTTATCCTCTTCCCTTCCGCCATCACCAACTCCCTGGCCGTTCTGCTGCTACCCAGCGTGGCCAAGGATCAGGCAGAGGGCCGCAAGGGAAGCATTGCCGCCAGCGTGTCCCTGTCTCTGCGCTACAGCCTTTACATGGGAATCCTGTGCATCGGCATCTTTACTCTTTTTGGGGAGGAACTGGGTACCAGCGTATTTCACGACCCGGATGCCGGAAGATTCATCCGGATTCTGGCATGGCTCTGCCCCTTTTTATACCTGGCCACCACCATGGGAAGCATCTTAAACGGCTTGGGAAGGACCCGCACCACCTTCCTCCAAAATACCGCTTCCCTGCTGCTGCGCATCGCCTTTGTGCTTTTTGGCATTCCCTGGTTCGGGATCCTGGCTTATCTGTGGGGCATGCTCATCAGTGAGATACTGCTGGCTCTACTCCATCTGTGGTCCCTAAAAAGAATCGTTCCCTTTACCTGGAATGCCTGGGATATGATCGTCAAGCCCGCCCTGCTTTTGATGGTCTCTATCGGAGTCTTTTATTTTACAGACGGCCTTTATCCGTTTTCCGGTTCCCTGCCTGTGTTTTTTGAAACGGCAATGCAGATTTTGTTTTTGTGCTTTTGTTATGGAGGACTTCTGCTGGTTTTTCACTTTACGCGAAAAGGCGCGGACCAACTGGCACGCTGTTTCCGGCATTCCGTGGAAAAAAGCTGAACGAACACTAAAGCCATTCCGGAAAAAAACGGCCTGTATCTCTTTCTCATAAAACCCAATCAAGAGGATCGTCAGATCCTCTGTTGCAGCTCCAGCAAATCCTTCAGATTTCGGGAAAGCTGGGTCTTGGGAACAAATTCATCAATCACCTTATTTTTCAGATACCAGTCAAACTGAGAGGAATCCAGGCCGCTCATCAAAACAAGATAAATCTGTGGATTCAGCCTGCGGACCATAGCTGCCAGTTCCAGGCCGTTGATGGAAGGCATCTGATAATCGGTCAGGATAATATCACAATAATCCCTCTTTTTTTGCAGAAGGGAGGCTACCGCCGCCGGATGGTCATAACACTCCACCTCCACAGAAAATGTTTTCAACATGGCTTCTGCGGCCTTTAAAACCTCCCGGTCATCATCTACCACAATCAGTTTTTTAAAAATACGTTTCTCCTGTTTTGCATTCTCCAAGCCAGACGGCTCTATAAGAGGAAATGAGAGAACAAAAGATGTGCCAACACCTATTTCACTTTCTATCCGGATTCGTCCGTTTACAGCTTTCATCACCGTCTGTACAACTGACAATCCCAGGCCTGTACCCTTACCGCTGCGTTTTGTAGTATAAAAAGGCTCAAAAATTTTATCCTGGGCCTCTTTGCTGATCCCACACCCGGTATCCGAAACCGAAAGTACTGCCATATCTCCTGTAACATCTCCGGATAAATTCTGAGGATCCTGAGATTCCTGAGGCATCCGGAAAAGCCGTATGGTAAGGACACCCTTTCTCCCTTCCATAGCATGAAAGGCATTAGTAGACAAATTTAACAGAAGATGGCTCATCATCCCTTTATTTCCCCGGACCCACAAAGGCTCATCAGAAAGTTCTTCCATCACGGATATTTCTTTCGGCGCCATCCGGCGGATGATCCCGCAGGTTTCCATGACCTCTTTTCTCAAATCCTGATCCGTCAGTTCTCCATAGCTGTCCTGGCGGCTGAAATCCAAAAGCCGCCTGGATAAAGCCGCCGCCTCCTCTACGGACTTGACGATTCCATGGATCAGTTCCTGGTTCTGGGGACTGATCTGGTCGTCACTTTCTAAGATTTCCCCATACAGCATCACCGGAGTCAGATAATTATTAAACTCATGAGCAATATGGCTGCTCATCTGGCCGATCGACTGCATTCTCTCATAACGTTGGATTTCCTCATCTTTCTGCCGGAGAAGCTCCATTCCCTGATTAATTTCCTTCAGATATGCAATCTCTTTTTTCTGCGTTTCGGCCCGGGTCAGCATCCTTGTCATAAAATACACAAAAGCGACAAGAAGCACAAGAAAAATAGCGCTCATGGCCACGAGTCTCCGTACCATACGGTTTAAAGGCTCGTCCAGTTCCTCATAGGGAAGGGTGGAATTCACAATCCACTCCTCTCCGGATATGTGAATGGTAGTATAGGCGACAATCCGCTTCTCCGGAGGCAAGCCGGGATCGTCCCAGACATAGGAATCGATAATGCTGCATCCTTCTTCCTGATTCTGCTGCATAGTAACCCACTCAAACAGATCAGTCAGTTCAAGCTGCGGATAGAGTTTACTTCTGTCATAGGCCGCATCAATGCCAATCTGCAAAGGAGCATGATGCATGAGAATCACCAGATTCCTGTCTTTGACAATCGAATAACCGCCCTTGCCGATCTGTACCGGAGCTACGATCTGCTGATAGATCTGATCCAGGTTCATGGCACAGATAACGACATATTCTTCACCGTTCCAGCCAAACCTGCGGGAAATAAATACCTGATACCAGCCGTTTGCAGAAAGTTTTTTGCCGCAGATCATTGCTTCTTTGCCGCCGGAGGCTTCCCTATAGTCAAAATCCAGGAATCCCTGATGAAAAACAAGGGTTCCTCCGGAATCATAGCATGCCATGGCATCATACAATCCGTCATTTTTCTCCATAAACGCCTCTGCTGCCCTGCAGAGTTCACGATCGTTTGAGGAACCACAAGTATCTAATTCCGAAAAATACAGATCTATTGATTCCAGTTCCTGGTTCATATAATTCACCAGGCTCTTTCCCACTGTCCTTGCCATGGCCAGAAGCTGGTTCTGCTCCACTTCAATCAATTCCTGCCGGTAATTATGGTAAAAGAACAGGCTGAAATAAAGGATAACACAGGCTGACAGGCACCCGGCCATTCCCAAAATTAAAATATTTTTACGTTTTTCCATTAAAAATATACCCAATGCCGCGAACCGTCTTTAGGTAGGCCGGCTTTTTGCTGTCATCCTCGATCTTCTCCCGAATCCGCTTAATATATACCATAATGGTATTATCGTCCACCAGATTTTCATTCCACACCTGATGGTAGAGCTGTTCTTTCGTAAAAACCTGTCCCGGATGCTCTAAAAAGAACCGAAACAACACCAGCTCTCTGGCCGTCAGGTTCAGACGGCGTCCGTCCTTATAACATTCCAGTTTCATCGTATCGAAGCGGAACGGCCCAACCAGGATACCGCTCTGCTTCTGAGGGCTGTAAACGCTGTTGCGGCGGATCAATGCCTTGGCTTTTTGAATCAGCACCGAAAGATGAAACGGCTTGGTCAGATAATCGTCTGCCCCCAGCCCCAGGCCAAGAACCTGATCCATCTCCTCCTGTTTCCCGCTGAGCATCAGCACCGGAGTCATGATATTGTCTGCCCTTAGTTTCTGCACAACAGTAAAGCCGTCGATGTCTTCCATCATAACATCCAGCACGATCAGGTCAAACTCCCGCTTTTTTAAAAGTGCAAGAGCCTCTGTCCCGCAGGAGGCCTCCGATACCTCCATATTTTCCCGCGAAAAGGCAGTCCGCAGCGCCACGCGGATTGCCAGTTCATCGTCTACTATCAAAACTTTTTTACTTGCCATAAGGCTGTGTCCTCTTTATTGTAAAATGAGCCCATAACTTTATTATATCTTTTAAAAGGCCGGATTACAAGAAACACCAAAAAGGAAAATTCGTTTTCATACGGTCAGCAGCCGGTAAACGCGCTGATCCTTCTAAATGTTACGAAAATTTTTCTATCTGCCGGAGAAGCTCCATAAAATCTATAAAAAGAGAAGCTCCATAAAATCTATAAAATAGGAATAATGCCAAATACGATTCCCACAAGTATCATAACAATACTGACTGCCCAGTAGACAGGAATGCTGAACTTCATGTGATCCTTCAGCTCTGTATTTGTCAGGCCAATAGCCAGATATGTAGCCGGAACAAGAGGACTGACCATCAGCGCCAGATTTTTTCCGATTACCATGGTCAGCGCTGTGCTTAAGGAAGCGACGCCGTAGGTCTCTCCCACCTGCATCACCAGCGGCATAATTCCATAGAAATAAGCATCCGTACCAATACAAAGCCCAAGAGGAAGAGCCAGAATACCAAAAATAATGTGGATAAAGCGTCCGAGAAAGCCTGGGATAATTCCCATAATGGCATTGGCCATCTCTGTCAGCATACCTGTTCCTTCAAAGATTCCGACCATGGCGCCCGCTGCAAACAAGGTGGCAGAAATCATCAGAGCAGCTGGGGCATGCTTTTTAATCAGCTTATCCTGTAATTTCAGATCCGGGTAGTTTACCGCCAGTCCCAATGCCAATGCCAGCAGGAATGCAACATAACTGGTAATATAACCGACAGACAAAACAGCAATCAGGCCAATGGTCAAAAGCAGGTTGAAAATAAGGAGTTTTGGCCTGCGCAATGCAGCCTCTTCATCTTTGGCCTTCTGGTCAACCTCAATCTCCTCTCCTTTTCCGCTTCCGGCCCCACGCTTTACAGCAAACATTCCAAGAAGGACAGCCACCGCAATATTAATCAAAAATCCCACGATCTGGATAGGAATCAGGATATGCCACAATTCATTGGCATCCATGGACAAAACCGTTGCCGCGCGTGCCACCGGGCCTCCCCAGGGCAGCAAATTCATTACACCCATACAAGCCCCTGTAAGGCATAACAAAATCTTTGAATCAATGTTCATCCGTTTGTATACCGGATAGAGGGCAGGAATGGTAATCAGAACCGTTGTGGCTGTGGTTCCGTCCAGATGAGCAATCGTGGCGATAAGGGCAGTGGCAACCGTAACCGCGATTACATTGTTTCCGGCCCTTTTTACCAGAAAATTCACGATAACGTCAAACATCCCCGTGTCTGACATGACGCCAAAGTAAATCACCGAAAAGATAAACAGAATTCCATTACTGGTGGTTGTCCCGATACCATCCTTAATAAAACCTGCCACGTCTTTTGGATTATAACCCAAAAGCAGGGCAGCCACCGTAGGAATCAGGGCAAGCACAACAATGGGGGACATTTTCCCTTTCAGCAGCAACACTACAATCAACGCAATCATGATAAAACCAACCAGTGCAATCATTGTATAACCCCTTTCTTTTTTTCTTGAGTTTTCGCACAGGATCCAGCAAGCTGAATCATTGGATGTTTTTATCATAATACAAGAATCTGAATATTCGCTGACCGCAATCTGACAATCCGTTAAGAAATCCTATTTTCTGATTTTATCCCTGTCCTTTCTGTCTATACCCGTCGGAGATCACCCTCCTGCCCTTACCATCGGCAATTCATTATTCACGCCTTTGGACATCAAAATTTGATGAAGATCCACGATTCCCTGATGAAACGCCGCCGCGCAGGAGGCCAGGTACAGCTCCCACATTCTCACAAACTCCTGCCCCCGTTCCGCCGCGATTTTCTCTTTATGCTTCAAAAAATTTTCCCTCCAGCACAGCAGCGTCCTTGTATAGTGCCGCCGCAGGCTCTCCACATCTAAAGTCCGAAAATCATATTCCGGCATCAGATCTACAATCTCCCGAAGACTGGGGATCACCCCGCCGGGAAAAATATATTTCCTGATAAACGGATCCCCTGCATGTTCCTCCATAGCGCTGATAAAATGCAGAAGAAACAGCCCTCCCGGCTTCAACGCATTGGCGGCATTTTCTAAAAACAAGTCATAATTCCCCCGTCCCACATGTTCCACCATGCCCACGCTGACCACCCTGTCAAACTTCAGCCCGCTTTCTTCAAGCTCCCGGTAATCCATCAGCCGTACCTCAAGCCGTTCCTCTAAATGCTGATCCTGGATTTCCCTGGAAAAATGTTCATACTGCTCCTGGCTCAAAGTGATTCCCATCCCCTTCACTCCATAGCGTCTGGCCGCGCGCATAAGGAGAAATCCCCACCCGCAGCCAATGTCCAGCAAAGTCATCCCCATCTCCAGTTGCAGTTTCTTTAAAATATGGTCGGCCTTTGCCACCTGTGCTTCAAATAACGTATCGCCGGGGTTTTTAAAATAACCGCAGGAATAACTCATAGTCTCATCCAGCCAAAGCCGGTAAAAATCATTCCCCAAATCATAGTGGGAGGAGACTTCCTGCTGCTGATTTTTTACCCCCAAAGGAGAATGAAGAAGACCGTGGAGCGCTGACTGGTTTAACCGGAAATTCTCTATCTGCCCCAGAAACATATCCAGGACCTCATAGAGATCCCTGTCCAGTTCAAGGTCTCCCCGGATATATGCCTCTCCTAATGCCAGAGAAGTACTCTTAAGCAGCTCCTTTTTTGGAATTTCCTTATTCAGTTTTACCTTAAACTGAGCCGGTCCCGTCCCCATCACCTGAAATTCCTGGGCAGTCTCCAACTCGAATGCAACCGGGATCAAGTTCTGCAGATATTGGCTGATATAGCTTTTCCTGTACATACTGCCACCTTTCCTTTGCCAAGCGCCTTTTTCTTAGTGACAGTATTACCCTCTTCAAAATTCCTTAAACATACAATCTCCAGCCTCTTGCCATCAATTCTCTGCACACCCGCCCCACCGGCAGTCCTACCACGTTGTTGTAATCCCCCCTGATTCCTAAAATATAAGCGGCAAAACATCCCTGTATCCCATAAGCTCCGGCCTTATCCATAGGCTCTCCTGTAGCCACATAATCTTCCATTTGCCCCCGGGTCATAGGGCTCACAAGGACATCTGTCTTTTCTGCAAAGGTCAGCCGTTCCCCGTCAGCACAAAAAATCATCGTAACCCCGGTATATACCTGATGTGTCCTGCCTTGCAAAAGCCCCAGCATCTCGATCGCCTCCTCTTTCGTCCCTGGTTTTCCCAAGATCCTTCCCTCTACGGCCACCACTGTATCCGCCCCGACCACTACCGCCTGGTTCCGGCCATGTGCATACCTTGACGCCACATCCTCCGCTTTCTGCCTGGACAGCTCTTTCACTGCCTGTTCCGGCTCCGTACTGGCAATAACCTCCTCCACATGGCTGGGCATGATCTCCGGCTTTAACCCAACCTGATGTAAAAGCTCCCTGCGCCTGGGAGACGCAGAAGCCAGAATAATCTGTATATCCATGATCTCACTTATCCTTTCTCCATAAAAATCAATATCCGGTACATGGCTGCATTAAGGAAGTATAAAAGAAAAAATACTGTGAATGACAAAAAAGAACGGAATAAAATTCTTAGCCCGGGGAAAACTTAAAGTAGTATAAAACACAATAGATTTGGAGGTATACTCTATGTGGGGATTTCTTATTGCACTGCTCTCCGGCGCCCTTATGAGTATCCAGGGCGTACTGAACACAGAAGCTACCAAGCAGACCGGCATTTGGGTTGCCGCCGGATGGGTTCAGCTTACTGCTTTTTTTACCTGTATCGTCCTGTGGTTTTTTGCCGACAAAAGCCCCATAGGCGCCATTTTCCAGGTACGCCCCTGGTACATGCTGTTAGGCGGCCTGATAGGAGCCTTCATCACCTTTACCGTCATCAAGAGCATGGATGGCTTAGGTCCTGCCAAAGCAACCCTGCTGATCGTGGTCACTCAGATCATTGTCGCCTATGGAATCGAACTGTTTGGAATGTTTGGTGTTGAAAAATCACCCTTTGAATGGAAAAAACTGATCGGTGCAGCTATCGCCATCGCCGGGATCATCGTGTTTCGATGGGGTTCCTGATTCGAAACACGATAACTCCCTTTTCTTCTGCCGCCCTGGCCCCTCCTCTTTCTCCTGCACGGAAGGCTCCTTTTAAATTCCTGAAAGCAGCCACTCCACCACTCTCCTCTGCCCCTCCTCCTTCAGAAAATACACTTCATATTCATTTCCCTTTTCACTGATCTTCTTCTCCGCCACAATCCCAAACTCTTCCCCCAGGACCGTGAGACATCTCCTCGGTGAATTCCCCATAAACCATACATCAAACCGCCCCGTATCTGTAAGCCACTTCTCTACGGACTTAATGGTAAGCCGTTTCATAACATTTTCATCCCTCAGCCCGTTAATCTGTCCTATAAATTCACTGATACTTACCTGTCCGCCGTACTTCACCTGCTCCGCCATTTCCGGCGTCATGGCAAAATCTGTCTTTCCCCGCTGAAAAGACGTGGCTCCATAATATCTTCCGTCTTCTTCCCCGGAAATATCCGGTTCCTCGTCCCCAGCTTCCGCCCTCACACAATCTAAAAACCGCTCTCCGTACTTCTCATACTTAAATTCGCCCACCCCGGATACTGACAGCATTTGTTCCTTGTTCCTCGGCATTACCTTGCTCATTGCCACCAGGGTCTTGTCCGAAAATACTATATAAGGAGGCACCTGCTCTTCTCTGGAAATCTCTGTCCGCAGTGTGCGCAGCTTTTGAAACAGACTTTCCTCCTTCTCTGTAAGGGTCACTCCGGGAACCTGGCCTTTCTTTGCCTTCTTTTCTCCTTTTTCCTGTGCCATGCGTTCCTGCTCCTTTGCCAGCCGCATGGTCACAGGTTCCCCTTCCTCCAAAACCTTCTGCGAACTTGCCGTCAGCTTTACTATGGCATAATCATCGTTGGTCACAGCCACCAGCTCCTTTAGCTGCAAATGGTTCATCACCTGACGCAGACGGTAGACAGGAACCTTCGCAAGCTCACCATAATGAGGATTTTCATTCATCCGGTACTGGCGGATCTTCGCTGTATTTGCTCCATGGACCGTATCCAGTATCACATTGACCCCATACCGCTGACGGCAGGACCGGACACACCCGATCAATGTCCTGGCTATATCCGTTACGTCTACCGTCTCAAACTGAGTCAGGCAGTTCTGGCAGTTTCCACAATAGTTGGAACCGTACTCCCCAAAATAACGCAGGATATAATCCCGCAGACACTCATTCGTAAAACAGTAAAAGGTCATCTTGCGCAGACGCTCCCGGTCTCTCTCCTGCACCATGGCGCGAGTAACCGGATCCAGTTCTTGGTTGTCCTGGTTATTGTCAATAAAAAACTGATTGGTGATCACGTCCTGGCCGGCATAATAAAGGATACATTCTGCCGGCTCCCCGTCACGCCCTGCCCTGCCGGCCTCCTGATAATAGGATTCCATATTTTTCGGCATCCCGAAATGGAGCACGAACCGTACATTGGATTTATCAATCCCCATCCCAAACGCATTGGTGGCTACCATGATTGTCACCCGGTCATAGATAAAATCATCCTGGCTGTTCTTCCTCTCCTGATCGCTTAAGCCGGCATGGTATCTGGCTGCCGCATATCCGTCCTGACGCAGGCGCTCACTGACCTCATCCACTACCTTCCTTGTCAGGCAGTAGATAATGCCGCTGTCCCCCGGATGGCACTCAAGATAATTCTTCACCGCCCCGTACCGGTCCTTTGGCGTCATCACGCCAAAATACAGATTGCTCCGGTCAAATCCAGTAGTAATTACCAAAGGATCTCTCATCTGCAGAATATCCAGAATATCATCCCGCACCTCCTTCGTAGCCGTCGCCGTGAATGCGCTGACTACCGGGCGCTGCGGAAGGCTTCCGATAAATTCCACGATTTTCAAATAACTTGGCCTGAAATCCTGGCCCCACTGGGACACGCAATGGGCCTCATCCACCGCAACCATGGCAATCTTTACATGAAGGGCAAAATCCAAAAACTCCTCTGTCATCAGCCTTTCCGGCGCCACATAAATAATCGGATAGCGCCCCTGCCTGGCAAATTCCAATGCCTTATAATACTGGTTCATAGTCAGGGAACTGTTGAGATATGCCGCATGAAGCCCTGCCTGATTTAAACTTCCTACCTGGTCTTTCATTAATGAAATTAACGGAGAAACAACCAGGGTGATCCCATCCATCAATAATGCAGGTATCTGATAACACAATGATTTTCCGGCGCCTGTCGGCATGATGCCCAGCGCGTCCTTTCCTTCCAGTATATTGTCGATCAATGTCTCCTGGGCATTCCGAAAGGTATCGTATCCAAAATATTTTTTTAAAATCTCGTATTTATCCACTTTAATTGTTTTATTCCTTTTCCGATTCTTTACACACTATAAAAACAGAGGTATAATCATACACACAAAAATGTTCCCGTCAACTCATGTTTCGAGGCCGGAAACGCCAAAGACCCTGTAAAAAGGCCATCGCCCATATGAAACATTCAGTAAAGGAAAAACTTCATGATTTATCCGTTAATTGGCATCCCCGCAATAGAAAAGAATCCGTTGCAGCCCTTTATGCAATATGCTTATACACGCTGCCTGCGGCGGGCAGGCGCTTCTGTACAATTCCTTTCCCGGAATATATCTTCAGATAATCTCGCTGAAACCACTGATAAATGCGCCGGTTTTTTATTCCCGGGAGGGCCGGACATACATCCAAAGCTATACGGCCGGCTTGCCCAGCCAGGCTGCGGCAGGACGGATCCTGCACAGGACAGCTTTGAGCTGTCCCTGCTCGGCACCGCCATAAAAGCACAAAAGCCCCTGTTCTGTATCGGACGGGGGATGCAGCTTCTCAATGTCGCTTTTGGCGGAACCCTGCTCCAGGATATGAAACGCCGGCAGGAATATCCTCATTATGATCTTCTTCACCGGGCCTATGCCACCCACCCTGTTGACATCGACCCTGACAGCCTCTTAGGGCAGGTTTTAAAGACCGATACCATCACGGTAAACAGCCTCCACCACCAGGCAGCCGATATGATTGGAGATGGTCTGTGGATCTCCGCTGACAGTCCGGAAGGCTTCCCCGAGGCACTGCAGATCGAAGGCTATCCTTTCTGTCTTGCCGTCCAATGGCATCCGGAACACATGGCGGCGAACACCCCCGTACAACAGCGGCTTTTCCAGGCCTTTGTGGAGGCATGCCGTTGATGCACGCCTCCACAAAATCTGGCCGGTTCCCGCCTTTATTTTTCCTCTGCCAGATTCACCCCGGCAATCTTGATGTTTACATCCAGGACGGTAAGGCCGGTCATATTTTCAATGGCGGATTTCACCTTTTCCTGGACCTTCTCGCTGACTTCCGGAATATTGTACCCATATTTGATATTCAGGGACAAATCTACCGACACATGCTCCTCTGTCACTTCTACCTTGACGCCTTTGGACAGATTCTTCATGCCCAGCTTGCCGACCAGCTCATTGGTAATATTGCCTGCCATGGAGTCCACACCGCTTACCTCCGTGGCTGCCAGGCCCGCGATGATCGCCACCACCTCATCGGCAATCTTCACTTCGCCTGCCATATCTTTCTCATATGACTTCTGAATATTTTTTTCTTCCTTGCCTTTTATTTCAGCCACCATGCTACCTCCTAACGTCTTCCAGATTTGTTATGGCCAGGCAGCGCGCCGCACTGCCATATATATTGTTATTATAACAAATCGAGCCGTTTTTGCATAGGAAATCTTTGGTATTTGATTTTCGTTTTTAATTTTCCAGATTCAGAAGGGTAATTACAATGCCATCCGCCGGAACCTCTGTCTTCCGCTTCACAATATCCTCGATCTGAGCCCGCTGCTGATCCGTAATGGTCACTGCATTGATGACCACATCCACCTTACCGTCCGTAAGGCTGACCACCGGATCAGAAAAACCTTTTGCCTGAAGAAGCGTCTCGGCAGCATTTTCTTTTTCCGCAATGGCAGTCATGGCGATCATGTTCTGGATTGCCTCCTGCTTGGCTGCCTCTTCAATATTTGTATTATTAATAATATTGTTGAGGGTTTCCTTATTTCTGGCACGGATCTGTTCCCGGTTGAGCTGCACATTGGCTATGTAATCGGAAACCGTCATCCCGCTGGTCAGCACCGCCTCGCCAGGATTTTCCATTCCGGCATCCTCATTTTCATCCCAACTGTCAATTTCTGCATACTGCTGGCCGGCAAGCCATTCCTCCTCACTTCCGGCCATAGTTTCCGCCTCCTGGATTTCTTCCGTAAAACTGCCTCCTGCCGCCTGGTTCTCACGAAGGAGGTCTTCGTCCGATATCTCCATCAGCCCGGCCTCATAGACCATATCATCACTGCTTGCTTCCAGCTCCTTCTTCCCTGCGTAATTCAGATATCCTGCCGCCGCGATCATAATGGCAAGCGTCGTAATGATAATCTGATTCCTGCGGAAAAGCTTCTTCATGTTGCCGTCCTTTAACTTCATTCCTAATTTTTTTTCTCTCATAACCTGATACTCCTTTACTCCACCCGCTTTAGTACTTTTATCTTATGAGCCGGAAGCCCAAATAATGCTTCCATTGCCGCAGAAATTTCCGCCTGGACAGTAAGACTGCCTCCTCCTTCTGCACTGATAATGATTCCCGATATCTCCGGACGCAGTTCTTTCGCAATAATCGGAGTGTTTTCCCCGCCTCCGGACATCATAACCGTATTCTGCCCCTGCTCCTGGCTCTCGATCTTCCTGACACCGCCGTTTTTGTCCTGTTCTTCTGTCAGGGAATGGGAAGCGCTGCCATCCACGTGGACTACCTTTTCCGATGAAGATTTCAGCACGATCATCACATCCACCTCTCCTACCCCATCCACATTTTTTAAGATTTCCCGCACCCGCCGCTCCAATTCCGCCTCATAACTGTCCTTGGCGCCTGCCGCCGCCGGAAGAGCTTCTTCCAGTGCGGCATCCTCCTTAAACAAATCGATATCACCGCCCAGGCCGTTATTTTTCCCCGGCGCGTCTCTTTTTACCGGCACATCCGCCACAACCTTCCGGGTAAATTTGTCAGCCGGAAAAGCCAGAATACAAAAGATAATGCCAATGGTCAGCACAAAAAGCCATTTATCCTTACCTTTCCACGACCCTAATTTCCACATATGCTTCCTCCAGATCATAATAGGATACGATTTCCCTTTGCAGTTTTCCCACTGCCAAATTTTCCTCCCCCTGCTGTCTCTCCTGGCTCACCTCCTCTCCTCTCTCTATCTCCCCCCCAACCACAATCGGATCTATCTCTGCCATACTCCCTTCCCCCATACCCGCACTCTCATTTTCCTCTCCTGTTTCTTCCTCTCTTTTTAAGCTTATCTCCATCTGCACCCTCTCCACTCTCCCAAACCGGCTGGTTCCCTCCTCGCTCCCGATCTTTACCCGGCACTCCCGGACCTCAAATCCCATCTGCTCTGCCATCTCTCCCACATCCGTTGCCACCATGGCCTCATACTGTTCGACCATCTGTTTCATCCGCTGTTTTTCCATTCCCAGGATGTCACCTTTTAAATCCTCTGATTGATACTGGAACACCAGTGTCTCATAAAAATATGCCAGTCTCTCCTCCAGACGAAGCCTGCCGGTCAAAGGCTGCAGAATCAGCAGGACCGCCACCATTCCTGTAAACAGCCGGATATATTTCTCATACTTCTTTCCGGGGATCAGGTTGTCCATCACTGCCAGGAACAAAAAATACCCGGTGATATTTCTGGCCCACCCATACAGTTCCTCCAAACTTTTCTCCTCCCAGAATCCTTTTTCTGTCCTTCCTCTCCTCCTGACGCTTCCTTCATGGATTTATATTCCTGTATAAACTCCGTTTGTACCCGCACAGATCAGGCCAATCGTTACTGCGAAAAGCAGAAATCCCGAAACAGCCATCCCAAACAGTATCTTTTGTCCTTCTGCCACATCACTGATGCAGGACGTAAGACGCTTATCTCCTACCGGCTGCAGAATCCCGGCCGCCGACTGATATAAAACAAAGAGAACCAAAATCTTCATCAAAGGCGCCAGGCTTAGGACCGCCAACACGGCCACCGCTGCCGCCCCCATACTATTTTTCACTAAAACCCCTGCCCCCAGAACCATTTTTGCCACAACACCCGCCCCGTCTCCCACTCCAGGTATGGCCTGGAGAATCTTATGGACTCCTGCCGACTGTACGGAATCTGCATAAGGCAATACCATACCCTGCACCAGTTGAAATCCCAATACCAGTCCGATCAGGGAACGGTTTCCCCATTCGATCGCTGACCTTAAAAGACCGGTCAGTTTGGAAAGCATATCAGGCTGCGCCAGATTTCCTGCCATAACCAAAAGCAGATAAACCTTAGCCAAAGGCAGCAGAAGACTCAAATACAACCTCTGCGCCGCAGCAATCAAAAACAGGAGAAACTCCATCCAGGCAACCGAAGACACACTTCCTCCTGCCCAGGCAGCCACCGGAAAATAACAGGGAATCAACACCCTCATAAATTCTGTCTGCCTTTCCAGCACCCGCCGCACAATCTCCATACTGTCTGTAAAAGCCGCCGCCAGCACGGTAAACGCCAGCAAATAAGTCATAAAAAAAGCCGTTTCCGAAATCTGGCTTCCTGTAAAAATATTGGAAAAATTGGCAAAAACAGCCCCGATGAGCCCCAATGCCAAAAGCTCTCCTGCCAGACGCCATCCATGGGCAATCTCTTTCATCAAAGACTGAAACAGCCCGTCCAGAATCATCCTCCCCGCCTCTTTTTTCTCCCCGTTTATTAAAGTCTTCACAAGTCCTGTAAAAGTGATTTCCGTCTCGCCGGCTTCCCGCTGCAAAAAACCGTCAATCCCGCTCCAGTCTCCTCCCAAAAGCTCTGTTATTACCTGATTTTCCCACTCTTCATACTCTGCTTCTTCCTGCCTTTCGGCCGCCAGGACCCTTCCCAAATTCTGCCGGTCCGCCAGGAGCAGGCAAAATAAAATCGCCATGATAATCCTTACGATCCAAATATTTTTCTGCCGCACACCTCCCGCCACCTCCTTTTATCCCTGGACTTTGCTCCTGTCCTTTTCCGGAAACCATGTGTCTCAAAAGGAAGGGGATCACAGCAAAAAACTTTGCAATGTCTCCAGCAACGCCAGCACAATCGGCATACTAACCGCCAGAATTGACAATTTCCCGAAAATCTCAATCTGGCTTCCAATCGATCCAAATCCGGCATCCTTGCAGATTCCTGATGAAAACTCGGCAATATAGGTAATTCCCGCAATCTTTAAAAGAGTTGTCAAGTATATCCTGTTGATCCGGATCATATCCTGGATTCTCCTTAAAGCATCCAAAATCACTTCCAGTTTTGCCACCCCATAAAAGAAGATAAAACAGCCGGCTGCCAAAGCCAGATAAGTTCCATACTCCCCTTTCACCCCTTTCATCTGTACTGCCAGCAGCACGGCCGTAATCCCTACAATGCTGATTGTTATGACGGACACAGACCTTCCTCCTCCCGTCAATAAATTTTTCTTTTAATCATACAAAAACCTACAAGGCAAATAGTTTTTTTATTGTTTCAAACAATTCATAAATATAAGGCACCATCCAGAACAATACTAAAATAAGCCCTGCCAGACTTGTCAGAAATGCCTGTTCTTCCCGCCCGCTGTGTTTTAACACCTGACAGATCACAGAGACCAGAATCCCTACCGCTGCAATCTTAAAGATCAAGTTCACTTCCATATGTTCCTCCCTTCCGGCATCACACCAGCAAAACTGCCAGGAACAATCCTCCCATAACCCCAAGACTGCCATACAGCCGGCACCGTTCCTTTTGATGGCTTCTCATTTCTTCAATAGCCAGGTCAAGCTGTTCCAGATAAAGAAGAAGATTTCTCTCCTGCATATCCCTGTCCAGAAATCCCAGATGTTCCCCTAATGCCTCCAAAGACTGCCTGTCCGCCTTTGCCATCAACGCAGCCCCGGAAAATCGCGTCGTCTCCTCCTTCCAAATCTGGCAAAAAGGTTCTCCCTGCTGTTTGTCCATCCGCTCCGCCACCTGCAGAAACAATTCCGATACAGGCCCTTCCGTCCTTCTTCCCACCACGTCAAAAGCCTCCGGAAGCGTGGCATTGGCATAAAGAATCTGCCCCTTCAGCAAAAAAAACGTCTGGCGAAGCTGTTCTAAAAAAGAAAGCCTCTCCTTATAATTTGAAGCCATCCAAAACCCATATCCCGAAGCCCCTGACACTACAAGCACACACCCAGCCGCCTTAAAAAATAAGCTCACCATCACAGCTCCTTCCTTCCGGCCGGATGCATGAGCCCTTTTCCCTGTAGATCATAAATCTGCTCCACATTTCCCGGCCTCCCCCCGCCTTTTAACACCACATATCTTCCAAATATCTGTTCCTGCAAAAGCCGTCCAAGAACAGGCTTTGACCGGACATCCTCCACAGAGCTTCCGTGAACCGTGGCAATCAGCCTGCATCCGCAGTTGATTACATACTCTATGGCATCCAAGTCCTCCCGGCTGCCAATCTCGTCAACTGCAATGACCTGAGGGGACATGGTACGAATCAGCATCATCATTCCCAATGCTTTCGGGCAGCAATCCAGAATATCCGTGCGGATTCCCAGATCATTCTGGGGAATCCCCTGATAGCAGGCCCCAATCTCCGACCGTTCATCCACCACCCCTACTGTCATTCCGGGCGCCAGTCCGGTTCCATCCGAAATCTGACGGATGATATCCCGCAGCAAAGTGGTTTTTCCACATCGCGGCGGTGAAATAATCAGAGTATGAAGGATTTCGCCATTCTTGTAGAGATAAGGCAAAACCGGATTCCCGCAGCCACATATCTGGTGGGACAGCCTCACGTTAAGAAAAGAAATATATTTCATGCTGCGGATTCCGTCTCTGTCCATGACCGTTTTACCTGCAAGTCCGATCCGATGCCCACCTTGGATCGTGATAAATCCCTGACGGATTTCCTCCTCAAATGCGTAAAGAGAATAATCACTTATATATTCCAGAGTTTCTTTTAAATCCTTCCTGCCGACCTGGAAGGCGTCCCTCATATTCCTGCTCAATTTTCCTTCGGGAGTAATAAAAAATTCCTGATTATTGTGAATCATTAGAAGAGGCCCATGTACCCGCATCCGGATTTCCTGCATATGTTCAAAATCCGCAGATACCTGCCTGAGAATATTTCTGATATCTTTAGAAAAAATTCTGGTCAACTCGTCCCATTTATCGATAAAAACATCCCACCCTTCTCGCCGTTCTAAGTAAGAACCGCCTTTATAATAAAATATATGAAGGGTGGGACAAAATATGCTTCTGAACCGTTTTCTATAATGAATTATAACAAGTTATGCTTTTGCTTTTTTCAGCTCCCCGCCGAAACAACACCTTCCGGCAGGACCGCATCCTGTGAAACCGCTCCCGAATCATCAAAGTGATATAATTTCTGGCCAATAACCACATCTCCCGTAGCCATCGCCCCTGACGGACTGCCTTCCGGATCACAGTAATAGTAACGGCCTTCCCAGCTAATCCAGCCTGTCCTCATATAGCCCTGGCCGTCAAACATATAGTATCTGCCGTCGGCCGGATCCTGGAACCACTCATTAACCGGAAATGTACCGTCAGACCGGCGATACCACCAGCCTGTGCTGTCCTTTAACCACCCCTGTGGTATCACCGCAGAAGAGGGATTGGCAGAAGGATGATTACTGGCGGGGTTCATTCCCGAAGAAGTTCCTCCGCCGTTAGACACGCCCGGCCCTTCTTTGCTGGTATCTTTTTTCTTGCCTTCTTTATTATATTCTGCCCGCCCTTCACTGATATAAATCGGTTCTGATTCTGACGACCAGGAGCTATTGCTGAATTTCTTGCTTTTTGCCTTGGCCATGGCCCGGACCTTAAAGGTATAATCTCCCTCTTCTACCATATATTTTTTGAAATTATATTTCGTCTTCTTTGTGGGAACAGTCTTCACCCGCTTGCCCTCACGATACAGGGCGACCTCATATTCGTAGGCATCCTCAATCTCTTCCCATATGGCTTCTGTCCTCTTGTCATCATTATCATCATCTTCATTCCAGTACAGCTCTGTCACCTTGTCCAGCTTTTCCACCGCCCAGACATTCATCACCGCTGCCGCCGACATCACGATTGCTGCTGACATCACTGCCATCCATTTTCCCAGATTCCGAAATCCCATAAAAAATCCTCCTTGCTCTACATCTTACAAAAAATATCAATGCATGACTTTTAATAATATTTAGTATAAAACAGCCGGCAAATAGATTCAACCGTTTTTTCCAGAATAATTATAATATTTTCATAAATTATCCATGCCTAAAAAACACTTTTCATAGGTCTTTTTCACAAGCCCATACTGGAATTTCCTTCGCGCCTTGTCCATCTGCCTGCCCAATCCGTCTGCCAGATGTTCAAAATATCCTGCCACGTCTAAACAGGTCCATTCTCTCCGTCCGTCTTCCTCTGGCACCTGGCCCCCTGATGCAATTTCATCAACCGTTTCATTGGCTTTTGTTCTATCACCAAGCATCATCCGCACTGTCTTTATCCCCCGTCCATCCAGCATCCTGAAAAAACAATACCAGCATAAGAACCAATGCAGCCCGTTTAACGGTGTTTCTTTCTTCTCTCTTCTTTCTTTATCATCTTTTTCTGCCTCCCGAAGCCGCTCTTCCAGACGCGACCAATCTCCGGCCAAAGCATGGAAAACCATCTCATGAGTTCCATACTTTCTTCCTTCCTCTGACTCCTCATACAGCATCTTCCATTTTGTAAATATCTTGCCGAACAGTTGATGCTTTCCCGCGTATAAACTGTCCAGAAGGGCCTCGTACACCAATCCCTCCTCTTTTGCTGATTCACAACTGTCATAGCACCACCTGTATTTTGCCGGAATCATCCTTCCGCAAATCCGCAAGATCCACTCTTCAATTCCCTCAAAATCCTCAAAAATCACACAATACCGGATCATAGGCCTTCCATAATAGCAAACATAACACCATTTTTTAAACTCCACTTTTTCAAGCTTTCTTTTTACTTCCTCTGCCAGTTCCGTATCCTTATTCAAAAGAGCCAGAACCATAATTTTATCATAATTCCCATTATCCCGTTGATTTCCATACAATTCCTGAAGCTTTCGGAAAATATTCAATATATCCCCAATCTTCTTGTCATCAATCTGTGGATATTCCAAATATAAAGAAAGAATTGCCGCTGCAACGTGAACCTGCCAGGCTCTTCCGGAACTTCCTGCCTCTGTCTCCATGCACAAAACCTTGTCTTGATGAAAAATCTCTGCCAGCTTAAAAAGTCTTGGAATATCATTTACCTTATTTTGACGAAGCAGCCAGAAAAGCCTGGACATTGCATAAAAGTAGACCTTCCATTTCTTTTTCTTCTTAGAAAGTACCAGGATCTGTTCCATCAACGGCACTAATGCGGAAGCATTGTCACACCAGCTATTGTAGCTTCCTGTTGTCAGCTTATTGGCCCGGCCAATTGTCTCCCAAAGCTTATCATCTTCCACATAATTCTTATCAAGGCCATCCAGAATCATACCTCTCCCCCCAATCCGTACCCAATCAGCCGAATCAAACCAGTATTCAAAATTTCCGTTTCCCGTTCTCCCAAATTATAATGTCCTGCCAGTATGGCATGCACGTACAGCACCCGCATCATATCTGTCACAATATCCGGGTCCTGTACTTGTGCCAGGCGCCGGATTAGGGAATTTCTTCCATTCAGATACAGCTTTGTCCCATATCCGCTGTCAAACCCTCCAAAAGCATCTGCTCCGCCAAGGTCAAAGCCTTCCAGAAATCCTGAAAATCCCCCTTCACCCAGAGTATAGTCCAAAAATTCATCCGCACCCGGAACATACAAAACCGGCTGTTCCATTGGTTCAAACTGCTTCAGCACCGCCCCACAATGAAAAGGCTCCAGAACCTTTCCTGCAGTTGTCAACAGCCCTGCCAGTTCTCTCCTCATATCCTCCGACGGCTCCTCCAGAAACGCTTCATAAGAAGCTTCATTAAGCGGCTCCACGCAGACTCCTCTCTGGTAACGCTTCAGCATCTGCAGAAGTTTCGTATCATAGATATATCCGGCATTAATCAAAACTCCGCTTCCGTTTCCCACCAGCGGGCATGCTCTTCTATAATCATCTACTTCCATACAATAATAAACCGGATGCCTTTTCGCCGCCTCTACCACCTGAAATCCCGTCATGTTTCCCTTATTTGTTGAAAATGTCAAAAATGGGAAAAGCAGCTTATAAATCTGTTCGTTCTCCACTGCGAGCGATTTAATTGCCACATTGTGTAATATAGTGAGACGTTTTAATTTGTTTACATCATACTGGGAAAGAGCCACAAAATAGTCAAAAATGCATTTCTCAATTTTATTTCGGGCCTTTGCCAATTGATGGTCTGATACAACCCCCTCCCGAGATGCCATAGGAGTCAGTGTTTGTGCGTTCAGGATACAGCGGGTAAAAAATGCCCACCGGGGTATCAGCTCCTTTCCTTCCTCTGTGATCAGCATATCCTTCAAATAAATCTTATGCCTTCCTTCCGCCGCCGCACTGGTCTGACGGCCTGAGATAAATGCATATCCTTTAAGCCCTTCTCCGGAAATGGGAACTACGCCTAAAAATTCTTCCTCGAACACCCGCTCTCCAAACTGCAGAATCTCCTCGTTGCTGCAAAAAGACTGCCTCCAGGGAATAAAACCGTCATTTATCCGCCTTTTTCCACCATTTCCTTCAAACTCCACTGGAACCTGGATAAGAAATCCATATTCCTTTAAAAGCCCGACCACTCTCTCCTCACTGTATCGGGACGCCATTTTTCCCTTCAAAATCAGCGTCACCTCCGTTCCCGGAACCATCTCCTGCGGCTCTGTCTCCCCTCCCTCTTCATCATCTGTTTCCGTATGTCCCGAATATTCTGTCACCTGGTATGTACCGTCGCTCCGCCCCAGCCAGCAGCATCCTCTCTCCTCCCGGATCGAACGGCTTTTCACAAATATTTCATCTGTCACCAGAAAACAGGACAACAGCCCAATCCCAAACTGACCGATAAAGCTTCCCTGCCTCATCTCTCCCCGCTTGGAAGACTGTCCGATTACTGACAAAAACGTATGAAGCTCTTCCTGTGTCAGCCCGATTCCGTTGTCCGAAAAAACCATCCTGGCCTGTTGGCTGCCCATCTGGCGATACTCTATCTGAATCCTGCCCTCTTTAAAATCCGGCCCTTCCACTCGCCTGGCCTCAATAGCATCCACTGCATTCTGTAAAAGCTCCCGTAAAAAAACATCTGTACTGGAATACAAATTTTCGCTAAGCAGACGGATAATTCCCTTTAAATCCACCTGAAAACTAAAATCTCTCCTCTTATTTTTCTTTTCGTTATTTTTTCGCTCGTCATCCATAAAAAAACTCCTTTTCTCTTGCCTTAAATAAAGCATATCACAATTCTCCCACATTTTCTATCTGTTTTCTCTTTACTTATTTTATCCTATATAGTATAATCCCTTATAGGAGGAATAGTCATGAATATCCAGGCCGGCAATATGTTTTCTCAAATTAAACGAATCAGTGACAGGATTTTTGAACGAATCCTGGCGGAAAAAAATATTGATGCGTTTAACGGGGCCCAGGGGCGTATCCTTTATGTATTGTGGCAGGAAGAACATATTTCCTTAAAGAATATCGCTGACAGAACCGGCCTGGCAGCTACTACCCTGACCAGCATGATCGACCGCATGGAACATTCAGGACTTGTGATTCGCATCCCGGATCAAAATGACCGCAGACAAATCCTGCTTGCACTGACCGACAAGGCGAGAAATCTCAGACAGGATTATACCGCCGTATCAGAGCAGATGACAAAAATTGTTTATGCGGGCTTTTCCACAGAAGAAATCCTTCTGTGTGAATCCATGCTCCAGAGGATTCATGACAACCTGAAACAATATGGCTAACACATAGAAAGGATCAAAACTATGGATCAGAATGCAAAAGATTATGTCACCGGAAAAGTAAAAGAATTAATGAATGCACCTTCCTGCTGCGCAGAAGCCAAAGCTGCCTGCCAGGCATGGTTAGATGCCATAGGAACGGATAAAGAGACAGAACAGTCCAGAAATCTCATCAGGGAGCTTGAGATGGATATCATGCCCGTGGACGGACTGATCGCCTTTGCCGATTCTGAAGCCGGCGCCAAGGTATTCGGGGAAGATATGGCAAAAAACATAGCTGCTCATGGAAAAGAGATCAAAGCCGCCGGCGCCAGATACTGCGACTGCCCGGCATGCAACGCTGTGGCAGCGATTCTTGAGAAAAAAGATATGCTTTTATAGTCTGTCCATGCGGCCGGGTGGTTCCGGGCCAATCCATAGAATGATTGGCCCGCATATATTCACCCGGAAATCAACGCAGTGATGCATCCGCTGCTTCATAACTCCAGGCAATGATCTGCCCATTCTTCGCGTCAATATCATACTCATATTTCTGATAGGCATCTGTATAAAATTCCAGCTCATAAACCAGCCGCCCATCATCATAGTCCGTTTCCCGCTTTACAAACGTTACCTTGTCTGCGGTAGTTCCTGCATGGCTTAAAGCGGTTTCCTGAGCCTGCTCCAAGGTAGTCTCCTTGCCGGCATTCCCGGTGGTATTAGAAAAAAACTCCCTTTCATAATCAATTTCCAAAATTTTTCCTGTATCTGCTAGAATTTCATATTCGTATTCTTCATTGGCTTTCGTATTAAATTTCACATCAAAAACAATCTGCCTGTCTTCCTTATCTGGCTTGGCATAAATATAAGCCACATCCTCATCCTTCACGCCTGCATTCTCCAGGGCGATTGCCTTTGCATCCTCCTCCGTAATCTGGGCTGCTGAAACACTCATAGCCAGTGCAGACATCATCAGCCCTGCTGCAATTGCCGCAGTCAAAAATACATTTCTTTTTTTCATCGTTGCCTCCTTATCTGCAAATACCAAGACATAGAGCCTTATGATCCCTGTAAGCCAGATGATCTTTCAAAATATCCCCCCCTATTTCCACGTAAAAGTTTCATGAAAACAACCCAGCCAATTGGCAAATAAGCATACACATAAGTATCATATGCGCTAATGTGCCGGTATCATTATTATATCAAAATACGAAGAAAAATCACTAAAAAATTTATTACTTTTTAATAAAATCATGAATCCGTGTGTTCAAGAGCCTTCTTTTAAAAAAGCCGCTTTCAAATTAAGCCGAACAATGATAAAATATAAGCTCGGAGATATTTTTAAGATATAAAAATATATTCTGAAACCTTGAGAACCTATACAGAATGGAGAAAATAGCCATGAAAAAAAACATCCGGATCCTCTACAGTGATATTGACGGGACACTCCTGAACAATCACCACCATATCTGCCCAAAAACAAAGGAAAAGATTCTGGAGCTGGACAAAAAAGGGATTCCCTTTATCCTGGTCTCTGCCCGGATGCCGGACGGAGTTATGGTGATTCAAAAGGAACTGGGAAACAACCGGCCTGTTATCTGCTACAGCGGCGGCCTGATCCTGGACGAGAATCAAAAAATCCTGTACAGCCGCCAAATGGAATTATCATTGGCAGTAAAAGTCGCGTCTGACCTTGAGAACAATTTTCCCAATATCTGCTGCAATTCTTACGGCAACGATCTGTGGGTGGTAAAAGACGATACAAACCCATGGGTCATCCGAGAAGAAGGAATCACGAAAGGAAAGTCCATAAAAGGTACCATAACAGAAGCATTTGCCAAGGCAGGGGGCGTCCACAAATTCCTTCTTATGGGCAGGCCGGATGATAGTTCTGATGCCGAAGTGTTCCTGAAAAAAAATTATCCCCAGCTATCCATTCTGCGGTCCAACGAATATTATTTGGAGGTAATGGACGGAACTGTAAACAAGGCCGCCGGTGTACGATATTTGTGCGGTTACTATGGCATACCCCTGGAGGAAGCCGCCGCCTTTGGCGATGGAGAGAATGACTTGGGAATGCTTCAAGCCGTGGGATATGGATATGCTATGGGCAACTCGCCAGAACAGGTGAAAAAACAGGCTCCGTATATAACTTTAAGCAATGAAAAAGAGGGGATTTTAAAAGTCATCAGTGAAATTGACTGACAAATCCCGGCCTGCCGATCGGCAGGCCGCTTTTTCTTATTGAAACTCTTTTCTTAAAATTTCATGCGGTGCCTCTATTTCATTTGCTATGGTATGTTCTGTAAGTTCCGACAGCAGCTTAATCTTTGCATTAATAATCGGACGCATACAGTTAGGCACATGCTCCTGGTGCGCACGATGAATTGCGACACATTCTTTACAATTGCCATGATATCTGCAGGCTTTCTTACAAGGACAATGGTCCTTCTCTTTATATTCTTCCCTGAATTCAGCGGCAAATTCTTCTTGAAGTTCCATCCCCCTTTTCCTGTTCCCTTTATGGAATTCCTTCATGGCGTCAATCTCTTTTTGGTTTCCTTCGATTGTCAATTAAAACCACCTCCGTTGAATTCAATCTTGCCCGACATGGTTTTACCATATCACAGGCAAAAAACATTGAGTTTATCAGTTCGATTTCTCCCCTTTAATCCCCGATTATGGTTCAATGATTACACTTTAAAACAGCTCCCCCCAATAAACTCCCGCAAAATAGAGTTCTTCGGAATATCCTCACTGCTGACTCCAAGAAAATAATCCAGGAATTTTAGAAGCCGCTTTGCCTCCAGATATTCCCTGCTGTTTCTGGGTACGCTGAAAAGGATTGGCTCCGCGTACTGCTTAAGCACCGCCAGTTCATATACCAGCGCTGAATTAAACATCACATCCGCCTCTTCCTGATATGGGAAAATATTCCTCTCCTCCCCCCGCCGCACAGAAGGCCACCGGCGAATCGTATCCTGGGCGGATGCCCCTCTGGTTCTGGCATCCCGCACCATACGGCGGATCAGCCGTCCGTCCGTAGTGGGAATCCGGTTGTGGTCGTCAATGTTAAGCTGGGTCAGGGCGCTGATATAAATCTTAAACTTATTTTCCTTGGAAAGGCTGTAGGACAGCTCCTCGTTCAGACAATGGATCCCTTCGATCACCAGGATATCCTCCGGCCCCAGAGAAAGCCTGTTTCCTTTATATTCCCTCTCTCCGGATATAAAATTATACTCCGGCAGCTCTACGGTCTTGCCGGACAGAAGGTCCTGCATATCCTCATTAAACTTCTTTATGTCAATACATTTTAAGGATTCATAATCATAATTTCCGTTCTCATCCCTTGGGCTGTCTGACCGGTTCACGAAATAATTATCCACCCCGATCGGATGCGGAGTAAATCCTTTTGCCTGAAGCTGGGTGGACAGACGATGAGAAAAGGTAGTCTTTCCTGAGGAGGACGGTCCTGCCACCATGACAAACTTCACTCCCGGCCTTAAGGATATCTGCTCTGCGATATCCCCCATTTTCTTCTCCATCAGCGCTTCCTGAATTAAGATCAGCTCATTCATCCGGCCCTTTGTGATCCGCTCGTTAAGGGCGCCTACATTGGCCACCTGCATCTTCCGGCCCCACTCCTCTGACTCGCAAAGAGTCCGGAAAAGTTTTTCTTTAGGCGCAAATTGAGGTACCTTTTCAGGCTCCGACATCTCCGGCATCAAGAGTACAATCCCGTGCTGATAGAGGATCAGGTCAAAATATTTCAAAGATTCCGTATTCTGGACCATATAACCATAATAGTAATCCTCAAAACCATCCAGATTGTAAATATTCACCCTGGAAACCCGCCGGAAGGTAAACAGCCGCTCCTTGTTATACATTTTATATCGGTGGAACAGCTCAATAGCCTCCTCCGTATTAATATTCCTCTTCATTATGGGCATTTTCGCATCTACATATTGCCGCATTCTGGACCTGACCTGGTTCACCAGTTCCTGGTCCAGTACAAAATTCCCCTTCGGCTCCACAAAAAGCCCTCCGCCAATGGAGAAATCCACCGTTACATTGGTCAGATCCTCCACTCCCACCACCTCGTAAAATGCCTTCATCATCATCAGCGTCACGCTCCGCTGATAGGTCTGCATTCCCGGCTTATCTCTGGCTGTCAGAAAATGAATCTCCGCCCCGTCACGGACCACCTTATGAAGTTCCTGAAGCTTTCCGTTCACATATGCCAGCAGGATCTCATTCTCAAATCCAGGCTGAAATTCCCTTGCCACATCCTTGAGAAGCGTCCCCGTCTCATATTCCCGTCTCTCATTCTCTACCGTAACCTGTACCATACTTACCCTCCTTTTTTCACAGAACTTTTACCGGCAGGTTTTTATCCTCCGTTTCCACCTGAAGCTCCCTTCCTGGCAATCCCTGTAAGTACTCCTTCATAAACGGCATAAATATATGTTCCAAACCATAATGTCCTGCATCGATCACAGCCATCCCCTGGGCCGCCGCATCGATTCCGCTGTGATGCCCGATATCTCCTGTTATCAGCACCTGGGCTCCCCAGGCGATTCCATGTCTGACCATACTGCCGCCTGCTCCCGGCGAGACGGCAACCCGGGTTATCGGCTCTGTCACCTGTTCCAGGCCGTAAACCGTCACAAAAGGCAGGCCGAACCTTTCCTTCACAAGCTCTGCCAGCTCTTTTATCGCCACAGGCCTTCTCAAATGGCCTGCTTTTCCCACCCCTACAGGGATACCATCCTTTTCTCCAGTCACCTCAAGGGGCCTCTCTGCCAAAAGTCCCAGACGCTCTGCCGCCAGGTCTGCCATGCATCCCGGGGCTATGTCAAAATTTGTATGCATGGCCACATAACAGACATCAGCCTGGATCAGACGCAGAATCCGCCTGCTGATAAAATCCTCATCATTGACTTTTTTCAGTGCTTTGAATATCAGCGGATGATGGGTCAGCAAAAGATCCGCCCCATATCTTATGGCTGCCTCCACCACCTCGTCTGTGGCGTCCAAAGCCACAAAAACCTTGCGGATCTCCTTATCCCCGCGTCCTGCCAGAAATCCCGGATTGTCCCACTCACAGGCATATTCAAGCGGGGCCAGCTCCTCCAGCTTTCTCATCAGTTCCCTGCATGTCATCTCAAAATCTCCTCTGTCTCGTTTTGGTATTATCTCTTTCCAGACGCTCCCGCGCCGCTTCTGCCTCCTGAATCTTTTTCTCTATCTGATCAAGCCTTCTTTTCGCCGTCTCTGTCCCGCAATCTAAAAGTTTTTTCCGGATCATGGAAAGCTGCCTGAGCTCCCTTTCCAGAAATTTTCCTAAAACCGGATCTTTCTTTCTGATCAGAACCTCCCCGTATCGATAACAGTAATCCTCCTCCATGTCTCCTTTTTCTGCCGTCATCACCACATAATACTTCCCGTCTTCCTCTACCATCACCTCGTCTTGTATCGCAAGACCCAGTTCCTTCAGCCCCCGGCGAAATGCTGAAAGCTCCGACTGGGGTGAAAAAATCCACCCTTTGACAGACTGCCTTACATGATTTCCGTTTTTTAATATCTTGAGCATCAGCTCGCCCCCCATCCCGGCAATGACCACCAGATCTGCTTCTTGGGGGGAGAGACGCTCCAGGCCGTCACTGAGCCGCAATTGGATCCTGTCCTCCAATCCTCTCTCACGCACATGCTCTCTGGCCCGCAGAAGAGGCCCCTCTCCTATATCCATAGCCAACGCTCTCTTTACAATATCCCGTTCCACCAGGCAAATCGGCACAAACCCGTGATCTGTGCCTACATCTGCCATGGAAAGTCCGTCTCCATGGCAGGATGCCCATTGGGACGCCATACCTATGATTGCCTCCAGTCTTTTTGACAGCTTCATTTCCTGCCACCCTTTAATCCAAATAGTCCTTCAGCTTCTTGCTTCTGGTGGGATGACGCAGTTTCCGAAGGGCTTTTGCCTCTATCTGCCGGATCCGTTCTCTGGTAACGCAGAATACCTTACCGACTTCCTCCAAGGTCCTGGGTCTGCCGTCGTCCAGACCAAACCGCAGCCGCAGCACCTTTTGTTCCCGCTCCGTCAATGTCTCCAGCGCTTCCATAAGCTGTTCCCGCAGCAAAGTAAAGGTAGCCTGGTCCGCCGGCACTGCCACCTGGTCGTCCTGGATAAAATCTCCCAGATGGCTGTCCTCCTCCTCCCCGATAGGCGTTTCTAAAGAAACCGGCTCCTGTGCGATCTTTTGGATCTCGCTCACCCGCTCGGGGGGCAGATCCATCCTGGCCGCGATCTCCTCCACTGACGGCTCCCGCCCCAGCTCCTGGACAAGCTGCCTTTGGGTGCGGATCAGGCGGTTAATAGTTTCTACCATGTGTACCGGAATCCGGATGGTTCTTGCCTGGTCCGCAATAGACCGGGTAATAGCCTGGCGAATCCACCAGGTAGCATAAGTGCTGAACTTATAGCCTTTCCGGTAATCAAACTTTTCCACCGCCTTTATGAGCCCTAAGTTTCCCTCCTGGATCAGGTCAAGAAACTGCATTCCCCTGCCCACATACCGCTTGGCAATGCTGACTACCAGCCGCAGATTGGCTTCTGCAAGCTGCTTTGCAGCCTCTTTATCTCCCTGCTCCATCCTCTTTGCCAGCTCAATCTCCTCCTCCATAGACAAAAGCTGGATCTTGCCGATCTCCTTTAAATACATCCGGACCGGATCCTCCACCCCCACGCCGTCCGGAACAGACAGGTCGATCTCCTCCACGTTGATATCTTCCCCGTCTTCTATTTCCTCTTCTAAAAAAAGTTCCGGGTCAATATCCTCTTCCTCTTCCATCCGCAGCACGTCCACTTTATTCCGGTCCAAAAAATCGTAAATCCTGTCCAGTTTATCCGGGTCTAAGATTTCACCACGAAAAAAGTCCAGAATTTCCCGGTTTTCCAACACGTTCTTTTTCTTCCTGGCTGTTTCCAGCAACAAGATCAGCTTTTCCTCCAGTGTCTGTGTACGTTCTTCCATCTCTGTCCGCCTTTCCTGTATGTAACAGTCTGATAGCCTCGTAAACTGTTACTTCTGTATCACTGCAGTCCGAAAATCCTGGCTGCCACAATCAAAAAACCGAAATCTTTCTCAGTTCTGCCTGTTCCTTAATGATTCTCTGAAGCTCGCCTATATCCGACGCATTCCGGCTGGCCTGATCCAGGCTGTTCTTTTTTACCCGGTACACGATTTCAGAAATGGCTTTGTTCTGCTCTTCATTCCCCAAAGCTTCCTCCAGCCTGGCATGAAACAGCCTGGCTACTTCCTTGTATTGTTCTTCATCATTGATAAAATGATTCAGGATTTTTGCAGGATTTACCTCCCCCTCATGGTATCCTGCAAATACCAGTTCTGCTGTCTGCCGGTAGAGCGGTTCCGTAAAATCCGCCGGCCGGATGATCCCTTCCACCTTCCCGAACAATTCCTTTTTTTCTATGAGCCATGTCAGTAAAAGTCTCTGCGCCCTCTTAATACCATCGTCTTTCTCTTTCTTCCGGTCCGTCTGCCTCTCCATTCGGCCGGTCTGCGACGCTCTTGCCTGTACCGCTTTCTGAGCCGCCCCCGGCATACTTCCCAGCCGGTTCACCAGACGCCGGAGATCCTCATAAGGAATCATCTGTTCCCTGGCCACTGCCTGAATGTAGTTATCCCGCTCCAGGGCTTCGTCAAATTCCAGAAGTTTCTCCGCCACGGCATTGTAAAACCGGGTCTTCTGTTCCGGATCTTCCACCTGATAGTCTCTCTTAAGCACCTCAATCTCAAACAGAAAGCTGTTCTTAGCCTGGTCTATTCTTTCCTGAAAAGCCTCGGCTCCCATATTTTTAATGAATTCATCCGGATCCTTATAAGGTTTCATATCCAGTACCCGGGCCGAGATCCCTGCATCTTTCAAAATCGGGATAGCACGCAGGGCAGCTTTCACCCCCGCGCCATCGCTGTCATAAGTCAGCACTACCTGCTGTGTGTACCGTTTCAGCAGCATTGCATGCTGGGATGTAAATGCCGTCCCAAGGGATGCCACACCGTTGGTAAATCCTGCCTGATGCAGGGCAATCACATCCATATAGCCCTCACAGACCAGCAGACATTTCTCCCTGCTTGTCCGTGCATAGTTCATCCCATAAAGATTCCGGCTCTTATCAAAAACAAAAGTCTCCGGGGAATTTAAATATTTAGGTTCCCCGTCTCCCATAACCCTGCCTCCAAAACCTATCACCCGGCTGTTCACATCCATAATGGGAAACATGACCCGGTTCCAGAATTTATCGTAAGTACCCCGCTCCTCTATGGTCACGAGGCCGCTTTCTTTCAAAATCTCATCCCGATATCCTTTTGACCTTAAATATTGGTACAAGTCGTTGCTGGTCTTATTGGAATATCCCAGGCCAAACCGCCGGATCGTCTCATCTGTCAGTTCCCGCCTTTTAAAATACTCATATCCGGCCTTTCCCTGGGGCTGCCGAAGCTGGTAATAGAAATAATTGGCTGCCAGCTTATTAATCTCCAGCAATGTGGAACGCCGGTCCGCCTTCTCCCGTTCTTCCTTCGTATACTCTGCCTCCGGCAGCTTCACCCCTGCCCGGTCTGCCAGAAGCTTCAAAGTCTCTGTAAAAGTAAAGTTTTCATATTCCATCACAAAAGTGATGGCGTTCCCCCCTGCCCCGCATCCGAAGCAGTAATACATCTGCTTGTCAGGCGATACCGAAAAAGACGGCGACTTCTCATTGTGGAAGGGACACAGGCCAAAATAATTGCTGCCCTTTTTCTGCAGCTTCACATAGCCTGAAATCACATCGACAATATCATTTCTCATCCTCACCTCTTCGATGATCTCCTCCGGATAATACATGAAGTACTCCTTTCTGCCTGTCCCCGGCAAACTGTTTTACTTTCTCAACAGGCCGCCTTAGCCTGTTATCCTCTCACGCTTTCACAGTCGCCTCAATCCTTCCATGCCTGCGGCACAAACAGCTCCTCAAATTTGTAAATGGCATAGCTGTCGCTCATGCCTGCAATATAATCGCAGACTACCCACTCCTTTTTTTCCCCGCGCCGCTCCATCATCAGCCGGTATTCTTCCGGAAGCTCTCCGGGATGTCCCAGATAATGGTTGTATAAAAAACCGATAAGCTGCTGGGCTTTTTTCTCCTCCGCCTTGGGAATCTCGTTCAGATACATATGTTCAAACAGCCAGGCGCGCAGTCCCTGCATGGCTTCCTGCATGCCTGGCGACATCCTGATCTCCGGCATATCCATGCTGCTTTCAATAATATCATGGACCATCGTGTTCAGACGTTCCCTGACACTGTGGCCCAGCATGGCCGTAAAATCCCCCGGAATGTCCTCCTCCTTAAAGATCCTCCCCCGAATGGCATCATCAATGTCATGATTTATGTAGGCGATCTTATCGGAAAGACGAACAATACATCCTTCCAGAGTAGAAGGACTTCCGCTGGTCCGATGGTTTAAGATCCCGTCCCGTACCTCTTTTGTCAGATTGAGCCCTTCCCCGTCCTTTTCAAGAACCTCCACCACCCTCACGCTTTGCCGGTAATGGGCAAAACCGTCCGGACACAATTCATCCAGAATCTTCTCTCCCGAATGTCCAAAAGGCGTATGGCCCAGGTCGTGGCCTAAAGCGATGGCCTCTGTCAGGTTTTCATTCATCCGAAGGGCCCGGGCAATGGTTCTGGCTATCTGTGACACTTCCAGGGTATGGGTCAGACGTGTCCGGTAATGATCTCCTTCCGGAGCCAGAAACACCTGTGTCTTATGCTTCAGCCTGCGAAATGCCTTGCTGTGCAGAATCCTGTCCCGGTCTCTCTGATACTCCGGGCGGATATCGCATAAAGGCTCTGGTACATCCCGCCCTTTTGTATCCCTGCTCAGAGCCGCATAGGGGCTAAGATATTCGGCTTCCCATGCCTCCTGGGCTTCCCTGATATTCATCCGCTCTCCCCCTTTTGTACTTTTGAACCCCTTTTCCTAAAACGCACATATTCTCTCTCTTATGTTCATTATATCATGATTCCCTCATTTTTAGTACTGTTTTTTCTTACTGCCAAAAATCGTAAATTTATTTACACACAATCCGATCTATGTTAAGATATAGTCAGATTTTTTAATGGAGGTGTGGCTATGAAAATTATTTATGCAATTGTAAGCTCCGATGACGGCAACCGGGTAACAGACGTGCTGAACGAGCACCAATTCAGCGTGACCAAGCTTGCCACCACCGGCGGCTTCTTGAAAAAGGGGAATGCAACCCTGATGATCGGTACGGATGAAGAACGGGTCGATGACGCCATCCATCTCATTCGGGAGACCTGCGGAAAACGCCAGAAGATTACTTGTGACATCCCCTCACCTAATATCAGCTCCATCTCCGCCGGTTATATGATGATACCTGTGAATGTAGAGCTGGGGGGCGCCACGATCTTTGTGACCGATGTGGAACGCTATGAAAAATTTTAATCAAAAAACGCTGCCGCTTTTCTGTCTGCGGCAGCGTTTCTGTTTTTGCGGCTCTTTTAAATCCCGGCAGCCGCCTTTTTTCCTGTCAGATTTCCCTCATCTGATACTCGGTATCCTCATCAATCAACTCAAGCATCTTGTCTGCAAATAAAGGATCAAACTGGTTTCCTTTTCCCTTCTCAATCTCTCCCCGTACCACCTGCTGGGGAAGCACATCCCGGTAACTGCGGTTGGAGGTCATGGCATCATAGGCATCCGCAACCCCGATGATCCTGGACATCTCAGGAATCTCCGTACCCTTCAGCCCGTCCGGGTATCCGCTCCCGTCATACCGTTCATGGTGCCATCTTGCCCCCAGGACCAACTCCGGCAGCTCCGAAATATTCTCCAGGATCTCCGCCCCGATAACAGAATGGGTCTTGATGATCTCATACTCTTTATCTGTCAGCCTGGTAGTCTTGTTAATGATCCCATCCGGAATGCCGATCTTTCCGATATCATGCAGCAGCCCCAGATAGTAAATGTCGTCCTGCTCCTTCTGCGACTTACCCAGTTTCTTTGCAATCTTTACCGCGTATTCCGCCACTCTTGACGAATGTCCCTTTGTATATTTATCCTTTGCATCGATGGTTCCTGCCAGGGTCTTCATAATCTGGGCGGACAGACGCTCCACCTTCTGGCGCCGCTCCTCCGCCGTCCTTGTCTGCTTCTCCACCTCCCGCTGCAGATCCTTCTGCAGACGGCTCAATTCCAGAATACGGTCCACACGGGAGATCATAATGTCCGCAATAAAAGGTTTGATGATAAAATCCAAAGCGCCCTTCCGGAAACCCTTCACCTCTGTCTCCCGGTCATTGTCCGCTGTCAGAAAGATAACGGGAATGTTTTTGTAGCGCTCTTCCGACTGAAGCCGTTCCAGAACCTCAAAACCGTCCATCTCAGGCATATGCAGATCCAAAAGAATCAGATTAGGGATGGAGACTTCCAAAAATCCCAAGGCCTCCCTTCCTGATTTAACACAGTCGATATGATACCGCTCTTCCAGCATCTTCTCCGCAATCCGCAGATTCATCACATCATCATCCACCACCAGAATACTGGCCTTCTCTTCCGGAATCTGCAAAAAGGTCTGCGGAACATTGGCAGGCTCATCCAGGGCTTCCTGAATCTTTTCCATCATGCGGCCGTAATTTTTCATCATAGCCTCATGGCCTGCATGGATATCCATGATCCTGGACTCTTTAGACGCCATCTCCATTTCCTTGGCCTGGCCGGAAAGCTCCACCGCGCCAATGGAGAGAGAAGTACTCTTTAATGCATGTACCAGAATCCGGTAATTCTCCCAGTCCTCCCTGTCATAACACCCCTGAATTTCCTCATAGGAACTATTATCTAGGTAACATTGAAGCATCTCCTGATAAAATTCCTCGTCATCGGCAAAATAAGACATGCCGGTTGCCACATCCAAAAACGGAGAGATCCTTGCCAGAAACGGCTGCCTGCTCTGGCCGGACTGACAAGGCTCCGCCGGCTGCGGCTCTGACTGGGAATCCTTCTTCTCCTGAATCAGTTCCTCCGGAAGATACTTCCTTACCAGCATATGTAATTGCCTGCTGCTGATCGGTTTGGGAAGATAATCGTCAAATCCCTTTTCCTGATAATGCTTTCTTGCGTCAGGAATCATATTGGCCGTAAGCACAACCATCGATGTACCCGGACACAGCCCTTCTGACCGGATATGGTCCAGGGTCTCCAGGCCGTCCATTACAGGCATAATATGATCCAGAAAGACCATATGGTACTTTTTCCACTTTAACTGTCTTATGGCATCTTCTCCATTAAATGCCGTATCAATCTGTATTTTTGTCCCTTTTAACATTCCCCGGAACAAATCCAGGTTCATCACATTGTCATCCACCACAAGAATTCTGGCATCCGGAGCCGTAAATTCACGATCTGTACGCATCTGGGGCAGGACATAGCCGTCCTCTCCATTCTCCAGCTTTCCTATAGGTGTGGCGTCCACGATCTTTTGAGGGAGCCAGAAGGAAAAAACACTCCCCTTCTTGCTGCTCTCCACCTTCAGGCGGGTTCCCATATAATGCAGCAGCCGGGCCACGACAGGAAGACCAAGACCCGACCGTCCCATATTACAGGCACTCCGGTCGTCCAGATCGGAAAAGCTTTCCATGATCCGGTCAATCTGCTCTTTCTCTAACCCGATTCCGCTATCCCTTACCTTCACTACCAACACGCCGGAATCCTCCGGCTCTCCTTCTTTCGGTTCCTGCCATCTGACAGAAAGCCCTACAAAACCTTCCTGGGTATATTTGATCGCATTAGACAAAAGGTTATTCAATACCTGTGCCAGCCTTGTGCAGTCTCCCGACAGCTCCTGGGGCAAATTTTCGCCGATCTCCAGATGAAACTCCAGATTCTTTTTTTCTGCATTATACTCCGCATACGACATCACATCCTGCAATAACGACAAGATAGAATATGGCGTCTCCTCCAGTTTCAGAGTTCCGTTATCCATATTCATAAGCTCCAAAATATTGCTTACGACCAGTGAAAGCGACTTCCCTGCCGCCTCGATCCCGATAGCATAAGTTGCAGTATGACTTTCCCTGGTTTCCCGCATGATCATCTCGTTATTGCCAAGGACTACATTAATCGGAGTGCTCATCTTATTGGACATCTTAGCCAGAAATTTCAGATCCATCCGTCTTTCCGACAATCCAATATTTGCTTTGTCTGCAAGTGCCATACATTTCCTCCATTCCATTATAATACCATGTCCGTCATAACAGCCCCAATCTGATATGGCTATTTTATCATACCATATATTGGAGAAATCCTCAAGACTTCTTTCTTTACAATAATAACGATATCTTTTGTCTTTTATCCCGTAATGCATTACATTCATTACAGTTCACGGACATTTCAGTTGCCGCCATTTTTTCTATTGACTTCCCGGACAGGCTGTGATAAACTTGATTATGCTCGCGAGCGCACTTATTTGCCAAATCATTCCTGTGCCGGCAGATCATTTGGCTCACGGGTATAAAAATAAAAAGGGGTGCTGGATATAGTCCGGCTGAGATAAAATAGGTTTTATTTTAAACCCTGGAACCTGATCTGGATAATGCCAGCGTAGGAAAACATCTTTCATGGGCGGAAGTTCCGTTCATGACAGAAATTCGATCGATTTCCGTCTGGGCATCCAGGCGGTTTTTTGTGTTTCCATCCATATTTATGTTTATGCCCGTGAATATAAAATCCTGCAAAATACCCCCTTAAATCAGGAAAGGAGCTTTTTATGAACGCAAGTGTAGCCATCCAGTCTTTACCGGAAACATCCGATGACGAGGAACTGATCCGCATTGTTGACGAGGTGATCGCCTATATCAAAAGTACAGGTTTAACCTGCTATGTAGGGCCTTTTGAGACAGCCATTGAGGGAGATTATGACGAGCTAATGGACATTGTCAAAGAGTGCCAGCACATTGCCATCCGCGCAGGCGCTCCCTCTGTAGCCGCCTACATCAAAGTCACCTACCGGCCGGAAGGAGATGTGCTGACCATTGACAAAAAAGTCACCAAACATCACCAATAAGCTGTGGTCTTGTTCCGCTGTTTTTGCCATTCTTTTTATCTGGCAGCTTGTGACGGGGACCGGGGCTGTGGACGCTTTCCTTCTCCCCTCTCCCGTTCAGGTATTAAAAACGTTTTTCACAGAGCTTCCGGCCTTGGGAGCCCATTCTGCCATCACGCTGTCAGAAGCTTTTATCGGCCTGGCTATGGGGATCCTTTTAGGATTTCTCATGGCTGTGGCCATGGACCGGTTTGAAATTTTATACCAGGCATTTTATCCCCTGGTGGTGCTGACACAGACCGTTCCCACCGTAGCGGTAGCGCCTCTTTTAGTATTATGGTTCGGATACGAGATGACGCCAAAGGTAATCCTGATTGTCCTTACCACCTTTTTTCCCATTACTGTAGGCCTTCTGACCGGCTTTCGCTCGGCCGACCCGGATGCCTTAAACCTTCTGCGGGCCATGGGCGCCGGACAGGGGCAGATTTTTTTTTACATCAAACTGCCCGGCGCTTTAAGCCAGTTTTTTTCCGGTCTGCGGATCTCCGTGTCCTACGCGGTGGTAGGCGCCGTTATTTCCGAATGGCTGGGCGGCTTCGGAGGGCTTGGCGTATATATGACCAGAGTAAAAAAAGCATTTTCTTTTGACAAAATGTTTGCCGTAATCTTTCTCATCTCAGCAATCAGCCTCCTGCTGATGAACGGAGTAGAACTTCTTCAACGGCTGTGCATGCCCTGGGATAAAGGCAGCAAAAGCAAATAAAACAGATACCGGCAAACAGGAAGGAGTCACTAAAAACATGAAAAAGGCATTCTTCTGCAAACAACTTTCAACGCCCGCCTCCGGCAGGCCGGCTGCCCGTCTTTCACTCAAACGCAGAACATGGGCCGCCGCCATGGCGGCTGTCACGGCTTTATCTCTGTCTGCATGCGGCCTCAAAACCGATGAGGCTCCACCAAAAACCTCCGGTGAATTAAAAAAAATCACCTTTGTCCTTGACTGGACTCCCAACACTAACCATACAGGACTTTATGTCGCCCTGGAAAAAGGATATTTTGAGGAGGCCGGCCTTGAAGTGGAGGTCGTCCAGCCGCCGGAAGGAGGAGCCGAGATCCTGGTTGCTTCCGGAAAAGCCCAGTTCGGCGTAAGTTTCCAGGATACCATGGCTCCCGCCCTGACAGGCGACAGCGCTCTTCCTATTCAGGCGGTAGCTGCCGTCTTGCAGCATAACACCTCCGGCATCGTCTCCCGCAAAGGAGAAGGTATGAATACCCCCAAAGGCCTCGAAGGGAAAAAATACGCCACCTGGGAATCTCCGATAGAGCTGGCCACCCTTCAAAATGTGGTGGAAAGCGACGGGGGCGATTTTGGCAAAGTGCAGCTCGTTCCCAGCTCTGTCACGGATGAGGTCTCCGCCCTGAAAACAAAATCCGTAGACGCCATCTGGATCTTTTACGGCTGGGCCGGCATAAAAACAGAGTTAGAAGAGCTGGAAACCGATTATTTTGCATTTTCCGACATAAATCCGGTATTTGACTACTATACCCCGGTTATCATCTCGGGAACCCGGTTTCTGGAGGATGAGCCGGATACGGCAAAGGCATTTCTGTCTGCTCTTTCAAAAGGCTATGAAGAGGCTGCCAAAGACCCGGAGGAAGCCGCCGGCATCCTGTGCCGCGCCGTGCCGGAATTGGACCCGGAACTTGCCCTGGCAAGCCAGCAATATCTTTCGCCCCGATACCTGGCAGACTCCCCCACATGGGGCTATATGGATCCCCGGCGCTGGAACGGTTTTTATTCCTGGCTCAACGAAAACGGACTTTCCGATCCAGCGCTTCCGGAAAATATCGGCTTTACTAATGATTATCTGCCACAACAGGAAAAATAGGGAGAGCTTATGATTGTTCTTAAAACAGAAGGCATCACCAAATCTTTTGACGGGCAGGCCGTCATCCGGCAGGTTTCCCTGGAACTTAAAGAGAGGGAGCTTGTCTCCCTTCTGGGTGTCAGCGGAGGAGGAAAAACCACCTTATTTAATATTATTGCCGGTTTGAGCCAGCCTGACGAGGGGAAAGTCTTCTTAGACGGCGTTGATATTACAGGCAGTCCGGGACAGGTCAGCTACATGCTTCAAAAAGACCTGCTCCTGCCTTACCGCACCACCCTGGATAATGTGATCCTTCCTCTTTTGATCAAGGGCATGAAGAAAACAGAAGCAAGACAAAAAGCATCCTCGTATTTTAAACAATTCGGGCTTGAGGGGACACAGAAAAAATATCCGGCCCAGTTATCAGGCGGAATGAGACAGAGAGCCGCCCTTCTGCGGACTTATCTGTTTTCCGAGAGAGTCGCCTTGCTGGACGAGCCGTTTTCCGCCCTGGATATGCTGACCAAAAGCAGCGTCCATGATTGGTATCTGCAGGTAATGGAAGAAATCCGTCTCTCCACCCTGTTTGTCACCCACGACATCGATGAGGCAGTTCTTTTGTCTGACCGTATCTACCTGCTGACAGGAAAACCGGGAACTGTCACGAAGGAAATCGTGATCGAAGAACCAAGGCCAAGAAAAAAAGAATTTTCCCTTTCCGGGCAGTTCCTGGAATATAAACGCCAGATTTTGGCCCATCTGGAAAAATCCCGCTAAACATTTCTAATGTACAATGAAAACCCGGTAAAATGCACTGCAGATGCATTTTGCCGGATTCTCATTGTGCTCCATAAGGCAGCTATGGCAAGTTCACTGCCTGTCCTGTTCTCCCATGCCGAATTACTCATCCTTTTCCTTTCTCGGCTTTGGTTTATACTGCTCCTCTCCCGATTCAATATAAAGGATAAAATCATTAATCTCTTTTTCACTCCATCCGGCCGCTCTTAGCCCCAATAACAATCTTGCGACTTCTGTCATATTCAAATCCTCTGTAGTTCCCCTTTCTCCGCTTGCCCGGCGATTTGTCTCTCGACAATATTATCATACCATATTACCGTCCCAATGCAAGGGATCTCATCCGGCTGCCCTACTCCCCTTCAATCACAATAGCCTGGGACAAATGCCTGGGCGTATCTGCATTCAGGCCCTTTGCCTCTGCCAGATAATATCCCATCATCTGCCCGATAAACCCGATCATAGCTGCCTTCTGCAGGCTGTCATACCCATAATCCAGCTCCAAAGTATAATCTGCCGCTCCATAACACTGCCCGGCCTTTGCCCCTGCCGCCAGTATCACCGCTCCATAGCGCTTCATCTCCTCCAAGAGCTTTTTATCTCCGTCCACCGTATCCTCGTTTCCCAGCAAAATGATCATGGTCCTGTCATCCACCAGGCTCATCGGTCCATGGCGGTATTCCAGAGTATAATAGGCTTCCGAATTGCTAAGGCTCATCTCTTTCATCTTATTCATACACTCATTGGCAATCCCATAATTGATTCCCTGTCCCAAAGTGATAAAAAGATTCAGCTCCGGATGCTCTCCCACGATCCGTTTCGCCATATGGTCAGCAGCCTTTAAAAATTCTTCTGATTCCTTCCTGTACTCTTTCATAGCCTCGATTTTTTCCCAATGGCCTCCAGCATAAAACGCGAGGATTACCGCCAGATATACCATGCTGGTAAAGGATCTGGTCATGATCACGCTGTCCTCCGCCGTCTCCGGAGACAAGATCATAAAATCATTATAAGCGGCGCTGTCCGGGTCACAGGTGATGGCCAGGGTCTTCACCCCTTCAAAACTCCTGACCTTGTCAATGGCCATCCTCACTTCCGTAGTATAGCTTTTCCTGGTAATCGGCAGTACCAGCACCTTCCGGCCCTTTCCCACATAAGTTTCCGGGAAATAATACAATTCCGAACAGCACATCCCCTTGGCCGGAGTCCCTGTGGCGCTTGCAAAAGCGTGGGCCGAAGCCTGAGCCAGATACAGAGACGTCCCGCATCCGGTAAAAATCAGCTCGTCGTAATCTTCCGCAAATACCTTGTCCAGCACTTTAAAAATATCTTCCAGAGAATCGTTGATCGCCTGAAAAGATTCTGGTTGTCCGTACATCTCCCTGTAAGTTAATTCGCTATTCTTCATCACTTGCCTCCTTTTTTCGCTTCCATTTTTTCCTACCGGGCTTTTCCCTCTGATCCTGCCAGCCGTATGATCTTCCTCACATCCTCCTGAAGCCGCTCATTGGCATACTGGGACAGCTTCCACGAATGTCCCTGATGCTCCATTGTCCTTAATCCTTCCTCATAATGTTCCACATATTTATATCGGATTTCCGTCCCGAAATTGATCTTCGCCACTCCCATCCGGATTGCTTCCCGGATAATCTCATCCTTCATTCCCGTACATCCGTGAAGCACCAGAGGAATATCGGTAAACTTCCTTACCTCTTCTAAAATTTCCAGATGGATATCCGGCTCTCCCTTATAATATCCATGGGCATTTCCAATCCCGATTGCCAGCGAATCCGGCTGGCACAGCCCGAGGAACCTGCGCACCTCTTCCGGGTCCACAATATTTTTATTCTCCATGACCGCACCCATATTGTCCAGGCGCAGCAGTTCTCCCACCTCCGCCTCCACAGGCACGCCAAAACACCTTGCCACCTTCAGGACTTCGTTGGTCATCCTGGCATTCTCCTCAACAGGCTTTGCAGACCCGTCAATCATCAAGGAAGTAAATCCCAGCTTCAGGGCCTCCATACAAATTGCAAACCCGTCCCCATGGTCCAGATGGATTGCCACCGGTACGGATACCTTTTCTGCACACCATTTACATACGTTCACAAACCAGTCGTGGCCGGAATAGGCTCCTGTATTTACATAATGTGCCAGCATTACCGGAGACCCCAAATCCTCCGCCGCTTTACAGATGGCCCATATAATATCATAATTCCCACCCTGGGTATTGATAGCCGGCACCGCATAACCGCCGTTTGCCGCTTCCATAAGCATTTCTTTACTTGTTGACAGCATATTATCCCCCTTATTATTTGCATCAGCTTTTCTTTGCGGTCCATGATCCGCTCCGGATCTGCCGTATATTCCTTAGCTGCTGCGCATTTTCTAATTCTTTTTATCCCTTCACCGCGCCTGCCACCAGACCCTTTACCATGTACTTCTGGAAGAAAAAGAACAAAAACATGATCGGAAGGATTCCCACTACGGAAATCGTGTTGACCTTGGACCAGTCATAAGACAATTCTCCCAGATACCGCAAAGCCACACCTGCAGATAACGTCCGCAGGCTGTCATTCTGAATCAGGGTGACGGCATGCAGGTAATCATCCCAGGTCATCAGGAATGCATAGATTCCCACTGCCACCATACCGGACTTCACAAGCGGCATGACGATCTGAAACAAAGTCTGAATCCTTCCTGCCCCGTCCACAATGGCCGCTTCTTCCAGCTCCCTGGGAATCCCGTCAAAAAAACTGGCCATCAGAGTAATGGTAAAAGGCAGCATTGCCGCTGTCAGCGCCAGGATCAGTCCTGCCCGGGTGTTGATCAAATGAATTTTTCCCAGCAAATCATACAGGGAAATCATCCTGCTGACAATGGGAAACATCTGCGCCGACAAAAATGCCGCCACGATCCATTTGTTCCACCGGATCTTAAAACGAGATAATGCATAACCGGACATTATAGCCAGAATCAGGGTAATGCCCGCCGTAATTCCCGATACAATAAAGTTGTTCTTATAATAAATGAAGAAAAAGTTATCCTCCGTAAACAGGGAAATATAACTGTTTATATTAGGGGCCTCCGGCACCATGGTTGGCGGAAAACGATAAGCTTCCATGTTGGTCTTAAAGGAGGTCATTAACACCCAGTAGAGAGGAAACATTAAAAACAGCAGAATAACAGCCAGGATCCCATATTCTGCAAGGATCCATATTTTCTTTTTTCCTTTAGCTCCCATAGCCGCCTCCTAACTCATTTCCACATCTTTAAACACATGATTGTATACAAACACTACCACAATCATCAGAAGCATCCATACGGTGGTCACTGCCGCGCCGCTGCCTAAGTTGTTGGAGACAAATGCCTCCCGGTAACTCAAAATGGCCAAAGTAGTGGTGGCATTGTCCGGGCCTCCGCCGGTCATGGTCCAGAACAGCGGAAACTGTTTGAAATTCTCAATAATTGCCATGGACACCGTGATCTTGATCACACTCATAATACTGGGAATCGTAATATAGAGAAACCTTTCCACCCCGTTTGCCCCATCAATGGTAGCCGCCTCCAAAAGATCTGTGGATACGTTGGTAAGCCCTGACACCAAAAGAAGTGTCGTTAAAGGGATCTGCTTCCAAAGAGCCGCTATGGTGATTCCCAAAAGCGCCGTATTGGGATCATTTAAAATTGCAAAATCCGTCACTCTGCCGCCGCTGAAAACCCCTGCCAGAAACTTCAGCAAACCATACTGAGGCTGATACATCCACATCCAGATCAGGCCCGATATGATCGTAGGCACCACCCAGGGCGCCATCATGATGCTGCGGACAAACCGGGTAAAACGGATATCCGAATTGAGGATCAGCGCCAATATCATACCCAATATAAACTGGGCGATCACCACTGCCGCCACAAACGTCAGGGTATGCATCACTGCCATTCCCAGCCTGCCGCTGTTAAAAAGCTTGATATAATTCTCAAAATTATTCCAGCTTCCCGGCGTACCGGAAATAATATTCTTCACTTTAAAGTCCAGAAAGCTTTTCACCACCGAATCCGCCACCGGAACCAGAATAAAAATAACCGTTATCAGAACGGACGGGAGCAATAATGCTCCCGCAAAGATCCGATCATTCCGTTCTCTGGCAGTCATGGGGACTCTTACCTGTACATTTTTTCCCATAGTACACCAGTCATCCTTTCCTGTTTAACTATCCTATTGAATCACATTCGCTGCAGCCGCTTCAAACTCCGCAACCGCGGTATCCACATCCTTACCGCTCAAAGTAACGGCCTGGGCCAGAGTGCAAAGCTCCAGGTTCAGATCTGACAGGGTAGGGATAAAAGTGACCGGCTTCACATTGCCCACGGAACCTGCGGCTCCTGCCAAAAGCGCCGAATCCTTCACCACTGCCAGTCCCTCCATAGACTGCCTGGAGGGATACGCGGGAGTTACCGTCTCAAAATATTCTGAAATTTTCTTTTCCGACAGAATATAATCTACAAGTTTTGCCGTGGCCGCTTTTCTGGCATCGTCATTATTCATTACCATCAGGGTTCCTGCCTGCAGCACAGACTCACCGCTTCCGCTTCCGCCTGCAAGAGGAGGAGCCGATGCAATAAAATCAGCGGCATCCGGATTAATAGACTTCACGCCGTTAAATCCCCAGGACTGGTCGTAGTACATAGCAAGCTGCCCTAATGCAAAAAGATTTCTCAGATCTTTCAATTTGCTGTTTTCCGGATTATAGCCTTTTTCATGAAGAGTCTTCCACATGGCTACCGCATCCTTAAAGCCCTGGTCCACTGCCAGGTTTCCGTCTCCATCCAGGACGGTCCCGCCAAAATTGTGGATTGAGGAAGTCAGGCACGCGCCGGATACCGGAACCGATGCCGTGGTCAGGCCAAAAGCATACACCTTGTTGCCGTCATCCGTAGTCAATGCCGCAAGCTTGGGGGCTATCTCCAGCATCTCGTCATATGTAGTTGGCGGAGCTTCCGGATCCAATCCGGCCTTCTCAAACAAATCCTTGTTGTAATACATCAGGAACGGGGACACATACATGGGAACTCCATAGGCCACGCCATCGATGGAACAGGCCTCCAAAATGCTGGGGTAAATGTCCTCCATCAGCTCCGGGCTTAACACGTCTGCCGCCGGCGCTGCCATCCCCGCTTCCACCATAGTGGGAATCCAGTCCAGTTCTCCGTACATCAAATCTACCATATCCCCGCCGCCTGCCATATTGATGACGGTATTTACAATCTCCCCGTAAGGAGCCGTCACCAGCTCTACGGTGATATTCGGATTTTCTGCCGCAAACTCCTCCAGAAGCTGGTTCCAGTACACATCATATCCCGCCTCTAAAACCGCATAGTTAGCAAACTTGATCGTGACCGGCTCCGTGATCTCCGCATCTGCAGGCGCTTTTGTCTCACTTTCCGCCCCTTTTGCCGCGTCTGCTGCCTGAGCCGGGGCTGCCGTAGTCTGGCTCCCCTGTCCTCCTCCTCCGGAACATGCCGTGGTAAGACCCATAAGCGCTGCCATTGCCAATGCCAATGTCTGTTTTCTCATAATATTACCTTCCTCTCTTTTTATTGTTTTCTTATTTTTCACAGAATGCCTGTGAATGTGTACACTCGTGTGTATATTGTCGAAAAGGGAAGGAGCACCAAGATCCGTGCTCACAATACTTTTCTGATCCCACCATTCCGAGCAGAAAAAACGGTTATTTTGTGCTCTCCCTTTCGATCAGCAATGTCTCAAAATTCCTGTCCTCCGGCTGCCTGCCGGCAATCATCTGCGTCAGCATATCAATGGCCGCCCCGGCGATCTCATTCTTTTTCATCTGAATCGTCGAAAGGCCGGGAGTAATCAGACGGCTGATACTGGAATCATCAAAACCGATCACCTTTAACTGCCCCGGCACCTGAATACCGGTCTGTACCGCCGCGGTCATGGCAATGCAGGCAAGCATGTCATTCCTTCCAAAGATCCCGTCCACCCGGGAACCGGTCCGAAGCCGTCTTTTGACCTCCTCCGCCAATTCTTCCTGGCTGCGGCATCCGCAGACAATGTTGTCAGGCCCCACGGAAAATCCGTTCGCTTCCATCTCATCTACAAAACCGCCGAAACGCATATCATCCGGGGGGCTGACGTGGCCTCTGGCGCTGATCCGGTCCACATACACCACATTTTGGCATCCTTTTTGAATGAGATGCCTGACCGCTTCTCTTGCCCCTGTGTACAGCCCTGTACCCAGATAAGCCACATGCGCTAACGTCTTCTGATGCCTCCATCGCCTGAACACTACCACCGGGATCCCCGCCTGGCTGAACTGTTCCACATATTCCGTGGGAAAGCTGGCGGAACTGACAATAATCCCGTCAAACTGACGGCTGATCACCTGGGAAATGAACTCCGGCGTGTTCCGGTTGGAACACAGGGAAATCAAATAGCCGGAATCATAAGCATACTTGTCCATCTCACTGACGATGCTGCTGAAATACTCATTGGTAATATGGTCGGCAATGAAAATGATCTGATTGCTCCGCTTTCCCTTCAGGGCACGCGCCACATTGTTAGGACGGTAATTCAAAAGCCGGACTGCCTCCTCCACCCTCTGCCGCTTTTCCTTAGCCACATAACGGTTGTTGTTGATCACATAAGACACAATCGTCTCACTGACTCCTGCCAGCTTTGCCACGTCTGCCCTTGTGACCCGCTCTCTGGTCTCACCCATCCTGTTAGCTCTCCTGTTTGTAATGTACACTCGTATGTACTATTAATAGTCTACAACAAGAGTGGGAAAATGTCAATATGTTTTAGTGATTTTTTTAATTTTTCTTACAGTTCAATCACAGGTATCCCTAAAAGTTCACAAAGCCGCTTCATCTCTTCCGCCACATCTGCCCATACCAGACTGTAGTGATGAGGCACTCCGTTTTCCATGATCTGCTCAATCACCTCCCGCACCGGACGTTCCACCTTTACATTGGCCATGATGCCTCGTGTATACCGGTCCCGGTTCACGGCCTCTCCTCTCATCAAAAACAGCTTGTAGGCGCCTCCCAGGTTGCAGAACCGGGCGATGGTCACGATTCCCGGCTTTAACGCGCCCCAAAAAGCGCTTCCCTGTCCTGCCAGCGGATGGTTGCGCATCCACAGCTCGTATTCCGGATTGGCCAGTGACGGGGCAGCGTTGCCGCAATGCCAGAATGTCATCTGGTTCTCCTCCTCATCAATGTTGATCATATCCGTAATAAATGTAGGCAGGCCGGTCAGATAATTTTGGGCAATCTGGGCCAGCTCTGCATCCACGTCCCCCTCGCATCCGATGTGGATTCCGTCATCTGCCAGCCGCCCCAGCACCGCGCAGGGAGTGGCATGAAGATTGCCCATCTCCGGCCAGCACTTGATCACGCCAAAATCATATCCCTGCTGTCCCATGACCTCCTTTAAGGCCAGGTAAAGCCGGGCATGATTCTCCAGATGGCCTTCCGGCAGTTCCACATCGTAAATGTCCCTGACCTTTGCCATCTCCTCCTGGCATACATTCTGCGGAATCTCCGCCATCTTATCAAATACCACCTTTAAATCCGTCTCCTCGATCTTCACCCCAAAAGTTCTGCGGATCAGTCCCTCGTCGAAGGCGCAATTATAAAAAGCCGTAGGACGATACCCCAAAAGCCCCAGGTTCGTATGGCGCATGGCCTTAACGGTATGATAGGCAAGGATCAGCCCCCGCACTTTTAAGACAGCCCTCTCATCCTCCAGGCTCCCGTAAACCGTGTGGCATACCGCCCCCAGGCGGTGAAGCGCCGCCGCATTCATAGTCATGGAGCAAAGGGCATTGGCATAAAGCCTGGTATTTTTTTCAAAAGGAACCTCGTAAGGCGCCCATAAAATAATCGGCACCTTCACCATCTCGGCCAGATAAGCTGCCACATCATCACCCGTAAAAGCGCCATATACCATAACGATCACATCGGCCCGGGCTTCCTTAAACTTTCTGACAGCTCCTTCTAAAGTCTCCTTGTCGCATACAATCTGCTCTGCTTCCACCACCTGTACCTGGCTCATCTCGCCGGAAAGCCACTTTCCATATTCCGCCTTACGCTTCTCTGGCAGCTCCCTGGGCCACCTTCCGGAACAGGTTACAACAAATCCAACATTTAAGTTGTTCCTCATAAAACCCTCCTCTTTCATATTCTGCACAATTTTATTTTTATAAACACGTGTGTATATAGCTTATATTACCACATTTTATCAGTTTGTCAACAGGTTTTACTGCTTATCCTAAAATTCCTGCTGTCCGAAAAAATATCCCTGCCGCCAATGTTAATCCTACCAGCCGGTACATACTCCATTCTTTTACCCGGATCAGATAGAAAAGCAGCCCTGTATACAAGACCGGCAAAGCCCCCGGAAGCAGCAGATCTAAAAATTCCTGCAGATCCAATATCTCTTCTCCCGCGCTCCCAAATCTTAAAACCATGCGGATATCTACGCAATTTACGGCAAGCCCGGTGATCACTGCCGCCCCCACTCTCCTTGCCGCCCCGGACAGGGAATCCAGGCGGCCTCGCAGGCTTCCTGCCAGTGATGTCCCAAGACCGTACCCCAGGCTCTCGCTGAAAAGTTTCATTCCCAAAAGCAGCCCGTTCATTCCCAGCAGAAATACAACCGGGCCTGCCATCATCCCCTTTTGGGCCATCATAGCTCCTATGGTGGAGAACACGGGAGCAAAACAAAACTGGACCAGGGAATCCCCGATTCCGGCCAGGGGTCCCATAAGGGCCACGCGGATATCCCTGCTCTCCCTGCCGGAAATCCCCTGGTTCATAGTCACCAGATGAATGCTGGTAAGGATAGGGAGAAAATTAGGATTCACACTGCAGTACCCCATGCTCTCCTTCAGTTCCCGGCGAAACATATCCTCATCCGGACACAGGCGCCGAAGCGCAGGAAATAATATATTGGCATAGGACAATCCCTCATAGTTCCCATAGTTATAACCATTCTGCAAAAAATAAGCCCGAAGCGCCGTCCTTCGGGAAAGCCGTCTCAATTCCCGCTCCGGAAGCCGGGAAAAATGTCCTCCGTCCCCTTTTGGCGCAGTCTCCTCTTCCCTTCCCAAAATCCCCGGTTCCTCCACATGTCCGGCCACATCCGCCCCGGTTCCGTCTTTTATTTCCAGAATGATCCACGCCAATGCCGCAGAAACCAAAGCCACGGCCAGAACGGGAAGATTCAGATAAGCCGCCGTCACATATCCCATGACCACAAATGGAACCACATCCCCACAGGCCATCACATTAAGGATCACGGCAAATCCCACGGCAGGAAGCATTTTTCCTGCTGTCCCCAGCCCTTCTGTCAGCCATTGGGGTATGGCGCTGATTATCTTTTCCAGCCCTTCTACATGAAAAGCCGCAGAAAAACCAATCAAAAATCCGCTCATGACAAACATCAGCAGCGTGCTGTTAGCCAGCATCCAAAACCGCCCGTACTGTCCCTTCTCTACCGCCTTTTCTGCCTGAAAAGCCGCTCCCGTCGCCGCCGTATAGATCCCTGTAATCAAAAACTGGATCAGTACCGCAAAAGGAAACGAATACGCCAATGCCGCCCCTGTATCCACCCCCTTATCCTTCATGGTAATGGCAATGACCGTCCCTATGACCCCGGGTCCCACCGGATTAGGCGGCACCGCCCCGCCGGAAGATACACCAAATCCCAGAAAAGCCAGCTCCCCGACAGCGCCCATCAGCAGTCCTGTCTTTACATCTCCCAGGATCACGCCGACCCCTGCCGCCATCACCAGGCACCGGGTCAGATAAGTCCCGGTCAGCATGCCGGTTATACAGATCCCCGTCCAGATGCCAATCAAAACACATTGAATAAAACCAATCTCCATACTTACCACCACCTCGCTTAATACTTTCTTCCCACAAAGAACACAGGCAATAATCAGAAAATATCAGATTATTATATGCAGCAAAATTACGGATTCATTATATGCTGACATTTCCGGATAGTCAAGTATGTTTATCTGAATAAATCTGCAAGTAAAAAGTCTTTCCATTGCCAAAATCCAGCAAATCCTGTATAATCATATCCATCAATCCCAGGAGGAAATTTTTATGTACTGTTCAAAATGCGGGAAAGAAAATAAGGATAACGTAAAATTCTGCATCCAATGCGGCGCCCCTTTAACCGATAGTTCTCCTTCCCCTGAAAAAACACCTGACAGGATTATTTTAAAAATCATACTGGCAGGGATTCTTGTGGCAGTATCTGCTGTGAGTACTGTAACATTCCTGTCGGTAAGAAACACAAAAAGCAGAGAACCAGACACCATACAGGAGACCGGCCGTACTCCCCAAAAACTGTCTGGCCCTGAAAATACATCCGACCCCGACAAAAACTCCGGAAAAAATGATCAGCAGGACACAGGCTCCCTCCGTCCGGAAACGAAAGAAGAAGCCGCACCCGATCTTTATGCCTTTGAGTACGGGCAGATATTAAGAGAATACCTGGACGGAAAACGTGGCGCCTCTTATGGAATGTCAATGGAATTTGACGGGCTCCACTTAGACTATAATGCCAAAGTCGGGTTAAATCCCCAGACAGGCCGGTTTGAATACTATTTCGCCTTCTATGACGGCAACCAGGACGGAGAAGACGAGCTTTATGTGTCCTCCTGCCCCTCCTGGTGGACCAATCAATCCATTGCAGAAGGCATTTATTCCTGCATAGACGGGAATCTGGTCATTTCTCTGGACAGAAGCGATATGTCAGAATACAACAATTATTACACCTTCGTAAAAGACATGAACCTGAAAATAGAAGAACGTTCCGGCGGAAGCTACCACAGCTATCTAAAGCTCAACCTGCAGGGAACCCTTGATGAGATTTCCTGCATATATTGGTCTGCTGTCGGCCATTTTCTGATCGATGACAGGGAGGTCTCAGAAGACGAAGCCAATGCACAGGACGCCCTTTTGGGACAGCCTCCGCAGATCCAGTGGCTTCCTGTAACAGAAGATAATATCCGAAGGTATTTCTCTGCCCCACGGGACGGGCAGCAGATATCCCAAAGGCCTCCTGCTCCCTCCAAGGCTGCCCTTGATCCTTATGCAGAAGATATGGACCGGCTTATGTTTTGGGGATCCGACACCTTTTACGATAACAAAATTCCTCTATCCATAGAAGATAAGGGAGATTATTTTGAATTGTCCGGCATCACCATTGTAAGAAAAGTTTATCTGGATACGGAGCAGGTAAATAAGCTGCGTCCCGGAGACACCTTAAATCTCTGCGGCGCCACTTACACCCTGAGCACGATTGAAAAACAGGAAGACAGCTACATCGCCGCGCCCTGGTACAGCATTTCCCTTTCCGGGCCGCCCAATGAGATCCATTCCCTGATTCCCACAAAAGACGGCAGGCATTATACCATTGAACAATCTTCTGACGATCCCCTGACGGAAACCATCTATACAGGATCCCTGTGGGTCAGGAAAGACGGAAATATCATGGGATTCCATCCTGTGTCTTATGACATCGGAACCTATAACGCCGCCGATTATCTGTCAGCTATGAAAAACACGAATATGGGATATATTTCCGCCATGAACTTCCGTGTTGACAAGGACGGGTATGTAATCATCATTGAGGGGCAGATCGCAGGATAAAACAGCCCTTTTGGCCTTTTCTTTTCTCCGGTTTCTCCGGCAGCAGTTCCCGTAACCGGGCTGCTGCCTTTTTATACGGATTCCTCCTTCAGGGTATGCCCCTTCAGGGATCACGCCTGGCACATCGCTGCATTTTAAAGAATCCTGTCAAAGACCTCCTGCGGATGGTCGATGATGAACTGCGGATGGAACGCCTCCAGTTCCTCCCTGCCCCGAAACCCCCAGGTCACGCCTACCGTCACCAGCCCGGCTCCCAGCCCGGTTCTCATATCCGTATTGGTATCTCCGAAATACAGGCATTCATCCGGCTTTACTTCAAGCGCTTCCAAGATTCTGATCACCCCCGCAGGATCTGGTTTTTTCGGCACCCCGGGCGTTTCCCCTGCGATAAAATCAAAGAATCCCTTTCCAAATATCCCTTCAATATTTTCCACAGTCCGTGCATGAGGTTTGTTGGACAGCACCGCAAGCATAATGCCCCTCTCCTTTAACCCGTCCAGCAGCCCGCAGATTCCTTCATATGGCTTTACCTGATACATACAGTACTTTGCAAACAATTCCGTGTACAAAGGCAGGCTTTCCTCGTGATATTTCAAAGCCTCGTCCCCGGCAAAGCGCAAAGCCCGCTTAAGCTGCATCTTATAGCCGTCTCCCACAAATTGCTTCATATGTTCTTCATCCACCGGGCCGTATCCAAAGTGCTCCAGTACCAGGCTTGTGGTATATGTCAGCGCCTTCAGGGTATTCAGCAGCGTCCCGTCCAAATCAAATATACAGCATCGAATCATTTTATCCTCCAATCTTTATGGCATCTGCCATAATATTATCTGATTATACCTCTTTTTCTTTTTACAGACAAGTAAGGAACTGATTCCTGTCCACAGATATCTCTGTCTCTTTACTTTCCGGCGCATTTACGCTATAGTATATGCAGGCCTGTTTTTGCAGCCCGCTTTTACAATAACCCATGAAAGGATTTTCTTATGCTGACTATCGGATGTCATCTGTCCTCTTCCAAAGGCTACCTGGCCATGGGGAAGGACGCAGTAAAGATAAACGCCAACACCTTCCAGTTTTTCACCAGGAACCCACGGGGAGGCAATGCCAAGGAATTAAATCCTGCTGACATAGAAGCGTTCCTCGCCTATGCCAAAGACCACAAAATCAACCGGATCCTGGCTCATGCACCGTACACGCTCAATGCCTGCTCCGCCGATGCGCACCTGCGGGATTTTGCCCGGGAGACTATGGCCGACGACCTGCGCCGCCTGGAATACACCCCTGGGAACTGTTATAACTTCCATCCGGGCAGTCATGTAAAACAAGGCGTGGAGGCCGGCATTGCCTATATTTCCGAGATGTTAAACCAGATCCTAAAGCCGGAACAGACTACCACGGTCCTGTTGGAGACTATGGCAGGCAAAGGAAGCGAGATCGGCAGGAATTTTGAGGAGCTGCGTGAAATCCTTGACCGGGTCACTTTATCCGGCCATATGGGAGTCTGCCTGGATACCTGCCATGTATGGGACGGCGGATATGATATTGTCAATCATCTGGATGAAGTCTTAGCCGAATTTGACCGGGTTATCGGTCTGAAATATTTAAAGGCTGTCCACTTAAATGACAGCCTGAACCCATTAGGTGCCCACAAGGACCGCCACGCGCGGATCGGAGAAGGCCATATCGGAAAAGACGCGCTGATCCGGGTTATCAACCACCCTGCTTTAAAGCATCTTCCTTTTTACCTGGAAACACCAAACGAGCTAGACGGCTATGCAGAAGAAATTGCCCTGCTGCGGGGACATTACCAGGATGAAGAGGAATAGAATAAAACATAACAATCAGGAGGTAAGCTTATGAGCGAACGCACAAACCCCATGGAGAAACACTATGACAAAAGAGGCCCGAAGGTAGTGGAGGCCTTAAAACGCCGTCATTTCGATGCCTACTACTGCCCCACCAAAGAAGAGGCGCTGGAAAAGGTTCTTTCCCTGATCCCTGCAGGAGACGTTGTCGCCTGGGGCGGCTCCGCCACCTTGGCACAGCTTGGAATCCTCGAAAAGGTAAAACAGACCAATCCGGTCATCGACCGGGCCGCCGCTTCTACCCGGGAAGAAGGCCAGGAACTGATGCGGAAAGCCCTTCTGTGCGACACCTACTTAATGAGCAGCAATGCCATCAGCGAGGACGGACAGCTCTACAACATTGACGGCAACGGAAACCGGGTGGCCGCCCTGGTCTTTGGCCCGAAAAGCGTTATCGTAGTGGCCGGCATGAACAAAGTCACCAAAACCATAGAAGACGCCGAAGCCCGCGCCCGGTACATAGCCGCTCCTATTAATGCCCAGCGGTTTGACAATAACACCCCTTGCGGCATTACCGGCACCTGTGCCGACTGCCTGAGCCCGACCAGCATCTGCGCTTCCATGCTCCGCACCAGGATCAGCCGCCCGGCCGGAAAGATCAAGGTAGTACTGGTGGGCGCAGAGCTTGGCTTCTAGGCCTGCACGGCTCTTCATCCGATTATACTGCCCATCCGCCAAAGCAGGCGGAAGGCATCCCATCCTTTTGGAAATGCCTTCCGCCTTTTAAAACTGCTTGCTTAATTTATCCATTTATTTATCCTGCATAATTCATAAAAACATCTTTTGCCCAGTCTATATGGTTTCCAGTCAACCCGATTTCGATGACAGAAAAGGTATTCTCCCCGCCCTGCGCACATCTTTCTAAAAAGTCCATCAGGGAAGCCGGCGTATATTCCTGGCCCATCGATTCGAAATTTACATTTCTGTCACATACTAATACCGCATCTTTCTGAATAATCCGGTAAAGCGGCTCAGGCATGCTGTCATCGGAATCAAAAACCATTTCCGCGGAATTCATTCGATAATAAATATATGAATCCATCTGATCCGGGCTTCCCAGCGTATATGCATATACCGTTTTTAGCGTCTCCGCCTCGCCTTCCGCACCAACCATAAAGCAAGGCTCGTAGCTCACATTGGTAATTACGGATTCTGTGTTGAACTCACAAACTCTGTCATAATCATCCGGCCTCATTATCGTATCCCCGACTTCCAAAGAGTCGATATACTCCTGGGAAGCATACCCGGAATCACAAAGATATCCCGTAATCAAAACCTGATCCCCATCTACGGTATAACTGACAGGCGCAAATAGACATTTTCCGTAAATCCGTTTCTCCTCACTTGCCAGGCCATCTTCACCAAGCCAGTATCCATCAGATGTCAACGTATGAACCTGCATGGCTCCGTCCGGCCCCACATAGTAGTTCTCTACCCATGTATCCGTCATCATGGTTCCCTGGTCATCATAATAATACCATTTACCATCATTCTGCTGCCAGCCGCTAATAATCACAGCCTCGGTTTCAGAAGAATCTGCCATAGCTTTTTCCTCTTCTCCCTCTGTCTCCCCATTTCCTTCCACATTCTCTTCCTGCTCCTCCAAATCAGGAAGCGATCCCGTTTCCTCTGTGCTTTCCTGTAATACGGAATCCTCATTTTTTTTATCCAGGAAATAGCAGGCAAAGATAACGATTCCCGCCACCGCAAGGGCAGCTATTACGCCGCCCGCAATCAGGACGGTTCCCCGGGATAAAGACCCGTTTTTCTTTTTCTGTGTATTCTTTCCTCCCTTATTCTGCCCTGCCTGATATTCTCCCTGCCTTAGTTTCCCCAAATTTTCCTGTGTGTCTCGATTTTGGGAACCTGGTTCATTTTTTAATAAGGCTCCGCAGTTTCCGCAGAATTTTGCTTCTTCATTGTCTGTATGGCTCCCACACTTTGGACAATACATGGTTTCCTCCTGATTATTTTAATTTTTGTTTTTCCGGTCCCAGGCTCCCGATTCCGGGAGCCTGGGAAATCATTGTTATGGAGCCCATCCGGTCTTTTCATCGCCGGACAGGTACTTCTGGCGATTTTCCGGGGTGTTTTCTACAAAATTTAATGTGGGATAAGGCTCCACATAGGATTCATATGCCCTGTTAAACGCTTCCATACCCGATGGGTCAATACTGATTGGATCACCATAGATTTTCTCAATCAGACTGCCGTCATACTGAAAACGCGCCACCCTTGCATGGTAGTTCCCAACCACATCCTCTATCGCAATTTCTTTTGCGTTTTCATTAAAAACGATTTTTGAACATGGCTGTGTTTTCCATATTGTCTGAATCCCGCTCGTGCCATACCTGCAATAGTCCATATAACTGTCCCGATAATGCCCATACCACACAAACAATTCCACGATCCCGTCACCGTCAATATCCTGGCAGGCAAAATCAGGTCCCATATTATACTGGGAACCTTCTCCGGATTCAAACACATCCGGAACATAATTCTCCAAATAGCGTCTATAAGCCTGCATAGCTCCCTGGTTCATCAAAGGGATTGCGTCGAAAAGCGCCCTCTGGTTCTCTCCGTTTCTATCACATACCATAACAGGGGTGCCGCCATACCCCATTGCCCTATACAGCTCTCCGTCTAAGATTGTGGAAGAACCGCCGGAAACAGGAAGCGCCTTCTGGCTGCTTCCGTCCGGATCCATGACGCATATCTGCCCGTCCTCTCCCGTGTAATAGCACTTGTCATCATAAAATGAAATTATTTGCCCGCTTCCATAGCCGGCTCCGCTTTCAACCAGGGTATCCTCCTCAGTAAAGCTTCCCTGTCCTAAAAGCCTTGTCCTTTTAAACGCCCCGTTTTCCTTATAATAGACCCAGCCTTTATAGATCCTCCAGGACCATGGATCCCAGTCGATTGCCGCTTTCAAACACTCCTCCTGGCCGCTCTCCAGGTCTTTTCTGCAGAAAGACAAACTGTCGCCGATATTATTATAATCCCTGTCCAGATAGTAAAGGTAATGCCCTGCTGTCATCGCATTGACAGGCATCTCCCCAAAGGAGTATCTTGAAGGGCTGCCATTTGTACCTTCCTCCTTTGCAGGCCACGCAGGGAGGTTTTCTTCTTCTCCCACGAACAGCGCCCCCACACCCCCGAAACTTTCTGGCGCGTTATAATAATAAAGCATCCCGTCCGCATAGCCCAAAAGATATAAGGAAGGTTCTGCTGTCTCCGCCAATTGAAAACCGTCTTTTATCACAGTGTATCCTGTCCCGTCATTCTTTATTCTGGCAATAGACCGGTCCCCGACATAATACACCTGGTCGCCTGCCAGAATAATCCTTGAATCCCACACATCATTGTCACTGAATTTCGTCAGCCCGCTTCCGTCCTTGCGGCAGTAATACAATTTCCCCTCATCTGCCGGATTGGAAAAATACAGCCATTCCCCGTCTGACTGGATCCAGTCCGCCCTCAGGCCCCTCTCGGAAAGCCTTGCCAGCTTCTTATCCTCTGTCCACCACCCCTTGCCTTCTACGTTTCCATATACCTCCTGGACCGGCACGATATCCTGGTTTCTCAGCTCAAATACCTCCCACACTGTCCCCGCCTTTTTTGGCACGGAAAAGGTCCTGACAGGGACACCATTATGGAACACCGTTACCAACGCGCCGGAATCCGCCAGGTTTGCAGAATCCTTGTTCCCCGCCTGGATGTCAGTATAATTGGTCACGTAATACTTATAGCTTCCCCGCTTCGGAGCGGACAGGGTAATGATCTCGCAGGCGTTGCATCCCTCCCCGTCATAAAGCAGCCGCGCGCCTGCATCATCACTCCGGTTCAGGGTGTAAATGCAGTTCCTGTCTCCCATTGACGCCTTATCCGGCGTAAACAGGGAACTGTCCAGATCCATGGGATCTGCCTCTGAAGCATTCCAGCTTAAAAGGATCTTCCATTCCTCTTCCGCTCCGTCCATGCTGTTTTCAGAAGCCATGGCATAGATCACCTGCTCCTCATCCCTTCCTTCCACAAAAAATACCTTCCTCGAACACAAAAATCCTTCTTTCTCCACCACTGCAGTATAAACCCCTGGCGCCAGTTCCAGATTCGTCTTCCCGTCCGCGGAGCTTTCCCCCTCTGCCGCCGGGCTACCCAAAATCCAGTTTACTCCCGGATAGACTGTGACCGTGGCTCCTCCCAGAGCCGGGGCCTTCTCTTCTCTGGCATTATCCGCAAACGCCCTTTCCAGAATCTCCTCCTCCCCCTGGGCTTCCACCTGGTATGTATTGAAGGTTACGATATTTTTCTCTTCCGCCTTCTCTCCATCTTCCTCTAAAAGTATCATATCATCCTGGGCGGCCTGCATTATCTGGTACTTTGTTCCCATATCTGCAAGCTTCATCACGGAAGGAATCCATCCGTCCTTACAAAAGACCAGGAAATATTCCGTTTTCTCTGCCGTTTCCTCAGGTTCTTCCCCCACGGCCCATGCATATTTCCCTTCTTTACTCGTCACAACCTTTACCTTCGGCTTTTGGATCTCTCCCCCGACGATCTTTCCAATCCCTACCTCCACGCCTTCCAAGGGCTTACCTGCCCTGTCCACTACACAGCCCCGGAGGACGTTCACAGGCTCATTGGCAGCAATGGCTTCATAAGTATTGTAGGCTTCATTAAGAACCTGCATTTCCTTCTCGTCATACTGCCCCTGTTCCCCTTCCGATATCTCCCCATAACCCCATTGGGTATACCAGGTGTCTTCCGGTTCCAGAATCCACTGCTTCACCACCGATGGTTCATAGATCCAGCGCCATTTCACCATCTGATCCCCGGAAAAATAATACCGCTCCCCTGTCTTGTCAATGGTTGCATAAGACGGCGTATAGACACTGTCGCTGCGGCGGAACACAAAATCAGGCTTTCCGTCCAGATAATAATAATCACTCAGCTCCAGGCTCCCGTCCTCCTTTGTCTCTATGGAAACAATCTTTTCGACCTGCCCTGTCTCCGGTTCCCGGTAAACCTCATATTCAACCAGCTTCCCGCTGTCCGAACGCACAAGTTCCATCCTGGTGACAAAATAATCCGCGATGTGGTTATCATCCTCTCCCCCTATATCCTCCAGACGATAAAAAAGCCCCTTATCCCACTTGGCTGAAACATCCCTGGCCGCAGGCTGGTGATTTCTGGCCACAAGGTCAATCACGCCCAGCCCCTCAGGCTCCTCATACTGCTCTGCCAGCTCCGCCTGGCTTAAGTCAAAGATATTTTCCGCTCCGGCTTCCTTCTGTCCTAAAATACCAGATCCCGCAAAATGTTTCATGGCGAAAAAAGTCCCTCCTGCCGCTGCCAGCGCAATCCCTCCGACAATAACAGGTATAAAAGATTTCTTTTTCATGCCGGAGCCGTACTCCTTGGACTGATCTGAGCGCTGGTTCCCGTCCTGGCTTTCCTTTTGGATTTCTTCCTGCCCTTCCCCTTTATCCAAAGCGCCGTCTTCTGCACCGTCCTCACACCGGTTCCCGCAGTATCCGCAGAACAATGACTCGTCCGTCAATTCCCGGCCGCAAAATTTACATATTTTCATCCCTGCATCCTCCCTGGTTTCCTTTGGTTTTCCTGATGACCATTGTAATGGAATCGATTTTTATTGTCAACAGACAAATCCTTTCGCTCGTTCCGGCTGATGCTGACGAAAAATTCACTTGGGGGTTGCGTCCTTATTTAAAAACCTTTATAATAAAATAAAACGTGGACTTAAAAACTTCAGAAAGAAGGTGATATATGCCATGTCTAATCAGGAATTATGTATTCTACTTGAATCACTGCTTGCATTACTTGAAACGAATAATAACGACAGGGCAAAAACAGTCATTGAAAATGCTATCAGACGAATTGACAAAGGCCTGAAAGACGATAGCAAAGCACCCTAAAAGAGCGGCTCTTCCCCGGAGCCGCTCTTTTTTCCTGCTTAAACTCTCTGCCCCTGCCAGCCATGCTAAGGAACTGTAGGACAAAGTATTATAAATCAAAAAACCGGAATATAAATCCGCACAAAACAAGTATCCAGCCCATCCAGGCGCCCATGGGAAGCATAGGTGGAATAAAACTGCTGGGAAACCATAAACCCCTGCTTCTCCGCCCAGGTAATCATGGGAAGCAGATCCTTTGGCGAAGGGGTGATAGAACTGCAGGCGCAGCAGGAAGACACGCACAGCATAGAGCCCGCCGTTCGAGGAGTGCTGTCTGAAATCGGATAATCCACATAATCTTTCAACTTCTCATAGAGTACAAGCTGTGAATTCTTGTGCTCCATATGTATGGTATCCTCCTTACGGTTCCACGAAAATTCACTGAAGGTGTACATCATATCCAGGCCGGGATATCGTCTGGAATAGCTGAACCATTGTTCAATGCTTCCAGGCAGGTCCGTATGAGGGATAATAATATATGCCGCCGGAAAATCCCGCAGGGAAATCTGCCCCAAATTGCGCCGGATATCCTCACAGTCAGCTTTTGTCATCTGAAGCCGGGCAATATTCTGCTGATGAAGCCGGATCGCCTTCTCTTCCTCCCTCAAACGTCCGTCCATAATGGCAGTCAGGTCATCAATGGAATTCTCTGAAGACCGGAGAATCTCCATATCCTTCAGGCGGATATCCATCTTTCTCTGATAGAGTATGCTGATCAAACGGGAAATATCCTGTTCTGTATAGTAACGGTATCCATTGTCTCCTCTCTGTGATGACAGGATGCCGCGTTTTTCGTAGTAGCGGAGTGTGTCGCGGCTAAGGCCCATCAGGTCTGCCACATCACCAATCAAGTATCTCGCATTTTCCATAATGTTGCCACCTCCAGTTATTGGTATAACAGGAATAAACGCGAAAATCAATACAGGTAATAAAACCGTAATAAAATGTAAGAGAGAATAAAAATGGAATTAAGAATTGTGTAAATGCCGTATTGAGAAATATTGCGCGGCAAGGATTCTTGACATATAAGTTAGCTAAGGCTAACATATAAGGAGATATCTTCAACTTAAGGAAGATTATTTCCGGCATAGAAACAAACATACCGGAAATATTAAATGGAAGACAACGAATCTGTGAATCTGTGAGGAAAACCAGAACGAAATGAATTGAATTGAGGAGGAATTGGTATGTCGGCAGAAATGATGATTTCTTTTATACAAAGCTGCAGTCCGGAAATGCTTTTGGGATTTCAGGTAGCGGTACAATGCGCACCGGTATTAAAGGATGTAAAAATATCCAATCTTATGACCGTAAAACCCGGATACTGGCAGGAGATCAGGCGGAGGCTTAAAAAGAGCCCCGTCATCTGCATTCCTCTTTATATGGATGAAAAAAAAGAAGTACTGTTCTTATACCGGTATAACCGGTTGGAGGCACACTTAAAAAACAAAAAGGTACAGATGTTTCTTGAGGGGTTTGGCTATGAGAGCTGTGAGGTTGCTTTTGTACTGAAGCATATGCGAAACCGGTATCAACAGTATGTCGGGGCAGGAAGAACGTTTCCCCATGAGCTGGGAGTACTTTTAGAATATCCGGTGGAGGATGTGGAGGGATTTATTGCCAACCGAGGGCAAAAAAGCCTGGCTGCACGATACTGGAAAGTATACCATAACCGGCCCGAAGCAGAGCGGACTTTCCGGAAATATGACGAAGCAAAGGAACAGGCTTTGCGGGAGATAATCCGTGGTTCCTCGCTGGAACAAGTGACGGTAAACCGGCCATAGGCAAAAATCCGGCGGATGTACCATTTCCTAATACATCCGCCTCTTCCATTAAAAATCCAAAACCTGTTTAAACATCCAGTTTCCAGATATCCCGGTTATATTCCGCAATCGTCCGGTCCGAGGAGAAAAATCCTGCACTGCTGATATTTACCAGCATTTTTTTCGCCCATTCCATCCGGTCCTCGTAATCCTTATATGCCTGCTCCCTGGCCTGGGCATAGCTTTCATAATCAAGAAGCGTCATAAACCAGTCCTTCTTTAAAAGCTCGTCATGAAGCCGTTTCAGATTCTCCTCATTCCCCAGCTCCATCAGTTCATCACCCACAATAAAATCCACAGCCTCTTTGATGTCCTCATTCTTCTCATAGTAATCCCTGGACACATAATCAGCCTTATCATAATGTTCGATAACCGTCTCGCTGGTTTCCCCGAAGATATAGATATTCTCCTTGCCTACCAGCTCCGCAATCTCCACATTGGCGCCATCCATAGTTCCTAGTGTGACAGCCCCGTTCAGCATAAATTTCATGTTGCCGGTACCGCTGGCCTCCTTAGACGCAAGAGAAATCTGCTGGGAAATGTCACAGGCCGGGATCAGTTTCTCTGCCTTGGTCACATTATAATTTTCTACCATCACCACATTCAGATAAGGGCTGACCTGTGGATCGCTGCCGATCAGCTTCTCCAGGCACAAAATCAGATGGATAATATCTTTTGCGATCACATAGGCCGGAGCTGCCTTTGCCCCGAATATGACCGTGATGGGAGTGGAAGGCAGCCTGCCCTTTTTGATCTCCAGATACTTGTGGATCACATACAACGCATTCATCTGCTGTCTCTTGTACTCATGAAGCCGCTTGATCTGAATATCAAATATGGAATTCTCATTCACGTCAATCCCCTGGGTTTCCATCAGATAATGCTTCAAAGCCAGCTTATTCTGATGTTTAATCTCCAAAAGCTCCTTTAAAGACGCCTCGTCATCAAAAGCCCCCAGCTTCTTGAGTTCTTCCACATCGCGCTTGTACTCTGCCCCGATCTTTTTCGTAATATAATCTGCCAGCGGATGGTTGCAGTGGAGGAGCCAGCGCCGAAACGTAATACCGTTGGTCTTATTGTTAAACTTCTCCGGGTACAGCTCATAAAAATCTTTCAGTTCCGTATTCTTTAAAATCTCCGTGTGGAGATAAGCCACCCCGTTGACGCTGAATCCATAATGGATATCCATATGCGCCATATGCACCAGATCATTCCGGTCAATGACTGCCACAGCCTCGCTGCCGTACTTACGGCGGATCCGGTCGTCCAGAATCTCAATAACCGGCACCAACTGGGGCACTACCTCTTTCAGATAGGAAACCGGCCACTTTTCCAGAGCCTCTGCCAGGATCGTATGATTGGTATAGGCACAGGTCTTTTTCACAATCTCAACCGCCTCGTCAAAATCAATCCCCCGCTCTGTCAGAAGCCGGATCAGCTCCGGGATCACCATGGAAGGATGGGTGTCATTAATCTGGATCACCGCATAATCCGGAAGATCATGGAGATTGCACCCTTTTTTCACACACTCGTCCAGAATCAGCCTTGCCCCATTACTTACCATAAAATACTGCTGATAGATCCGCAGCTTCCGTCCCGCCTCATCGCTGTCGTCCGGATACAAAAACAGGGTCAGGTTCCTGGCAATGTCTTCCTTGTCAAAGGAAATTCCTTCCTCTACAATTCCCTCATCCACACTTTCCACATCAAACAGATGAAGCCAGTTGGTCCTGTTCCGGTAGCCGGTCACAGCAATATCATAAAGGCGGGAATGGACCGTAAGGCTGCCGAACCGCACCGGATAGGAAACCTCCCTTCGGATCAGCCAGCTCTTCTCCTCAATCCAGGGATTGGGTGTTTCCTTCTGCAGTTCCTTCTCAAACTCCTGTTTAAACAGCCCTAAATGGTAATTCAAGCCAATCCCCGCACCGTTAAGGCCAAGCCCTGCCATGGAGTCCAGAAAACAGGCGGCAAGACGTCCCAATCCCCCATTGCCGAGAGACGGCTCCGGTTCCGCTTCCTCCACCTCACAGAGGTCCTTTCCATTGGCCTTCAGGGTATCTCTGACCTCGTCATACCACCCCAGATTGATCAGGTTATTGGACAGCAGTTTCCCGATCAAAAACTCTGCCGAAATATAGTAAACCTTTTTCTTTCCCTCATTGCTCTCCCGCTTTATGGCTTCCTCCTGCACCAGCGCCATCAAAGCCTCATACAACTCTCGGTTACTGCACGCAGACAATTCCTTGCCGCATTTCTTCTTTAACTCTTCCGGAAGTTTCATTCTGTTTCCTCCTTGCTTACCTTACTTTCTATTGATCTTAAACACTTTTCTGCTCTTTTATTCTTATGGCATCTTATTCTTTTTCTGCTTTCTCCCGTCTCCAGCCATGCAAATCCTGTTTAACATCTTCAACCATCTGGCTCATATTCTTTTTATACCGGCTGTCCGACTCAAACCGTTCCCAAAGCCGGAATGCCCTTGTAAACCGCACGTCATCCCATTCCATCCTGTTTCCTGCACAGTAATCATAATATAACCCGCTGTACAAGTCAGCCATCTCATCCTTTAAATAGTCCGGAATGGTTCCAAAGCTCTTTTTCACCTGCTCCTTTATGACATTCTTCATAAACTCCGGCCCATACCGGCCAAACTGAAGCAGATTCTCGTCCTCACAGCCCCAGGCTGCCGCACAGGACTCCACATCCGCCCTGCTGGTCTCAAAAGCCATGCCGCCATCTTCCTCCCATTTTATCCGGCCATACTGGCACGGAGGAATACTGTAAGGCGGCAATACGATCTCGCTGATCCCATAAGCATCCTCCGCCGCCCCGGGCTCCCATTTATGCTTCTTAATCCGCTGGGCATGGAGATGGCCGCTGATGTATAAAGGAAGCTCATACTCTTCAAACAGCCGGATAATATCCTGATGGTTTTCCATAGTACACTGTATGGTATAAAGCCTGCTCTCTGAAAGAAGATTGTGATGGCCGACAGGAAGCACTTCTATCCCTTGTTCTCTGGCCTGTGCCAGATACCCGTCCAGCCAGTCCAAAGTCTCCTCCTTGATTCTTCCCTCCACATGGTTGCGGTCTTCATACTGGCAGGTATCCAGCATGGCCATCCAATGGGTGTCATCCAGGGCATAGAGATAGCTAAGAGAAGCCTCATCCCGGCTGAATGCCTGGTCATAGCCAAACTCATGATATATTTCCGCAAAATCCTCTCCTGTTTCCAGGTACTCTGCCTCTGCCTTTTCTTCTCCAAAATACTCTGCTGCATTTTCGTTTTTAATATCATGATTACCTGGAATCACCAGAACGGGAATCCCTGCTTCTGCAACTTTGTGCAGCTTTTCTGCTAATTTTAAATGATTTTCCTTCTCCCCGTTTAAAGTAATATCTCCTGTCAGCACCAGGGCTGACGGCGCTGTCCTGACCGCGGTTTCTGCCAGTGTATCCACCATTATATCACTGTACTGGCTTACTTTCCCGTCATCCTGTGCCACAAAGTCCCAAAAAGCAATCCCGTCGTCATGGGTATCCTGGCTCATATAATGCAAATCCGATGCCAGCATGATTACCGGCGGCACATAAGGTTCTTCCTCCGGCTCCGTCTCTTCCGGCGGTTCCCTGTCTATGTCCCGCCAGCGGTCCCATCTTTCCTCAGCCGTATCTGAAGGCGGTTCCGTTTTTTCTTCCTCTGATTCTTCCTGCTCTCTCGATGGCTCTTCTTTTTGTTCCGGAGCCGTGGACGCAGGCTCTTCCCAGGAAGAAGACGTCTCATCTTCCTCTTTACTTCCCGTGAATCTCCCTATCAGGACCACAACAGCCAGACACATCAGAAAGAGCAGCAGATAAATCAGAACAGGTATGTATTTTTTCCATCTCATAATTTCCTTCATTGCCGCTCTTCATACAGCTTCTCACCACAGCATACTGCCATATGCCTGCAAAAATTCCGCCGGCATATGGCATGGTTTTTACAAAATTAATTTATACTCTCGGGCATATCTCATCATTCACACAGATAGCCCCGTATGGGCGGATGCTCATCCGATAGGCGCTTCCCTCTCCTAAAGCTGCTTCCATGTAAGCCACATATTCATTTACAATATCGTCTGGCAGCATGGCCATGATCACACCGGCAAATCCACCGCCGTGAACCCGGCAGGCGCCTTTCCTTTTGTCTGCGATAAACAGCTCTGTCAGGGCCAGGGCCACCGTGATCCCCTGCTCCTGATAAGCCGCGTTTGTATAACAGTTCTGAAGCCACTTCCAGGAAGAATTGCCGGAAGCCGTGATCCCTTCCAGAAAATCCTGGAACCTGCCTTCCCTTAAGGCCTTCACCTCAGCCTCCACCCGCTTATTCTCCTCAAAGAAATGAAGGGCCCGCATTACGGAACGGTCGCCGGCAAACTCCCGGACGCCCTTTAAGTTCTTTATTACCTGCTCCTCTGTGATCTCTGCACAGACCTCTTTTCCAAAATACTCTGCCACCTTCTTCATCTCACTGGGTACGGAAGAATAATCCGCGCTTAAATCGGCATGGCCCTTCCCTGTCTGGACAATGATCAAACTGTGTCCCTGAGATGCAAAATCAAAATCCACCTTCTCCACCACGGGAGCCGCCGGATCCTTAAAATCAATCGTGATCAGCCCGCCCACTGCACAGGCCATCTGGTCTAACAACCCGGATGCCTTATCCCAGTAAACATTCTCCGCAAACTTTCCCACATGAGAATAAGCCACCGTATCCATTCGCCCATTGTTAAAAAAGGTATTGATCATGGAACATAAAAGCATCTCAAAAGACGCTGATGAACTGACTCCCGCAGAGCTAATCACATTACTGGTAATATATGCATCAAATCCACCTATCTCATATCCCGACTCTTTAAAGCCCTGTAAAAGCCCTCTCACCAGATCTTCTGTCCCCGCCTTCCTCTCGCTGGGTTCCAGATCTGCCAGGTCAATGCTCATTTTCTGGTTAAAAGTCTCACTGACCAGATTTACCACGGAAGAATCATTCTTTGCCGCGATCCCCACACAGTCCAGATTAATGCTGCCCGCCAGTACTTTGCCGTGGTTGTGGTCCGTGTGGTTGCCGCTGATCTCTGTCCTTCCGGGGGAGCTGAACATCAGAATCTCTTTGTCTCCATAGGTTTCTTTAAATTTCTTTATCAATTCCCGGTAACGCCCGGTATTCTCTTCCGCCTGCTTTTCCCCGTAAAGCTTTACCATCAAATTCCTTGCCTGTTCGCTGCTTAAAAGCTGCAATGTCTCGTCTGCTCTCATTTTTCTCCTTTCTGCGTCTAAAAAATCCCGCTTCCCCTCCGTTAATAGGATCTCTGTTCTGTAACATAAAGCCCGTACCCTGCCCTGCCAGAACATGAATGAAGGAATATCACGGAAAAGTATACCATAAAAAAGGCCGGAGATACAATACCAGATTCCATTTATTAGGCCATTCTTATAAATATTGTTACTATTCACGAGAGCCGTTTTAAATCACCTGCAATAACAAGCGGCCCGTATTCCGGTTATTACATGCATCCTGCACTTTAAAGCCATGCTTGCCATCTCCGCCTGCTTTGGTCTATAATTGAATTATAAAAGGGAATTTCAAAAAACACAAACCGGATATCCCTTGCCGTGAAAGGACTCCTGCCATGTATTGGAATGAAAAACCTTATCACTCCTTAGATTACGAGATGAAACAGCGCTTTGGCACAAAAGTCTATAAGATCGCTTTAGACGGCGGCATGACCTGCCCCAACCGGGACGGAACCTTAGGCACCCGCGGCTGCATCTTCTGCAGCGCCGGAGGCTCTGGAGAATTTGCAGAACCACTTTCCTGCAGCACGGCTGGAATTGCCGTTTCCGGAACACGCCACAAGCTCCATCCGGACGAGCTTTCTCAATCCATACACAGCCAGATCGGTCACGCCGCCGCCAGAATCCACGCAAAGCTCGGCTCCTTTCCGGATGCCTACATTGCCTACTTCCAGTCTTACACCAACACCTATGCCCCTGTTTCTTACCTGCGCGCCCTGTTCACCGCTGCCCTCAATCATCCGGACATCCGGGTTCTCTCCATCGCCACCCGGCCTGACTGTCTTTCTGATGAGGCGCTGAATCTCTGCGAGGAATTAAACCGGATCAAACCCGTATGGCTGGAACTGGGACTTCAGACCGTTCACGAAAAAACCGCTGCCCGGATCCGACGGGGTTACGGCCTCCCCTGCTTTGAAGACGCCCTCCGCCGGCTGCGCCGCCGCAATCTGGAATGCATCGTCCACGTGATCTTAGGGCTGCCCGGAGAAACCCGCACACAAATGCTGGAAACCGTCCGATACCTGAGCCGTCAGGATATTCAGGGAATCAAGCTTCAGCTCCTCCACGTTCTCTCCGGAACCGACCTTGCCATACAATACCAAAAAAGCCCCTTCCCTGTCCTTTCCATGGATGAATACATTGACCTGGTCCTTGACTGTATCGCCCTTCTGCCTCCTGAAATTATCATCCACCGCCTTACCGGCGACGGCCCCAGGCGCCTGCTCCTTGCTCCCTTATGGAGCGCTGACAAACGCCGGGTTTTAAATGCCATGGCCAAACGCTTTCGGGAGAGGGGAATCACCCAGGGCTGCGCCTGCCTGTCCTAATATATTTCTAATTCCTTGTGTATATCGCTTATCATCTTTCCCAGGGGTTTTTTCTTCATTTCCCCTGGGGTAATCTTTGGCCCGAATATGATCCGCTTTATTTCATCATCCGTGATTTTTATTTTTTTCAGGACCTCCCGGATCTCCTGCTTCTGGCTTTCCGAGTATGCCTGACGCCTGTCCTCTATTTCTAAAATTTCAAGATCATGGATCTGATAGGCCTCCTCTATGCGCATTGCGCTGATATTATGCCGGACAGCCTCGTTTGACGACAAAATCCGGATCTTAATCTGTCCCAGGCTTCCGTGATGATAGGTAAATCTGACATCATTCTCCCAATCGATCGTTTCGTCAAAAGGGGAGGCAAATTCTGTATTTCTGTCGCTTTTGACTCTGTTGCAGTTTCCGCATACCGGAACAAGATTGTACAAAGACACGGCAAAGACAGGGTATTCCGATCTGCTGAAAAAATGGTCCAACTGAGCCCCTGACACCGTATCCGCCCTGCAGTTTATATAATCCCGGTTGCAATAAGGACATACGGTAAATCCGGCCTCCCTTACCATTCTCACTCTCATGGAAGTTTTATTTTTCTGTGCTTTTGCCACACTTTCAAATGCATTATAGATCTCAATATACAGATCATTGATATCGGATTTATTTTTGCATGACGGATCAAAACATTCTTCTTTCATTATTTTTGCGGACACAGAATCTATATACTGTTTTGCCCTTTTAAGCTTTGCAAAAGGCGCGCGCACAACGGACTCAAAGGATGAGGTTCCGGGGACAAAAAAATTCTCCGGCAAAAATTTCTTACAGCTTTTTAATATATCTTTCTGAATTTCCTCTCCTATTTTCTTATTAACCGTGTTCCAATACTCTTCCTCGAATTCCGAAGAATAGCTGTCCATTTTTATCAACTTATCTTCTCTCCTTCAGCTTTTGTATCTTTTCCTCCAATTCACGTATCTGCTTCTCGATATCCTTATTTTCTTCTGCAAAGGGAGATAAATCCAGCATTTTCTTTAAAGTGTTCTTATAAACAGGTTCTCCGATCTGGTCGATCAGCAAATGAAACGCATCATAGTAGTTTCGGATTTCATCAAAATAAAGCTTTAAGATCTTCTCTGCCCTGTTACTCTCATCATGCTCTTTTTCCTCATTCAGGCAAAGCATAATATTTTCTATGAACTCTCTGGCATATTCGCCTATGGTATACTGCATAAAAAAATTATCTCTCAAAAGCTTATGGATATTCTGCCCCAGGGTGCATTCCCCGTCCCTCTTTTTGTTATTTTCATTGATCTTGTCCTCTGACAGATAAGTGATGTCCTCGCCCAGAATATCCGATATAATAAATGGTGAATTTGTTGTTACTATAATCTGCACTTTTTTCTGTCTCGCATTTACCATTTCCAGCAGAAGCTTTATATATCCACGCTGCCACTCCGGATGATAATAGATTTCCCCTTCATCAATAAAAATCAGTGCGGTTTCCCCATCTAGCAATACTTCTTCCTCGCTGAACATAAAATCTCCTGCCAGCTCATTATATCTTTGGATTTCTTCTTTATCGCCATCCAAAAACCACTGGAGTTTTGCCAAAAAAGAAAATTTAGCATACTGGCCTGCTGAAAAATATTCTATTGCCGCGTCCGGAAGCTTTACAAATTCTTCCAGTTTTCTCCATATTTCCTCCCGGCTTCTTGCCATTCTTTCCTGGCTGTGTTCTTTATCCGCCTGGCCTTCCAGTTCTTTTAAGAAAAAACTTTCATATCTTTCGCCATACAACCGGCTTATTATCCTGAATTCCTTTTGCTCTTTTTCGTCAAGATATTCCTGTATTTTTCCGGGACGGGATTTCTTCAGAAACGTAAGCTGAAAACAAATATCCTTATTTATATTTCCTGCCGTATACTGTATAGGCTCCTCTGTTTCCTTCATGTTCTCCGACAGCCTGAGCGTTTTTCTCTTTCTGATAAAACTTGCTTTTTCTGAATAATCAGCCTGCCTGAAATCACTGTTTACTTTTGATATATCCTGCTTTCTTCTCTTTTCTTCATCATAAACCACCTGGTTCTGTTCATCCCACAGAAGCTCTCCCTGATCGCTTCTTAACTGACTGGAAAAATAAGCAACTTTGCTCAATTGCCTTATCCTGTTATAAGCGCCTTTGTAAAAAGGCTCTGCATCGCTTGCCTGCACTCCCTGGATATTAGTAACAAAATAAATACTCTCACCCAAGGAAAAAGCCACCAAAAACCTTGCGCTTTTATCCAGAATATTATAATCCTCATATTCTTCTTCCCTGATATATCCGTTTTCGCAAGTCAGCCGGCCTTCTTGTATAAACTTTAAAATTTTGAAAAATGCCTCCCTGAGAAAGTCAATGATACTTGTTTTTCCCGTTGCATTTTTTCCTACAATACACGATAAAGAATATACGGATTTTCCATAAATATGGGGGATTTTATTCGTAACAGTATCCTTTTTCTTTAATAATTTATCTCTGCTGCCAAAAACAAACCTGTGATCAAAGTCAATAACCTGATCCTGCAGACCCCTGTAATGATCTAAGTATGCCAATGAAAACATCATGGAACCGTAAGGCATTTTCCCCCTGCTTCCCGGCCCTGATACCAGGCTTTGCAGCTTTTTTTCATTTTGATCACGATAAAAGCTTTCCACTAACCAGTCTTCATATTTATATGGGAAGCTTTCATACTGTCCTGTTATTTGATTATGTACTTTAATCTTATCATCCTTCAAATATATAATAATGGCCAGTCTGTCACCCAAAAGCAAAACCCGCTCTCTTTCAGACAAATCATTTTTCCAATATGTAAACGGCTCATTAAGAACAATATACTCCTCATCAGACAGCCTGTAATCATAATAATTATTATGGGAACTTATTTCCGTTCCCTCTTCTTTTAAATTTTCCAAAACCAACTGACCAATCATTTCTCCTGCAATCACAGAATCCAAATACCAGAACTTCAGTACCTTTTTATCTGCCATATGAAAACCTGCATGGTCAATTATGGCAAACAACTGATGACGGCGCATCTTACTGTTGACAAGATCATATAAAGAATATTTATCCAGTACCGCGTACACGATATTCTCAGGTAAGTTGCTTATATACTTCTCAATCATTTTTATTCCCTGGTACGCATAACCCAGATCGCCTGGTGTTCCTGCATTTGAAATATGGATGTAGAGCGCGGAAGATATTTCTTCCACATGCCGTTCCATATTCATATTCTTCGGATAATATTTACACAGTAATTCTATGGCTTCTTCGTTATCGAAAAATTTCCCGTAAAAATTGTTATAAAACTCTGCCAGGCCAAGATACAACAATTCCCGGTACGGATCGTCCGAGATAACCTGCCCCTGAAAATTCCTGTTGTTGACTGTTTTATAATATCCATAGCCGATATGCCTCTTCCTGCACAAATCTTTATAAGGTTTCTTATTTTTCAGCCGGGAATGATAAGGTATTAAAAATTTCATCAGCGCCGCCGCAAATTCCCGTACATTATTTTCATAAGTATCTGTAACAAACGTCTTCTTATGCTCTTCCAGAATTATTTTTTCCGCTTCGTCAAATAGCTCCAGCAAAAAACAAATTGCCTCGTCCTGATTTTCAGGAAGATTCTTTTTTAAAAGCACCTTGTTTGGGGAAAGGCTGTCTTTATAATGTTCTGCTAACCTTATGACCCCTTCTGTAATTTGATCCGGATTTCTCTTTAACTTCATAAGTTTTGCTCCTGGTTTTCATTCTGTCATTATCTATATCCATATACTATCACTTCATTGGTTTTATAGACAATAAGAAAATGATGAAAAATTATAGAAACACAAAATAAAGGACGTTTTTTCAGATATTGAAAAAACGCCCCTGTCATATTTCACCAAAACCTACTTAACCGCAATCGCTTCAATCTCACACAAAACATCTTTTGGCAGGCTCTTTACCGCCACACAGCTTCTGGCAGGCTTAGATGTAAAGTACTCGGCATATACTTTATTGAATTCCGCAAAATCTCCCATATCAGCCAAAAAGCAGGTTGTCTTAAACACACGGTCAAACCCTGTGCCTGCTGCTTCTAAAATAGCCCCTACATTCAGGCAGCTCTGCCTTGCCTGAGCAGCGATGCCTTCCGGAATCTGGCCGCTTTCCGGGTCTACGGGAATCTGGCCGGAAGTATAGACCATTCCACCAACTTCATAGCCCTGGGAATAAGGGCCGATAGCGCCAGGGGCTTTCTTTGTTTCCAATACTTTCATCTTGTCTCCTTTTCCTGGTTTCCTTTTACCTGTCCGCGCTTTACAAGACATGTTTATGAAACCATATATGATTTATTTTACAATTTACAGATGTTTTCAAATCCAAGCTGCTGACTGACCATCAGGGGAAAACAACTGTGTACCATACAAATACTACAATAGTTCCGGTATATATGTCAATCCGTTAAATACAGAAAACACCTGAAAAGCATCTGAAAAAAGAGACGTTTGTGAATGTCATGAAAAATTCAAATAAAATATGGTAGGAAATAAGAATCATTTATAGTAAAATATAATTGTTCCTTATCCAAATCCTGTCAGCCATTTCAGGAAAAAACATTGATTATAAAAAACATTAAGGACATCTGCCCTCGTATGGAGATTAAATAGAATGAGAAAACAAAACTATATTATTTTGCTGGCAATCGCTGCAGCAGTGTTGATACCCGGATGCAATAAAAAAACATATGAGAAAATCCCGGAAATCGAAGAAACCTATAAAGAGCAAGAGACAGAAATTATTATTATTGACGACTCACAGACAGAAGCACAAAATACAGGCAATAATCCGGATGGGCTTGAACCGGACCGGGAAACAGAAACCGTCTCAGGAGACGGAGAAACTTTAGAGAAAGAAACACTCACACTCTTGTTTTCTGGAGATGTGCTGCTTTCTGACCATGTATTGATTGCCTATGATAAGGCCGGAGGCATCCAGGGAGTATTGGATGAAGGATACCAGGACCAGATCAGAAAGGCTGACTTTTTCCTGGTCAACCAGGAATTCCCTTTTAGTGACCGGGGAACCGCAGCAGCAGATAAGCAGTATACTTTCCGGCTGCCACCAAAACGAATCTCTATCTTTCAGGAAATCGGCATCCAGGGGGTGACGTTAGCCAACAACCATGCCTTGGATTTCGGCCAGGAAGCCCTTTTGGATTCCTGTGAGATCCTGGATGGCGCCGGTATTCTGCACACAGGAGCAGGAGCCGACCTGGAGGAAGCCAGACGCCCCATATCGATAGAAAGGAAAGGGAAGAAAATCGCCGTGATCGGGGCAACCAGAGTAATACCTGTGGCAGATTGGGCTGCCGGAAGGCAGCATCCAGGAATGCTGTCAGCTTATGACATGACAATACTCTTAGAAGAGATAAAGGCCAGAAAACAGGACCATGATATTGTTGTGGTATGTATCCACTGGGGAATCGAACGAGATGAAAGGCCGCAGGAATATCAGAGAGCCATGGGAAAACAGATGATCGATGCAGGGGCAGATCTGGTAGTAGGCTCCCATCCCCATGTGCTGCAGGGCATTGAATATTACAAGGGAAAAGCGATTGTATACAGCCTGGGGAATTTTATTTTTGGAAGTTCCATTCCCCGCACAGCACTCCTGCAGGTGACATGGGAAAACTGCCAGGATGACACAGAGCCCACATTGCGCCTGCTTCCGGGAACCTCCGGGGCAGGATACACGAAAATGCTGTCAGAGGAAGAAAAACGGCGTGAATTTTTTCAATATATGGAACAGATCTCTTATGGAACCAGTTATAAAGAAGACGGAACTGTAAGATACACAGAAACGGTTCCTGCTGCGGCATCGCCGGAATCCCGGTAAAATAATCGCTCCCTATAAGCAATTTTGCTCCAGAAACGTGTGCCGCAGGCGCACACAGACAGAAAGGGACTGTCGCAAAATAACAGTTCTACACGATATATCGTGCAGCAGTCCCTTCCATGCGATGTCAAGATGTCAAATCAATTAAAGTCCGTCAATGATCCGTTTTTCCAAATCCTGTTACTTTTTCCACAGTTTTTCTGCCGGAAAATGCCCGCATGGATCGATTATCTTGACGGTTTCTTCTGAAGATGTTTCCCCGCTGTTTTCGTAAAGGCCAAAGTCAAGATGGTCTCTGTACCTTCCTGCAGAAGAAATGAGCGAAGAATCAAAACCAAATTTGCCCTTCAGCTTGGTCGGAACAACATAACCCTGGTTATATAAAAAGTTCTTTATATTATATGCACGGTCAGTTTTTACATCTTCTTCGCTCCCCCTCTTTCCGCCGGTAGCTGCATCATTGGGAGGTTGATAATAAACATCATATATTTCAAAAAACTGATAATCAGAGCCGTTAGTAGGTTCACAAGACAGCCAGACCCCATTAATTTTAAATACCGGGTATACATGGCCTTTAAATACCAGCTCAACAGCCGGCATATATTCCAGGCCCACACATGCGGCCAGCAATTGGGCAGCGCTGGTATAACCGCTGCACACACATTGTTTGTCAATCAGGCATCCATAAGAGCTGTATATGTTTTTTCCGACTTCTTCCGGATTATATTCATCAGGATTATACATTTCATTGTGAGTTTGTTTATCGTACTCTGCCTGCGTAATCCATTTGAAAATATGTACCGCCTTATCATACTCAGACGCTGTTTTCCAATCGGGAAATGTCTTCATAAATTCCCGGATATTATTAGCCAGAGCTTCTGCCTTTGCCTCGTCTGCATAAGGAAGATGGATATCTGTCCTTCCTGCCAATTTTGCTATCGCAAGCATTTCGTCATAGTTTTCCGGCACATGCCAATATTTCAGAGTGTTTTCTTCCTTACATTTTTTCCATATAAATTCAGGCCCCTCGTCATAACCAATCATCCAGTTCTGGTACATTTTTGACCAGTACAACATATCCGCACCAGCAGAATCCCTTGCAAAATTCAGTCCTAACTGATCCAGCATGCCTGCCAGAGGATACTGTGGGTCATAACTTCCGGTATTAACTGTTTCTGTGTTTCCAGAATCGGCTGCCTCTGCATTCTCTTCCTGGACCGCACCATTTACAACCTCGGCTCCGTCCTGTTCCAATTCGGCAAAAGCTGCCATCCCCATGGAAAATGTCATGGCTCCTGCCAAAATGGCTGTTAAAATCTTTCTTTTCATGTGAATCTCCCTCTCTGCTTTCTACACCAATTACCGCCGTATAACTGTTTTCTTCAACTATATTCACTTTTCATTTTAATGAAAAAGCTGAACCGTTGTTATCTGACTGTCTAAATTATATAACATTCCTATCTCGAGTTCAAGAAATTTTTACATTGAGCCCCGGTGTCAGCTCTTCAAAAAATCACTGAACTCTTTCAGTTCCTTTTTCCTGCTTTCCGAAAGGCTGTTGAACTCCAAATTGCAGACCGCACCTTCCAGCGCATATAAATGAACCAGGCAGACATTCGGATACCGTCCCTTCAATTTCAGGAAAGCCTGCTCCGCGCCCAAACGGAGCAATTCTTCCGCCGAATCAATTCCCACGGAATCCAGCTTTTTTGCCATCTCCCTGCCAATATTCATCATAGATGTTAATTCCGCCATGTTCTTCTCCCGTATTTATATTCTCCTACTACTATAGAATCCACCAAAGCTTAATAGTTCAGCGTTATTTTTATACCCATGGCACATTTTCATAAATATGGTTGCAAACTATCCTTTTGCATCCTGAAAACCCTTGAAAACTCTTATTTTATGCGCCTTAAAGCCACTATAGTTTCTATATTCCCGGTATGCGGAAACATGTCCACGCAGCACCCCTTCTCCACCTGATACCCATTCCCCATCAGCACCTCCAGATCTCTCACCAGGCTGGTAGGCTTACACGACACATAGACGATCTGTTCCACCCCGAATCCAATGATCTTCTGCAGCGCCTTTGGATGAATCCCGTCACGAGGCGGATCCAGTATAATCACATCTGGCTTTTCCTCGATCTCTCCCACCACCTTCAGCACATCCCCTGCAATAAATTCACAGTTATTGAACCCGTTGGCCAGGGCATTCTCCCGCGCCGCCTCCACAGCCTCCTCTACAATCTCCACCCCCACAACCCGGTCAGCCACCAGAGAAGTGATCTGTGCAATCGTCCCGGTTCCGCTGTACAGATCAAACACTACCTTATCTTTGGTGTCCCCCACATACTCCCGGACTGTCTCATACAGGACCTCAGCCCCCAGGGAATTCGTCTGAAAAAAAGAAAACGGAGTAATCTTAAATTTCGTCCCCAAAAGTTCCTCATAAAAATAGTCCCTGCCAGATAATACTTCCACCTCGTCACTGCGGACCACATCTGACAAGCTGTCATTTTTAATATGAAGAATCCCGGCAAATGTACCGGCCAGCTCCGCCTTTTCAAGGGCCTGCCTCCATCCGGCCAACAGCTCCTTTTCTCTCTTCTCTTCCTGTATCTTCAGATGTGTATCCGTACCCTGGAAAACACCCTCTCCTTCTGTCTGCCAATCCGTCTGTGTTGTCGTCACCAATCCTGCCAGGATTTCTCCTGTCTTCACTGCCCTGCGCACCAGAAGATGGCGAAGATATCCCCTATGCTGCAGTTTCTTATAATATGGTATTCCCGCGCCTGCAAAATAATCCAGCGTCACTTCCAGAATGCGACAAAAATCAGGATGCACGATCTGGCAATCACGTGTTGTCACAATATCATAAAAACTGCCCCGCCGGTGCATTCCCAATGCCAGGGGACCGTCCTTATATTCATCGCCAAAAGAAAATTCCATCTTATTCCGATAACCTTCAGAAACCGGGCTTCCCTTTATTCCTTCAAAATTCCAGTTCCCACAGGCCTTTTCCACCATCTCTTTCACCTGTCTGGCTTTTATTTTCAACTGCTCCTCATAGGGAAGACTCTGATACAAACAACCCCCGCAAATTCCGAAGTGAGGGCATATGCCCGTTTCTTTCTCCAGGGCTGCCTTTTCCAGAACTTCCAGCAACCGGCCTTCAGCCCTGCCCTTTTGTCTTTTGTTGACGGCAAATCTGATTCTCTGCCCGGGAAGAGCATTTTTGACAATCACCCTCTCCCCATCCGTCAAAAGAATCCCCTTGTTTGGAAAATCAATGGATTCCACAATTCCCTCATGTATTTCTCCTTTTTTCATTTCTAAGTCCCTCCCATATTCTTTCTATCCGTTTCGCAAAACATCCTCTGCCGTAAAAAGAAAAAGCGTGTCCCCATCAAATGAGACACGCCCCGTCCTTATTCTTCCTCTTTCTTATCCTCGGCGGCTGTATTGTCCTCCTCGTCTTCAAAGAAGTCATCATCAAAATCATCGTCAAAATCGTCTTCAAAATCTTCCAGATAATCCGGAGTAAAGAAACGGTACACGCCATATGCAATTGCTGCAATCGCTGCAACCGCACCAATAATAGCTAATACCCAAAGAATACAATTCTTCTTCTTCTCCTCTTCCTCTTTTCTGTGCAAGAAATCATTCAGCTTGGTAGAATTAATGATCTCTTCCACACGATTCAGCGCATCCTTGCTCACCGTGTCAAACCTTCCCATCTCATTCACGTCCTTTCTATCGTCATGACACATTTTTATACTCGCGAGTATACTTATTTGCCAAATGATTAGGTATATTCCATGGAAATATGAGAACTGTGCTGGCAAATCATCCGGCTCACGGGTATAAATGTGCTGATGAATGCCATGTCCTCTCACTTACCATATAACTCCGGATTCCATATGGACAGGCATTCCTTACACTAAGCTCGTGAAACACCTCGCTAAGTGTTCCTATTATACCATTACTTTTCCTTTTTTACTATCCTATTTTATTCAAAAAATAAAAAAATATCACAATTTCTCCAACTTGGCAATGGAAGCAAACATTTTCTTTACTCCAAACCGGTCAAATTCCACTGCTACCTCAAAATCTCTTGCCCCGTCTGTCACCGACTGCACTGTTCCGTCTCCAAATCTCCCATGGCGTACCCGGTCTCCGGCTCCATACTCCAAGGCTGATGCTTTTTGAATGGTGAACTCTTTTCCGAATCCCGGCGTCCTGCCTCCGACAACCGTCTGAGGCTTAAACTGCCTGCCGTCAAACTTTTTTTCCTCATACCTTGCATTTGAGGAAGCATTAGCATTAGCTCTTGCGCCTGGCGACATGGTGTCCACAAGATCACCGGGAATCTCCTCCACAAAGCGGCTGACCTTAGAATAACGTGTTTCTCCTTTACTCATACGCATCCTGGCCGCCGTCATGGTCAGGCGTTCTCTGGCGCGGGTGATTCCCACATAACAGAGCCTTCGTTCTTCCTCTATGTCGGTAGGGTCGTCTGACATAATGGACATGGAACTGGGAAACAACCCGTCCTCCATACCGCTTAAATAGACCACCGGAAATTCCAGCCCCTTGGCGCTGTGCAGAGTCATCAGCGTCACCCTGTCCTGCGAATCGTCCATACGGTCAACATCCGCCACCAAAGAAACTTCTTCTAAGAATCCATTGAGACTTGGTTCCTCATTTTCCGCACAATAGCTGGCGGCTTTATTAATCAGCTCATCGATATTTTCCAGCCGTGCCTTTGCCTCCTCTTCTCCCTCTGCCTGCAGTTCACTGCGATAGCCTGTCTCTTCCAGAATATCCCGAATCAATCCCTCAAGACCATATCTTCTGTTTTGGGGAACGTCTTCCTCCTGCCGTATGCCAAGCTCCCATGCCTGGTTTCTTCTGGCAAAATCCTGAATCTGGCTTACGAATCCCTGAATTTTGCCTGCAGCCTTTCCCATTCCCGGTATGGACGCAGCATGGACACATCCCTCATAAAAGCTTGTTTCCTGCCTTCCGGCCCATTCCATGACTTTTCCAATGGAAGATGCGCCGATTCCCCGTTTGGGAACATTGATGATCCTCTGGACTGCCAGATCGTCCCTCCCATTGGCAATCGTCTTCAAGTAGCATAAAATATCCTTGATCTCCCTGCGTTGATAGAAATTCACCCCGCCCACAAGCCGATAAGGGATATTATAAGAAATGCATTTTTCCTCTAAAAGCCGGGACTGGGCATTTGTCCGGTACAGCACCGCAAAATCCCGCAGATTTCGTCCTTGTGCCAGCATATCACGCACAATTCCTTCTGCCTCCTCATAAGCCTGCCCGTATTGCCGGAACATTACCAAAGGGCCGTCTTCATTGGCCGTCCATAAGGTCTTTTGCTTCCGTCCCTTATTGTTGCAGATCACCGCGTTGGCCGCATCCAGTATATGGGCCGTGGAACGGTAGTTCTGCTCCAGCTTAATAACCTTTGTTCCTGGAAACGTTTCCTCAAAATTTAAAATATTGCCGATATCGGCTCCCCTGAACTTATAAATCGACTGGTCGTCGTCTCCCACCACACAGAGGTTTCCATATTTTCCCGCCAGCAAGGCAATAAGTTCAAACTGAGCCGTATTGGTATCCTGGTACTCGTCCACCATGATATAGCGAAACCGTTCCCGATAATAATCCAGCACCTCTGCATTAACCCGGAACAAATCCACGGTTTTAAAAATCAGGTCGTCAAAGTCCAGGGCATTATTCTTCTTTAGTTCCGCCTGATATGCCTCATAGACATCCGCCGCCTTTCCCAGTTTCCAGTCGCCTCCGCTTTTTTTCCGAAATGTTTCCGTATCAATCAATTCATTTTTTGCACTGGAAATGATCGACATCATAGGTCTTTCCCGATACTGCTTCGGATCCAGGTTCAGCTTCTTAATCACCTGCTTCATCAGGGTCTTCTGGTCATCGGCATCATAAATACTGAAATTATTTTCATACCCCAGATATTCGATAAAACGCCGCAATATCCGCACACAAAGAGAATGGAACGTACTGACCCAGACACTTCCCGCCCCTGATTTTACCAGGCTGTCCACCCTCTCCCGCATCTCTCCCGCCGCCTTGTTGGTGAACGTAATGGCAAGGATATTCCAGGGATTTACGCCCTTTTCTTCTATCAGGCAGGCAATCCTGTGTGTCAGTACCCGGGTTTTGCCAGAACCGGCGCCTGCCAGAATCAGAAGTGGACCCTCTGTATGCAAAACGGCTTCTCTCTGCTTTGGATTCAATGTATCGCTTATTTCCATATGTATTTCCTAATCCTTTCCTTCCAGTAACCTGCAAATCCATATATCCTTCACTCTCAGAAAATCACTCTCGCTGAGTGTTCCTATTATAGCATGCCAAAACACAGAAGGCAAGGGAACAGACGCTGCAATACTGTTTACAGCCTCTGCACCCCTGCCGGTGGAAATTCCAATAAATTCCATAATTGCGGTTCGCTATTCATCAGGCGGACTGTAATGTCCCGCACCTTTTGTTTACGCGATCTGTACGCTTTTTCCCTCTGCTGCCAGCAGCTCCTTCAGGTCATCCAGGGACATATTCTGGACCTCCAGCAGTTCATTTACTTCCTTAAACTTTTCCATCATAATCTGTCCCTGAAGTTCCTTTTCCCTCTCCCGAAGGGTCTCCAGACAGTCCTCGTACTGACGGATACTGGCTTGTACCTCCAAGAGCTCATCCTGACATTTTTCCAACGGCGTTCTTCTCGCTCTTCTCGCCATAGTTATACTCCCTCCTTAGAATCTTGTTATGGTTGGTAAGTTATCCCATTGGTAGAAGTATATGCCGTTTGCCGGCAATTTATTCATTATCCAGAATATAATCCGTAGTCTGATACACATAATAATTAAGCCAATTGGCATAGAGCGTGTTGCAGACGTTTCTCCAGGTAAGCATCGGCCTTCCAAAAGGATCATTATCCTCATAATAATTGCAAGGCACCTCCGGAGACAGCCCTTTCTTCAGATCCCGATGATATTCATTATTCAGAGTCATACGGTCATATTCCGGATGACCCTGGACAAAGATCTGGCTTCCGTCCCTTTTCATCACCAACAGCACTCCCGCCTCCCGTGATTCTGCCAGAATATTCAATTCCGGATGTCTCTCAATATCCCTGCGCAAAACCTCCGTATACCGGGAATGAGGCGCCATCACGTAATCATCCATCCCCCTCACCAGAGGAACCTTGTGGTGCAGCACCTGATGCTCGTAAATGCCTGACAGTTTTTTCTCCCGTTTATGCTTCTGAATTCCATAATGGTAATACAGCCCTGCCTGGGCTCCCCAGCAGATGTAGAAGGTAGAATGGACATGTGTTTTCGTCCATTCCATAATCATCTTTAATTCCTCCCAGTAATACACTTCCTCAAATTCCAAATGCTCCACCGGCGCGCCTGTGATGATCATCCCGTCAAATTTCCGTTTGCTGATCTCATTAAAAGTCAAATAAAACTTATTCAGATGGCTTGCCGATGTATTTTTGGAAACATGGGTACTCAGCATTAAAAAAGTGCAGTCCACCTGCAGGGGCGTGTTGGAAAGAGCCCGCAGAAGCTGCGTCTCTGTCTCCTCCTTAACCGGCATCAGGTTTAAAATCAAAATCTGCAGAGGACGGATGTCCTGGCTTAAAGCACGTTTCTCATCCATCACAAATATATTTTCCGACTCCAGGATCGCCCTGGCCGGCAGATCATTCTGTACTTTGATCGGCATTATCGTTCCCTCCCAGCATATTCAGGAAATCCGTCTCCGAAATGATGGGGATTCCCAGTTCCTTCGCCTTTTTGTTTTTTGACGAATTGGACGTGACATCATTGTTGATGAGATAGCTAGTCTTTGCCGTCACAGAGCCTGTGGCCTTTCCGCCCCGCTTCTCGATCTCCGCCTGCAGCGCCTTGCGGTTGGCAAAATGTTCCATTGACCCGGTAATCACAAAGACCTTTCCTGCAAATATGGCCTCCTCCTCACTCTCTGGTTCCTGCTCGATGGTCAGCTCTGCCAGCAATCCGTCCACCAGGCGGTTATTCTTCTCCGATGCGAAATAACCGATCCATGCGTCTGCAAGAACCTCCCCGATACCGTCCGTGTCCATAAGTTCTTCCTTCTCTGCCTTTCTCATAGCGTCAAAATCCGAACGGAAGGTGCGGCACAGCATCTTCGCATTGGCAAGACCGATTCCTGTAATGCCCAGTCCATAAATCATCCTGGGAAGCGTCGTGTGAGAAGCATTTTTTATGGCAGCCATAAGATTGTCATAAGACTTTTTGCCAAATCCTTCCATAGTAATAATGGCTTCCTCATGACGGTCCAGATGGAAAATATCCGCATACTCGTGAATAAAACCGGCCGCAATAAACTTTTCCAGCGTAGCCTCTGAGAGCCCGTCAATATTCAGGGCATCCCGGCTCACCAGGAGGGTAAAACTTTTAATCTTTTTTGCCTGGCAGTCCGGATTGGTACAATATAAAGAACGCACGTCATTTACCTGGCGGATCTCTGTCTTTCCCTGGCATACCGGACACATTTCCGGAATTTTTACGGTTCCGCTCTCTGTCAGGTTCTCCGCGATCTGAGGAATAATCATATTTGCCTTATAGACTGTGATCGTGTCCCCCTCTCCCAGCTTTAGTGCCTCCATAATGCTGATGTTATGGACACTGGCCCGGCTGACTGTGGTGCCTTCCAGCTCCACCGGCTCAAAAATCGCCACCGGATTAATAAGCCCGGTTCGGGACGCGCTCCACTCAATCTCCAAAAGCTTTGTCTCCCGAATCTCATCCGCCCACTTAAAAGCTATGGAATTCCGGGGGAATTTAGCCGTCCGTCCCAAAGATTCCCCATATGCGATATCATCCATCAAAAGCACCAGGCCGTCTGACGGCATATCGCTGGAAACAACTGCCTCAGAGAAAAAAGATACCGCATCCGGCAGTGTCTCCCTTGTCACCTCCCTGTATTCTACCACATCAAATCCCTGGCTGCAAAGCCATTCAAACTGCTCTTTCCGGGAATTATGAAAATCAACCCCATCTGCTTTCACCAGCATAAATGCTTCAAAATTTACATTCCGGCGTGCCGTGATCTCATTATTAAGCTGACGCACGGAACCGCTGCATAAGTTTCTCGGATTCTTATATCTGGCATCTGCATCCCCTATTGCCTCGTTAATATGCTCGAAATCTGAATACCGTATCACAGCCTCTCCCCGCAAAATCAACTGTCCTTCATAGCGGATCCTTAAAGGTACGTTGGCAAATACCCTGGCATTATTGGTGATCACCTCTCCGATTTCCCCGTTTCCCCGGGTAACTGCCTTCACCAGTTCCCCGCCCTCATAAGTCAGCACGATGGTCAGCCCGTCCAGCTTCCAGGACAGAATTCCCTTCTGGTCCCCCAGCCAGTCCTGCAGCGCTGTAACTTCCTTGGTTTTATCAAGAGACAACATAGGAGACTCGTGAGCTTCCTTGGGAAGCTCGCTTAAAACCTCATATCCTACTTTTTGAGTAGGACTTCCTGCCAACACAATTCCCGTATTTTTCTCCAGCTCCGAAAGCTCATCATACAGCCGGTCATATTCCAGATTGCTCATAAGTTCCCGGCTTTCCTGATAATATGCCCTTGCCGCCGGCAAAAGCAAAGCGATCAGCTCTTTCATCCGCTTTACGGCTTTTTCCCTGTTTTCCGCCATTTTTCCCTCCATCCTGTACGGCTTTTCTGCACAGGTCTCCATATTTCTCATATCAGCTTTTTACTTCTCCCACTCTTTGCTTCAGCTCTCTCCATTCCTCTGTTGTCACCTTCCGAAAATCTCCTGTTTTCAGTTTTCCCAAACGGATATTCATAATACGCACTCTCTTCAGGCTTACCACATGAAATCCCAATGCCTCGCACATTCTCCGGATCTGCCGGTTCAGACCTTGGGTCAGTATAATCCGAAATTGCCTTGTCCCTTCCGGCTCAACCACGCAGGGACGAGTGACCTCCCCTAATTCCTCCAGGTTCACGCCTTCCCGCATTTGTTTCAGAAACGCTTCATTATAAGGGTGATCCACTGTCACCAGATATTCCTTTTCATGAAAATTTCCCGCATGCATGATCTGATTGGCCAGTTCTCCCTGGTTTGTCATAAGAACCATGCCTTCCGAATCCTTATCCAGCCTTCCCACCGGATAGATGCGGGACGGATATCCCACCAGCTCTGCTATATTAGGCGCCCGGTCCTTATCGGAGACCGTACAGACCACTCCTCTTGGCTTATTTACCACCAAAAGAACCGGCTCGGCCTTTTGTCCGCTGCCAGCATCTCCAATCATCTTTCCCTTCCAGCAAATCCTCTCCTGGCCAGTGACCCGCTCCCCCATTTTTGCCGGTCTGCCATCTATCGTAATCTCTCCTGCTTCAATTCTCCGGTCCGCTTCCCTGCGGGAGCAGATTCCCTGTGTACTTAAATATTTATTCAGACGGACGGATTCCATAGCGATTCCTTTCCCGATTTCGCTTAACAAGATATGCTCCTATAAATTTGCGCCATTTTATCTCACAAAATCATCCATTTACCATAAATGCCAATAGGCTAGAATACAGGCAACCTCTATAAATATACGATTTTAAGACTAATATATGAGCATGGCACCCCCTATGTTGTACGGTTACACCCCAAAATGCACGTTTGGGAAGTTACAAGGACTATACATCCTGAAATATTAAGAAAGCATCCTATTTTTCAGGCAGCTCCAGAGGAACAATTGTAAGCGTTTTTCCCATAGATACCAACAATTTTAAAATTGTTGATAGCTGGGGGTCCGTTTTTCCACTTTCCATTCTTGCAATCACAGACTGCTTAACCCCTGTCATATTCTCCAATTCCCTTTGCGATATATGCTTTTCCTTTCTAGTCTTTATTACTTCCCCAACCAGCTTAACCATCAAATCATTTTCTGCAATTTCTTCCGCCGTATAATGCTTCTTTCGGTATTCGCTCCAACTTTCCCCCATTGGAGAGATTTTCTTTCCATTATCCATTCTCCCGGCTCCTTTCCCTGAAATCTTCCATTAACCTTTTCGCCTTTTCAATCTCTCTTTTTGGCGTCTTTTGTGTGCTTTTCACAAAATAGCTTAACAAAATAAATGAATTTCCATCCCATGCAAAAAACAGAATCCTGTCTCTCAGCGGACGCAGTTCCCATATTTCCCCATCTAAATGTTTTACATACGGCTCTCCTGCCGCTGTCCCATGTTCCATTAATATTCCGATATATTGGTCGATTTTATTATATTTTATTCTTGCGTCTTTGCTTTTTAAGGACTTTTCTTCCAATTTGTCAAGGTATTCTTTGACTGGCTGATTCCCATTAGCATCCCGATAAAAATGAACCTCGTACATTATGCTTTCTCCTTCATCTGTTTATATGATAGCTTATTAGCTCTCATGTGTCAATACAAAATAAAAGAGATTTAAAATGTTCTATTTCAAATCTCTTTTGTTAAGCATAAGGACTTCTGGCAAAATCCGACATCCATTATTCTGTTCACAAATATGCATTATTGGTTTTTACTGAATGAGCATCGCATCCCCAAAACTGAAAAACCGGTATTTTTCCCGAATCGCTTCCTGATATGCATGCATCACCTGTTCCCTCCCGGCCAGTGCTGACACCAACATCACCAAAGTAGACTCCGGCAAATGAAAATTCGTGATCAGCCTATCCAAAATTTTAAATTGGTATCCTGGATAAATAAAAATATCCGTCCATCCGCTTCCCGCTTTCAGGACACCGTCTTCTCCGGCAGCCGATTCGATTGTCCGGCAGCTTGTGGTTCCCACACATACCACTTTTCCCCCGGACGCCTTCACCCGGTTGATCTTATCTGCCTCCTGCTCCTCCACCATATAAAATTCCGAATGCATGTGGTGTTCCAACACGTTTTCCACTTTTACCGGACGAAAAGTGCCGAGGCCTACATGCAGTGTCACGTGGGCGATCTCCACTCCCATATCCTGAATCTTTTTCAGAATATCCTCTGTAAAATGCAGTCCGGCCGTAGGAGCCGCCGCCGAACCGTCATGCCTGGCATACACGGTCTGGTAGCGATTCTTATCTTTCAATTCATGAGTGATATAAGGCGGAAGGGGCATCTGTCCCAACTGGTCTAACACCTCTTCAAAAATCCCCTCATATTGAAACCGGATCAATCGGTTCCCTTCCTCCACCACGTCAAGTACCGTTCCCTTCAGTAAACCGTCACCAAAGGAAAGCACTGTTCCTTCCCTGCATTTTTTGCCCGGCTTTACTAAAGTCTCCCAAATATCCTTATCTCTCCGGACAAGAAGTAAAACCTCAATTTTTGCCCCTGTATCCTCCTTCACGCCAAACAGCCTGGCCGGGATCACTTTCGTGTCATTAATCACCAGGCAGTCTCCCGGATAAAGGTACTCTGTAATATCGCGAAATCCCCGATGCCAGATCTCACCTGTATTCTTGTCCATCACCAGAAGCCGGGACGCCGAACGGTCTTCCAAAGGATCCTGGGCAATCAGCTCCTGAGGCAAATCGAAATAAAAATCTTTTACATCCATACTATTATTCATTCTTTTCTCCATGATACACAAAGCCTTCCGGCCGATTATTGCACAATTCTCTCCTATGGTCACTCTGTCGGCCCATTTTCCATTCCGGCTTCTGTTTCGCCATCCGATCCTGCTGCCTCGCTACCTGAGCCTATTGCCTCGTCGCCTGATCCTCCTTCCTCGCTGCCTGAGCCTGCTGCCTCGTCGCCTGACTCTCCTTCCGGCTCTCCTGCGGTCACTCCCTCTGTTTCTTCCAAACTGCTTACCGAAACACTATCCGAACCGCTCTCCTGCCCCGTCCCGGCAGTTTCCCCCATAATCGATACTTCCGGCTCCGTTTCTTTTGTGCCATCCCAAACCGGTGAGCCGTCCCTCAGCACGCCATATACCTGATTCAGGTTTTCGTCCGATGTCAATGCTTCCCTGAGCCGTCTGTTTACATCTGCTGCCAGATTTCTCACTTCGGCAGAATAATTAGCTTCCTGTATAAATTGTAATGCCTGGGGCGACACGTCACGGTTATTTACAATCCGGTAAACGCCGTCTTCTCCCTTTTTTACATAGCACCACATAACCATAGGCGCCCTGGTTTTTGATGTGTAAAAATTAATATCTGTCACTGCATACACCAGCCAGGAATCCGGCTCTGTACTCTCCATTACATAAGTAGCAATATTCTCAAAGTCCTGTATATATTTGGAATTGCTCCTCATCCGGACAGTCTGGGCATCCAATTCCTGAGAGGAAAGTCCTTCAATACCATAAAGACGATTCATCCCTTCGGCATCTGCCGAAATTCTTGCCTGGAAATAGTTCTTCATCAAATCCAGTATCTCCGGAACACCATCTCTCTGAAAACGTTCCGTAGCAAACGGATCCGATTCTTCCGGCTTCGTCTCATTCTCTGCTTCTGTAGATGATTCTTCATCCGGCTCATCCCCCGGCTCCTCCGGCAGACGCTCCAGCTCCTCCTCTATTATCACTGCGGCCGTTACCCCTGTCTCCAATGCCGCTACTGTTGGCACAGGTGACTTTGCCTGTTCCTTTTTCACTTTATCCGGACGGTCGGCAATCCGTATCACCACGATCAATATCACCACAATCAGTGGAATCGCCATTATCTGCCAAAACGCCCTCTGCTCCTGGTTCGGCTTTAATCCCTGCCGGCCCCCTGGTCTTTTGTCCATTCAAATTTCCTCCTGAAAAGGTTTCACACCTTATCATAGCAAAATAACCATAGAAAATCAATAAATCCTCTTGCAATTCCCAAAAAATCGTGTATAATGAAAGAAATGCGTCTGTAGCTCAGTGGATAGAGCGATGGCCTCCGGAGCCATGCGCGGAGGTTCGATTCCTCTCAGACGCATTTTTTGTTATCTTTGAGGAATAATTGAAAGTTGGCTGTTTTTCTTGTATTTCAGGCGTTTTCGGGTGATAATTTTCTATTCTGCCTAATCCATGATCCAGCTCCCCCTTTTGCGTAAAGCGTCCGTTTCTCCATCTGCTTTCTGTAAACAGTATACCAAGATCCTTGGGAAAAAGCGAATCCTCTGAAAAAAGAGTGCCAGTATTTTAATTGTGAATAGCAAGGCGCCTAAACAACAACCCTTAAACAGCCTTTAATAACAGCCTGTCTTTCAATACTGGACTTCGCGCTTTGGATGTGATACAATGTTCTCAGCTTAAAAAAGGGGATATACCCGGATGAATGATAATAACTTGTTGTTAGTAATATCTGATATGCCTGATAAATATTGAACAAATTGGTAACATACACGCTAATATTGATATCATAAAAAACAGTAGTTGATTATAGTGATAAATTGCAAGAGTTGGCTTAGGCAAACATCTACATAAAAAATAAAGGAGAGTGATAAAATGGCCTTGACAAATGAAGATTTACAAGCTATTGCAACACTATTACAGCCTATCAATAGCAGACTTGACAAAATAGAAACGGATATTTCCTCTTTAAAAGACAGCAATATCAAAATGGAAGCGGATATTTCCTCTTTAAAAGACAGCAATATCAAAATAGAAACGGATATTTCCTCTTTAAAAGACAGCAATATCAAAATAGAAACGGATATTTCCTTTTTAAAAGACAGCAATATCAAAATGGAAGCGGATATTTCCTCTTTAAAAGACAGCAATATCAAAATGGAAACGGATATTTCCTCTTTAAAAGACAGCAATATCAAAATGGAAGCGGGTATTTCCTCTTTAAAAGACAGCAATATCAAAATAGAAGCGGATATATCTGCTTTAAAAGTCGGTCAACGAGATTTAAGAAAGGAAATGAGGGAAATCAAAGACAAAGTTTCTGATACTTATGATTTAGCTCTTGAAGCATGGGGTCAAAGTACGGAAAATAGAACATGGCTTGAACACAATCAGGCTACAGGTTAATTATCCATCTAATCAATCAAGACAGCCAGCCCTTTAATCAGGGCTGGCCTTAGTTTTATGATTCTCAGACATCCCCTATTCAAGTAAAAACCTAAAATCATTTACCTTTCAAAAAAGCAACATTTACTTAAATATATCCTTCAAAGCATCAGCGGCTTTAAATACTCCGTCCATAGTCAGCTTGGCCTTTACTCCATCAATAATTTTCATCACAACATCATCCGGCAGGTCAATGCCAATTACTTTTTCTATTACTTTTACGGGTTCCTTTTCAAACTGCTCTTTAATATTAGGATTCTTTGAAATTTCCTCTACAATCTCGTTGATCTTTTCTTTAATATCCATTGCTCTTTCCTCCATAATTTATACATCTGTTATGTTTTTTTACAGATATTTTTCATTTATTAAACACCAGTTTACAACTTTTTAATTTTTGAAAAATAAAATACAAACTCAGTCTCTTTGCGGTATAATTTAAGCGTCGAAACAAAAATCCACACGAAAAGAGATGAGTTTGTATCTACCGCTTATTATA
>CATKXR010000012.1 GCA_949840805.1 uncultured Lachnospiraceae bacterium | reverse complement strand
ATTATAGGGCAGAAAACATAAAAAGTAAAGCCGCGATTCATAAAGAAAGGGAAGGGGCGCCGGAAAACGGACTTTAACATTTCCCGACAGCCTCTTCCCTCTTTACTTTATCCCTTTCGCCCGATAGATCTTTGCTTCCTCTGCAATTCCCTTCAGTTTCCTCTCTCCCAGATATTCAAATATAAACCGGTCCTTCACTCTCTGGTACACCTCTTCACTGACCAGCACTTCCCCCGCCTTTGCCTGGCTCTCCAGCCGAGCCGCCGTATTGACCGTGTTGCCGATAGCCGTATAGTCCATGCGGCGGCTGGTGCCGATATTTCCGATAACAGCGTCCCCGCAATTGACTCCGATTCCAAAACCAACCTTTTTATCCGTGATCTGTTCCAGTTTCTTTTCTAATTTTTTTGCTCCCTCCACCATATCCAGCCCGGTCTTGACCGCCCGGTATACATAATCGTCCAGATTCATGGGAGCATTGTAAATGGCCATGGTTGCATCTCCGATAAACTTATCTACCGTCCCTTCATTGCCAAACACCGCACTGGTAGTCAGTTCCAGATACTGGTTTAAAATCTCCACTACCTTTTCCGGAGGCAGGGATTCTGACAGAGGAGTAAAGCCCCGGATATCCACGAAAAGCACTGCGATATCCTTCTTCTGTCCCCCAAGCTTTAAAGCAGCTTCCCCTTCCTTCAAAATGTTGGAAACCACCTGCCCGGACACGTATTTCCCGAAAATCTGCTGCAGGTGCTTTTTCGCCATGCGCTCCCGCACATAGCTTTCCGCCACATAAAAGACCAGGCTTACCACAATTGCCGCCAGAGGATACAAAAGAGGCAGCACATATCCGTTCTCGTAGGCGGCGCCGGCCCCAATCCAGTATCCGGCCGCTAAAACCGCCGCCGCAAATACCCTCGTTTTCATTTTTCCCGTTATGGAGACGCCTGCCATTACAAGCAGCAGCACGGCGGTGATCGCCAGTCCGGCCGCCTTTGGAAGCTCTGTTTTCCTGTTGTCTTCCAGCATTGCCTGAAGAATATTCGCATGCACCTCCACTCCATACATGGGTACCGCATGGTCAATGGCCGTGTAATAAGAGTCCATCATGCCGGTGCTGTAGGGGCCGACCAGGACAATGGCCCCGGCAAACAGTTCCGCGGGAATCTCCCCGTCTGCCACGGCGGCAAAAGAAAGCCCTGCCGTCTCCGAGCCATAGTAATCATAAGGCTTTCCGGTAAAGGGGATATAACTCATGGATTCCCGCCTTGACACCTGTGAAGGCAGGTCTCCCACATATTTCCGGTATAATTCAGCCGCAAAGCTATACCGGATATCTTCTCCCACAAGAATACGGCCCATAGAATGGCGCACAATCCCGTCAGAATCCAGGGGAACATTACTAAACCCCCAGGACACATTTTCCTTCAGGGCGTCATAAGGCTGTTCATAGGTGACTACCTGCTCCTTTACGGAGAATCCGCCGCCGTCATCTTCGATAGCCTTGCCAAAAGTGGCGTAGGAAGTAGTGACCACATTATCCTGTAATGCCGCCGCCTCTGCCAAAGCCTGGTCTGCCTCCGGATTTGTCTCCCCGAAAAAGCCCACGTCAAGCCCAATGACTGACGGAGCCAGGTCAGGATCCCCGTTTAGCTGCTCTAACAGACGGGCCGTACCGCTCCTGCTGAAATTCTGCCAGGCCCCGTACTTTATCATCGTTTCCTCGTCAATGCCAATTACATAAATGTCCGGATCTATAAGGCCTCCCTTCTGATACCGGTAATCCTTCAGCCGCATGTCCGTTCCGGAAAAGACCCCTGCCCCCTGGAGGACCAGAATCAACGCCGCAGGCGCCAAAGCAGCAGCGGCCCTGGAAATCCTGTCTTTTTTCATTCCATCTGCCCTTTCCGTCCCTTCAGCCATTCCTCCGGGTCAAATCTCATCACCCGCAAAGCGCTGCTTCCCGTGTCCATAATATAGAGCATTCCCTCTGACCATGCCACATCTCCCGGGCTGTGAAGCCTGGCATCCCGGGCTGCATCGTCCTGAAATCCCGCCTCTCCATTGCCGGCTATGACCTCCGTCTCCCCCCAGGGAGCTATGGCACAGATCCGATGATTTCCGGTGTCTGCAACGATTACCGTATCTCCTGCCACGCAGATCCCCAAAGGATAGCAGAAGCCGGTCTGTCCTTCCCTGTCTTCTGCCGGTTCCACATATCCCGTATCTTCGTCCCGTGCCGTTCCCGTCCCTGCCAGCGTTGTCACCTGGCCGTCATAAATCTTCCGGATCCTCTGGTTTCCCATGTCCGCCACATAGAGGGCTCCGTCCGGCCCTGCCGCCACGGAAAAAGGTTCCGTAAACCGGGCGGAAAATACATCCCCGTCCTGATATCCTCCCTCTCCCGGTGTCCCGGCCACCAAAAAAGACGATCCATCCTGCCGGATTCCCCGTATACAGTGATTTCCCGTATCTGCTACATAAATCAAGTTATCCGGTCCTGCCGCTACCCCGGAGGGGCTGTTAAACATGGAGGTTTTCCCCCCGTCATTTCCCTTGACATTGGCCCGCATGGCGCCCCGTTCCTGATAACCTGCCTCCCCGCTTCCCCCCAGAGTATAGACCCGGTTCTTTTCCAGAATCCGTATGCTGTGGTTTTCCCGGTCAGCCACGGCAATCCTGCCGTCTGTCAGCACAGCACAGTCGGACGGCTTATTAAAAATCGACCTGTCGGAATAATTATCCTGATATCCCCCCCAGTCGTGGCCATATTCATCCAGGCCGGATTCTGTCCCTGCATAGGTAGTCACCCGGTCTCCATGATAACTGCGGATCTGATTATTATCCGTATCGGCAATCAACACGGCGTTCCCATTCATGGCAATCCCCATAGGACCGGCAAATCTGGCCTCCTGGCCGGAACCATCTCTGTTGCCGTCTCCCGGCACCCCGGCCAAAGTAATAAGCTTATTTTCCGGATCCGGCGCGGCATACCCCTCTGACACGATCCCCCCTGCCAGCAAAATAACCGCCGTCAGAATCCATCCCTTTTTCTTCATCCTTCTTTACTCTCTCCCTTCATTCCTTAAATGCTGATACATTTTCAGTCTGCCAGCCCCCATCCGGGCAGCCAGTTGAGCCATGTCTCTATATAATGGATCTTTACCATCTGCCCTGCCAGAATCGGATAAAACATCAAAAATGCCGCCCCGGCGCCCAGCACCAGTCCTCCCATACAGAATTTTCCTTTCTTTCCGGCTTTGCAGCAATACGCCGTGCAAAGAATCGAAGGGAAAACACAGGGAAAGTAGTGGTATAAAAAGGAACTGCGATGTACAAAAATCCATGGCAGCAGCGGAGCCAGATATATGGTACACAAAAAAGCTGCCATCTTGTCTCTTTTATCCATGACCTTATACAGGCATAGGAAAAAAGACGCCGCCCCACTCCACCACACAACAGGATTTCCTATGGCAAAAACAGCCTCCGCCATATCCCCCCTGTAATTCCTGAAAAAAGGAAAAGGATGAATCATCAAAGGCCATTGATACCATGGGGAAGCATATTGATGAGAAGAAGAAACATTGACATGGTAAGCAAGCATATTTTTTTGGTTCATCCACATATCCTGCCACAGCCCGTTTTTCCCGCCTGGCGGAATATATGGAAAATAACTGACCACATAGACTGCTGCAGGTATGATAAAAAAAGATCCTGCACACACCCAAAAGGTCTGTCTCAAATATTTTCCGGACAAAGTCCCTTTTCTCAATCCTGCAATAAAAATTGCGAATAAAATAAGCGCCATCCCGGCCCCGGCGTAAAATCCGGACCATTTACAACTGACAGCCATTCCCAGAAAAAACCCTGCCGGCGGAAGGAACCGCCATCCTCTTCCCTCCCCGTCCCGAATCTCCTCCCAGTACCGAAAAACAAAGTAATATGATGTCCAGATAAACAATACAAGAAATCCGTCTACTCCAGCCAGCCTGGTCTGGGTAAAATGCATAAAATCAAATGCAAGAAGCGCCGCGACGCTGCAGGCCATCCAGGAACTTTTTAAAACACGCCTGGCAAACGCCCATGCCAGAGGAAGCATCAAGATTCCGGATAAAGTTCCCATGACCCGCCACCCCCAGGGATTCATGCCAAAGACAGCAATTCCGATGGATATAAGAATTTTCCCTAAGGGAGGATGAGTATCTTCATAAGACTGCAGTCCATGAAGATACTCATAAGCAGTCCTTCCGAAAAACAATTCGTCAAAAATCGTTCCCGACCGGAAAGTGATGTAGCCCGGATACATATAAGCTTCGTCAAAAAGCTCCTGGTAAGAGGCAGCGTTTTCCGGAATGAGATTCTCACCGCTGCGGTCATACACAATCAGCTCCTTCAATTCGGAAAACTGTTTTTCCGATGTCAGGCGCAGATAACGCCCGCTGCGGTTCACACTCGTACTGCTCCACTGATACACCCGGTCAAAACGTACCGTTCCCAGGGATTCCCATTGAACTGGCTCACCGCTTCCAATCTCCAAAGAAAATTCACGATGTTCATAATTGCCGAGATAATACCGGAAACCGCCGATAAAAATATCTTTTCCGAAATCCAGCTCAATCCGGCTTCCTTTTCCCTGCGCCTGCCAGGAGGTGGATGGGGCGTAAGAATACCCCAGGTCACGCAAGGCTATGACTGAATAGAGAAATATTATGGCAGCCAGCACGACACCAGGCAGGTATCTGTAAAATTTGTTCCCTGTATCTGCCGTCATTTTATGATGACAGGATTCCATCAGGCTGTCCCCCTCCCTCCATGCGGTTCCTTATTTACGGCGTAGGAATCAAAGCGTTTTGCTGGGATTTTGTATGAGAAGACGAGGCTTTCTCGTCGTTCAGGTTATCTCCGCCTGAAGAATTCCCATTGTTTGATTGGCTGTTATTATTTGATCCGCTGTCTTTTTCCGGCTGGCTGTCTTTGCCCGACTGGCTGTCTTTGCCTGACTGACTATTGCTGCCGGATTGGCTGTCTTTGCCCGACTGGCTATCGCTGCCGGATGGACTATTATTGCCGGACTGGTTATCGTTTGCCGGCTGACTGTCTTCACCTGACCGGCCGTCATCGCCTGACGAATTATCTTTTTCCGATCGCTTATCTTCGCTTTGCTGGTTATTTTCTTCCGGCTGGCTGTCTTGTTTTGGCTGGCTATTCTGTTTTGGTTGAGTATTTCCAACCGATAAAGCATTGTCGTTTGTCAATGAAGCAGTCTTTCCGTTTGTGGAGGAAGTATCTCTGTTTGCGGAAGAAACTGTTGTATTTGACGCGGCAGTTTTGGCATTTGTTGAATTATATGACGTTGTATCTGTCGACGGTGAGGATGAAGAATCCCCCCCTGTTGACGGATCACTTGTATTATCTGTCGAGCCGCTTTCTGTCGACTCCGGCTCGGTGGTCGTTGATACCGCCTCCGTAGTCTCCTCTTCCGTAGTCTCTGCCTCCGTCTCCCTCACCGGCACTCCAATACGAGAGCCTCCTGCCCCGTCGCTCTTCTCTGCCGGCGGCCGCCCGTCCTGCCTCCAGGACTGGTTTCCTATGTTGTTCTCCTTCTTTTTCTTCTGCTCCTCAGCCTGTTCCTGCTTCTTTTCTTCCTCCAGTCTTTTTTCTTCCTGCTTTTTCTTCAAAAGCTCCTGGGCCTCCTGCCTGTCTGCCTCCTGGTCATACCCGATAGCAGTGGCATCCAGCCGCCCGTCCCGCACCAGCTCCATCATGGTCTCCAGGCCAAATGCGTCCAGTTCCCGCCACTCCAGTTCCTTTTTTATAAGCAGCTCATAGATGGAATTCATTCCGTTCTGTTCCAGTTCCTCCCCATCTTTCACCTGACGCAGCACCACCTGCTCGCCGGCCTCCACATGGACCGTTTCATTGCCGATCTGCCAGTCCACAGAGCCTTCTGCCAGGGAAAATACCAGATTCCCTTCCTGGAAGGAAAGCTGCCCTCCGGTTCCCCGAATACTCATAGAGGTCTGCGCCGCATCAAAGGTCAGCTCCTCATCTTCAGCCAGCTTCCGATCCACATTAAAAAAGAGAGAACCGCTTTTTAACGTGATTTTCAGCTTTTTGGACGAAGCCCCTGTAACTTCCGCCACACTGGAACTGTCCAGCTTCATTACCTTGTCATTGTCCGCTTCCAGATAAATCTGTGAAGCCGCCCCGGTCTTGACCTTAGACCCCTGCCCCAGACGCATCCCTGCCGCTGCACGGATCTCCCTGGTTCCTCCCTTTATGATCGAACCATTTTCCCCTTTCACCGACAAAACGGACAGCTTCCTGCTCTCAGCCGCCTCTTCTGCCATAGCCTTTGCATTCGCTCCCAAAAAAACCAGCGCCATCATACCTATCACCAGTTTTTTCACAAAACGTCTCTGATTCACTTCACGCCTCCTGCAATAAAATCTCCATGCCTTCCTTCCCAAAACACATCTTCGGCTCCTGCCCAAGCACGATTTGGTTCAGCGCTTCCAGTTCCTTATCCGTCCTTTCCCTGCGATGATGGGCAAACACCGTCCGGACCGCTCCTGTATGCCTTGCCATAGCGACACCCTGCTGCCAGGTAGCATGGCCGAATCCCTTTACCTTCGGATACTCTTCCTCAGAGTAAGCCGCGTCAAAGATCAAAAGATCTGCCCCGCAGGCAAAATCCCTGTAAATCTCCCAAAACTCCTCCGGCAATTCACAATCCAGCCCATACACTACAGACCGTCCTGCCGCCTCCAGCCGGTATATCAATCCTCCGTTGGGATGGGCCGATGGCAAAGCCTTCACCATCCAGGCCGCTGTGCTGTCCTTATCTTCCATGACTTCCGCCTGCCCTTGCTTTCCCGGCTTCAAGTCGTGCCAGACCATCCGCGCTCCATAACAATCCGGCGCCACCGGCCAGTAGGGCGGTGAAAGCACCCGGCTTACACACCCTTTCAACCCACCGGGATCCGTTGTATTTCCATAAATATGGATCCTCACTTTCGAAGAAAAAGCCGGGCCGAACAAAGGAAGACCGCAGATATGGTCCAGATGGAAATGGCTTAAAAACAGATGGATCTCCCCTGTAAATCCCCGCCGGACAAGACTCTCCCCCAGCTTACTGATTCCGGTTCCTGCATCAAAGATAATCAGGTGATTCCCCCACTCTGCCGACACACAGCTCGTATTTCCCCCATACTCTTCATACTCTTTCCCCACTGCGGCCCCAGAACCACGAATTCCCCAAAACACTACTTTCATCCTTATTTTCACCTTCCTGCACTGTTATTCTTACAATAACAATTTCGAAACCGTTTATGCTCGTGAGTATAACTATAATCTCCCAGGAACCATTCAGGTTGCCTGAGCGTTTGCAATCCTTGACACATACAGCATGGTAATATCATCCGACTGCTCGGCGCCTTTAGCAAACGCCTCGATCTGCCGGTACATATGATCCACTAAATCTTCCGGGTCCTCTTTCCCGGGACTGCTGTTCAATGCCATGCCGATCCGTTCATCGCCAAACAGTTCCTCCTCCGGGTTCATAGCCTCTGAAACTCCGTCCGTATACAGATAGATAGAGTCCCCCGGCTCTAATAAAATGCTCTGCTTATGATACGGCATAGGCTCCATAGCTCCCAGCACAAAATTCACTTTGCAGGGCAACATTTCAAAATCGCCGCCCTGCCTGCTGATAAAAGGCTTATTATGGCCTGCATTAACGAAATCCAGCCTGTTGTCCCTGGTATCCAGGACACAGATAAAAGCTGTCACGAACAGCTCCTCTTCATTATCGTTGTTAAGCTGTTCATTTACCCGCCGCGCCATCTCTTCTACAGGCATATCCAGCATCATGTAATTACGGATATGGATTTTTGCCATGGTCATAAAAAGCGCCGCCCCCACGCCCTTTCCCGACACATCTGCCACCAAAAACCCCAATCGGTTCTCATCAATAAAGAACACGTCAAAAAAATCTCCGCCTACTTCCTTGGCCGGAACCATCCGCCCGGTGACTGACATACAGGGAAGCCGTTTAAACTCTTCAAAGGATTTTGGCATAAAACCGGTCTGGATCCTTGAAGCGATGGCAAGCTCCGACTGGATCCGCTCCCGCTCCCGTACCATATTGGTAGTCTTTGTATATAAAAGATCCAGCAAAGCCCCATATACTTTCCGGTTTTTCCCTGCAATCTCCTCAAAAAGCACCCTGGAAATATGGGCGCACCGGACCTGCCCGGACGCCCGCACCGTAGCGCCCCGGACTACATCTTTTATGAGAGCCAGTTCTCCCACCATATCCCCCTCTGCCAGTTCATTGATCAGATTCTCCTGCCGGTTCAGGACCCTGGCTCTTCCTTCCAGAATAATATACATGCCGTCATCCGCCGGCGCGTCTACCACCACAATATCCTGGCCGTCTTCAAAAACAGCCATATCCATGGCTTCCATCAGAAGGCGCGTTCCCTCCGGTATACTTCCGTCTCCTCCGATCTGGAAAAAATCCTGTATCAGCTTCCACTGACTCCAATCCTGCTTCATCTCTCTACCTCCCCAATGGGTTGTTTCCCACATGGCGCTTACATTCCGCAGCCTCAGGCATCCCCTCTATTCCTGCTCAATCGTCAATATATCGCTGAATCCCGTGGCGTCAAACACTCCCATGATGGTTTCATTTGCATGGCGTATCACCATGGTTCCCTGCTTGTTCATTTTCTTCTGTGCCCCCAGGATCACCCGCAGCCCTGCCGAAGAAAGATATGCCAGTAATTTCAGGTCAAGAATCAGGCTTGTGATGCCGTCAAGCCCCTCCTTCACCTCCTTTTCCAATTTGGGGGCAGTAGTCGTATCCAGGCGGCCTTCAAGGATCATGGTCAAAGCCGTATCGTTTTTTTGTTTTGTAATCGTCATAGTTCTCCCCTTCACTGTTTAAAAATTCCGAATTATATAATATGCCTGATTTCTTCCTTATCTCACTGCCTGACGGATACGGAAGCTTCCGTATCCGGATCCTGCCATGTAGCTCACCTGGCAGTCCGCCACTGCCGTCCATCCCTGCCGGCCAATCCCCCAGCTATTGCTTCCGCTCCAGGCAGAGATAATCGACTGAGCCAGTACTTCCGGCGCCGAGTCAAACTGATACAGCATAGCCAGAAACACCTGGTAATTATAGGTAGCGGCCTTGGAGCGGTCATCGCTTTCCGGATCCAGCTCCACAGCCAGATCCAGCCGGTACTCTCCTGCCTCCCGGTTCCGGAAAAGGCTTATGACAGGTTCCTTTGTTTTTTTATCCAGATATATAATGGAATCTTCCTGAATCTGCAAAACTCTCTGGCCCCCAAAAGCATTTTCCATGGTTCCCTTAACAATGGCTAAAGCCCCCTGGCCATACCAGGAGTACCCGTCCTCTATGGAGGCCTGCGGCTCCAGGAAACGCTCCGGCGCCAGTACTTCCGCGTCAAGGATAAAAGCCTTCCTCTGCCAATAAGCCCCGCTTCCGTCCACGTAATATCCGTCCGGTGTCATGGTATCCATGGCGCATCTCCCGGTCTCATCCAGATAATAGCTCTTTCCCTTATCCATAATCCACCCGGTTTTCACACTGCCGCCAGGATTGTAATAATACCATCCGTCCTCCTGCTGCTGCCATCCTGCGGACGCCCCGAAAACCTGCCGGGCGCCTGCAGGACACACCATGGCAAAGGCAAAAGACAGGCCCGCCAGGACTGCCATGGACATCAACTTCCCCGCTGCCTTCTTTCCGGAAGCCTTCTTTTCTCTGGAGGCTTCCCCTTTTACTGTCTCACGGGCATTCTTTTTCTTTCCTCCGGCCACACATCCCTCTTTCTTGATTTCCTCTTTCATAACCTCGTCCATGCTTACGGCAATCTTATCTTTCTTTTCTGCTGTCCTGGATGCTATCTCTGCCATTTTGCCAGATTCGATAAGCAGGCTCCTTAATCCTCGTATACCCTGTTTATCTTTTTCACTAAGCCCCGGTTCTGTAAGATCCTGAGAATACTTTACCGGGTCATACTGATCCAGGCTTCCTTTTCCTTCCTCCAACTGTATCATATTCTTTTTAATATGCTCCTGAAGGCTGTTCATCCTCGTTATGGCAGTCTGAAGCTGGCTTTCCGGAATCAAATCTTTCAAAAGATACTGCATCTTTTTTTCGTCCAGGCGCAGGATATCCTTTGCCAGTTGCCCGGAAATAAAGACCATATCCTTAAGCTCCGCCTGCGCTAAAGGACTCCCCTTTGCCTCCTCAAAGGCAGAGCCCATATCCAGTCTCTGGACACCTATAATCCTGCCCTTGTCTATTCCGTCCTCTGCAATCTTGTAAGCCATGTCTTCCGGGCGCCGTCTGGTTTGGTTACAAAGATAGTCGATTACCTTTAAGTCCGCCATATCCTTCAGAAAATCCTCTGTGGGAGGAAACTTCCCTGCCTCGTCAAGCCTCTGCCTGGCAGATGCGTCTCCCGATCTGACATCGATTCCATCTGCCTCCTCTATAAAACAGCCTGCAAGCTCCCTGTCTCCGGATTGTGCTTCCATCTTTTCCCAATGGACAAAGAGTCTGCCTGCATGCACATATTCGGCTATTCGGCTGGCCGCAATATTTTTCCTGGCATATTCCTGGGCCTGTGCCGAACTGGTTTCTGTAAAAAACCCGTCTCTTTGTATTTCTGCGATGTCAGTAAAGCTTACCTTCTGCCTTTCCTTCAGACCTCCCTGTCCTTCCTTTGCTTTACCTGGAAGGACCGCTCTCATCAGCCGAAAGGGCATCTGGGATTTCCATTGTTTTTTTCCTCCTCCAAAGCCGCCATATGTATAATTAACCGACCGTATATCCCGGATCTGGCCCAGATTCTGCTCCTGGACAAATTGCTTCATACTTGCGGCCATTTCCAGCCTTTTCTTTCCACTGCTGGTCCAGGCGCCCTTTTTTGCTTTCAAATAAGCGTCGCACGCCTTCTCCAGCTCTTCCCCTGCAGTTGCAAGCTCGATGGCGGACGCCTCGGTTATCGGATCACCCATCCGGTCATTGAATTGACTGACAGCGCTTTCCATGTTCTTAAAAAGGGTGGAATTGCCCCGCTTTTTCCCCTCTGTCTTAAAAAAGCCCAGAATCCTATCTAATTTATTATTATTTTCCTGCTGCAGCTTCTGCCATTTCTGGTCATACGGCATATCTGTCCTCCTTCCCCTACTTATGTGGCCCTGCCTTCACCTTGGCTCCCTTCTTAAATTCCTCCTTCGCCAGGATCTTCTCCTGTTCTTTCTTTACACGGCCCTCGGAAGGCGCCTTCCGTGCTTTTTCCGTCTTATCCTCCAACGTTTCCAGGCCGACCTTTACCTTACCGTCTTCCCTGGACGCTTCCAGGACATCCTGAAGCCTTTTTGCCTGCCCGCGGATCTCTTTGGAAGACCCTACGGAAAAATTTCTTTCTTCCTTATTATAGAGCCATATCGGATCCTTTCCTGTGGCGAGATAACGGATACCGTCATAGAAATGCTCCGGTTCCTGCAAAAACCTCTCGAGCTGCCCCTTCACCACGTTTTGCTCTCCAATATCCTGCATAGTAATCCTGGCGGATACTTCCCCCAGTGTCTTGCATCCCGCCGTATTCTGGCAGTACGCATCCAGTCCTGCCGCGGCGGCCATGCCCTTGGCTACCTTATCCATGTCCTCTTCTTTTGTAAAATGAGGCATCACATAAGCATCCGTCGCCACATAATCAACGTACTTCAGAGCATAATTTCTCTCTCCAATCGCCATCGTATCATCTGCCATGCGCCCGAATTCCTCCTCGCGCCCCATCTCCCTTGCAAGAACGGAAAATCCCTGTTCAATATCGATCATTCCCCTCCCCAATAAGGTATTTTTCTTATAATCCGCAATCAGAGCTTCCACATCCATATTGGGTACAGGGTCAAAAGGCAGGGAAATGACGTGCTGATGGATTTCCCTGACCGTCTGGAATGCCTTTTCCCTCTTCTCCTCCAGATACGCCTTATAATCCACATCCGGGCCATGGGCCTCCTCGTACTTTGCCTTATCTGCAAAGCCAAATATATCCATCATCTCCTGGCCGATCTGGCGTTTTCTCTCTATAAGCCCCGGATCGTCGGAAAGAACCTGTTCCAGGGTCATCCCCCTCGTCAGCGCAAACATACGGGTAAGGCACATTCTGGAACCGATCCTGGGCATAGCACGGACAAGCTCTGCCGTTTCGTCCCCAATCTGTGTTCTCGTCTCTTTTCTCATGGCCGCGGTTATTTCATCCTCTGAACTTCCCATAAACCCAAAATATGCCACGTCTTCCTTTTCTACATCTTCCCAATAGGCTCGCTTTGCAGCCTGTGCCATCTGCTGTTCTCTTTCCCGTTTCTTAAGCTTTTCGACTTCTTCCCGGACTGCCCCCAGCCTCTCCTCTTCTCTTAAGTCCTCTACGCTGACGCGCTCTGCTTTCTCCTTTTTCGTCTCGGATTTAATATGGAAAAAGCGCATGGCACGTTTCCAGACCGAAAGCTCCTCCTTCAGATGTACCTTCACCTTCATAGGAATGGGGTCTTTTACCACATATTGATTTCCCTGCCGCTCATAAGGGCAGATGTCTACCTTGCCTTTTCCTTCCAGGGCATAGGCCACCACCTCGCACTTTATCCGGTTCTCATAATCCTTGTCCTGCTCTCCCGGCCTGGGTTTGAACAGCTCCCCGACGCTTTTGCCATCCAAAAACACCGTGTCAATCAGTTTTTTTCCGTTTCTTTTCATCCCTTCCAGGTCATCGTCCGTATACAGCCCTTCCATCATCCTGTCAAAGGTGCCTGACCCCCACTGTTGGTCTGCCTTTTTGGGATGAGCCGCCCGCAGCCGGGACACCGCATTATTCATGGTAATACCGGTAATTGCATCTGGCTCAGCCGTCAGTACCGCAGAATCCGGCACAGGCCGTAAGGCCTGTTGTCTCACATAGCCGTCCATTGACCGAAACGGGGCATACTCTTCTCCTTCTGGCAAAATCCGGTTAATCCTTGCAAATACCGGCCTCTCCGCCTGTGCCTCCTCGCCCTCGAGAACAGGAGCCGGAATACTGTCATTCTTAAAAAAGGAGGAAAACAGCCTGTCATACACCTTCATATCTCCTGACATGCTAAAAAGCCTGGCAGCATTCCGGCTGCTTCTTTCCATGGCCTCCTTTTGCACCGCGTCAGGGATTATATAATTTTTATCATAAAGGAAACTGCCGATCCGGGCAAAAACCATAGCCTCCGCTTTCTGATCCAGATACTCCTCAAACATCTCCCTGTAATCTGCCGTCAGCGCCTGGGCTGCCTTTTTCCTTGGAGAATCCTCCACGCACTCCAGCCTTCTCCCTGCCACTGCCAGCCTGTGTGACAGTCCTCCCATTTGATTGTCCAATCCGATGTAACGTTTCTCAACAATATCAGCAACGGATATCTCCCCCATTTCAAAGGCATCCCAGTCTATCCCGCTGACACAAGCCTCCATTATCTCTCCCGTCATCTTATGGGCAAATTCCCACATTTCTTCAAATGTCCTGAACTTTTTTGCTGCCATTTTCATTCTCCTTATTATACCCGTGAGCCAAATGATTTGCCAACACAGTTCCCATCTTTCCATAAATACACCGAATCATTTGGCAAATAAGTATGCTCGCGAGTATAATATCTGCCGCCAGATTCCCTGATACATGGCTCCCCTGTCTCCACAGGCCCTATGGTTCTTTCCCTGCCGTTATCTTTTCTTTATATTGTTGTGCGTTTCCTCCTTTACCTTCTCATTCTCCGGCTTCTTTTTCTCATAAGCCGTCTTTTTAAGCGGTTTTCTTTCTTCCTTCAATTCATCCAGGCCGACTGCTACTTTGCCTTCCTGGCCCGCTTCTGCAGCCTTCATTCTCTGGCCAATCTCCTGGGCGGTTCCCATTATGTATTTATGTGCCTGCCGGTCAAAGAAACACACCGGATTTTTCCCTGTGATCAGATGATTTGCCACATCCTGATAAAACTGAGTGTCAGAAAACATTTTTTCCTGCAATTCTACTTCAAACATTACCGTTTCATCCAGCCATTGCATGCCGACTTTTTCCGATATTTCTCCGCAGGTTTTACACCCGCTGGTATCCTCCAGATAACGTTTCAAATTTTCCTTGCCTATTATGCCTTTGCATACAAGTGTTTCTTCCTCGTCCATACGCTGCCCGTTATCCTTCCATACATAGAAATCCGATTTCAGGAACTCACAATAAGATACTAAATGCCGCAGCTCCCCCATTGGCCTGAGTTTACTTACCATATCCCCCATTTCTTCTTCATGAAGCTTACTTACCAGCTTAAACGACTGTTCAAAATCCTTGGAAACGCCACGCATAAAGGAATATCGTTCATAACCGGCGGCTAATGTCTCCGGCTCCATATCCTTCATCGGCTCATAGGGAAGAACCATCAGCGCCTGGTACATATCCTGGGCCATTTGGAATAATTCTTCTTTCTTATTATCCCGGTACTGTTTATATCCAGTTTCTGTATTTTGGGCCGCCGCATATTCGCTTTCACTCATCATGGTAATCTTTTCTATAAATTCTCTTCCTATCTCTGCTTTCCTGCTATTCAAAGCGGGATCGTCTGACAAGATCTGCTCCAGGGACAGTCCTCTCGTCAGGGCATAAGCCCGCACAAGGTTATGCCGGGTAGTCTGTCGGAATACGGTATCCAACGTGTTCATATCCTCCCCGTTTTCCTGAAACCGGACTGCGTCATTTATCTTATTCTGGATATTCGAACCATCCTCCATCATAAATCCAAAATAGATCTGGTCGTCCGCTGCCGGACGTTGGGATTCTCTTGTAACGGCTGCTTCCACAATCTGCCTCTGCTGTTCTCTATGCTCCTGTTTCTTTAATTCCTCTCCGTCCAGATTCTTTTTCTGTTCCTTCTTCCGCGCTTCCCGGATATCTTTCTTTTCGATTATCTCAAATTCGTCCTGCCAGCTAGTATCTGCAGGCCGTCTCCTTACCTGCCTTCTGACGGTCTGCAGCCTCTCCTCTTTTCCTAAATCCTCCAGGCTGACCCGCTCTGCCTTCTCCTTCTTCGTCTCCGATTTAATATGCAAAAACCGCAGGGCACGCTTCCAGACCGGGATCTCCTCCTCCAGGTTCACCTTTACCCGCATGGAAACCGGATCTCCCATATTGTATTCCTCGCCCTCTTTCCTCAGAGGACAGATGTCGATCTTCCCTTTTCCGGCCAATGCACAGGCCACCACCTGACATTTGGCCCTGGCTTCATAATCCTTTTCGCTTTCCACCTCTTCCTTCGGCAGCCACTCCCGCACATTCTTTCCGTCCACAAACACGGTGTCCAGAAGGCTTTTCTGGCTGTCCCGGATTCCGCGGAGCTCATCATCTGTGTAAATCCCCTCCATCATCTTATCAAAGGTGCCATAGCCCCATTCCCGGTCTGCCTTCTTAGGAGATGCCAGCTTTTCCTGAAAATTTTCCATGGTGACGCCAATCACCGCGTTCGGTTCGATTACCATGGTGGCGGATACAGGCTCCATCACCATGGCCTGCCGGTTCACATAGCCTTCCCGCCTTTTATATGGCTCATACTTCGCCCCCTGTGGAAGCACCTGGGCAAGCCTGGCAAATACCCTCTCCTCCGCCTCGATTTCCGACTGGTCGGTAGGAGCGCGGTCCGGGATAGCTCGGCTGCGGAAAAAGGAAGCAAAAATCTGGTCGTATATCTGTATTTCTTCACTCGTCCGGGCGATTTCCCTTGCATTCTGGCTGTTTTTCTCCCGGATCTCCCTTTTCACTTCATCCGGAATGATATATTGCCTGTCATAAAGAAAATTGTTTGCCTCGACAAATGCCAGGGACGCCGCTTTATTGTCCAGATGCTGTTCAAATAATTCTTTGTAATGCTCCACAAAAATTTCCGCTACCTCTTTCCTGGGCGAATCTGTTTCCGGAACCACATGTTCCAGCCTCCGCCTGGCCACTGCCAGCCTTCGTGACAGGCCCACCAGATAGTCTTCCAGCCCGATCAGGCGCTTTTCCACAAAATCGGAAATCGACATATTGGCGCTGCCTGCCATAGCTTCCCAATCCATGTCACCGGCGCTTAATTCCATCAGCTCCGCCGACTTCTGGCAGGCAAGCGCCCATACTTCCTCATAACTGTTTAATCTTATTGCCGGCATTTTTATTCTCCTAATCTCCTTGTCATTCTATCCTCACGCTTCCCTCTCCCTATCTTACGATTCTCTTGCGGGATGAGATGGAAATATCCGTCTTGCGCTCCTTCTGGCTGGCCTTGGAGGCAAAAGTCCAGTCTTTTTTCTTTTTATCCGCATTTTCTTTCGCCTGTTTTTCCTTGTCTGTCTTCTCTTTTCCGTCTGAACCTGCCCTCTCTTTTTCTGCGGACTCAAACAAGTTTTTCGCCCCTTCCATCTGGGTCATATACCCTCTTCTTTCCCTCTGGTCTTCTTTCTTCTGTTCCTCCTTCATTCTCTGCGCATATTCAACTTTATCCTGTTCATACTGGACCGCGGCATCTTTTTCCGCCTCGTCAAACATGCCCTCGATGCCCTCTAAGCTATCCTGATAGGCTTTCTTTTCATCCTCCACTTTTTTTCTGCTGTTCTCCGCAGTATGCATGCCCGCCCCTGCCATATTCACTGACCATGGATATTTTCCTGCAGGATTGACCCGGTATTTCGCGCTCTCCGCCGCTTTTCTATACCTTTGTGCCTCGGGGCTCGGATCATCCTTACTGTACTGGTCTAAATTCCAACCGTCCTCCTTCACTTTAAACATCTGGGTCTGGATCAGCTCCTTCATTTTCTCCGTGCGCAGCTCCAAGGCGTCCAACTGCTCTTTTGTTATAATATCTCCCACCGCATATTCCAGCTTTTCCCGGTTCAAAGACATGATCTTGTCTGCCAGGTCTTCACTGATAAAATTAATATATTGGGTTGCCTCCGTTCTTCCAACAGACTCCAGCTTGCCATCCTTATCAAGTCCGACTTTGGTGCCAAAGGACAGATCATTATCAATTCCCATTATTCCAATCGCAGGGCGGGTGCCGTCCGGCCCCATCTCGCCAACCTTGTAAAAAGCATTTCCTCCGTGACGGTCATTCTGCCCGCAGATCAGGTCAAAAATCTCAAGATCATGGGTATCCCGGAGCATTTCCGGTGAATCCCATGCCTGTACTTCCTTCAGTTTCTGGACTACGTCAATATCCGTAGAATTGGCGTCGTACCCTTCTGCAAAGTCCATAAAGCTTCCCTTTACCACCCGGTCCCCTACTTTAACCTCCACAATCTCCGAATGGGCAATGAGCCTTTCAATCCCCAGCAGATCCGCCATGCGGGAAGTCGCCACATTTCTCAAAGTAACCTTATCCCCCTGTTCTATTTCGACGTTACCGTCGGCCATACTCATCTGCTTGCACTCTATGAGCATTTCGCCGAAGCACCGCATTAACTTTCCGTCTTTTTTCAGCTTCTCCTTATCTCCGGTAAACTGCTGCCGGGCAATTTCAATGCCTCTCGATAACCTAAGACCATCCCCACTAATAACATCGCTGATGGTTTTTCCTTCCATGAAATCCACCATAACCTGCCGGTTTTCCAACAGCTTATCCTTTAAAACGGGATCCTGCACATGTTTAATGTACTGGTCAAATACCTTCCCGATATCCGTATATCCTTCTTTTGCCTCGGTAAAAAATCCCTTTTTTCCCTCCTTTTCCAGCTTCAGCCGGATACTGCTGTTGGCCCCGGCTTTATCCTCCTTGCCACTGGCCTCGAGCCTTGGTATAGGAACCTCTTTTACTTCCTGCCAGGTTTTCCCTTCATATTCCCGCAGCTTTTTCACATCCCGCAGGCCGTCTAAGTTCCGCTTTTCAAGGCCTTCCAAAACCTCCTGTATCTGTTTCGGCTTTTCGCCTCCAAGCTTCACCCGGCTCTCTCTCTCCTGGTACTCCCGGCAGCTTTCCATCAGGTCATGGTTTGCCTTTGTCATCTTCATGGCCGTCTCCAGGGAGATCTCCTGCCCCTCCAGCTCCGCCATTTCTTTTCTTTTTTCCTGGATCACCGTTTCCAGCCGGTCCATGGCCTGCCGGTCCATCTTTCTAAGCCTTGCGTCCTCCCAGGTCATGCCGTCATATTCCCGGTTATCTATGGCGTCCTGGCCCATCTCCAATAGATAACCCTTATCCATCGATTCCTTATAGAGCGTTTCAATCTCCTCAAAACGCTCCTTTCCTGATTCTGTCTTGGCTCCTTCTCTTTTTTCCAGGTATGCCTCGCAGGCCTTCTGGAATTTCCTCATGGCCTGCTCCATAGCCTTGGCCCCTTTCTGGCTGACCGGAGCTTCTTCCAGAGCCTTTAACTCCTGGTAACTGTTGTACACTGCCCGATAAACTCTCGAATCCCAAATACTCTTTTCCATGTCCATTCCTCCTGATTTTTTAATTATTATTTTCCTCTTCCTCCTGGTTTTGGGAGATTCCCCCTAAAATCTGTTCAATCCTTGCCTTTTGGGAAGCCTCGATCCCCTCCTCTTTCTCCTTTTGTTCCAAGGAATACTCCTCTGAATCAAAAGTTTCCCCCTGGCGGTCTGCCTCTTTAAGGTCAATCTCCTTCCACTTTTCCTTATACTCTTTTTTCCAGGTATCTTCCATGGGCTTTAAGCCTTCTATTTCCAACAGCCCCTCCCCGGACTCCTCATTCTTTTCTGTAGAAGTTTCTGTCTCCCCTCCAGACAGCCTTTCCTCTCTTTCCCGCCTCTCCTCCTCCTGTCTCTCTGCCATCTTTAGTGCTTCCTTAAAGAGCGCCTCCAGATCATACTCGTAGACCCTGGCAAAAATCACATCCATGCTTTCGTAAAAGCTGTCTCCCTTGGCAAAGCCCACAGATAAGAACTTATCGCCCTGCTTCCAGGATCCATACCAGCTTCCTTCTCCCACCAAAACCGCCATCTCACTGGCAGGCTCATAATAGACCAATCCCTTATTCATAGAAGTCAGAAGAAATCCATCTCGTTTCCCATCATAATTAAACTCTGTCCTTAGCACCCCTTTCTCTGTATAAAAATCTGCATTACTGTACACATTCACAAAACCTAAATACTCCTGGTTCAGTTCCCCAAAAGCCTGGTCATGAGAAGAATCCCCCACCCCATAACGGGAAGTCAGCTTTTCGTAGGGAATCTCCCAACGGACAGAAGCCTTATCCCAGTCATCCCCCTGGGCAATCACCATCCGGCTCCCATTATACTGGACCAGATACCGAATATCCCCTTCCTCAAACATCCCTGCCGTCATTCCCTCTTCCATAATCTTTCCGGCGCTGGTCAGGGAACGGTCCTGCTCCAGCCAGAAAATCTCCTCGTCTGAAGCTCCCAGCACCCGGCCGTCCACACATCCTCCCAGAGAATGAACCTTGTCAATGACCCAGTATCCCTCCAACTGCACATTTCTCATCTCAGTTTTTCTCCGGCGGTTTACCTGGATGGCCTGTTCCCTTTCTTCCGTGATAACCGTTGTATGGGGATTTCCGTTGCCGTCAGTTGTGGTGCTGATCTCCATATAGGTATACGTTCTTGTAATCACCTCCGGATCATATGTTTCCTGACGGTTCCCCACAATACCCGTCAGGCCGTACCAGCAATTTCCATCCATCACAAAAAGATTGGAAACTTCTGCATCCGGCTGTACATTGATAAATCCCACATAAGAATCTGCCATGGGCTGAAACTGGCTGCTTACCCCATCCTGCCCAACCTGAAAATGAATCCCATCTTTCCACTCCATCACATTCCTGTATCCATATCCTGGAAGATAACCAGTTCCCCATTTATCCGGGATCGCCTCTGTCACATCCTTCCAGTCCTTCTCGGCGTCCGGTTCCGAAGAAAAGACTTTGCCTTCCGTCTTATTGATCCAGGCCTTTTTCTGGTCTTCATAACTATCATTATACTGGTCAACGGTGGTCTTTAAAGGAATAAAATCATACACCAGCACCTGTTCCTCCACCTTTTCCTCCATCTCGGCCTCCACCTCTTCGGCCTCCTTTTCCGCCTGTTCCTCATCAATCGGTTCCTGTTCTGCCCCTAAGTTTTCCGATATCTCCACCAGCTCTTTCTCCACCACCAGCTCCAGGTAAATCCGGTTTCCCCCGTCAATAACCGCATTGGTAATCATCACAGAATGAGCCTGGCTGTAGCAGGCACGGGCAAATCCTTCAATATCCGCCCGGAACATTAAGCTTCCTTGTGCATCATATATGCTTCCTATCCCATTATCATAGACGAAAATCTCCCATCCCCCCTCATCCGTCGGGCTCATCTGCATCATGAAGGATTCCCTGTCTTCGTCTGTGGAATCAAACCGGTTCTCGTGAAAGATCTGAAACTCTTCCGTCCGATAATTATAAGATGCGGCACAATGAAGTTTTTTTCTGTCCTCTCCTGTCCCCTTTACACGGGTACAATAAGAATAATAAAATGTCCCGTCATCCGTCAGCCTTTCAATCTGGAAATCTTCCATATCTCCAGATTCCTCACTGTGGTCATCTCCCAGCCGGAAAGCCCGTTTGCCTTCTAACTCCTGGAATTTTCGGGACAGGTTCTCCTCGTAAAAATCCTCTATGTTTTTTTTCCGCTCTTCATCGCTGTAGTTCAGCCGAATCCCTGCTTCCGAGACAGTCGTCTCTTCCAGCGCCACGGACTCCATAAGTTGTTTTGGGTTCCATTCACTCTTTACCATTAAAGAGTTGCAGCCTGTGAAAAACATATTAATCCCACATATTGCAATCCATATTTTTAATACCCTTTTCATAAGCAGCACCTCCTAAAACAATCTTCCTGACAGATGCCTCTGGCAGCCCTTCCGGATGCGGTTCCGGCAGCCAGCCGGAAGGAACCCTTGTAAATCCAAGCTCCTTCCGGTAAAATCGCCGCCAGGGACAGCACCCATGCCATCTTCATTATGATTTTACTGTCGGTGCCGCACTGTTCATCCAGTTCGTCATTGCCCCCATACCGATCTTTAAAGCCACTATCAATACAAAAATAAGTATAAAACCAATGAGAGCATTTTTCAGGCTGTTCTTTGCCTTCTCCCTATCCTGCGGCTCCTCCGCCTTTGCCAATTTCGCCCCCAGAATAATGCAGTAGATCGCCCCTATGGCTCCTACGATTCCAAGAGCCGGTGCCACAGCAAGATTCAACAATTCGATAATCGGCTTGCTGACTTCTTGAAATGGATTGGCGCTGGTCGCAGTAAACATCAGATTCTGCAAAAACAAATTCATGGTCATTCCCTCCTTGAAATAAAAAAATTTAAATAGTTTATTATAAAACCCTCATGCTTCTGCGCAGGCCAGCCATCCACACGGCCACCCCCGCAAGAAATATGACGGCAATTATAACTGCCCTTTTATCAAACAATTTATACACCTGCTCTAAACGAACCAGATAACTCCGGCTGTTTCCCGCCTTATCCGCAACACTCAGCTCATAAATTCCTGGTACTGTCAGTGTATTCACCGATGCATAGCCGCTGATACCATTATACCGGACCATAACCACACAATCCGGCTCTGACGGCTGGAAGCTTAAGGGTGCTTCCGCCCTGCCATCCTCCATATTCTGGCTGAAATTAAGGAACGGAGCCACGGTATCCCGCACCAGCCTGGTCTCAAACTTTTTGGCGCCTGTCTTCTCATCTTCATAATCAATCTCAAATATCCCGTCCCCCTCCAGAAAAACCCACCTTCCTCCATCCTCCTGCTGCTTCTTCCCGTTCCTTCTCACATCACTTATAATAAATCCCTCCGGCGCCTGCACCACCCCCAGATGGCTTTCCTCTTCTTCCAGGATCGTAAAGAAAAAAGACACCTCATAGGCCTTGCTGTCTGCCTGGCTATCAGAAAGCGGGGAAAAGCAAAGCATCTGAATCTGATAGCTGCCTGGCTTTGTAAAGCGCCCCTGCTCCTGCATGGCAGGCTCCCCATCGCCGATACGGACCACAGACAACCCGTTGTCAGGAGGATAAAACTCCACTGGCTCCCCGGTTATCATCCCATTGGGTACACTGCTGACAAACCATTCTCCATTAGGCAGATGGTACTCGACTCCCCTGTCCGTGACTATCGGCTCAAGCTCCGGCGTAACCACCTCTGCCTGCTCCGCCTTTCCCGGAACCATTTCCATCGCTTCCAGAAACTCATCAATCACTGCCTGGACTTCCTCCTCGTCCTCGATTCCAGGCTCATCTGCCTGCTCCGCCATGAGTCCTTCCAGCTCTTCCATTGCAGTCTGCTTCAAAAAGACGGCCCCCCAGGCACAAAAACCGCCCGGACACGCAGAAAGACACACTGACAGGCACACGGCTGTTATCTTTCTCTTTGCCTCTATCCTAACTCTTCCCATAGGCCATCTCACCTTTTATCTTCCTTGCCTTCTCCGCCTCCATCTCTGGCTGGTTCCCGCCTGCCCCTCCATGAGAAGCCTGTGCCTCCTCCCTCAAAAGCTCCTGGTAGGTCATACGGATCACCATAGGCATCTGCCCGGCGGCCGCCGATTTTGCCTCCTGCACATTCCCGGCTCCCTGAGCCCGGCGCATCCGTTCCCGGCGTAAGGCCGCCAGCTCGATCTCCCACTTTGCACGGTTTTTGGAACTGTCAAAATAAGCCATTCCAGCCCTCCTCACCTGTCCTCTAAAAACTGCCGGATCAATACATTCATACCATCCACCAGCTCCTTGCTGCCATTTGGCGCCACGATCACATATTCCTCCGGTTCTAAGTTCATCAAATTCTGCACTTGCAGCTCTTCCTTTGCCAACAGCTTTTTCGCCTGCTTCTCATAACAGACATAAGCCTGGATGATATCTCCCTTAAGTTCGTCTTCTGCCTTCCTGACGTCCGCCATATCCATCAGGGATATGCCTTCCGCTGAATAAAGGGCGCCTTTTGTAACCTCGTCTAAATTTCTGTCTACCCCCACCGCCCGGTTTTTCAGGCTTCCCACGGTTCCCACAAAATCCCCCTTTTTTGTAACCACATAACAATACCCCTTTCCATACACTCCTGTCAGCAGAAACCTTTCGGAAAGCGCCCCGGACTGGCTTATGCATCCCAGAGCGATATCTGCCTCTCCGTTTTCCACCGCCGCCAGGGCCGCCTCCTTCTCGCAAACCTGGAACCGGACGCTTACCCCCAGGTTCTGGCCTATAAAATTCACCAGTTCCGGCTCCACCCCCTTTGGGGTCTCCCCTTCCAATGCCGTAAATCCGTTATCCGAATCCACCAGGGCCACCCGCAATATTCCCGCCTGCCGGATAGCCTCTACCACATCCTTCTTTCCTCCTGAACAGCCAGCCAGGACTGCCATTACCACTGCAACGCCGATTGCCAGCCGCCTTTTTACCCCTCTCATATCCTCTATCATCCTTTCCTTCCTTGCTTTCATCGCCTGCGGCAGCCTCTCCCGCCGCATATATCAAACCGTAAACAGTCTTTCCATATCCTTAGAAGCCACAATATTGATCCCTGTCCTGGACGACGGAGAAGTTACCACAAAAGCCCTTCCCCGGCCGTTGTTCACAATCTCATCCTGCTCGCTCTCATTAATGGCTCCTGCCTTCTCATACAGCTTGCACAAATCATGCATATCATTCGGCGACAGTGGAAAAATAAAGGAATACTGACAAGCATTGATAATTGCCGTGGATTTTCTGGTCAGCTCCTCAGAGCCTACAAAATCCGCGATATTCTGAGTGATGATAATCTGCATTCCATTGTATTTCCGTATTCTCTTAGCTAACTGGTACATAAAATCCAGGGCAATCGGATACTTGCTGTCAATAAACACATGGGCTTCATCAATCACCACGATAATCTTTCTGGACGCCCCGTACCGTATATTGTAATCCCGGTTTTTAATGATCTCATTGTCCAGCCACTTCAACACTAAAAGCATCTGGGCATTAGCGATGGTATTGTTCTTGTTTGCCAAAAGGGACTGAAAATTAAATACAATAAAATTCTCATTGGTGCTGATGGACGCCTCGCCATTCCACAAAAGGGCGTTCCGCCCCCCGGTAGCAAACTTGGAAATATAGTTCAGCAGTACCCGCAGGTTCTCCTTGCTGTACTCTCCGCTTGCCATCTGATAGTCGTTGACGATCTTGTCATACAAGTCATCAAAAATTGGATAATCCTCCGGCATCAGCCTGCTTAGATCCGTCTCAGCATCAATTCCTTTTGCTTCATACATCCGTACTGTAATGTTATTCAGGTACTCCAGGGCATCCGGCTCAATCCCTGGCAGGATCTGACGGTAAAACTCTTCCAGGAACTGCAGGTGAATGTTAAAGCTGGTATTTACAAGCTCCTCTTCCCCGTTCCCTTCTTCATCCTCATCTGACAGGCTGGTAATAATATGAAAAGGATTCAGCCGCCCCTGGGTAGCGCTTCCCACATCAATTACTTTGCCGTTTAAGTTCTGGGCCAGCCCGAAATACTCGTTCTCCGGATCCAGAATAAAAATCTTGCTGTTATCTGCTGCTAAATTGGCCAGTATGGTTTTGGTGGCATAGGATTTTCCGCTTCCGGATTTTCCGATCACCACCATATTGCTGTTAACACGCTCCTTGTTCCTGACAAAAAAGTCGATGAACACCGGTTTTCCGCCGCTCTTTCCGATACAGACCCCGTTCTTGTCACTTAAGCTCTTATTCACATAAGGAAACGCTGCCGCCACCGAGCTGGAATGGATACCCCTGCTGCTCTTTATAAAAGCGTCATAACCGGAAATACATGAGGATGCGTATGCCTCAAACTGCTGCATATAATTGTCCGTACTACGGAAACTCTCCTCCGAGAGTTCCCGCCGTATTCTTTTTTTCAGCGACACAGAAGCCCCGTTCTTTTTCGGCGTCTTCCCGTCCAAAAGCTGCTGGGACAGCTCATAGTCAAAGGCAGTAACGTAAATGTTCACATCCAACAAAGTCTCATTGTCACTCTGAAGCAGGGAAAGCACCTCCGCCAGCGTATCCACATGGGTCTGCAGCTCCATCAGGCGGCTGGTCTTCCCTGTAGAATTGGCCTGTTCCCGCAGCTCGTCAATGGCCCGGTCAATCTGGCGGATCCCCTTATACCGGTCCACCATCTTCATCTTCATGACCACCCGGGTACTGGGCCGGTTAAACAGCCCGTTTCCCCAGGCATTGGCCACGATGGTAGGATAATCCGTCACCCGCAGGTTGTGGGTGACAATATTGTCATACCGCACTGTCCTGGTATTGAACCGGATATCTTCTGGCAGGATCCAGTCCATATACTCTTCTTTTGACAGCCCTTCCACCTCCCGCTCATCAAAAGCCAGCGTGTAGTTGTACTTCAAAAATACCACCAATTCTTTTTCTGTCAGAATCCGGCATTCCATATCGCACATCTCCATGGTCTGGATCATGGTCTGTGCCTGCCCCATAAGCATATCCTTATCCTTGTGGAACAGGGCCAGGTAATGGAAAGGCACATAGACCTTATCCCGTTCATTAATCAAATGGATCTGCTCGATCCGGTCATAGATGATCCCTACCCGGGTGGTCAGCTCCTCTTCTGTCAGAAGGCCGTTCAGATATGCTTCCTTCAGCTCACGGAGTTTTTCATCTTCCGTTGCCAGAAAAGTATCATAGAGAATCGGGCGGTCGATCTTCACCATGGCCCCTGTCTCCGAGCCGGAAATCGTCCGCAATATGGATCCGTAAAGCTGGTCAATAGCCTGGTTCTGTCTCTGCAACGTAAAAAAGCGGAATTCCACATCCGGGATACTGATCACAATCCCATAATATTCTCCGTTGTATTCTATAAAGGAACCATCCACACCTGTAAAGGGGGTAATATCCCGGACAGAGGGCGCTCCCTTTTTCCCCCTTTCCTTCCCGAATTTCTTATACCGGGCCATGTACTTCAGGGTGTTAAATATCATCATGTAGGCTTTTTCCCCCTCCACCGGCACTACAGACGCACCAAAAAGAATACCAATCCCAAGCCCAATCCAGATCTTTCCCGGAAGATTGGAAAAGAACACAGACATCACCATGGAGATGCCAATAATCCCCACAATCACGTCAGGGATCTCCACACCCTTAAAAAATTCCATGGATACTTTTGTCTTTTTCGGAATGATTCGCATTTACTTTCCTCCCAGTCCCGCTTTCCAACAGCTTTCACGCCTTCACTGTTATCCTTTTTATTTTGCAGCTTCCGGATTGTCTGGCCGTTTCGCGCGCTCATAATTCACCTTGCCGATCCGAATCGACTGAAGCTGGCTCTTTTCGCCTTCCTTTGGCGCTGCCATATGAAGGTTTATGGGGCCTGTAACGACTTTGTTCACCCCATCTTCCTTATCTATGACCTTTGTATAAGAACTTCCTCCAAACTGATATTGGCGGCTTCCGTCCGCATCCTTCTGGGAAGCCAGCCTGCCAAATTGGTATCGTACATTTCCGTCTTCATCCTTGGTTCGGATCCCTGCGCCTATTTTATAGTGGCTGCTTCCATCCGAGCCCTTCTGGACGACAAAACCTTTGCCGATATTATACTGTCTTCCTTCCTCGCGCATATGATAACCCATGCCAAACAGGCTCAGATCTGAAAACTTAATTCCCTTATCTGTCTCAGTGCGGGCGATGGATACTCCCGGTATGGCGGAAAAGCGCCTGACCATATAGTGGCCGTCCGTGCCCTTCTTCAGCTTCAGCCCCGGCAGCGTCAAAGAGGTGGTATTCCCGTCTGCATTGGCGCTGTACCCCATACCCATGATCCTGAACTTCATGTTTCCCTCGTCGTCGTACTGCCTGGAAAGAAACGATCCTATGCTGAAATTATGGCCAAATGATTCCTTTTTCTCTTCCTTTTTCTCTTCCTTTTGCGTCTCCGGCCTTCCTTCTGCCTGCTGGGCATTCTCCTGATTTACGGCCTCCCCTGCTTCTGCCGGCGCATCGGTAAATGCCTGATCCGTTTCTTCTCTCTTCAAACCGCCGATATCAAGCTTCAAGTCATCCTTGGCCTTCAGTCCATCTCCCTCGAAGGCTCCGTTTTTCTTATCTTTCAAACCCGCTTTTGCGGCAGATTTAGCCTTCTTTGCAGCATTGGCTTCCCTGAGCGCAGCGTTGATCTTTTCCTTCCTTGCTGCCTTATCCGCCGCCTTTTTCTCCGCCAGGCTGGCAGCGCTTTCGGCAGCCTTCTTTTCCTTCAGCTTCTGTGCCTTGGGGTTAAGGGCATTGACCTTGGCGCCGTTCCACTCCCATTTCTTCTTTTTTCCGCCCTGGAAAGCCTGGGAAGCTTCTGCCCCCTTGCTTCCTATGCCTGCTCCGCCCTTTCCTGCCCCGCCCAAGCCTGCGCCATTCTTGCGGCCCATTCCTGTCCCCAGCCTGCTGCCCATGGACATCACCGCGCCTTTTCCCTTGCTTATAGCCATGCCGATGGTCTGGCCATAGAGCATTCCGCCTACCATATTGGCTGTATGCATCTCCGACTGGCCTGCCTGGGAACTGATCAGGGATGTGACCATAGAACCTGATTTATACACTGCCCATGCGCCTCCTGCCAGGAAAAACAGCTTCATCATATACTCTGTCTCCGGACTGGATTTTGCCGCAAGGCGGATATCGTTGCTCATAATCGCAGGACATACCAGAAGATACAGCCGCATTCCAATGGCAGAACCAAACCCTGAAAAGCATTTTCCAATAAACAGCTCCCTCCACCTTGAAAATTTTTCCCCGTCATCCAATGGCATGGTACACACAAAATACGGGGAGACCAGATACAGGATCAGAAGCTCGAAGATCCTTTGGATAAAAATCACCAGACAGATCCCGATCGTAAACAAAAGAAACACCGCCGCAATAAACCCGATCAGATAATCAAACTCGCCCAGATGAAAAGAATTCCCTACCTCCGAAAGCCTCCCATAATCTTTGGAAGATACCCCTTTTTCTCCTATGACATAAAAAGGCTCTCGTATCTTATCCATAGGGCCTATATCCACACCGGAATTGGAAGACACATTATATTGCTCCTCTTTTGCCGCATCCAGGGAAGCTATCACAAACAGCATCCGGCCTAAAGAAGTCCTCCCGCCGGCTGTCAAAGCGCCGGTAACCCCGCTTAAAATAACGGCCGACAGCTTTAACATAAAATACACAAGAAACGGCACCGTAAAAAACTGGATAAAAGCCTTCATCATAGCCGCCATTACCTTTGTCACCGGCCTCTTATTTTCAAAATCAAAATCCAGGGCGGATTTTGCCGTGGCAAAAATCGTCAGCATTAAGGCAATCCCCAACCCGCCAAGTGTCAGGATCCAGAAAACACGGCTTATGTCCTTCTGCTGCATCAATACCTCAATGAGAGTCCCGGTGATCTCAGTATTCTCGGACTTATAAGTTACATTCTGAAGCCCAATGAACACATCAAAGGCTGTTTCCAGATAATCTATCAGCTTTAACAACCCTGAATACAGCAAATATAGCTGTGTACTGTATATCTCCACCCACAGCTTTATGGCAAATTCCAATACGTCTTCCAGGACCGGCATAAGCACCGGCGCCAGCACCTCCTGGAAAATCCAGGTGATGACTGTGTTCAGCAGATTTGCCACAAACCGGAAAACCGGCTCAAAAATATGGTTCAGCACCCATTCAAAAACCCTGGAAAAAAAGCCCAGATAAACCAGCTTCATAAGCCAGCCTCCTTCCTATCCTGACAGTCCGGATGCCCCGGCCCGTCCTCCCCTATCCCCGGAATGCCCCATCATCCGATGAGCCGGCCTTCCCCACCGCTCCTGCCAGCTTTCCCACGGAAGATGCCGCGTCTCCTGCCATAGAAGCTGCCTTTCCTACGGAAGAAAGCCCGGTAAGGGCTGTGGAAGCCCCTCCTGTAGCCACAGTGCCGGCTGCAGAAGCAGCCGTGGTGGCTGCCCCGATGATCATGCCGGACAGCATAGCCGATGCCTGCTGCTCTGCCATCGCCGCCTCCGGGTTCATGACCTGCATAATCATATGCTGGCTCTTATATACCGCCCAGGCACCTCCCACAATCATAAGAATCTTTAAAATATTGTTAATCATGACTCCCCCCGGCAAGCTGGCCTTGTAAAGCGTAAGCTCATTTCCCGAAATAAGCGGAATCAGCATCAGATAATATTTCATGGTAAATATGATCCCGAACCCGGAAAAAAACTTCGCCACAAACAGCTCCCTCCACCGGGAAAACATAGCCCCGTCATCCAGAGGAATGGTGGACACAAAAAGCGGTGATACAATATACAAAAGCAAAAGCTCAAAAATACGCCGGATAAACAAGAGCGCAGCTCCTGACAACACGAAAAGCATCAAAAATGCACTGGCAAATCCCACAATAAAATTAAAATTCCCGGAATAAAAATCCAAGCATACCTGGCTGATCTTTTTATAATCCTTCTCCCCAAGCAGATAAGGCTCCCTGACCGAATCCGTAAAGGACGGGTTCCTGCCGCTGGTCACGTCTTCCCACTCCTCTGAAAAGGGGCTGGATGCTTTTGTGGTCTTCTTATCCGCATCCAGTCCGGCTATCAGGAAAATAGTCGTTCCCACTGTGGTCTTCCCGCCCTGGGCAGACTCAAAGGCTACACTCACCTGGTTAGTAATGATCGCAGAGAGCTGCAGAAGGGAAATACACAAAAAGGGGATCAGCATAAAGGTAATTCCCGCCTTCATCCCATTGGCAAGCACATGGCTAACCGGGTTTTTATCCTCCAGGGCCATATCAGAGATGGACTTGGCCGTCTTAATGATCGTAAAAATCATACAGATTCCCACCGCCATCACTGTCACCATCAAAAAAGCCTTAGCCACTGGCTCTAACTGAAAAAATGCATCCAGAAGATAAGCGCTGCGGTTATTCACCTCAACCGGCGTAATTCCCGCAAACACATTGAAAATACTTTCCACAAAGTCCACCAAAGAACAGACCACAATCAGCAGGTTCAGCAATCTTTCTGTGATAAGCGCGTACAATACCCGTGTTATGTACTTTACATAAATCTGCAGGATCTCCTTCAATATAGGAGCAAGAACCTTGTCAAAAATTGTATACAGCACTCCCTGCAGCATTTCCACAAAAGATGAGCTAAGATAGGTATAAAGCATCACCACGCCTCCTTTCTTCCAGTATTTGCGGCCGTGCAGAACTATTGGGCGGCCATTCAGGCTGTCACTCCAGTATGCCGCCCCGGAATAAAAACAGCTCACCGGATTTTAATCGTGCGCTTGACATGCAAAACAAATACCACTGCCCCGGCTATGATCAGGATGATCAGCGCCACTGCCGCCACTCCATACCGGTTGATCTGGTAACGGAGAGTAAACCGGGCCGTCCCCACATTTCCGGCCTGGTCTGCCACTACAAGCCGGTAGGCCCCCGGTTTATTAACCTGATATCCGGAAAACCCGTTTACCGCCTTCCCGTCTTTCTCCAGGGTAATGCTGCTGATATCGTCTGACAAATACTGGATGGAAGCTATTCCTCCCTTTACGGATACAGCCACTGAAGGCGCTTTCGTATCTTTTTTCAGGGTAAACTCCATCGTATGCCCATCTTCACCTGCCAGTACAAACTGATAAGTCCCGTCCTGGCTCATAGACACGTACTGATCCGAAACCAGTTTTATAGGTTCATCGTCCAGATACACCTGGTCAAACGCCATCCCCAACGGTGCCGGATACAGATCCATCCTGCTCATCGAAGAAGCGATGATAAAGGAAAATTCCTGCCCGTCCAGGCTTAACCGATAGGCTCCGGCGTCCACCTGGCTGTTGCCCTTGATATACTCGATCTGCTCATCATTCAGATAAAGGCTGCATTCCTCTCCTTCAGCCAAAACCAGCTCCACCGGCCCTGGCCCTATATAACCTGACGGGACACTGGATATAAAATCCCTTCCGTTCTCCATAGTGACCAGATAACATTTCTGATCAGGAATATATAACTGCTCCCGGATACCTCCGATAAAATTGCCTTCTGCCGCCGCAGGCGTCTCCTGCGGTTCCCCAGGCCCATCATTGGCTGCGGCCTCATCAGCAGCTTCCCCATACCCGCTCGTCTCTTCGGTCCCTGTTTCTTCTTGTTCAGGCCCGCCCTCTCCAGGTATGGCTTCCTCTTCTTCTGCAGGCGCCGTTTCCGTATGTGTCTCACTCTCTGACGCGGCCTCCGATTCACCGGTATCCGGCCTGTCGTTCCCGATGGTGCCGTTTATGCCATTGATAAGCCCCGTTCCAAAACTGCCCTGGCTGCTTCCTCCACTATTTCCACTGCCGCCGATACCGCTCTGCCCCCAGCCAATCCCATCGCTTCCATTGACCGTAAGGGTACCGTCAGAGGATATCTGTCCCCCATCCGTCCTTTGGCTTTCAGGCAGCCTCTCCTGAATCCGGAAACGGAACGTGGAGTTGTACTCCTCCTGCTTTGACAATGGAGCCGAAGGATTGATCACCACGGACATCCTCAGCACATAGGTTCCCCTCTCCCCCAAAGGCTGGCCGGAAACGTATGGGATTTCCTGTCCGTTGAGTTCCATCACGTAAGACACATTAGCCGGGATATCCACCGTCACCTGCCGGTCTGTGATCCCTCCGTTCGATACATTGCTGTATATAAAGAACTGGTCGTTAAGAGACTCCTCATAGACCCCGAACTCCTCATGATAGCTTTCGCCCAAAGTGACGGTCTTTACCGTAGGCCCCTGGTTTTTCACTTCATCGTCCGTACTGCTTACAATCCCCGGCCCCGAATAATCCAGCCGGGAACTTCCACGCCTGTACTCTGTTTCGTCGTCATCATCCCCGTAATAATCCCCTTCATAGATCAGCACAGCACCGCCTGCCGTTACCGGCCTTGCCGCCGCCAGGCAGAGTATCACGGCGGCCAGCATTTTGATCCTTCCCGGCCTTAATCCTGCAATCTTCCAAATCAGGGCTTTTATCCGCAACGTCACGCTGAAACCTCCCCGTCATTTTCTTCCTCCTGGGACATCACAATATAATTGCGCTCCGCCAGATCATAATACACATCCTCTCCAAAGAAGGCATTCATCTGTGTCTCTGAAATGTCCATGGTACCCATTTTATAAAGGGGACACTTATAGCTGGGTGTAAACTTCGTCTTCAGAGGATAATTACCAAAAGTCACGATAATGGCATTGCCTGTGTCCGTCTTGTTGTTCAGTTTCTGGAGCTCTGACGGATAGATCAAAGGCCTGGTCTGAAGCTGGCTGGACACACTGATGTTACCCTGCTTATCTCCCATGGAGCTGGACACGCTGGAGGTGGACACTGTCATATTGCCGCACAGCTTGGAGAATTCCTCACAGGTCTCTATATCATTGGAACCGATAAACATCTTCATCCCGCAGTTGCTCTTAACAATGTTTGCCACCGTATCCCCGTATACGTTATTTAACTGGGCATAGGACTGCACTACCATGTTAAACCAGATCTTCCGGCTCCGCCCTACGGTGATCATCTTGTCAAACTTGTCGATCTTCGGCATATTTCCAAATTCGTCCAGCAGAAAATATACGTTCCTGGGCAGGCTGAGATCCTCCCTGCCTGACGCCACTTTTATGAGCGCCTTATAAATGCACAGGATAAACACCGCCGCCAGGGCGTGCCTGGTATCCTTCTCATCCGGAATCTTTAAAAACAGCGCCGTAGGCTCCATGGCAAACTGAATCGGGTCAATATCCGTGGCAGAAGTCAGGGAACAAAGCCCCTCGTCATTGAACATGGACAGCTTATCAAACGCGATGGACATATAGCTTGCCAGCGTGCTCTCCGCCGCGGACATAACCTGCTTGGAAAGCCCCACCGCCTTGGATACGGGAGAACGTCCCTTAAAAAAGTTCCGCAGCTCCTCATAATCATTGTCAGAATTGCCGATGGCCTTGTTGATATTGTAGAAGCAGAACTTCTCCTTCGTCATTTCCAGTTCTTCCTGCTCGCTGTCCTCTAACATGGCAAGGCACACCGCCATGATTATGGACCGCGCCCCTTTCTCCCACACCGGGTCGTCCTTAGACTCAACCGGGCAGATGACGCTGATCAGGTCATTCAGATCTTCATAAACTTCGTCGAAGATTTTCTGCCGTGTGATCTTAATCCTGGTCAAAAGTTCCCTCCGCACGGCATAAGCCTTGCCTTCATATTCATACCATGCCTCCTCATACTGCTCCGGGGCATTGACCAGCTCAAGGCCGCTTTCTTCGACGGAATCAAAATGCTTGAAAATATTATTTCCTATCGATAAGTACTCCTGGTAGCGGTCATAAAGCTCTCCTAAGGGATTCCACCTAAAAGAGCTGTAGGGATCTCTTAAGTCCAGCACCATCACCTTATACCCCCGCTCTTTTAAAAGCCCGCTGTGCAGCTGGAACAGCTCTCCCTTAGGATCCGTACAGATCATGGAGGAACCCGCCCCGGATCTGGCCAGGATCTGGATCATGGGATTGATAAAAGTAGTGGTCTTTCCGCTTCCCGTAGCGCCGATCACCAGCCCGTGCATCGGCGACGCCAAATTTACATTCAGTTCTTTTTTCTTTTTATTGTAGCAGGCATACACCGGAATTCCGTCTTTTTTCGATTCCGTCAGTTTGGTGAACTGATGGGGGGCAAAATTATTGTCCCGCTCCTTCTCTGTCATAAAACGGGAATTTTCCAGATTGCTCTCAAAGTTCTCCGCCTTGGACTTCATCAGTTTTTTCGCCTTTTTTGCAGACGGGGCCGAAAATAAAAGCCAGCACAAAACAATAACCGCACTTGCCACCACGCCATACAAATAAGTGTCTATACGCAGCAGCAACCCCGGATCAAACAGTCCTGTGTAATCACCTGTAACCAATGCCGGCATAAGCTTCTGCACCACCGTATTGGCTGCAAATCCCAAAGCTATTATTGACGCCAACGCTCCTGCCAAAATCAATCCGACTTTTTTAAGCATAAGGCTCCTCCTTCCTGTACCTCCTGTAGAGGCAAAACGCCGCCCAGCAGCCGCAGATTCCCACTGCCAGCTTTACAGGCAGTCCAACCCATCCCCTGTCAAAAATCCCGGTTCCGTTTAAAAGCCATAAAGGCAGGACACTGGCATTAAAACCAATGTGCAGCGCCACCGAGTAGAGAATATTATCCTCCCGGATGGACACCCATGCCAACAGCATCCCCATAAGAAAGGCATATGCCATCCATGCCAGGGATACATGGCACAAAGCAAAGACAAGAGAACTGATAAACATCGCTTCCCGTTCCTCAAACCCGGATAAAAGCCGGTTCAGCATATAGCCGCGGAAAATAACCTCCTCCACAACCGGAGCCAGAAGCATGGTGGAAATAAAAGCGAGAACAGGATCCGTCCCTGTCCCCACCCCGTCAGATGCCCTGGCGTATCCTTCTGTCAGGATCGCCGGAAAGGGAACCAGGGTCAAAATTGCTGAGAATGTCAGGCTGCATCCGAAACCGATCCCTAAAAGCAGCAAAATCTTTCCGACGTCCCTTTCTTTCGGATACAGAGTGGCATCTTCCCACAGCGAGCTTCCCCGTTTCCTGCTCCGGCGGTACAAAATCCAGAAAGTGGCCAGAATACCTGCCGTGTAATAAAAATTACCACTGGTTTTTGCAAGGCTCTCTCCGTTTCTGCCCCGCCCCAGAATCATCCCTGCGCACATCAATATGGCAGGCAGGGCCAGATACAAAATCAGGGGCTTTAAAGCACGAAGAATCACCCACATGCTTCTCCACACTTTCTGTTCCCAGGTAGCCTCCTGGCTTTTTCCATCCGCCTGCCGTTCTTCCTGTATTTCCCTTCTACCGCTCAAAAGTCAGCACGCCTCCGAATCCCGTCACCTCAAAAATATCGATCACGCCTGGCTGGGCGTTCCTCAGAACCATGGAGCCTCCCACCGCGTTGATTTTCTTCTGGGCAGACGCAAAAGCGCGAAGCCCCACGGAAGATATGTAGGTAGTCTCTGCCATATCCACCACCAGCTCCGTCTCCCCTCCTGCCAGCAATGCCTTCAGTTCCTTATCCAGCGCCGGTGCCGTGGAGGCATCGATTTTTTTGGTTGTTTTAATCTCTGTCATGATATTCTCCTCACTGTTTTATGTGCTGTTTTATATACTTTGTCATTAAATTTCCAATAACCGGCTGCCGCTATCTGCCCGTATCCCCCAGCATCTGCTGGAACGCGCGCTCCGCCGCTTCGAACTCATCATCCTCCTCGATCTGGCTCAAAAGCAGTTCATCGTCTTCTCCCTGGTCATACCGGAGCAAGAGAACCGGAATATCACCTTCTGCCGGGCCGTCAGCCGGATGAAGGGCCATATACTGCCTATCCCCCGCCAAAAACACCCCCATAGCCTCATACTTTTTTGTACTTCCGTCCGACAGCTCCAATGTCACAATCATAGGTTCAAAATCGTCGGTTGAAAGATCCTCTAAAAGCTCCTGCGGGTCTATTCCCTCCGGCAGGCCGCCAAACAGCTCCTCTGCCAATGCCCCCGCCGGGTCACTGACATCCGGCCCCTCCTTTTTCCCCGGCTCTTCTGCCGGTTCCCCCAGGCTACCTGTCTCCTCGCCAAAAACAAAGCTCTCGTAATCTGCAGTACCCAAAAACTTTCCCATCCTGTTTCCCTCTCTGTTACATAAAAATCAGTCCCCGGGCTTTCGGGGACCGTCCAGGCGTTTCTCTACCGTAACTATATTACAGCCGTCTCGGCGCTCATATTCTGCCCGGTCCATAAATTTCTTCACCATATAAATCCCAAGCCCTCCAACCGGTCTTTTTTCAAACGGAACGCCAAAATCCGGATCAGCTTTTGAAAAAGGGTCGAAATCTCTTCCCTTGTCTGTCAGATGTATCACTGCCCGAAGAGGATCCTTTGCCACCTTAGTCTCTACCCACACCTGGCCGCCTGGTTCCTCATAGGCATAACTGACAATATTGGTAAACAATTCCTCCACCGCAATCCCGATCTTCTCCAGAATCTCTTCCCTGCATCCGCAAGGCCGGAGCTTTGCACAGATCATCTCATATACAGTATTCCAGGATTCTATCCTGGCAGGAACGCAAATCTCCCCCATACCTGAACCATCCCTTTCCCATATCAGGCTTTTTCCTTTCTATGGCTGTTTTGGTAATAGGATACCACCTTCCGATTCTTCTTTTCAATAGACCTGTCACCAACTGTCTTTTTTTCGCACGAATAGTCATGTATAAACATCAGCCAATGTGGTATGATTTTTTTAAGATATTAGGGATATTAAGATAAACAGCAGGGAACGGTTACGAAAAAGGAGAGGCCATATGGAACTGGCAATTGTAGATGATTTAAAAAGCGACTGCAGGCTGCTTGCTAAAATGATATCGGAATTTCTGGAGACCCAGAAGATCACATGCCCGATTCAGATTTTTACAAGCGGGGAAAAATTTCTTGAAAATTTTACCCCCAACCGGTACATGGCCGTGTTTTTGGATATATACATGGACGGCATTTCCGGCATGGAGGCTGCCCGCCAGATCCGCCAGTCCACTTCCCGGACCGCCATTATATTTGTCACTTCCGAGGAAGGCTTTGCCCTGGAAGGATACCGTGTCCAGGCTATGGACTATCTGGTCAAGCCCATCTGCGCCGACCAGGTCTATTCCGTCATGGAACGCCTCACAAGCCGTTCCCGGCTCCCCCGTTACCTGCAGGTCACGGAAAACCGGCTGCCCCGCCACATTCTGCTTGAAGATATCCTGTATGCCCGCTCCATCGGACATTTTCTTGAGATTTATCTGGACAGCGGGGACATGTGCCGTTCCTACATGACTCTTGACAGCTTTCTGCAGCAGATTTACGCTATGGAAGAACCAGGCAAAAGCTTCTTAAAGCTTCAGTTTCCTGTCTGCTGCCGCGGATATGCCGTCAATCTGGAAAAGGTTATTGTTTCGGAAGCCGAGAACTTTCTTCTGAAAAACGGGACCCGAATCCCCATCAGCCGCCCCAAACGCAAAGAAATGCAGAAAAATTATGCGGACTTCATTTTTGCCCGCACCCGAAAGAATCTATGAAAAAGAAAGAAAAAACCATATACCTGGTTCTGCCGTGCCACAACGAGCAGGAAGTCCTTCCCAAAACCGCCGCCGAACTTCTTTCATCCCTGGACCGTCTTGCTGCCTGTAAAAAGATTTCCCGTAAGAGCCGGATTGTCTTTGTGGACGATGGCTCCACCGACCGGACCTGGGACGTCATCTGCCGGCTGGGACGCCAGGATTCCCGCGTTGCCGGCATCTCCCTGTGGAAAAACTTAGGCCAGCAAAAAGCCCTGTTCACCGGCCTGATGGCAGTCCGCCCTTTTTGTGACGGGACTGTCACTATGGATGCGGACCTGCAGGATGACCCGTCCGTCCTTCCCGCCATTTTAGACGCCTGGACGGATGGCTTTGAGATCGTGGACACCGTCCGTATTGACAGAAGCTGCGACTCCCTGCCAAAACAGGCAGGAGCCAGGCTTTTTTACTGTCTCATGAAACTTCTGAACGGCGGGACCTGTATGGAAGGCGATTACCGCCTTTTAGGTTCTCGCGCGTTAAAAAAGCTCTCCTTCTGCTATGGCTCCCCCGGCGTCCTGCGTGTGTTGATTCCCCGGCTGAAATTCCCTGTGGCAGCCGTCCCCTTTATACGGAACCGGCGCCCTGCCGGGCAGAGCAAATACAACCTGAAAAATATGATGCTTCTGTCCATAAGCGGAATTCTTTCCACCCCGTTTTTCTCCCGCCTGTACCTTGGACACAGGCGCCGCGTAAATCCATGGAGGCAGATTCAAAAAACCATGAACCTGCCTCCTTAATCGTCAGGTCAGCCCTCACCGCTGGCCTTTCTGTCCGCCAGGATTTTATTGATGCTGACGATCTTCACACAGAGCGCAAAAAGCTCCATGGCAAGAATCAGATCTTCAAGAGGCGGATAAGAGGGGGCAATGCGGATATTCCTGTCCCGGGGATCCTTTCCATAAGGATACGTGGCCCCGGCCCCTGTCATGATAAGCCCCGCCTTTTTACAGCGGGCCACAATCTCTTTGGCACAGCCGTCCAGGGAATCAAATGAGATAAAATATCCTCCCTTTGGATTCGTCCAGGTTCCGATCCCAAGCCCTTCCAGCTCCCTCTCCAAAGTACCGGTTACAGCCTCAAACTTAGGACGCATAATGTCCGCATGAAGCCGCATATGCTCCACCATCCCATGAATTCCCCCAAAGAAACGGACATGACGGAGCTGGTTTACCTTATCATGGCCAATGGTCTGGAACTTAAGCTGCTTCTCGATATCTTCCAGATTATTGCGGGATGTGGCGATCGCCGCTATACCGGATCCCGGGAAGCTGATCTTGGACGTAGACGAAAACTTATATACAAGATCCGGATTCCCCGCCCGTTTACACTCGGCAAGAATCTCTATCAGGTGATCCTGGTCATAATCATAGAGATGATGAATCCCGTAAGCATTGTCCCAGTAAATCCTAAAATCCGGAGCCGCCGGCTTTAAACGGGCAAACCTGCGTACCGTCACATCGGAATAGCTGTTGCCGGTGGGATTGGAATACTTCGGCACGCACCAGATTCCCTTGATGCTCTCATCCTCACTGACCAGTTTCTCCACAAGATCCATATCAGGCCCCTCCCCTGTCAGAGGAACCTGGACCATCTCGATCCCGAAATACTCCGTAATGGCAAAATGCCGGTCATATCCGGGCACCGGACATAAAAATTTCACCTTGTCCAGCTTGCACCAGGGAGTATTGCCCATCACCCCATGGGTCACGGAACGGGACACCGTATCAAACATCACATTCAGACTGGAGTTTCCATAAATGATGATATTGTCCGGAGAAACTTCCATCATATCTCCCAGAAGCTCTTTTGCCTCGCCGATTCCGGTCAGCACACCATAATTACGGCAGTCCGTGCCATCGTCACAGGTCAGGTCATCATCGCTGCCCAGCACGTCCATCATGCCCATGGAAAGATCCAGCTGGTCTACGCTGGGCTTTCCCCGGGACATGTCGAGCCTTAAATCCTTTCCCTGGAAATCCCTGTATTTGACGGAAAGCTGTTTTTTCAATGCAAGTAATTCCTCGTTACTCATCTCTGCATATGGCTGCATATTATCTCTCCTCCTCATCTTGTTTTGGGATATGTCCCTGTAGCCATATCCCTCTGCCTGCGCCTATCCTGTTGCCATTACTTTTGAGGTGCTTATCATTCTACACGAAAATCATGTAATTTGCAATCTGTTATTTTGATCCCGGATATGTTTACCGCTCCAGCAATTCTTTCACCAACTGATTCACCACCGCAGGGTCCGCCTTTCCTTTCATGGCTCTCATTGTCTGCCCTACCACAAATCCCATGGCTTTCTGCTTTCCCGCCTTGTAGTCGGCCACAGACTGGGGATTTTTCTGCAGAATTTCCTCAATTACCGCCTGAAGCGCCCCCTCATCGCTGACCACCTTAAGCCCTTTTTCCTCCACATACTGCTCCGGATCCACGTCTTCCTTATATACAGCCTCAAAAACGCTCTTTGCAACCGTCCGGTTGATCACATTTTCCTCTACCATCTTTACGAGCTTTGCCAGGTTCTTCGGGCTGAAGGAAATGTCTTCCGGCTCCTGTTCATGTTCTTTCAAAAGGCGCATGGTGTCGGTCATCAGCCAGTTGGAAACCTCTTTCGGCCTGCCGCAGAGCTTTACCGTATCTTCAAACACATCCGCCAAATGCTTGGAGCCGGTAAGTATCTCTGCGTCGTATAGAGGAAGTTCGTATTCCTTCTGGTAGCGTTCCAGTTTTTCCGTCCGCAGTTCCGGCAGTCCTGCCCGGATCCGGGCGATCCATTCGTCACTGATCATCACCGGAACCAGATCCGGATCCGGAAAATACCGGTAATCCTGGGCGTCCTCCTTTGAGCGCATGGCATGGGAAGACTCCTTGTTGTCATCCCATCTTCTGGTCTCCTGGACCACTTTTTTCCCTTCCTCCAAAAGCTCGATCTGCCTGCTTCTCTCTCCTTCGATTGCCCGGGCGATAGCCTTAAAGGAGTTTAAATTCTTCATCTCGGTACGGGTTCCCAATTTATTCGTACCCGCTTCTCTCACCGACAGGTTTACATCGGCGCGCATGGAACCTTCCTGCAGCTTACAGTCCGAAGCCCCCAAATACTGGATGATCAGCCTCAGTTTTTCCAGGTAGGCAATGACTTCGTCCGCGCTTCTCATATCCGGTTCCGACACAATCTCGATAAGCGGTACGCCGCTCCGGTTGTAATCCACAAGAGAACAGTCCTCCCACTCGTCATGGATCAGTTTTCCCGCATCCTCCTCCATGTGGATCTCATGGATGCCCACCTTCTTTTTTCCTGCCCCTGTCTCGATCTCCACCCATCCGTCATGGCAAATGGGAAGGTAAAGCTGGGATATCTGATAATTTTGAGGGTTGTCCGGGTAAAAATAGTTTTTCCGGTCAAACCTGCAGTACTGGTTGATCCTGCAGTTGACCGCAAGCCCCACTGCCAGGGCATATTCCACCACCTGTTTGTTAAGAACCGGCAGAGAGCCTGGCATGCCGGTACAGACCGGGCAGGTGTGGGTGTTGGGCGCCCCTCCGAATTCCGTGGAACACCCGCAGAAAATCTTTGTTTTGGATGCAAGCTCCACATGCACTTCAAGGCCGATTACCGTCTCGTATTGTTTACTCATACCGCACCTCCTGTTCCGGGGTTCCCTCTGCCGCCTGGATCGCAAGCTCCGGCATCTCATAATCACGGCTGCGCTCATAGGCATAACCGGCGCGAATAATATTTTTCTCCTTAAAACAATCGCCAATCAACTGCAGCCCGACAGGAAGACCGGAAGAATCCAGCCCGCAGGGTACGGACATGCCTGGCAGTCCTGCCAGATTGACGGAAATCGTATAAATATCCCCCAGATACATTTTCAGCGGATCCGACAAAGACTCCCCCAGCTTTGGCGCCGTAGACGGAGCCGCCGGCCCCAGGATCACGTCGTATTGTTCAAACGCCCGGTCAAAAGCTTTTTTAATCAACGCCTTTGTCTTCAGCGCCTTTAAATAATAGGCATCATAATAACCGCTGCTGAGAACAAAAGAACCCAGCATGATCCGGCGTTTCACCTCCGGCCCAAAGCCCTCGGACCGGCTTTTCTTATACATATTATGAAGTCCCTCGTACTCTCCCGTGCGATATCCGTATTTGACGCCGTCAAACCGGGACAGATTGGAGCTTGCCTCTGCAGAGGCAATTACATAGTAGGCCGGAATCGCATATTCCACCAGGCTTAAATCAAATTCTTCCACCACAGCCCCTTTTTTCTCCAGCACCCGCGCCGCCTTAAGGACGGCATCCTTTACCTGTACATCCAGCCCATCGCCCATATAATCCCGGGGAATGCCGATCCTCATTCCCCTCACGTCATCCACCAGCGCGGAGGTAAAATCACAATCTTTCCGTGGGATGGAAGTGCTGTCCTTTTTATCATGGGAAGATATCACCTCCAGCGCTGCCGCACAATCTTCCACATTTTTTCCAATAGGGCCGATCTGGTCTAAAGAGGATCCATAGGCAATCAGCCCATATCGGGACACGGTGCCGTAAGTAGGCTTGATTCCGGTTACTCCGCAAAAAGAACTGGGCTGACGGATGGAGCCGCCTGTGTCCGACCCTAACGCATAAAAGCACTCGTTTGCCGCCACTGCCGCGCAGGAACCGCCGGAAGACCCTCCCGGCACATGCTCCGGATTCCATGGATTTTTCGTTTCTCCAAATGCTGAGGTTTCCGTAGTGCTTCCCATGGCAAACTCATCCATATTCGTCTTTCCTAAGATAACCGCTCCCTCGTCCAAAAGCCTTTTGACCGCCTCTGCCGTATAAGTCGGCACGAAGTTTTGGAGAATCTTCGAACTGCAGGTGGCAGGCAGCCCTTCCATACACAGATTATCCTTAATAGCCGCCGGAACCCCTGCCAAAGGGCCGGTCAGCTCTCCCTCATCTATCCTTTTTTGAACTTTCCCGGCCTGGTCTAATACCATCTTTTCATCTACCGTCACATAACAGTTTAATACAGGCTCCAATATCCGCATCTGTGACAAGGCCGCTTTAGCCGCCTCCTCCACGCCAATCTCCCTTTTCTTTATCCTTCTGCCCAGCTCTAAGGCAGTCAGTTCCAGGATATCTTTCATGTATGCTCCTTTCCTTCTGTCCGGCGTTCCTGTTTGAGCAGCCATCCTCCATGCCTATTCCCCACACTTGCCGGACCGCCATAATCCATTTTCTCAGTCTACCGTCTTCGGCACTTTAAAAGCCCCGTCCTTCTGCTCCGGCGCGTTTTTCAGGATATGATCCCTGTCATCCCCATTGGTCACGATATCCTCCCGAAATACATTATGGAAGGGAAACACATGGGTCATGGGCTCCACACCGTCGGTATCCAGCTCATTTAATTTATCGATATAGTCTAACATCTTCTCCATATCCTTCCTGGCCGCTTCCCTCTCCTCCGGGGAAAGCTCCAGCTTTGCCAGGATCCCTACATATTCCATGGTTTCATCACTGATTATATTGGCCATCTTTCCGTTCTCCTTTTCCTGTCCGATTCCTGCGCGTTTTTTGTTTTCCGTATTGTACCTGGATATCCCCTCAGCCGTTCCCTCAAGGCTCCAGCCTGGTCACATCTCTTGGGAACAAGGCGGTTTCCCGCACATTCTGCTCGTCTAAAAGCTTCATGGTCAGCCTTTCCAGCCCGATGCCAAGTCCCCCATGAGGCGGCATGCCATACTTAAAGATCATCAGATAATCCCGGATATCGTCCGGATCCATATTCCGCCTGGCCATTTTCTCAAGGATCATCGGGTATTCATGGATTCTCTGCCCGCCGGTAGTAATCTCAAGCCCTTTATAGAGAAGGTCAAAACTCAGGGTAAACCTGTTGTCCTCCGGGTCGTCCATAGCATAAAAAGGACGTTTTTTCGAAGGATAATGGGTTACAAAAACAAAATCACTGCCATATTCTTCCTTAAAATATCTGCCGATCAGCGACTCCTCCTCCGGCTCTAAGTCAAAAGGATTGCGGATCTTCCTGTTATACTTTTCCGATGCCAGCTCCTTTGCCCTGTCAAACCGCACCTGGGGAATCTCTCTGATCTCAGGCAGCTCCACCCCCAGCATTTTCAGTTCCGGTTCGTAATCCCGGTTAAGCAGGTCCATGGTATACTGCAAAAATCCCGTCTCCATGGCCATCACATCCTCAAAGCTGTCAATGTACCCCATCTCAAAATCCAGGCTGACGTATTCGTTTAAATGGCGGGTAGTATTGTGCTTCTCCGCCCGGAATACAGGCGCCGCCTCAAACACCCTGTCATACACCCCTACCATAGTCTGCTTGTAGAACTGAGGGCTCTGCCCAAGCTCCGCTTTTTTGTTAAAATAGTTCAGCCGGAACACGTTGGCCCCGCCTTCCGCCCCGCGGGACACGATCTTCGGAGTCCGGATCTCCGTAAACCCCTGGCCGAATAAAAATTCCCGGAATCCCCTGACAATCCCCTCCTGGATCTTGAACTTTGCCCGTTCCCGCACATTCCGCAGGGATACGGGCCGCAGGGCCAGCCTGGTCTCTAAGGATGTATTCATCTTCCATTTATTAATGGCAAGAGGCAGAACCTGGTATGGCTCCGATAAAACACGGATTCCCAGCAAGCGGATCTCAAAACCGTGAGGCGCCCTCTCCTCTGACGCCACCATGCCAGTCACCTCCACCGCAGACTCTTCTTTTATCTCCTTTAAAGAAAAATCTGCCGTTCCTTCCTCGTAAACGCATTGTACCAGCCCCTCGGCCTTGCGCAAAATCACAAAAGCCACATCTCCCATATCCCGGATACTGTGGACGGCCCCGTTCATTTTTACAATCTTTCCCTCATAATCTCCCTGAAGAAGCTCTTTTATTCCCTTTGTATCTTTTTCTTTTACACCTGTCAAAAATTCCATCCTGCTCTCCTTCCTCAAAAACCTAGCTTCCGATATCCGCCTCTTATGATTCCGGTTCAGGAATCCACAAACAAAAAACCCGCCCCGGAATACTGTTACATATTCCGGGACGGGACATTCTTCTTATACGAATCATGCTCCGCGGTACCACCCGCCTTGAGAACGGCTCCTGCAAGAAGTCCGCGCTCCACTCTCGGCGCGTAACGGGCGCCATCCGGGTATCCCTACTTGCATCTTGCAGAACCAGCCGCTTCCTCCTTCTCAGACAAAAACCTCAGCCTGCCGCCTGTCTGCCCTATGGTTCAAAATACCGGCTCCGGAGTGTTCCCTGTCTGCCTGGCCCAACCTGACGGCGCTTTCAGTCGGTGACGCCGTCTTCCTGTCGAAGTTCCATGGGCAAGAGTCTCCTTCTCAGCCATTTTCATGCTTTGCCGCATTAAATTGGTATTATATTAGCATACCCCAAACCTGATTGCAATATTTATTTTCCACAAAGATTGCATTTTGTGGCGGTTTTTCATTGACAATCATGAATAGATGCATTCCTTCTCCAAAAATGCCAAAATTATCTTGTTATAGGACAGAATCCATGGTATTGTAATTATTGCCAAATTTTGTCCTATGACAAGACAAAAAGTTTTCCGGAGGATTAGCAATGAAAAGATATATAAAGGTATTGTTATTTGCAGGGAGCATCACCTGCATGACTTTAAGGAGCGGACTTTTGTTTACGGCCCATGCCGCAGGAACCGGCAACGAATCTTTCCGGCCTGTATTTGATGCCGAATACTATTTTAATCAGAATCCTGACCTTCAGGATACGATCGGTGCAGATCCTGAAAATCTGTTCGCGCATTTTGTAAACATGGGCATTTGGGAGGGACGTTCCGGCAATGAAGAATTCAATTTAAAAGCATATATGTACTACAATCCCGATCTGCTGGATACCTATAATACAAACTGGGCCGCTTACTGCAGGCATTATGACACAGCGGGAAGATCAGAAGGAAGACTGTGCCTGCCACAGCCGGAAGAGAATCCTGTCATTGGCATATATCATACTGATTATAATAAAACGCTCCCCAGGGCTGAAAATATTCAGCAGGCGGCATCAAGAATCAATGGACTCGTCTTACAGCCCGGAGAAACATTTTCCTTCAGCCAGACTGTCCTGTCAAGGATTCCGGAAAATGGTTATGTGATGGCTCCTGCTATTGGAGGGATGGAATATGGAGGCGGCATATGCCAGGTATCCTCTACCTTATACGCCGCCATGTGCCACGCAATGCTCCCTGCTGCGGAGCGCTATCCCCATTCTTCCAGGATCTCCTATATACCGAGAGGGCTGGATGCCACCATATCAGAAGGGCGAAAAGATTTAAAGTTCATGAATCCGTATGATAAACCTCTCACGATTCAAATAACCCTGGATGAGACAGGGCTGACGGCTTCCCTTTTGTTGGATACTGAGCAGGCCCCGACGGACGACCCGCCCGAGGAGAATCCCGTGCCAGATACTCAATCAATACAATAGGAACACTTAACAAATGGGGAGCATTCCTATTCTGTAAAGAGGTGAAGAAGATGATCAGGAAAAAGTCATTATCCGGCAGAATGTGGAGCAGTATCATTATTCTTGTTGCTTTCATTTTAGCGCTCATTTGCTGTACCCACATTATGCGCAATATTTTATGGAAGAATACGAATGAAATGGGATTATCACTGGTGAAAAATTATTCCTCCACAGAGGAGCAGAATATAAAAACCTGTGAAGCCGTTTTGAATATCTGCACGAATTATGTTGCAGAACGTGAACGGGCAGGCATTTCACCGGCAGATCTTCGTGAAGGACTTTACCCTTTTATGGAAGGCCTGACTGACATATACGGCAAAGACAAAATCCAGACTTATGGCAGAATATATGACAGCAGCGCCCTGGTGTCAACCGTTCCTGAAATCGAGGCCATGGCAGACTATGACATTGCAAAGCAGGAATGGTATCAGGGAGCGGTTGCGGCAAACGGAGAAACTTATATTTCACCTGTTTACACGGATGTGCTGACAAAGCTTCCGGTAGTGACCATGTGTAAGATCATTCCTGAGACCGGAAGTTTTCTTGCCATTGACATGAAGCCGGCCTGTTTTGACATAAACGGCCAGGACATAACCCTGCCGGAGCAGTCCTCCTATTTCTTAGTAGACAAGGAGGGAACTCTCCTGTACTATTTGTCTTCATGGAATTACGGACAGGAAAAATTACAGAAGGTAGTGGACAATTACAGAGAAAACGCAGTCTGTGAAACGGCAAACCATGTATCGGAAAATATTAAAGGATCAGACGGAATTATCCGTAATGTATTTTTTCATCATATGGAGAACGGATGGACAGGGATTCTGACCATTCCAAAAGATGAAATCCTTTCCGGCTCCGATATGTTCCGCAATATCAGCTTTATGCTGATCTGCTTTGGCATTGTCCTGATTCTTTTCCAATCCATCCGTGAGTACAGGAACGAACAGCGGGAAAAGGAATACTTTGTTTACCAAAATGCAATGAACAGTACGGTACGGGCATGCCGGGCCATATATTACATTGATATAAAAAAGGAAAGCTGTGATACTATTTATCCCCTGGGAGCCGATGGAAAGCCACGGCGCAGCTCTTATGAAAAAGAAGTAACGGACCTTTTCAAATATGGAGTCGTGGCGGAGGAAGACTGCGGGCTGGTTGCCGAATTCCTGGATCTTTCCAACATTATAAAAAAGCTTGAAGAACGCGATCATATAGAGCTTCAGTTTAGGAGAAGCATGTTTGATGTAAACAAGCGGGAAAACAGTGGCAAAGGATATGAATGGTGTTCCATCTCGGTTACTGTTACAGAAAAAAAGGACGGAAAATTGTCGGCGTTTACCATGGCGATCCGCAGTATTGACGATCTGATCAGGAAAGAAGAAGAACAAAAGCAAATGCTTACTCTGGCGGTGGCGCGTGCAGAGGCGGCAAGCCGTGCCAAAAGCGATTTTTTGTCCAGAATGAGTCATGATATCCGCACCCCAATGAACGCTATTTTGGGCATGACATCCATCGCGGCCATGCATATAGACGAAAAAAACCGTGTCCTGGACGCCCTTGGCAAAATCACGGTTTCCGGCAGGCATCTGCTTGGACTGATCAACGACGTTCTGGATATGAGCAGAATCGAAAGCGGCAAGGTCAGCCTGACCGAAGAAGCCTTCAACTTATCTGACACCATTGACAGTATTTTAACCGTTTTTCATTCACAGGTAATTGCCAAACAGCTTAAACTGGATGTCCATATTGCAAAACTTGAACATGAAAATGTGATCGGCGACGAGCAGCATCTTCAGCAGATTTTTATGAATATTATGGGCAATGCCGTAAAATTCACACCGCCGGGCGGCTGCATTACCATGCATATTGAAGAAAAACAGTCTCATATCAGAGACAGAGGCTGCTATGAATTTGCCTTTGAAGATACCGGCATAGGCATGGAGCAGGAATATATCGAAAAAATCTTTGAACCCTTTTCCCGAGCAGCAAATTCAAGCGGCAGCAAAATCGAGGGAACCGGCCTTGGAATGTCCATTGCAGTCAATATTGCACGCATGATGGATGGCGACATCAAGGTAGAAAGCGTCCTCGGCAAAGGTTCTAAGTTCACCGTCATAGTTCATCTGAAGCTGGATGACATTACACCAGAATATATGGACTCCCTGGTTTCCCTTCCTGTTCTGGTTGTGGATGATGAGGAATACGCCTGTGAATGCACCTGTGAGATCTTGCGGGGCCTTGGTATGAACGGGGAATATGTGCTTGACGGGGACAGCGCCATAAGCCGTATCACCGCGGCCGCCAGGGAACATATGGAATTCTCCGCCATAATCCTGGACTGGAAAATGCCTGGCAGGAACGGACTTGAAACAGCAAAAGAAATCCGAAGATCCGTAAGCGGCCATATTCCGATCATTATCCTGTCAGCCTATGACTGGACAGATATCGAGGCAGAAGCCAAAGAGGCGGGCGTGGACGCTTTTATCAGCAAGCCAATGTTTAAGTCTAAACTGATCCGGGTACTGCAGAACGTGTTGGGCCAGGACACACAAAAAGAAACGTCCAGCGTCCTCGAAACCTTTAAACAGCAGGATTTTTCCGGCAAGAGGGTACTTCTTGCAGAAGACAATGAAATCAACATTGAAGTGGCCCAGGAACTATTGCACATTGTAGGGATTCAGGTAGAAACGGCCCTGAACGGACGGCTTGCGGTTGACCGCGTCCTGGAAAAAGAACCGGGCTATTATGACTTGATTTTTATGGACATTCAAATGCCGGTTATGAACGGATATGAAACTACCCGAGCAATCCGTTCATCCGGCAGGCAGGATTTGAAAAACATCCCGATTATTGCCATGACTGCAGATGCTTTTTCGGATGACATCAGAAAATCAAAAGACTCCGGCATGAATGACCATATATCCAAACCGGTGGTTCTTGAACGTCTGGAAGCTGTTTTACAAAAATGGATCACGCCGTCAGAATCGGATTTTACAAAATAATACATTTTCCATGACCTTCTGCCTTGCAAATATAACCGGTTAAAAAAAGCTGCTGTACCGAAGTTTTCCAAAAAATCCGGTACAGCAGCTTTTTCTGCTCTCATTTCTTTCAACTATTTGCCAAAAATGGTTTCTCCTTTTTTTTCGCACTAATTGTAGAATAAAAGGGCGATATATTATCTAAGTTCAGAAAAACTTCTGTTAATTATCGCGAATAAAAAATACAAAGGAGAAAAATTATGACAGAAGCATTTGAAGAGTACTTGAGAGGACAAGGTTTATCACAAAACACCATCATATCGTATTTGTATGCTGTCAACCAGTATAATAAACGATATGATGAAAGCTTCACTCGCAAAAATCTGCGGGATTACAAAGTATACCTGATCGAAAATTACAAGCCGCAGACAGTGAACTTAAGAATCCGCGCTATAAACTGTTATCTGGAAAGCATCCACAAAGAACAATGGAAACTGGCCACCATAAAAGTTCAGCAAAAACCTTTCCTTGAAAATGTAATCAGTGAAGCCGATTACCTCTATTTCAAAAACCGTCTGAAACAGGACGGGGAAATGTACTGGTATTTTGTGGTGCGTTTCCTGGCTGCTACCGGCGCCCGTGTAAGTGAATTAGTTCAAATCAAATCAGAGCATGTTAAAATCGGTTACTTGGATCTCTATTCCAAAGGCGGAAAACTGCGAAGAATCTATATCCCCTCCAGTTTAAAAAAAGAAGCCCTTGGATGGCTTACAGAAAATGATAAACAAAGCGGTTTCATTTTTGTCAACAAGTATGGCGACCGCATCACTTCCCGTGGCATTGCCGGGCAGTTAAAAAAATTCGCCACCCGGTACGGACTGGACCCGGCAGTAATCTATCCCCACTCTTTCCGCCATCGTTTTGCCAAAAGTTTTCTGGAAAGATATAATGATATCTCCATGCTGGCGGACCTGATGGGCCATGAAAGCATCGAAACTACGCGGATTTATTTGAGAAAGACCAGCACAGAGCAGCAAAATATCATTAACCAGGTTGTGGACTGGTAATCGGATTATCCGTCATTTGTAGCTTATTGCGCATTACTGTCCGTAGGGCGATATTGTTAAGTTAAGGATTCTTCCGAAAGGTCCGCAGGAGAAGAAGGCTTTGCCCCATAAAGCAGCCGATAACACAGCCTGGTCTGTTACCCGTACCCCGGGAAACAGACCAGGCGGACCTTCCGGAATCACACTAACCAACACCACACCCCTGCTATTTCAGGAACAACTGCACCCAATAATCCACTCCCGCCCCGCTCTGATAATGAGCAACCGCAATGGAGGTATAATTTCCGTTTAAAATATTCGCCCTGTGGCCGGAACTGTTCATCCAGGCATTCATAACCTGTTCAGGGCTTGTCTGTCCATAAGCAATATTTTCACCAGCCGACTGATAGGTAATACCCGCCGCTTTCAATACTGTGTAAAAATCGCTTCCATCCGGACGGGTATGGGAAAAGCTTCTCTCGATCTCCTTTGCGCGTACCATAGCCGCCCCTTCTGCTGCCGTATGTAATCGGAGTGCAGAAAGCCCTGCCTTAGCCCGCTCCTCATTGACCAGCTTCACTACCTGGGCCGCGTATGCATCTTGAGAACTGCCGTCTCCCGGCTGTACCGGCTCCTCTTTATCAGGTTTGTCTGGCTTATCCGGTTTACCTGGTTTATCTGGCACGTCAGGTTTATTAGAATCACCAGGAGGATCTGGCAGGACAGGCTTGTCCGAATCATCAGGAGTATCCGGCACATCTGGCTTATCCGGGATAACCGGTTGTTTATCTCCATCGCCAAAGAACCAGTCGTTGCCGCAGTTTCCGTTTCCGAAAGACCAGTCATTTCCACAATTCTCATTTCCGAAAGACCAGTCATTTCCACAATTCCCGTTTCCGAAAGACCAGTCATTTCCACAGCTCCCGTTTCCAAATGACCCTCCGTTTCCACAATTTCCGTTTCCGAAAGACCAGTCATTTCCATAATTCCCATTTCCGAAAGACCAGCCATTTCCACAATTTCCGCTTCCGAAAGACCAGCCGCTTCCACAATTTCCGTTTCCGAAAGACCAGTCATTTCCATAGCTTCCGCCTATGACCACCCCCTTTCCTCCCGAAATATTACATGTCCTGGCAGTCATTCCATAAGCCGTGCTCGTCATACTTCCGACAGCAAATACAGCGGCACACACATAAAACGGTAATTTTCTCATGGCATTTCCTCCTTATGTTTCTAATATATTACATTTCTGTTACAAAAACATCATAACACATAATTCATGGAAAATATCTAGGAGAACGTTGGCAAAACCTACAGTCATTTCCAATTATACCTGCCAGATACCCTTTAAAATCCTTTATTATTTTTGCCGGACACCAGAAGGCAGGCACCTGCCAAACCTTTTTCACATAATTATCTGTAAGAGTTTTCATTAACAGGTATTTTTTATGAATGAAGAAAAAACTGCCGTATCCGTCACCCTTGTAGGAAATCCTGATACAGGAAAAACTGCCGTTTTCACCGGGCTGACGGGCATACCCCAGAACACGGAAAGCCGGCATGATAAAACAGAAGCCAAAACCCAGGGGAAATTTTTTATGAATCATCAGACTTATCTGCTGACGCTCTTTCCAGATGCATGTTTCCCTGTCACCTGTTCGGAGGCAGAAAAAAGCGCCTGGGAAAAAGACTGTCCTCAAAAGACACAGATGATCCTGATGACCTGCGATGCCGCGCGCTTAGAGCGTGACCTGAATCTTCTGAAAAAAATCATCTCACAGGATTTTATCAAGGACAACAATATACCTCTGGTTCTCTGTATCAATTTTTGTGACGAATCCGAAAAAAAAGGAATTGAAATCGACCTCCGCCTGTTGGAGGACGTACTTCAAATCCCTGTCTTAGGCTTCTGTTCTCGCTGTCCAAGCTCCCTAAACCAGATTCGTCAGGCAATGATCGATGCAGGAGAACAAAACTTCAATTATGACTGTCTGGATTTCTGTCCCCGGCAGCTTGCCCGGGAAACCATCCGCTCTGCCCGATTTTAAAGCGTTCGGATCTGATCATTCTTAAAGAACCAAAAAACAAAAAAAGAAACCGGATCCTGAAAACGGATCCCGGTCTCTGTTCTTCCTGCCCTGTCAATATATAAAACAGGACGATTCCCTATTAACTTTTCTGCCGTGAGTACAGTGCCTTCGAGCTGACTTCCGGAAGCCGCCCCAATTTTCCTGACATGGCACTGATCACATCGGAAGGAGCATCCAGCACGACACTGATGATATTCACCTGCTTCTCCCGGTAAGGAAGACCCATACGCCCAATAATGTAACGATTATACTGATGCAGGATCTCATTTACAGCCCCTGCCTGGTCAGGATTTTCTATAATAATCCCGACTACGGCGATCCGGCTGTCACTGTCACTGCCGTTTTTTGCCGGGCCTTCCCCTGTCCTTTCCTGTCCCATACAAACGCCTCCCTTGCGTCTTCTCTGCCCTTATTTCAATATTTCCACCGAATCATCCGCCTGAACCGTATTGTTTATGGGATTTTCACGGACATCCAGATATCTCAGCTTCTCCGCCTGGTTTAAAGGTGTCAGGTCCGTCACATAGTTGTTGTGGATTCCCAGGCGCTCCAGATTTTTCAATTCGGCCGCAAAACCGACGGAAGTAAGCTGGTTCCCGTCTAAATAAAGCTCCGTAAGGCCAGGATAATGGGTCAGGAACTGAATATGTTCATCCATAGATACGTCATCATACCAGATATCCGTCATACCGGCATAGGACTCTACCCTGATATTCTTCTTCAGGCTGACCTCCTTCATCTGCAGCACCTTCAGAGAAGGATTATCAGCCAGTTTATCAAAGTTAAGGCCAAACAGACATTCATTTAAATACAGTTCCTCCAGCCCCTTATGGTTCAACACATTGGAAATATCTCCGTAGATTTCCATCTTGTTTCCATATCCGCTCCAACTGTCCTTATTTTGGTTTCCGCAAAAATCAAGGTACCTGAGACTTGTCATTCCGTCCAGAAAGCTGACGTTTCTAAGAGGATTGGCATAAGTCCACACAGAATAACAAGACAGCTTTTCCAGTCCGGACAGTGCAGACAGCGCCTGAATTTCATCAATATTGCATCCGTGAACCGATAACTCCTTCAGGCTCTTTAGTTTCCCCAGAACACCTACCGACATAAAACCGCTGATATCCAGCTTCTCCAACTGCACAAGGGAAGACAGCTCCGGATCCGGCTGAGAAGTGCCTTTATCAATGGTAAGGCTTTTTAACCCTGTCAGCTTTCCTATGCAGCCATAATCCTTTACAGAATCATTTCCCTTAATACTCAGCGCCGTCAGGCCGGAAAGCCCCGCCAACGGTTCCAGGCTGATGGCCTCCGTCTCTGCAAGAGACAGTTCGGTAAGGCTTTTAAGAGAACTTAAAAACCCCACATCCCGGACAGCAGACGATTCCAGTTCCAGATACTCAAGCCCTTCCAGCACGGAAACGGCCGAATAATCCGTCAGAGTACGAGACTCGGAAGAATCTGAAAAAGGATCCGAGCCATTTACTTCTTCCACAATCGAAAGAGAACGAAGATTCTTCATGGACGCCAACTGCCGGATATCCGGCGACACTACATCCTTCAGAACCAGGATTTCCAGATTCTCAAAAGCCGAAAGTCCTTCCAGATCCGCAGGCCTGTCCAGCCTAAGCTCCATGAGCTGCCCGGGCTCCATCCACTGAGCCAGCTCCCCGGGACTTGCCCCGTAACATGACAGCCCCTTTAAGTCCGCAAGCTTCTCCAAAACCTTTCCGTCCGCCCAGCTATAGGACAACTCCACCTTAACCAGCCCTGGAAAATCTGCCAGATCATCCGTATCCCAGTCTTCCGGTTCCAGCTCCAGATGACGGATATCCGGCGTCTCACTTTCATAGGGATCCTCAAAACTGTAATCCACCGCAAAACGCTTCCGGTCTGTGGTGATCTTAATATATCGCAGCTTTTCCTTTTCCTCTGCACTTACCGCTTCAGCCGGCCTGCTAAAAACCGCCTCCACCAGACTGCCATAAAACGGAGAATGGACAATTCTCTCCTCCGCTTCCTCTGTTTCGGAGTCTGCAGAAGAATAAGCCGAACGGTTTAACAAAGGAACATCCGGCTTATCTCTGCTGCTGATGCCGATCCCCACCCCGAACAACACTGCCAGTCCCACTAAAATCCCGGCCGCCGCAAAAATCCCTGACCGGTCTGATGACGTGCCTGCAGTTTCATATCCGTTGTTCTCCGGAGCCGCATGCTGGTGAATATGATAATGAATGATCCGGTCGTCCTCCAATACATACTGGCTTTTGCAGTACTCACATGCAACAATCTTTTGATTTCCCTCTACCGGAATCAATCTCCCTCCGCAATTGGGGCATTTCAAATCCACAAACTTCATGAAACCTTCACCTTCATATTTATCTTAACAGTTCAGACATGCAAACCGTTATCGGCTTACAGCTTACAGCGCCTTCCGGATCTTCTCCGCAATCTCCTCATATTCCGCATCCGTTAAAAGCACCTTGCCAGGATTCATCTCGAACACGCCTCCCCATTCCGGGCCGCCCTCATATTTGGGAACCAAATGCATATGCAGGTGGCAGCCGGTATCCCCATAAGCCCCATAATTCACCTTGTTCGGCTGGAACACTTTATGGATCGCCCGGGCCGCCTTTGCCACATCCGCAAAAAATGCGTTCCGCTCTTCGTCTGTCAGCTCGATCATCTCGCTGATATGCTTGTCATGGGCAAGAATCAAACGCCCCGGATGGCTCTGCTCCTTAAACACATACAAAAATCCCGTATCCATTTTACAGACCGGATACGCAAACTTCGCCACCAATTCCCCCTGCATACAATACGCGCAATTTACATCCTTCATCGCCAATACCCTCTCTTTCTTAAAATATATACACTCCGGATCGTGTTCTTACTATTTTACCCTTTTTTGCCTGGTTATGCAAGTTTTTCTTCTTTACCGTCCGCTTAAGAACAAATTCTGGCCGTTACCGTTAAGGCCGGCCAACATGTCCGATTTTTCAAATAAAATCTGGTCATTATCCCGATAATTTGATACAATAGGGGTGTAGCGTCAACTGCCAGGCTTTTCCGGCAGGAACTGTATGTGAAAGGGTGTATGAAGGTTATGAAAAACAAAAGACTTAAAAAATTGCCAGCACTTCTTCTCGTCTTCGTGCTGGCGCTGGGTTTGTTTTGCGGATCCGCTTCCGGCACTGTTTACGGAAAAGACAAACGAACAGTAAAAGTCGCCTTTTTCCCTATGGCCGGGTACCACGAAAAAGACAAAGACGGAAAATTTACAGGCATGGATGTAGAGTATCTGGACGAGCTGTGCAGATATGCCAACTGGGAGATCGAATATATAGAATGTGAAAATTGGGACGACGCGCTTCGGCTTGTGAGCAGTAAAAAAGCCGACCTGGTCGGAAGCGCCCAATATTCTGCAGAAAGAGCAGCCTCCTATCAATATGCGGATCTTTCAAGCGGCTATACTTTCGGTATCATTGCTACCAATCCAAGCAGTACCATCGCTTATGAAGACTTTGAAGCCATGAAGGGAATTACCTTTGGAATGGTTAAGACCTACGTGCGCAAAAATGAATTTTTCAGCTACCTGTCCGACAACGGGATCCGTTCTCCCAAAATCAAGACTTACGACTCCACAGCCAGTCTCCAGGAAGCCCTGGACAAGGGAGAAATCGATGCCATGGTCCATACGTTCATGGAAATCAAAGAAGGGCAGCGCCTGATCGGGCGCTTTGCTCCCAGGCCTTTTTATTATATTACATATCCGGGCAATAATGATGTCATGCGGGAATTAAATTATGCAATTGCAGACTTAAAAATGAATAATCCCGAGCTGGAAACAAAGCTCATGAACGAATTTTATCAAAGCCGGCTGGATAAAACAATCGTATTTACAACGGAGGAGAAAAATTACATTTCCCAAGCCAACCGTGTTGTTGTCGGGTATTTTGACGGGTATTACCCTTTCCTCTACAAAGAGAACGGCGAATGCAGGGGACTGACCAGAGAGATTATGGAAGGAGCCGCGGCAGTAGCCGGGCTGACCCTTTCCTGGCATGAAGTCCAAAATCCACTGGAAGCACATGAAGCTTTGAAGGATGGAACCATTGATATCCTCTCCTACTGCACCCATACGGATAAAGAACTGGATCAATACCAGTTTGTCAAAATGAAGGACTATGCACAGGTTCCCATGGTGCTGATCATGAAGAAATCCAATGATCTGAATTCCATAGCCACATTAGCGATTACCGAGGAGCTGTCTAAGGAAGCCGCCAATGTGGTCGACCTTCAGACCACGACCCTTCTTCTCTGCGATACGCAGCAGGATAGCATCGACCGGGTAAAAGAGAAAAAAGCGGACGCCGCATTGTGCGACGGCCATCTGGCGGAATATCTGCTCAGCGCGGAAATGCGGTATTACAACCTGGAAATCAAGAGCGTCCTCAGCGGACAGCACAGCCTGTCCATGGCGGTACGCTGCAGTGACGACCTGCTTGCCGGCATCCTGAATAAAACGCTTCTCGCTGTAGACGCCCGGGCAGTAAGCGATTATATGATGGGACACAACGTCTATACCATGGCCAGTATGGGGCAGTTTATACAGAATCACAGCGCCGCCATCATTGCCATCCTGCTTTTAACCATCCTTGCCGTCATCCTGGTGGCATTACACATTATCCGAGACACCAGGAAAATACAAAAATTAATGTACAAAGATGTGGAAATCAATATCGGGAACCTGAATTATCTCATTTATTACGGAGAAAAATTTCTCTATTCAGAGCGGTCCAGGCTTCAGTATGCCGTCGCCTACATCAACATAGCCCAGTTCCAGAACTACAAGGTAATCTATGGCTGGAGCAATGGCCAGAAACTTTTGGCGTCTGTTGCAGAAGCCCTCTCCCAGATGGTAAATGAAAAATACGAGGTCTGTGCCAAAGCCGACGGGGATCATTTTGCACTCCTGCTTTCCCCTGAGGACGGAACTATCATCGAGCGCCTCAAAAATATCGAGCGCTCTGTTGAAGAACGTATTTTCCATGATACCGGAAACCATATCAATCTCCAGATCGGCGTCTATTTCATACCGTCCGCCAACCATGACCTGCGTGCAGCCGTTGTCTGTGCCAATCAGGCCATTCACTTTGCCAGGGATTATGGTGAAGGCAACATAACCGTCTATGATACCGCCCTCGAAAAAGCTATCATGGAACGTCACGAAAAAGAAAAACTGCTGGATTCCGTAGACATTGAAACAAACTTCGTCGCATACTACCAGGCCAAAATCGATGTCCTTACGGAAAAAATAGTAGGAGCCGAAGCACTGGTACGTTTTCTTGACCCTACGGCATCCGGTACGATCATATCCCCGGGCTTCTTTATTCCCTACTATGAACAGACGGGAAGAGTGACAGAAATCGACTTTTTTATCCTTCGATCTGTCTGCAAAATGCTCCGCAGACGGCTGGATGAGGGAAAAGCCGTTGTGACGATTTCCTGCAACTTCTCCAGGCTGCATTTTATAAAACCGGATTTTGCCAGCCAGTTTGAAGCTGTCCTTGAGCAATACCGGATTCCAAAAGAATTGATCGAAGTGGAGATCACAGAAACCATGGTCATGGAAGAAATGGAGGCAAAGACTGCGGAGCAGACTCTTGACGACCTGCACGCAAGAGGCATCCGCCTCTCCATCGATGATTTCGGAGCAGGATACTCATCTCTGGGCGTAATTGAAAAAATACCGGCTTCCGTCATTAAACTGGACCGTTCCTTCCTGTTAAACCAGGAAGACCGGGAGCGCCAGGTAAAAATCATGAAAAGCATCGTAGAATTAGCCGGAAGCCTGGGCGCCCAGATCGTTTGTGAAGGCGTAGAGACCGATAGCGACGTAGAATTAATGCGTGAAATCGGCGCCCGTGTGGCGCAAGGCTATCGCTATGCCAGACCAGTTCCGGAAACCGAGTTTGAAAGCCGGCTGTCCAAAAACACGCAATAGAACACCTCCTGATAAACCGACATGCAAACTGACCTGGTTTATCAGGATAAAAAGGCAGGATTCGCAGCTTCTCAGGTTCTTGCTCCTCTCTTTCAGAGACAGCAAAACCGAAAGAAGGCGCGGATCCTGCCCTTATCTTCCCCACAAATCTTACGCCATTTTTACCTGATCCCTTCCGGAATCTTCATTGGATTTATTGTCCGCCTTCGGTTTCTCCGGCTTTTTCCACGCATGCATAGCCAACGCCAGGGCAATAACCCCATACGACACAAACACGCGGAAATACTCGCCGATCACCGGATCGCCAAACAGCTCCTTACCGGCCAGAGGCGACACAATAAACAAAGTATGGAACAGCACGATGCCCAACAGGGCCTGCTTATTTGTAGCCTTCTGTACGGACGCGCCGCCCACCAAAAGCGCCGCAATGGCAAACTGCCCCACCTGGGTATGCGCTCCATAGGTGGAAATCGTTCCCACATTCTGCAAAAAGATCAACTGCCCCCAGCTTGCCAGCACCGTAGAAAAAATCATGGCAATAATCCGGGTGCGGTCCACATTAATCCCCGCCGCATTGGCGACCGTGCGGCTCTGGCCCACAGTCCTCATATCCTGACCAAGACGTGTCTTCATCAAAATATTATTGAAACAGCAAAGCCCGCCAATACAAAGATATGTCATCACCGGAAGCCGCACCACAATCAACACGTTGTAAAGAAACGGCACATAAGTCAGCCCGTAAACCACTGCCGCCAGCACTACGTTGACAGCCGCCTTTACAGGCTTAAAGGAACCAGGAACCGCCTCTTCTCCCTTTCCTGCCTGTATTTTCCATCTCACAAAACCATAGAGCTGCCACAGCACCGTAACCAAACACCACAGCTCCACCGCTGACAAAAGCAGCAGCCGGTCCGCCGCCAGGAAGCGCTCCACCGGTCCGATAAAAGTCAGGGCGTAAATCGCCACCGCGGCCACTGCTTTCGCGGCGACAGTCTTCCAGTCCACGGTCTGCTTTTTCACCAGCTTAAACACCGTAGAACCGGCAAGCCCGATCAGGACCAGATAGAATCCGACCTCGACAATCGTCAGCATAGGTATGGTATCCAGCGCATATTTGACGGTATCCTTCAAGTCAATGGTATTCTTGACCCCGATTCCCGTGGGAATCATCAGTGTGGGATTGTTCATCTTGATCACGCCGCCGAAGATAAACAGGAATATAAGCTGGTAGATGCCATCTGCAAAATATCCCAGCACCAGACCGCCGATCATCTCATTCCCCTTCATATAGTTAAACAGCTTTCCCACCAGAAAACCGAAAAACACTGCAAATGGCGTGGCCAAAACCACAGTAAACAAAAATCCCGATATACCGGTAAAGCCCCAATAGGTGGTCAGAAAAATGGCAAGCTGCGCTGCCATGGCTCCGATAACAATGCCAAAATTCAGCCCCATTCCCGCGATGACCGGAATAATCAGGGACAAAACAATAAAAGAATTACGGGCAATCCGGGTAAACAGCTCCGAAACCACAAAGGTCAGCGGCTGCCTGGAAAAAAACGTTGCCAGCACACACAGGACCAGAAACAGGATCACCACCATGTTATGAATAAGAAAATCCTTTGCTTTTTTATTCACGTCCGCTGCCTCCTTTCACCTGACTGAGCGCATAAATGATAATACCATTGGAAATAATCAGGCGCGCCACTTCCGACAGGTTGCTCTCCGGAATAAACTGATTGGCCACCGGAAGCCCCAATGCCAAAATCCCCTGGAACAAGAATGTGCCAATAAGGACATGAGGAATTCTTGCCCTTTTCGGGCTGGCTCCGCCGATCAGGACCGCCGCCACGGAAGTGAATCCCATCATCATAGGGCCATTGTACAACTGCATAAAGCCAAAGCCCTGGGCATACACCAAAATTCCCACTGCCGCCAGCACCGTAGACAAGGTTGTCCCGATCAGGCGCATTTTATTGACATTAATACCTGCCGCCTTGGCAAACATGGGATTGGCTCCCGCGGCGCTCATGGCAATCCCCGTCTTGGAACGCATAAACAGCCATACAAGGAAACACATCAGGAAAAAGAAAAGAAGAAGCCCTGTAGGGACCGTCAGATTCCCGATCTTGAAAGCCAGCGTATTGTTCATAACGTTGCTGAAAGAAGAAGCCAGCGAAATCGTGTTTCTCAGCCCTTTTCCCGCATTAGGCCAGATCAGCTCCCCGTCTGTAAATGGCATCAGCATCCAGAGCATATTCATAAACGCAATAATAGAAAACCCGACATAAGTCGTCACCGTCATCTCCGAACCTTTTACCCGGTTTAACAAAAGGCCATAAAGATAACCGATTCCTGCCGCAAGCACAACCCCGATCAGAATGGCAATCAGTATCGCCACCCACATGGCAAACATCGGATGGATGGCCACCAGGGACGGATTCTGCGCAATCTGAAGCTGGATCACGATCAGGCCTCCCAGAAGGCCTCCCACGATCCCCATAGAGATACCAAAATTCAAACCGATCCCGCACTGCACCGCAGGCACCATAGCCAGGGCCAGAATACCGAACATTCCCCATCGTCTGAGGCAGTCGCTTAAAAGCTGCATCAGATTCATATGGAAACCTCCTGCCGCCGCTACCAGGAACAGAAAGAATGACACAATGATCACCCGGGGCAGCCCGAACTTTTCCACCAAAGTTTTAAAGGGATTACGCATCCTTCTCCCCTCCTTTCCATGCGCCGGACATGGCAAGGCCAAAGTCGGCATCCGAATCATCCGGCTTCAAGATACACGCCAGCTTCCCGTCGGAAATAATTGCGATCCTGTCTGATACGGAACGCAGTTCCATAAGCTCGGAAGAGACAATCACCACCGTCATGCCCATCTCCCGGTTCAATTTAGCCAGATATTCCAACACCAGCTTCTTTGCCCCGATATCAATACCGCGGGTAGGCTCTGACACAAACAGAATATCCGGTTCCAGGGTCAATGCCCTGGCCAGACAGACCTTCTGCTGGTTCCCTCCGGAAAGCGCCCCTGCCGGCTGACGGATCCCGGTACAGCGGATATCCAGAGTTTTCACCATCTCCTCTGCATGGGTTTTAGCCGCCGCCCCGTCATACAACTTCATCCAGCCGATCTTTTTCAGGAATTTCCCGTTGGTCTGCATGGCGGAAAAAATAATATTCTGCTCAATGCTTTCGTCCAGCAAAAGTCCCACTCCCCGCCGATCCTCAGACACAAAAGCAACCTTATGGCTGAGAGCGTCTCCCAATTTATCCAGATTCAGCGTCTCGCCGTTGATCTTCACCTCACCAGACGCCTTGTAAAGCCCGATGATCCCATTGGGAATCCCAAGCTTCCCCTGTCCGGCCAGGCCGCCGATTCCTAAGATCTCGCCTTTTCGGATATCCAGGTCAATTCCTCTGACCCTCTCCCCCGGCATATCCACTCTATAATCCCTTAAGCTTACGGCAATCTGGCTGTCACTGATGGCACGGTTATCGACGACGCTGTCATCCACCAGTTTTTCAACCTTCCGCCCGATCATAAGCTCTGCAATCTCTACCACGTCTGTATCTTTAATCTCTTTTCTGGCAACAAACTCCCCGTCCCGCAAAATAGTCATGGAATCCGCCACTGCCATCACCTCATCCAGGCGATGGGTGATAAAAATAATCGCGATCCCCTGAGCGGAAATTACCCGCATGGCCTCCAAAAGCCTCTCTGCCTCCGATTCGGTCAGTACTGCCGTAGGCTCGTCCAGCACCAGCAGCCGGATTCCTGTCTTATCCAGCTCACGGGCAATCTCAATAAACTGCATATAGCCTACCGGAAGCCCGGCTACCCGTATATATTCTTCAATCTGCAGTCCAATCGTCTTGAGGGCTTTTTTTGCATCCCTGCGCATGGCATTAAAATCCAGCGTCTCCATAGAACGCCCAAAAAACCGGCTGACCAGATTTGGCGTGCTGATCTCACGCCCTACCTTAATGTTCTCTGTCACAGTAAATCCCGGAATCAACATAAATTCCTGGTGTACCATTCCAATCCCCAGTTCCATTGCCTTTAGCGGCGTATTGATCTGTACCGGTTCCCCGTTGACCTCCACCGTTCCTTCAAAACCACCTGTATTATGGATAACAGGCATTCCAAAAAGAATATTCATCAGCGTAGACTTTCCCGCGCCGTTTTCCCCCATCAGTGCATGAATCTCACCGGGGCGGATGTGGAGCTTTACGCCCTTTAACACCCGATTACCGTAGTATTCCTTGGCGATATTGTCCATCTTCAGGACATAAGTTTCGTTTGATTTCTCCAAGCTACCAACCTCTTTCTGCTTTTCATATGCCTCATCAGTTATTTTTGGACAGTCCCTAACAAAAAGTTCTGCCAACTGATGTCCCTTAAAGACCCTGTTGGCAGAACTTCAGATACCATTACCCTATTCTGTTTTGTTATTATTCAAAGGTAACGAAATCAGACATTACCAGGAAATGGTTCTCCTTTGCGGTACCGTTGTCATCCACGTAGTAATCAAGAGTCATTTTTGCACCAGGTGTAAACTGCTCTGCACACTCCTGAATGGTAGAACGCAGCAGATCCTCATTCAGGACCTCGCCGCCGGTCTCACCTTCAAGAACCTTCTTGGCATACTCAACGCCTGCGCTGATGAACAGCATGTTACAGGGAACACCCCAGGTAGATACACGTCCGCCCATACCGGCCTCAGTAACCTTTGCCTGAAGCTGCTCCATCATGTAATCCACATCAGCCTCATGGCCGGCCATGTCAATATTTAAAGCAGCCGGGAAGGCATGGAACGGGGACGGGCAGCACTGCAGGCTGTAGATGGCGCCGTTCTCAAATACAGAACGGATCAACGGCTCCTGCATGCCACAGTTGGTTGTAAAGAATACCGTATCTTTACCGTACTTCTCGATCTGACGCGGCACATCCTCAAGAATGAACTGCTGGGCGCCGGTGATACCGGAATCACCGGTGGGATCCGGAGCGGTAACGTCAACCAGCTCAATATCGTTCTCCGCACAGTACTTCTTCAAGTTCTCATGACGGGCAACGATCAGAGCGTAGCTCATATGACGGGGGAAGGAGTAGTGGATCATGGTCTTGGCGCCCTGCTTTTTGGCCTGGGGCGGAATCACAATACCACATCCTGGCTCGTCTACCTGCAGGACAATGTCAGCCTTGGGATTGATAACGCCGGGATCCTCGCCGGGAGTACCCACGATGAAGATCATATCCGGACGGGTCTCGCGAACCTTGTCGATGGCTGCTGCTGTTCCCGGGATTGCCTGGCACCAGATAATGGCCTTCACATCCGGATCGGACGCCAGAGCCACCGTATTGGAGATAACCGTCTCCGTCTCCGTGGTAAAATTATCCGGATAAGTGGAAGTAACGATCATGTCACCATACTTTTCCTTCATCTTATTGGCCTGTGTGATCTCCTCGTCACCCTGGGATGCCGTACCGGTAATGATACCGATCTTAAAGTTTCCTGCCGGCTCTGCCGCCTCGCTCTCAGCAGAATCGCCTTCCGCCGCAGTAGTTGCATCGGCTGCCGCCGCAGTGGTCGCCGCTGTTGTAGGCGCCTCGGTCGCTGCCGGCTCCGCCCCGCGGCATCCGGCCATGGAAAGCACCATCACAGCCGCAAGAGAAAGGCTAAGTAGTCTCTTTTTCATTATTTGTCTCCTCCTTTTTGTTTATGGGGATTTCCGGAAAATCTCTCTGCCTCTTCCCTGTGGCCGATTTTCTCCTGTCTCCCCTGTTGGCTTTCTGCACATGACCCCTACCAGGCATGCACCTTCCGCCACCACCTATCTGAGCCTTTAGCCAGATAAAGTGTTTCGATTATACCATATACAGCCGTCATTTGTCTAGCTACATTTGTCTATACCAGACGGATTTTTATAGTATTTTTATGGAAACATTTAAAACTGTTCCCGTTTCCGCAAAATATCACTTAAAATTTTCTTCCTCCGCCCCCGTGAGTCCTCCCGCTTCCGGCCGTATGCGTTGTACTGCGGCCGGAATGTCCGGCGCCGCCGCCATGCCCGGTATGGATATTGCGGGGGATCACCTGCCTTGTGACATGGGAATCACTCAGCACATCGCTCTGGTTCCGGAAATGAAAACAGGCGTCTGCACGATATGCCATATGATAACCGGACGCCTGCTTTCGTTCCTGCTCCATGGCATAATCAGACTTTACCTTCCTGCACACGCCTCCGGCACAAAATACGGATACGCCGAAAGCAAGAAGCCACTCATACCAGCGGATGCTTCTTTTTCGCCCTCCCTCATACGGGCTGACTTCCCCGGTATCCCGGTCCACATTATATTGTCCTTCTTCAATCCCCTTCTCATACCAATGCCTGGTATCTTCAAAAAGCTTTATTGCACATCCTGTATAATCCTGGTCCGCCATATAAGAAACCGCAGAATCCAGCATGGACCCGATCCGTTCATCTGTCAGAATACGGATCATTCTGCCGCAGGTGGAAATATACAGTTCCCGGTTATCCATATCCATTAAAAATAGGACTCCGCTGTAATCTTCCCCCTTGCCCAGGCCATTCCGGTCATAAAAATCATCTGCATACTGTTCTGCCGTCTTCCCTTCTGCATCTCTTGTAGTCACCAGGGCCACATCCATGTCCAGTGCCTTTTGCAGGCTCCTGATATCCTGATCCAGCTTTTGTTGTTCCTCCTCTGAAAACAATCCGGCCTGGTCGTACACCCTCCTGTTTTCCGTTTCGCGTTCCGCCTTCTTTTCCGGGCTGCCTTCCGCCTTGTCCCTGATGTCTCCATCCGGAACCAGGTATCCGCTTTTTTCTGTTGGAGCTGCCAGAATCTCTTTCACCGACGTTTCGCCTGCCGTCACCATGGCCGTAAAAATCAGGCAAACCGCCGCCCGGACAATCTTCCTGCGGATTTCTCTTATGCCGGTTTCCTGCCGTCTCCTCTCCATTCTTCCCCATCTCCTCTCTGATTTCCGTCCGTCTGCCGCCCGCGCCTTCCACGCTTATATAAAGTACCCAATCAGCAAAAGCGCTGCAAACATAGGCAGGAATATCGAAAGAAACAGCCGCCCCAGCCGTCCCGGGTCCACCGGAAGCTCTCCGCAGACTTTTCCCGTCTGCCCGTTACAAGCAAAATAATAAATTTTATCCGTTTTTTTATCAATATAAGTCAATGTCCATACCGGCATCAATACATATTTCCAGCTCGGTTCCCGAATCTGCATATCGTTTGACTGAATCTGCACAGAATCGTACCCTCCGATTTCGCCGCGCAGGGAATTTTCCGCAAACTCGCGTACTTCTTTTTCTACCTCTTCTGCAAACGCCTCCTGCTTCATATCCCGGTTTTCCGCAAAAAAGCCTGACAGATATCCGGGCCGGAACGGCTGCAGCTTTTCCATCTGAAAAGGCATGACATTCTCCACCAGCTTCCGGTTGGCCTTGGAGAGGGCGTTCCGTGTCACATTCCTGATGTCCATCGTCCCGTCCCGGCTTACGGCATACTGCTCGGTACGGGTAAAACGCACATTTCCCTGCACCCAGGAACTATGTTTTCTTCCCTCTGCCTCCAACTTTCCTTTTACCTGGCATCCATACAGCCAATACGGAAAATATACTCCCGTCATCTTTTCAATCTGCTCCTTAGAATAAAAAGCTTTCGGTATGTATTTTTTTCCGCCTATCCACTTCTCAAAGATATCCCTTGCCTTTTCCCGGCCGATCTCAAAAGGAAGAACGCCATCCGGATGAAACTCTCCTTTCATTCTCCCCTCAAGGATCACCGGATTATGGCAATAATAGCAAAAAGTCGCAGCCGTAGTCTCATCCGCCACAATCTCCGCCCCGCAACTGGGGCAGGAATACAGATTTACCGCCTCCGGCGCCTCCTCTTCTTTCCCCTCGCAGCCGGCCATTCCGTCCGGCATCTGTTCCTTTGAAAATTCTGACAAACAGTATTCACATCGGAAAACCTGCCCATCCGGCTCAAACCGTAAATCTCCTCCGCAATTTGGACACTTAAATATGATTGCCGCCATAATGTCTCCGTCCGTTTATCCCTTCTGCTTCACCTTTTCCATCTGCCTGTCACATCTTCAAATTCCCGCACTCACTGCAGAACCGCCCTGTATTTACCGTTCCGCATCGGCATACCCAGGTATCGTTTGCAGGCCTGGGACTTCCGCATTCGCTGCAGAATTTTCCCGTATTGGTCGCGCCGCATCGGCACACCCAGGTATCGTTTGCAGGCCTGGGACTTCCGCATTCACTGCAGAACTTTCCCGTATTGGACGCGCCGCATCGGCACACCCAGGACGCGCCCGGCGCCTGCCCTTTAGCCTGCATGTTTCCGCTTCCCTGTCCGCTGGCATTCATCTGCATCTGCTGCATGTTCGCTGCCGAAGCGGCCCCCATAAAGCCACCGCCTGTATTCATCCCCACTCCCATGCCCATAAAGCCTGCCATGGATCCGTTGGAATTAGAGCCGGCAGCCTCAAGGCCCCGGGCAATGGCTCCCTGCACATATCCTTCCCGCACGCCAGGGTCACTGAGCATGGCTCCCTGGTTGCGCATATTGATCAGTTTTTGGGATTCTTCATTATAAGAAATGCTGGCAATCCCGACACTCATCACTTCAAAGCCCCGGCTGCGCTTCCATTCGTCATCGAGTACCTCCGACATATGCCGGCTTAAGACGGTTCCCTTGGATGCCACAAAAGAAATCCTTTCCCCTTCTGCCGACATCTTGTTGATGGAAGCCTGCAGCGCCTCCAGAAATTCATTCATATACTGCTCGTTGATCGAGCTGATTTCCACTTTTCCGGCATTTTTAGGAATTACCTGGGCATAGAACAGAAGCGGGTCCGTGATCTTGATGGAATAAGTTCCATGAGCACGCAAAAAAAGCTCCGCATTATAAAAGCTGTCAAAATAATTGACCGGATTGCGGGTGCCAAACTTGATCCCCTTGATTTCCTGCAGATTCACATAGAATACTTTCTGCACCCGCGGCGTGCCTCCGCCGAACTTGATCCGGTTAAAGGACTCCTTTAAAGCGTCTTTAAACTGTCCGTTGAACAAGGAGGGGGAAGAGGAATTTTTTACCGTATAGTAGCCCTCCTCTGCCGTATAATCCACTACCTTTCCGCCGTCTACCACCATCATAAACTGGTTCGGGTACACATGGATCACAGAACCGTCTGACACCACATTATCCGTGCCTTTCGTGTTCGATCCCTTACGGATTTTTACTCCGCTGGCAAATACGGTCTGGTCCCCCATATTCCCCGGCTCCATCACCTCCAACCACTGGTCTGCCAGCGCTCCTCCCATAGCTGTCACCGCCGCTTTAATAATTCCCATGTCTCTCCTCCTCTGATTCTTTTAAAATAAATTACAATCATTTGCATTTTCTCTAAAATTATTCTTTATCATACACCAAATCACCCTAAAAGAAAATACCTTGCTTCCTCTTTCTTCCCGGGGATAGCGCCCGAACCGCCACCCAGACGAGCACTGCCGCCATCAGCACCTGAAGCGCCACGCTGCACCCGATCCAATTCCGGCTTACAAAACTCTCCCTATGGACCCCGAACCACCGGGTTATTGCATCGCCGGCCTGATCCTTCCCGGAAAGGCGCAGGATAGTCAGGAAAAAGGAAGCGGTCGGATTCACCAGAAGCAAATATATAAAACCTCCCGAACTTCCCGTCCCTCCTGTTCCGTTCGTTGAGGCGAAATAAGTCTCAGGCACGCGCCCCAAAAACAAAGCAAGCTGGTTAATCCCGTAAGTCCCCACCACAACCACCCCTGTCAGCACATAGGCCATTACGGTAGACAAGGAAGACTTTCGGCATAACGCGGAACAGCACACTCCCAGGCTCCCCACAAACAATGCCGCCGCCCCAAAGCACATCAGCATCATCCCTATATCCTTCATCGTCACTCCGCCGTACACAAATACCAAGGCCAGGATCGGAAAACTGGACACAATCAGCAGGACCATGGTACTTAAGGATGCTGCCAGCTTCCCGGCTACAATCTGCATCGGCGTCATTTTCGTAGACATCATCAGATCCAAAGTCCGCCTCTCTCTCTCGCCGCTGATACTTCCCGCCGTAATCGCCGGCATAATAAGCACCAGCATACAAAATTCCAGCGCTGCCACAAACATATACATTTCCAAAAAACTGCCATACCGGATCTCTGCCGTCACCCTTACCTGAGCCAGCGTGGAATACATATACAAAAGAGCCACCAATGCTAAAATTCCATTAAACACCATCAGAACCAGGACCAGCCGGAAACTGCGGGCGCTGACCATGGTCTCCCTCTTATAGACCGGATTCGTTAATATGTTCATAGGACTGCACCACCCTTTCCTCTTCATGTCCGGTAAGCTGCATAAATACCGCCTCCAGGCTGCCTGCTTCCCGCACAAATCCCTTTACCTGCACTCCTGCCTTTATAAGCTCTGTCAAAAGCCTGCTTTCCTGCCTCCCGCTTCCGGCAAACTGCACCATGATTTCCTGGTCCTTCACAGAAAGGGACCTTACCAGACGATGCTCTTTTAAAAGCGCGATCGCCGCTCCCATATTGTCGTAAACCGTTATAATCACCGGCTTAGAGGTATGAATCTTTTCAATGACCTCCTCCACGCTGCCTGTCAGCAGCATCTTTCCCCCGTCCACGATCCCCACATCCGTACACAGCTCCGCAAGATCGGAAAGCAGATGGGAGCTTATAAGAATAGTCATTCCCTGTTTATTCAGTTCCCGCAATGTCTCCCTGAATTCCCTCCTTGTCCTGGGATCCAGTCCGGCCGCGGGCTCATCCATCACCAGAAGTTCCGGACTGTGAAGCAGCGCCCGCGCCAGACACAGCCTCTGCTTCATTCCCCGGGACAATCCGTCCACATAAAAATCCGTTTTACTGCCAAGCCCGACCTGGTCTAAGAGAGTCTGTGAACGCTTCCTGGCTGTCAGTCCTTCCATCCCGTAGCATAATGCAAAAAACTCCATATATTCCCACACCTTCAGATTGTCATAGACACCGAAGTAATCAGGTACATACCCGATTTTTTCCTTCAGCCTGCAGGGGCTGGCCAGCGCGTCCTCTCCATCGATCCTTACTGTCCCCCCGTCCGGCCAGAGCAGCCCGCTGATAATTTTAATCGTTGTTGTCTTTCCTGCGCCGTTAGGCCCCAAAAATCCGTACAAGGCCCCTTTTTCAATTTCCATATCCAGCCCGTCTAATGCATGGTACTTTCCATATGTCTTCTTCAGGTCTTGAACCTTTAACATTAACGCTCCCTTCCGGCAGCCATAGGCATGGGAAGCTGAATGGCGTTATAACTCCCCTGCCCTCCATATACATAACGGACCGTCAGAGTATTGCCCGAGGACAAATACGGCCGAAGCTGGTCTGCGTCCAGTGACTCCCCCTCCAGTTCCATTAAATCATAATTTCCACTGCCATGATTATAAAAATAAATGCTCCCTGTAAAGGCTTCAATATAGTTCTCTCTCTCATTTCCCCAAAATGCCTTAGAAACCGGTTCAAAAGACAGGCTTTCTACATCGATCTCTGTTCCAAGCTGATATTCCAGAACCAGCGGCTCCATACCGCTCATGGAATTGGACTCCGCAGAATATTCGCCGATGATCACCTTTGGCTTTTTTATCAGCACGCAGCGGTAAATAAGCTGGTCTCTGGTAGCATTGACTCCTATGGACGAAGTCAGCATCGTATGTCCATAAGTCTCCGAATCCTCGTCCTTCAAAAACAACCTCTCTTCCTTCTCTGCGCTGAATGCAATCACCCGGGCATCCGCAGTATAATTGTTCATATAATTGTCCAGATAAAAAGTCAGCATATTCACCCGTTCTGTTGCCAGCAGATAAGCGGAATCGCTGATATCCGCGCTCCTAAGCTTCTCTTCTCCGATAATCTGCTCCGCCACCGCGTAAGAATGATTCAAAGGATACCGCAAAAGCTGCACTCCGTCCAGGCTGCAGGTCTCTCCCGGTTCCATCTCTCCCAAAAGCACCATGTTTCCGTAAAGCATCAGGGTGACATTTTCCAAAGGAACAGGAAAACAGTTGGTAATCTCTCCCCTGATATTTCCCTCAAAAAAATCCACGTTCCCGGTGAACCCGATTTTTTCCGTATTATCCGCTTTACGTTCCAGTTCAAAATACCTGGGAGAAAAAGCCGGAATATCCTGTCCTTGTATTGCCAGATAATCCTCTCCCCTCTCGATGGCAATCTGATAAGCTTCTTCCCCTGTAAACCGGGATTCCACAGAAGAATCAGAAAGGTTTCTGCGCGTAATGGGCAGTACGGAATACGAGGGGTCCAGTTTTACCTGATAGGGGCGGTTGTAAGGATTGCGGATATTGACATATGTAATATCCGTCACATAATCCTCCGTCACATCCTGAATAGCCGCATATGTATAAAAGGTAGAACGGAACCGGGTAGTCATCCCCATCAAATAGACGGCCATCGCAAACACCACCGCCAATGCCGCTGCCGCCCGCCGGTATAAAAGCTGAAGATTACGATTTTTTAAAAACAGATACATTCCCGGCCCCAAAAGGAACAGATAAACGGCCACAACCACGGAATAAGCCGTAAGATTTGGCAGCTTTTCCACATTGCCCGTATTGATCAGGCTCTGGACAGACCAGAATTTATCCGAATTCCCGCTGTAAACCACGTCTGCCAGCCGGTTAATGCGTGTTTCTCCCAGAAGAGAAGTAAACAGATGGTCCACATAGGACGGATGGTCCTGACAGAACCTCCTGATATCTGCCAGGTCAAAGCCGGCTGCCGCAATAATCCCCTGCTCTTTTGACGCCGCCGTCAGCAGGGCAAAGCCTCCGCTGGAAAGAATAACGTTTCCGCCATGAAGAGGAATATCCACACAGACCATTTCCAATATTCCGTCCTTTGGATTGTCCAACGGAAAATCTTCCCCCAGATTTACCTGGCGCATCACGGGCGTACCATAAGAATCATCTAAAAGTTCGGGGGCAAAACGCCCCAGCGTATCCCCCACCCTCTGTCCTGTTCCCAGAATCAGCACGCCTCCGCTATGTACCCAGTCCATAATCGCCGAGGTCTGCTGCTCTGACAATTCCCTCAGTTTAAAATTATTCACAACCAGCACGTCCAGCAGATTCAGTCCTGCTGCCTTATTCGGAAACTCCTGCTGGTCTAAAATAAAACTTCTGGCCCTTAATGTGCTGTAATGGATTCCCACTCCGTCCAGATATTCCAACCCCTCCAGATTATCCGAGAGAATTCCGATAAACAGCTCCGGCACGTCCCGGCTTATGTTCAGATCTACCTGCCGTTTTGCCAATACCGTCCCCGTCCGGTCCTCCAGGACCACGAAAAGCCTGTCTGCGTCTACGCCTATGGGAATATAATAATTTCTTTCTTTTTCTTCCTTCGGTTCCAGGACCATATCATAAATATAATGATAGATATCCCTGTCTGATTCCATGGACTTAATCTTTAACACACCTTCCACGAAAACATCCGAAGAGTTAAAAGCCGTAATCCGGACAGGGATATATCTCCCGCCTTTCACTCCTCCTCCATAGCCGCACTCTACCGTCAATTTCACATTTTCCTTCTGCTGCCCATAGACGGCTCCCTGCACCTCCATCCCGAAAGCACAAAAAGCCAGACCTCCGAAAAGCAGGACGGCAATTGCTGCCCATATCTTCAGCGGCCTGGCATGTTTCTTTATACGGAACCTCCAGCTTCGATCCTTTATGCCCATCGACTCTATATTATCCTTCCTCTTCTTCCGCCACCCGTCTCAAGTGGCCTGTTATGAAGCACAGGCTATCCCTGCCCGAAATTCTCCCTTTCAATATCGAAATCCGTCTTTAACATCACCGTAAACACCGTTCCGTTCAGATCGCTTTTCACCGTAATGTCCCCGCCGTGCATTTTCACGATATTCTTCACAATAGCCAATCCCAGTCCGGTCCCTCCGGTATTCGTGGAACGGGACTGTTCCACACGGTAAAATTTATCAAAAATCAGCGACAATTCCTCCTCAGGAATGACATATCCATAATTTGTTACTGACACCTGCACATTTTTCGCAGACGCATGAACCTTTACCAAAACCCGTTTTCCCTCGGCGCCATACTTGATTGCATTGTTGATCAGGTTATCAAACAGCCTGGCCAGAAGATTCCCGTCTGCCAGGATCACTTTCGTCGTAACGTTGCTCTTCAGCTCATAAGACAGGTTCTTACTGGAGAAATTAGGATAAGCTTCCTCCAAAAGCTGTCCCAGCAGCTTAATGATATCCACCTCTGACACCTGCATGGAAATCTTTCCATAATTCAGTTTCGTAAATCCAAACAAATCTTCAATCAGCTTTTCCAGCCGCTTAGACTTACTATAGGCAATATTTAAGTATTTTTTCTGTATCTCCGGCGGAAGCGGCGCCGATTTATTGGACAGCAGCTCCAGATATCCTATAATCGAGGTCAGCGGTGTTCTCAGGTCATGAGCAACGTTGGTGATCAGTTCATTCTTTGTCCGTTCCGCCTCCCTCTCCTTATCAATCAGCCTTCGGATCTCTTCCACCATCCGGTTGAGACTAGCTGCCATGGAAGAAAATTCGTCGTCTCCCTCCACTTCAATGATCGTATTCAGATCCCCTTTTGAAATATTCCGGACAGCATCTGAAATTCTGCTGATATAAGAGATAGACTTCTCCTGCAGCAGAAAAAATGTTACCGAAAAAACTAAAATGCCTATCAGCACATACCCGATCACAATGACCAGATCCGAATCATGGATCATGTCCATCATTATATTGTTCCAGTGAAACTCCTGGGCATATCTGGCTACCCTGGACAGATTGGTCACTAAAAACACCTCTACCAGGCATGCCGTCAAGGTAGCGTATAAAATATTGGCGATCACACGGGTACGGAAGCAATACCGCATATCGCTCTTTTTATTTTTCAATTTTATATCCTACCCCCCACACTGTGGTAATGATCTTATCCTGACGCTCGTCTTCTTTCATCTTGCCCCGCAGCCGGCGAATATGTACCATGACCGTATTGTTTGCCTCATATACCTTCTCATTCCAAACCTTTTCAAAAATCTCGTCCGTGCTGAAAACCTTCCCCGGATTAGATGCCAGAAGATATAAAATATCAAACTCAATGGGTGTCAGTTTGACCTCCTCATCATATACCGTAACTTTATGATTGTCCTTGTTAATGGTCAGTCCCCGGATGCTGATCTCGTTTCTCACATTTTCATGGACATTGCTGTTGGGATTTAACTGAGTATAACGCCGAAGCTGGGACTTCACCCTGGCCGACACCTCTAAAGGATTAAAAGGCTTTGCCACATAATCATCCGCCCCTGTACCCAATCCCAGTATCTTGTCAAGATCCGTAGACTTGGCGCTGATCATTATGATCGGGATATTATTCGTCTCCCGGATCTTCTTGCACATCTCAAGCCCGTTCATTCCCGGCATCATAATATCCAGAAGAACCAGATGAATATCCTCCTTCTCCAGAATATCCAAACCCTCCTGGGCATTCCCCGCCTTAAACACTCTGTATCCGTCGCTGACCAGATAGATCTCCACCAGGTCCGCAATCTCCTGCTCATCATCTACGATTAAAATATTGGTCTCCGCCATGATGGTTTCCTCCTCCTGATATTCTACTGTATACCCATGAGTATAAGTGTAGCATAAAATGTCGGTTTGTGCCTTACTTTTTTATTACAAATATTCAAGAAATTTCCAGGAATTTTTTTCACTCTGCAAACAAAAAGAGAGAGCTTTCGCTCTCCCGTATTCCCGGCCGGACACCCGCTTCCGGTAATCTCCCGTTATCTTTGCAAGATTCCCTGCAAAAACGCTATCGTCCTTCCTTCTCTTTCCGGTAATATTCCAACATCAGATCTACCATCCTCCCATAACTTTTCACCCCATCCTTCTGGTCATTCACCTTCAGATATACATCGTTCATCTGATTGGCCGCCTCTGCCACCTTCCCCTCATACTTATCCCAAAAAGCGTTATTCTCTCTCAGATCCTCCTTTGCCTCATCGCACAGCTTCTCATATAATTCTGAATACCCCTCCCGGTCTACCCTGGATAAAGCATTTCCCGCATAGACCCACCCGGTCAGATATCCACTATACTGAAACGCCTGCTGCCCCGACCCGACGCACGCCAGATACCCAATGAAATTTGCCTCATCTTCCCTCATAAATCCTTTTAAATGTGAAAGCTCATGACATAATGTATGAGGAATATTATAATCCGGCATATCGCCGTTAAAATTAGCTTCTATGGTAAACGGAGAATAGATACCGCATAACTGCTGCACCGATAGAATCCACGATACTGCCACTTCCTTCGGCTCCGGATAAAATCCCCCAAGAATGGGAAATTGTCCTCCTGCCCCTTTCATGGCAAGAACACTTTCTTTCCTCCACTCTCTCCGATGATCCCGATAAGATTCATCCACAACGGTTTCATTTACCTTTTCCGTCAGGAACTCACATAATTCCTTAAGCTCTTCCTTCGAATACATGCCGACTTCCATCTCTGCATAATCTGCAAAAGAGGATGCATAATAATTTACCCCACAATTGCAAGTATATACAAACAACAGCATACCGGCCAGAAATACGGCCCGTGTCCCTACCCGGACCGGTTCGCGCCAAAATACCACTCCATACACAACCACTCCAAAAACAAGCAGATAAAGTCCAATCTCTACCACCGAAAAGGGGAAAAAGCCAAAAAATTGCCCGCAAATCCCCACAAATATCGGATATATGTTACGGGCATACCAAGTGCCTGCTCCGCTTACCCCTCTTGCCAGAGCCTGCATAAACGCTGCCGCCGCCAACAAAGCGATACCTGCTGCCAGATATCTTTTATTCTGTCCGGTGTTCTTATGTTCCTTCATTTTATCTCTTCCCCTAAACGTTCTCCCAATTCTTCCAGATATTCCCACATCTGCCTGAAACGGAAAACTCCCGGCAGAACGATCCCCTGCCAGGAGCCCTTACCTGACAGCACGGTTTCCCGCCCTGCCAGGTTCTCATGTTCATTCAATTCCGTTCTTTAATGCTTCAGACCAAGCCTCACCAGAGCCCGCTTCAGCGCCATCTCCGCGCGAAGGGTATCCAGCCCTGCCTCATTTGACGCCAGCCGCCTTTCTGCACGTACCTTTGCTTCCTCGGCACGCTTAAAGTCGATCTCATCCGGCCACTCCGCCACCTCTGCCATCACTGTAACACTCTCCGGCAGGATCGTAACAAACCCCGAAATCAGGGAAGCCTCTTTTTTCTCCCCTTCCTCATGGATCGTCAAAACCCCCGGCGCCACTACTGCAGTCAGCGGGATATGGTTTGGATAGACACCGATATTTCCCTCCGTAGTCGTCATTTCCACCATGGTCACATCACCTGTGTAAAACTGCTTATCCGGAGTGATCACATTCAGTTTCATCACATCAGCCATAGACATACCCCCTATTTCATGCGGGCAAGTACATCTTCAATACCGCCGGCATTCAGGAAATACTGCTCCGGAACATCATCATGCTTTCCTTCCAGAATCTCCTTAAAGCCCTGAATGGTCTCGGTAAGGGGCACATAACGGCCCTCCATACCAGTGAACTGCCCTGCCACAAAGAACGGCTGAGACAAGAATCTCTGAATCTTCCTGGCCCTGGATACAGTCAGCTTATCCTCCTCAGACAGCTCATCCATACCAAGCATGGCAATAATATCCTGCAACTCCTTATACTTCTGCAGAACCTCCTGCACACCGCGGGCCACCTTATAATGCTCCTCTCCTACCACACGGGGATCCAGAATCCTGGACGTGGACTCCAGCGGATCCACAGCCGGATAAATACCCAGCTCCACGATGGAACGGCTAAGCACCGTAGTCGCATCCAAGTGGGCAAACGTGTTGGCAGGCGCCGGATCCGTCAAGTCATCCGCAGGCACATAAACAGCCTGCACAGATGTAATGGATCCGTTCTTTGTAGAAGTGATACGCTCCTGCAGGGCACCCATCTCCGTCTGCAGCGTAGGCTGATATCCTACGGCTGAAGGCATACGGCCCAGCAGAGCCGACACCTCGGAACCGGCCTGGGTAAACCGGAAAATATTATCAATGAACAGCAGCACATCCTTGCCGCCCTCATCACGGAAGTACTCCGCCATGGTAAGTCCCGTCAGGCCCACACGCATACGTGCGCCCGGCGGCTCATTCATCTGCCCAAACACCATGGTAGTCTTATTAATAACCCCTGAATCCGTCATTTCATGATACAGGTCATTTCCTTCACGGGTACGCTCTCCCACGCCGGTAAATACGGAATATCCGCCATGCTCCGTAGCAATGTTACGGATCAGCTCCTGGATCAGCACTGTCTTGCCTACGCCTGCGCCGCCGAACAAGCCGATCTTACCGCCCTTCTGATATGGGCAGAGAAGATCTACCACCTTAATACCCGTCTCCAGGATCTCTGTCTCCGTAGACTGGTCCTCAAAGGTGGGAGCCTTTCTGTGAATCGGGAAGTATTTCTCTACCTGTGGCTTCTCCTTATTGTCAATGGGCTCTCCCAGCACATTGAAAATACGTCCTAACGTATTCTCTCCCACCGGCACGGTGATCGGCGCGCCGGTTGCAATGGCGTCCATACCACGTCTTAAACCATCCGTACTTCCCATGGCGATACATTTTACCGTATCATCGCCAAGATCCTGGGCCACCTCCACCACCAGCCTGCCGCCGTCATCCAGCGGAATCTCAATGGCCTCATTGATTTCCGGAATCTTGCCCTGGGAGAACTTGATGTCGATAACCGCACTGATGATCTGTGTGATTTTGCCTATATTCTGTTCTGCCATCTTGTTTCTCCTTAAATATTCTATTCTATATCCAAAACTTCTTCCTTGCCCTGCTTTCGATACCCGCCATTAATTGATGGCATTGGCACCGGCAATAATCTCTGTCAGCTCCTGGGTAATAGACCCCTGACGCGCCCGGTTGAACTGGATATCCAGCTTGCCCAGCATTTCCTCAGCATTGTTGGTCGCCGAGTCCATAGCATTCATACGGGCGCCGTTTTCACTGGTTACTGCCTCCAGCAACGCGCCGTAAATCAGGCTGCTCATATACTTGGGAATGATCATATCCAGCACAGCCTCGGCGCTGGGCTCATAATTCATCAAAGCCTGCGCCTTAGGCTCATTCTCAGGCCCGCCGGCCGCCGCGTTCCGGTCAACAGGAAGCAGCTTCACCAGCTTGGGGATATGAACCACTGTATTCTTAAAAGAGGTGTAAGCCAGATAAATCTCGCTGACCTCTCCCCGCCCAAAAGCATCCAGAAGCTCTGCTGTCAGATCTGCCGCGTCCTGGTAAAGAGGCTCATTGATCACCTCCGAGTAATCGGCCGTGATCTCATATCCTTTCCGTGCCAGCCCGTCCCGTCCCTTGCGGCCAATGGCATAAATCCGCGTGTCTGCCTTTGCCAGTTGGGGAGCCGCCATAATCAGCTTTACAATGTTATTGTTGTATCCGCCTGCTAAGCCCCGGTTAGAGGTAATGGCAATCACCGCCTTCTTCCCCTCTGCTCCTGTCTTTAAATATTTGTGGTCCATAGCGCCGGACCGCTCCAGCATGGCGGCAATGGTATCATACATCCGGTTAAAGTAGGGTTTGGAACTTTCCGCTTTTGTTCTGGATCTCTGCAGCTTGACCGTAGAAACCAGCTTCATGGCCTTGGTAATCTGGCCTGTGCTCTGGATACTGGCCCTTCTGCGCTTAATATCTCTCATGGATGCCATGATCTATGTTCCTCCCGTCCTACCGCTGTGCCTTACACTCCTTGATCGCCTTCACCAAAAGCTCCTCGGTCTCATCCGACATCTGCTTTGTCTCACGGATAGAAGACGGAATCTCCGGATATTTGGTATCAATATACTTAAACAGTTCCTTCTCAAAGGTAAGAATATCCGCTACCGGAATATCCAGCAGATATTTCCTTGTAGCCGCATAAATGATAATAACCTGATATTCTACCGGCATCGGCTGATACTGAGGCTGCTTTAATACCTCTCGGATCCGTTCGCCCTGGGCCAGCTGCTCCTTGGTAGCCGCATCCAGGTCAGATCCGAACTGGGCAAACGAAGCCAGCTCGCGGAACTGGGCCAGCTCAGTACGGATCGGGGCCGAGATCTTCTTGATTGCCTTAATCTGAGCCGCGCCGCCTACACGGGACACGGACAGACCGGCGTTGATAGCCGGACGGAAGCCGGAGTTAAACATCTCGGTCTCCAGATAAATCTGGCCGTCCGTAATAGAAATCACGTTGGTCGGAATATAAGCCGAAACATCGCCCGCCTGAGTCTCAATAATCGGCAGCGCGGTCAAAGAACCGCCGCCCAGATCCTCGGAAAGCCGGGAAGCACGCTCCAGCAGACGGGAGTGCAGATAGAACACGTCGCCCGGATAAGCCTCACGGCCCGGCGGTCTCTTAAGCAGCAGAGACAAAGTACGGTACGCCGCCGCATGTTTGGTCAGGTCATCATAGATCACCAGCACATCCTCGCCCCGCTCCATCCATTCCTCGCCGATGGCGCATCCGGAATAAGGCGCGATAAACTGCAGAGGAGCCAGGTCAGACGCAGTGGATACCACGATCGTTGTATAATCCATGGCGCCAAACTCCTCTAAGGTCCTCACAATATTGGCTACCGTGGAAGCCTTCTGGCCAATGGCCACATAGATACAATGGACGCCCTGGCCCTTCTGATTAATGATCGTGTCAATGGCGATAGCTGTCTTACCGGTCTGACGGTCGCCGATGATCAGCTCACGCTGTCCTCTTCCAATCGGAATCATGGCATCGATTGCCTTGATACCGGTCTGCAGCGGGGTATCCACGCCCTTTCTCTCAATAACGCCATGAGCAACACGCTCAATACGGCGGAACTTATTGGTCTCCACCGGACCCTTGCCGTCAATCGGCTGTCCCAGGGCATTGACCACGCGCCCGGTCAGCGCATCGCCCACCGGAACCTCCACCACACGCCCGGTCGTTTTGACAATATCGCCTTCGCTGATGCTGCTGGTATCACCCAGAAGAACGACACCCACATTGTCTTCCTCTAAGTTCTGCACCATGCCGTAGATCTCTCCCGGAAACTCCAGAAGCTCTCCCTGCATAGCCTTTTCCAGCCCATGAACCCGAGCGATACCGTCTGCCACTGTAATCACAGTGCCGACATCCGAGACTTCCAGCTTGGTAGAATATTTCTGAATCTGTTCTTTAATAACAGAACTGATTTCTTCTGGTCTCAAATTCATATTGCTGTTTCCCTTTCTGAAATGTTAATTGCCATAAAATCATGTACGCGCAATGCAATTCCTGCCTTACGCCATCTGAAGCTGTGACAGCTCTTTCTTCAGCTCATAAAGCCGTGTCTTAATGCTGCTGTCCACCACCCGGTCGCCGATCCGGATTACCATTCCGCCAATCAGGGACGGATCTACCTGATAATCCATCTCAAACATAACATAATCCGTAGATGCCAGCAGCTTCTCTTTCAGACGCGCCTTCTGATCGGCACTGAGCTCTACCGCACTGGTGACAAACGCCGTCCCGATCCGTTTAAACTCCTTCACACGCCGGATGAAATATTCGCAGATCGGAATCAAGTCATTCTGACGGTCCTTATCAACTACGACTGCCAGAAATCCCATCAGCTCCTCTGTCACCCTGCCGGAAAAAATCTGCCGGATAATAGCCGACTTTTCATCCTTAACCACCCTTGGGTTGTTGAGGAGGTCCATCAGCTCCGGGTTGTCCTGCAGAACCGGAATCAGAGAACATACTTCTTCATACAGCACATCCACCTGATCCTTTTCCATTGCGGTTTCAAACAATGCATCGCCGTACACTTTTGATACTAGCTTTGCCATGTGCTCTCACCCATTTCTTTCAAAGTCTCGTCAATCAAGGCATTCTGAATCACGATATCGATGGAATTGCCCACTGCCTTCTGCGCCATCAGCGAGGCAATGTTCACCACATCCTGCTTCAGGTCATCAATGGCTTTCTTCTTCTCCAGCTCAATCTCCCGATTGGCTCTCTCAACGATGCGGGACGCCTCCGCCCTGGCCTCGTCTAAGATTTCATTCTCCCGGGTCTTTGCCTTCTTCCTTGCCGCTTCCAGAATGTCCTCCGCTTCCCTGTTCACATTCTTAAGCTTTGCCTCATACTCTTCCTTCAAAGCGCTTGCACTGGCCATATCGCCGGCAGCCGTAGCAAGCTCCTGGGCGATTTTCTGCTTACGCTTTTCCAACACATCGCGTACCGGATTAAAGAGCAGGTAGGATAAGAAAAAGAACAATATGAAGATATTGATACCGGTCAGCACCGAATCATGCAACAACTGCGGATCAAATCCTATCAGTCTGTCCAAACCTGTCATTGTGTACAAATCCCAAGCCTCCTTTCGTCACTATTCCCTCCTGGTCTTTAAGCGCCGAAAGGCTTAACGAACATCAGGATGATAGCAACAACCAGGCCGTACAAACCGGTGGTCTCTGCAACCGCCTGTCCAAGCAGCATGGTGGAGGTGATGTCAGATTTTGCACCCGGATTGCGCCCTACTGCAGACGCGCCGTGTCCGGCGGCAATACCCTGTCCAACACCAGGTCCGATACCGGCGATCATCGCCAGACCTGCGCCGATTGCGGAACAACCAAAGATAAAATCCTGTCCTGAGATACCGTTCATAGTAAAAATCCTCCTAAAAATTAAATATGATAAAATGAATCAACAAATTCAACTACCGGGCTGTCCCGGCGTCCGCAGTGCATATGCACGCTACTCCATCTTGTCATTGATGTAGACCATAGTCAACATACAGAACACATAGGTCTGAATACAGCCGGAAAACAGGTCACAGTAAACATGAAGCGCCGCCGGAATTCCAATGTTGACAAAAATCGGCATCATTCCGTACCACAACCCCATAATGATCACGCCTGACAGCAAATTGGCAAACAGACGTAAGGATATGGACAACGGATTGGCAAGCTCTCCGATCAGATTGATCGGAAACAAAATCGGCGTCGGCTCAAAAAGGCTTGTAAAATGCCGGAGCTTACGATTCTTTATTCCCTGATAGTTAACGATAAAGAATGTAAACATTCCCAGCAAAAACGTCACGCCATAATCGGCAGTCGGCGCCCGCAGTCCCAAAAGACCGCTCAGGTTACAAAACAGAATAAACAGGAATATCGTCCCGATATAATTCACAAACCGCTTTGCATTCCCTGCCAAAATACCTTCCGCCATCTTCTGCAGCATCTCATAAGCATACTCCAGGGCATTCTGGAATGTTCCCGGAACATCACCGGCCTTTTTAAGCGCCCGGTTAGCAAGCACTGCCACCAGCAAAATTATAATGGTGACGATAAACATGCTTATAGTGCTGGTTGTAATCCAAAAATCCTGGCCAAACATCCGGTATTTTAAAACGCCATGTATCATAAAGTCAGGCTCATGAGCAATCAGCATTCCCATATTCTTCTCCTCCTTTCCTTAAAAATCTCAGCCTTCCTGCTTCAGACAACATTTGTAAAAACGTTTATCTCCGGCCGGGCAGGCTGTCCTGGACATACAAGGCCATCCAATTCTGCCCTTTGTATCCCCCTATGGTGCTTCCGTCCCGGAATCCTCCCCGCCTGCGTGAGCCTGCGGCTCGTCCTCCTTTGATAATGTCTTGTGAATCATCGGCTGCAGATATGCGCCTGCCTTCATGCCCATGATGCCAACCACCACAGCAAGAAGATCCACCCGGAACACTCTCCAGCAGAAAAACAATGCCGCTACCAGCACAACCTTCCGAATCATGCTCTGAATGATCGTGGTTTTGCTGGCATAGCTCTCATTCTGGCTCTCCAGTGCCCGTTCCGTCGTCACCGCCATATGGATCAGCATCAATATGGCTCCGACTGCTCCTGCCAGAAGCCCCCACAAAACCGGGAACACCGGATATGTGGTGCCTGGAAGAATAATCCATGCAAGCACACCCAACAGCAGGTTATATAAGACAATGCCAATAGACATTTCCACAAGAAGCCGTTTCGTAGATTTGCTCAGCAATTCCATATCTCATCTGCCTCCCTGCCTGCTGCTTATTCCTTGCCCGCCTCTGCGCCCTGCCGTCCCTGCTGTTTACTGCTTCGGGCATCCTGCCCTCCGGATATGCCGGCGGAAACCTTTTCCTGCCGCTTTTGCATACCCGTTCCGACATCTTCAGACCCGTTTTTACGGATCCGGCTTGGCTGCTTTGGCCTACTGCTTCCCGTCCTCTCTGTCTGGCCCTGCTGTTCCAGCAGAAGTGCTTTATCTTCCCTGTCCTCCTGCTCAACCGTCTTCATTGCCAGATGCCAGGCGCTCTTTCCCCCGGCAAGCACTCCAAGAATCAGCAATGGAACCAATGTCTTCATCCCATAACGGGAATCCACCTGGTATCCAATGAATATGCACAAAAGGATCGGAGCCAGTACACTTAAGCCGAGCTGCGTCACCATAGCCAGGCTGCGGAAGACACTCTTTTTGTATCTCACGGCCCCACCCCTTTCCACATTTTGCATGTACCCCTTATTATACCCAATCTTTTTTGATTTGTCTATTCTTGATTCAAAAAAGTACATTTTCATATTTTGCCGCGTTTTTCTTCATATCCAGGGACACAATTATACCAGATATTCCTGATTATACTCGCAAATATACTTATTTTGCCAAATTCTGCCTCAAAAATAAATTACTTATCTCAGTCCCCTGATATTTCCTATCCTTTGCGTTTTTTTGTGCCTGAATCTTAATCAAGGCCCCGGTTTCAAGAGAATATACCCTAAACTTGTTGTTGTACACAAATGTTATATTTTTTGAATCCAGATATATGTAGTTCAATCTGCGGTTCAGGAGATTTTGATGGGGGATTGTCTCCATCTCATCAATATAAATCCACTCACCGTCAAGGAAACGGAAAAACAATATCCCTGCATCCAAACAATCTAAAACCAAAAACAAGATATCACTGTCAGGGCTAAAAACGCACCTTTTAATGTTGCCAAACATTATTCTCTTCAGCAAACTGCCGGTTCCTGTAATCTCAAGCTTTTTCCCTGACCACTTAGCATTCCATCGCCTGTCTGGTGAAGCAGACTCAAAAACTTTTTGCCCGCTGCCGGCCGGGATTATTTTTACCGGTTCAGGATACCGGTCAACCGAAATCAGATCCGTGCGGAACACAGAATAGTCGATACCTAAAATATTAACCAGTTTCTCCATATTCTCGCAATCATAAATTCCATGGCATCCAAAATACCACTTCGCGTCTGGCGCATTCTTTGCCACTTCCAAAAAATAATCCCAGTCTACCGGTGATAAAGAATGGCCTATCACGACAATATTTTCCATATCGGAAAGGCCCTCAAAAAAGCTGCTGTGATTCTTAATAATGGCTTGGCTGTCCTTGGTCAGCTCATCATCAAACCGCGCCAAAAGATCCAAAACCTGGTCCTGTGCCGCATCAATCACCTGGCTTCGATATGATTTCTTTCTTTTTAGATTTCGTATTAAAGCGTACTCGCTTTCCGACGCGCCCGGCATATGGCCCAATACCAGTTTTTCCCTCGGCTTTCCCTTCTTTTTTCTTCTGCATCCGTGTATATAACATACGTTAGATGCAGCGACGCCATACAAGTCTTCAACAAACTCCGTATAGTTAAAACACAAAACTTTATCATCATGGAACAGGCTTTTTAACGGCCTGTCATCCGTCCCGACAGAAAGCCCGGCAATCCAGTTCCCAAAGCGCTTCTCCAGCTCCTCCACTATTGAACGCATCGGCTCTGCCGCCATCTCAATTCCCATGAAATATTCAGCCGCGCCGGCATCTTCATCAAAAAAGCCGGATAAATCCAGCATATCTCCGACCATGTTAGGATTTGCCATCATATCCATATTGATATGGCCCAGGGCATTCTCAAAATCAGCCCAAATATCCTCTGATTTAAGATAAAGTTCCAGCCGCAAACGGAGGCTGCTGTTCTTTCCGAGTGAATCACGAAAAGAACCATAGCTTGATTTCACTCCATGCATCAGGTCAAACCCGTTTCCGATAATATATAGTGTATGGCTATTCACGTGGATGTTTTTCAGATCAATTACGGGCAGATTCTTTAGTTTATCTTCAAACTTTTTGTGGTTGATAATTTGCTGCTTTCTCCATTGTTCGTCTTCAATTTTTTGACGTTTTTCTTCTTCCTCCTGCGCTCTGGCCTTCTTCATAGTATTCAGGCACAACGGGCAAAATGACGGAGGAAATTTCTTTTCTGAAAGCCTGTAAATAAAAGTTTCACCGCAATTTGAACAAATTTGTTCCGTTGTTTTTCTATCTGCCATAAATCACCAAACCTCCCTGTGGTTTACATATTTTCAGTGCCGTCTTTAGCCCATGCTCCGCCTGCAGGGCCACACAACACCAGCCACTAAATTTCTTTGCGCTCAGATAGCACACGCTCCAGAACCTCCTTAAACTCGCTTTCATTCTTTATCTTACCACATTCATATTCCCACTCCACTCATCATCAGGAATATAGACCTCGGCAGGAATATTACCCCTCCGACCAGTGTTGAAAATATGGAGTCTTTGAGATGGACTACAGCTATTCATACACATAGTATTATGTATCAACTGATTTCTACAGCAAAATATCAGTGTTGTTTCTGTGTCATTGATAAGCTGTTTGAGGTTCTCGGCTGATAGATATTTCGGCTTGACTATTGTACCCAATCTGACGTACTTCTTACCCCGGTAATGATCCAGCCAATTCCACCAATGGCTCTCTAATCGGCTCTTGTAGCTGTATATGGTCTTTCCAATATAAAGGTCTGATATCTTACCCCCAAAATTACGGGTGATATAATAGATACCGATATCGCTCATACGTGTATCATTCAGGATATTATCGATATCCATAGGGTAAGACCAATCGATTGTTATCTTTCGCATAGTACTCACCTCATGAACAAAACAAATACGGGGATCGAAATTAAATATGAAACGTATCTTTCCCTAATACTATTATACCATTACAGTATTACTATCCATCATTATACACGCTATGCATACATCCACGCAACCGAATTTAATCAAACACTGGCTATACATACATCTATGGGGGTAAATCAGGGCTGTGAGATGAGCTATAACCAGACAAAAAGAAAAAACCGGCTCATTTTCCTGAAAAACAAGCCGATTTTTCATTCATTTATCCATTTCTGTCAGATCCCTAAAACCCCGGAAATCCGCATAAAATCAGGGTTTTTAAGCCGTTTCATTTAACCTGCTCAAGCGCATAGCCTGGTCTGCCGCAATCAAACCGTCCAGCAATTCCTGTATATCCCCATTCATCACAGAGTCGATTTTATACAACGTCAGCTTAATCCGATGTTCCGTAACCCGGCCCTGGGGAAAGTTGTACGTGCGGATCTTCTCCGACCTGTCCCCGGTTCCGATCTGACTGCGCCTTTGCTCCGCCTCAGCGCTCATCTTCTTCTCCATCTCAATATCATACAGCTTGGAGCGCAGCAGGCGAAATGCTTTTTCTTTATTCTGAAGCTGGGATTTTTCCGTCTGGCTGTATATGACAATCCCTGTGGGAATATGGGTCAGGCGCACTGCCGAATCCGTAGTATTGACACACTGCCCTCCGTTACCGGACGCACGCATCACATCAATCCGGCAGTCATTCATATCAATCTGCACATCCACATCCTCTGCCTCCGGCATCACTGCCACCGTAGCCGTAGACGTATGGATCCTGCCCCCGGACTCTGTCTCCGGCACCCTCTGAACCCGATGGACACCGCTCTCATACTTCATCAGAGAATAAGCCCCCTTGCCGATGATCATGGCAACCACCTCTTTAAACCCGCCGATCCCGTTCTCATTCAGGCTTACCAGCTCCACTTTCCACCGCCGGCTCTCCGCATAATTTACATACATCCGGTACAATTCGGATGCAAATAATGCTGCCTCGTCACCTCCGGCGCCTGCCCGGATTTCCAAAATAATATTCTTGTCATCATTCGGATCCTTAGGCAAAAGCAGGATCTTCAATTCCTGTTCCAGCTTCTCCACACGCTTTTTGGCATCTGACAGCTCCTCTTTTGCCAACTCCCGCATTTCCTCATCGCTCTCCTCTTCCAAAAGAGCCCGGCTGTCCTCAATATCCCTCTTTGCCTGTTTGTATGCCTGATAAGTTTCCACTACCGGCGTTAAGTCTGACTGCTCCTTCATCAGACTGCGGAAACGCTTCTGATCATCCGCCACCCCAGGCTCGTTTAATTCCTGCATAATCTCCTCATAATGGATCAGCATATCATCTAATCGGTCAAACATGATTTTCCTCCTGGTTCTTATAACTGCTCATATACACCACTTTCACAAAAATCCCTTCGGGCAAAAACTACCCGGTCATGCCCCGGCAGATCTTTATACACCTGGACATTTTTATATCCCGCCGCCTCCATAAGACCGCTTACCGCCTCCCCCTGGTCATAGCCGATCTCCAGATAGATGCCTCCCCCTGGATTCAAATATCCTGCCGCCTCCTCTGCGATCCTCTTATAAAAATACAGTCCGTCCGCCGCGCCATCCAAAGCATCCAGCGGTTCATAGTCCCGAACCTCCGGTTCTAAAGTTTTAATGACATCCGTAGGAATATAAGGAGGGTTTGAAGTGATGACATCATATTTTTCTCCGTTCTCCGGCAAAGCATGAAAAAGATCTCCGCAAAAGAACTTAATATCGCCTGTCGCCCTCCAATCCGAAAGAAGCCGGTCTGCATTCTGCTCTGCCACCTTCAACGCTTCTTTTGAAATATCCGTAACCGCTATCCTTCCGAAATTTCCCCTGGCCGCAAGGCTGATGGCGATACAGCCGGAACCGGTACACAGATCCAGAAGCGACTTCTGCCGGTTTCCTTCCTGAACCTGTTTTCTGTTATCTCCCTGCCCAGTTCCGTTCCCCTCATTTTTCAAATCCTCCAGCACCTTTTCTACCAGCGATTCCGTATCCTGCCTGGGAATCAGCACATGACGATTTACCAAAAATTCCATACCCATAAATTCCTGCCGCCCCAATATCTGCTGCAAAGGACGTCTTTTCCTTCTTTGCCCGATCATATCCCTGTAAAGTCTTATGGATGACTGGTTTTTGCTGTTTTCCTCCAGTTCCTCCATCCTGTGCAGCAAAAAATGTACCATATCGAGATGAAAGGCGGCGAGCAAAAGTTGCTGTGCATCCTGCTTCGAATCCGGGCTGCCTGCCTGTTCCAGCAAACGAATCCCTTCTGTCAGCAACCGAAATAACGTCATACCGCCATCTCCTTGTCCCCATTCGGAATCTCTGTCTCAGGAAAATTTTCCCTGAGATATGCCTTCCAGTCAAAGACTGCGTTCACCGCTGCAATGGCCACCTCAATCATGCTGTCATCCGGCTCGGCAGTAGTCAAATTCTGCATCCACATTCCCGGTTTGCTTAAAATGTTTACTATTGCAGAATCACTCCGTCCTGCCAATCTTAAAAATTCATAAGACACTCCTGCAATGACCGGCACCAGTACGATCCGGCTTAAGATTCTCAGCCACACAGTCTCCACCCTGATTATCATAAAAAATAAGATGCTGATAATCATCACGATAATCAAAAAGCTGGTTCCGCAACGCTTGTGCTGTTTGGAACTCTGCCGCACATGATCCACCGTCAGTGTCATCCCATGCTCAATGCAATTAATGCACTTATGCTCCGCCCCATGATACATAAAAGTACGCCTGATATCCTCCATACGTGAGATCAGCTTAATATACGCCACAAAAATCCCAATCCGGATACATCCCTCCAGCACTGCCATCGCCATAGCAGATGAGATAAATTGCCGAAATACATTGGCAATCAAAAGGGGCAGCACCATAAAAATACCAATGGCCATAATGACGGAAAATACCATTACAAAAGCCATCAGCACCTTTTCCACCTTTTCTCCAAACATCTTATCCAGCCACATCTCAAACCGCCCAGGTTCCGAATCTTCATCATCTTCAAAAAAACCCGCCGAAAAACTCAAGGTCCGCATCCCAAGTACCATAGAATCAACAAAACTGAATATCCCTCGGATAAAAGGCATAGCGCACAGCTTTACCTTCTCTGTCATACTGACATACTCACCCTTTTGAATTTCGATCTCCCCGTCCGGCTTGCGCACCGCCGTGGCATAATCGGACTTATTTTTCATCATAATTCCTTCTATAACCGCCTGTCCGCCAATTCCGGAATATTTCATAGAAAAACTCCCTTCTATAAAATAAGGTTGAGCCAAAGTGTCGCCACTTACGTCTCAACCTTACCTCGCGCTCTCGATTGTCCCTGACAACTGTCACAAAACAGCTCTGCTGTTCCAGTCTCCTACGAATTGATACCGTACTTTCTGTTGAACTTGTCGATACGACCGCGGGCTGCCGCCGTTTTCTGCTGGCCCGTATAGAAAGCATGGCACTTAGAACAGATCTCCACGTGAATTTCCTTTTTAGTGGAGCCGGTAACGAACTCGTTGCCGCAGTTGCAGGTCACTTTTGCCTGATAATAAGCCGGATGGATTCCCTCTTTCATGATTTTCACCTCTTTACTTTTTCATTCTATAATCCTGTGATCATCTAACAGTCCCCAAACGTACTGTTAAAATCACTCCACGTTTATAAACAGCGCGTTAAGTATATCATAAAGCTGTCCTATTTGCAAGACAAAAATTTGCCCGAACATCGAAATCGGCTCCGATACTTTTTAAAACAGGCGATACATCCTGTAACAACAGCCGGCCCGATACTATCGATCATGACATCCTGAACCATCCCGGCCCGCCCGGGGACAAAAAGCTGATGGATCTCATCAGAACAGGCATACAAAAAAGTCAGCCCTAATGCCGTCAGCAGAAGTTTCCTTCCATGCATGTCCCGGAAGTTTGACAGTTGAATAGAAGGAAAACACCGGCAGGCCGCATAAAGCCTGCATTTTTTTGTCAAGTTTTATCGATTTTGTTGTAGCTATTTATGGCTATATGTGGTATAATGGGGGGGAG
>CATKXR010000011.1 GCA_949840805.1 uncultured Lachnospiraceae bacterium | reverse complement strand
CCGATTCCCCCTGGTCACCCCATGGATGGGTATGCCTAGTGGCGAGGGCAGCGGACTGTAAATCCGTCACAAAGAAACACCGCAGGTTCGAGTCCTGCCCCATCCACTTTCCGTTTGCGTGTCCGAGTGGTCTATGGTGCCACCCTGCTAAGGTGGTGTGCGGCAACGCACCGAAGGTTCGAATCCTTCCGCAAACGCTCTAACATCAATTTTTCTACTATTTTCTGCAAAAGAGATTGTACTATCAAGTTTTCAAGAAAAATCTTATTAGTTAGTCTTTAAACCTAATGTAGATAAAAGTGAAACAAAATTTATGGCTATTGGTTCTGGGATGCCTTGATATTTTCCACTCATGTATTGATCTCTGATGTTGGTATTCACATGAATTTTATTATCATAATAGGATATTATGATTCCTCAGAAAGTGCTCTTAGGATAACAGATATAACATGGCCACAAATAGATGATATTCGTGGTCGATATAGATTCATTCGTAAAGAAACAGGTCATCAAGAAATAATGGATAGGCTATGGGAACAATCTGGATATAAGAAAAGCTATTTGGGAGAATGGCATACTCATAATCAACGCAGACCAATACCGTCACCCGTAGATTGTAATAACTGGAAAAATATCTCTAAGAGACAGCATAATTTCAACGAACAATTTTTTATAATAATTGGAACTATGTGTTCTGGAATATGGATGACTGAAGACGGAAAGATACAGAAAATAGGAGAGTGGGATAATAATGGGACAATTATGTAAACTATACAAAAAGTATTATTATTTGATTTTTACACTACTTCTTATTTTATTTTTAATTTCGCTTGGAACAGGTGAAATTTTAAAGAAAATAGAAATCGGAGAGGTATCGGCAATTTATAATACTATAGTGGCTTTTGTACCCGAGAAATATTTGATGGCTTTACAAAGAATAAGTTTTCCAATTGGAGTCTTATTGGTAATATCTATAATATTATTTGCATGGAAGAAACGAATGAATGTTCTGTGTCATGTATCATTAGCACACGGAATGGCTCCGCTATCTCCTAATGTAAAAAAAGAATATTATATAAAGGAAGAGAATTTAGACATTGTAGGGTATTCTTACCCTAATGATCTTCATCAGATTATTACAGAACAGGATTCAGCAATAAAAGATTTTACTGCTACAAAAGGGATACATAGTTACTATGGAATAGCTCATACTCCGCTAGTTTTTAGAGCCGGATATATGTATGGGGATCAGCAAGAAATACATTTGTTTCACAGAGCGCATAATAATAGTGCAAACTTTGAAGAGTGGGATACTTCTGCAGATACAAAATGGGAAACAAGTTTTAGAGAGATACAAGAAGAAAATAAAAGTTGTAAATCAAATAATTTGATTGTTGCAATATCTACATCATTAGAAATTAAAAACATAGAGATAGCCTCTATCACAGATACGAAATGTCATATTATTAGATTTCAACTTCAAACTTTAGAATTTGATATAATTGGAAATTATGCACAAGCGGAAAATCTTCGAAAGCAAATTTTATCAAAAATAAGAGAAATCGTTAAGAAATATGATATTCAATGTATTCATATGGTAATCTCATCATCAGTAGCTTTTACATTTTTTTCAGGTGCAGGGTTCAGTTCTCAACATGACCCTAATGTCATTGTTTATCACTATGATAACGGAAAATATGTATGGGGAATTGATATGAAAAGAAATGGTTCGGATGCCGTAATAATTCCGTGAGTGTAATTATAAAGTATAAGAAGGTTATTGCAACATTAAGTTATCAAAAAACAATAATGTTACAATGGCCTTGTCTTATATAAAATATCACAGGTTCTGCCGGATGATCCGGGTAATGATCCCCACAGCCACGCCCCGTTCTTCATCAATCCGAGTGACGGCAAAGCTCACATCATCCTTCTTGCCGGGAGTCCGGTAGTCATAGCAGGAGTGGGCCACAGCGTTCACGCCGTTGGACAGCCGGATATAGACCACGCCTTTATGTACGTCCGTGACCTTGCCGGCATACTTGCTCTGGATGCGGCATTTTTTCAGGTTGTCATGGTTGGTGTTCTGGGACACGCTCTTGATGTCAGCCTTAATGCCCATATCCTCCAGGCTGTCACGGCGCACGTTCAGGATGCGCACAAGCACCTGGTCGCCCACGGAAAAACGCTCATGGGCATCCCCGATCCACTCCCAGGCCAGGTCGCGGGCCATGATGGAGCACTCCACTCCGAATACCTCCACCCGGATGACCTTCTCTGCCACGGCGATCACACGGGCCTGGGCAATACGGCCCTCGTAAATGCGGTACATGCCTGCCGCATCCGTATCCAGATAGAAAGTCTGCCGTTTCCTGAGCATGGCTTCCTTCCGGCTGGCGACCACGCTGCGGGTTTTGGAATTAATGCCTTTTACAATAAAGTCGATCTCCGCCCCCAGCATGTTGCCGAGGATCTTGTTCTGGCGCAGCATCAGCTCCGTATATTCCTGCCCGGAAGGGCTGCGGCCTCCATTGATCATCATCTCCTTTAAGGGGATCACGATCCGGAAGCCCTTATAGTCTACGATGGTGATGGTCTTGCCGTTGTCTGTCTGCTCGATCCCGCCAAGCTGCCCGGTAAGGATACGTCTGGTACGGTAGGCATTGTGGATCTCATGCCAGATGGTGTCCCCACGGGATTCTTCTGTCTCCACTTCCCCGCGTACTTCCAGTGTCAGTACCGGGGCCTCCTCTTTCCTGCCTCTGGCGGCGGTACGGCGGGAGGGGGATGCCGCAGGGGAAACCGCAGTTCCGACTGTGTCTTCAGCGGAGGGGAAAGGCGTATCTTTCAGCTCGGATTCAGTGGGTTCGGTTTCTTCCTGGGGAATGGTTTTCTTCACTTTCTCTGTGGTATTCTGGCTGGAAACAGATATTAAAAAGCGTACTGACAGTTACGAAACTTACTATAATTATTGTGGGATAGTAAAGAATCACATCATTCCTATCCTGGGTAAGAAAAAAATGATGGATGTTACCCGTGGAGACGTTCAGAAATTGTTTAATACCAAGGCAGACTACTCAAGGTCGGTGGCAGAGCAGGTAAAAACAATCATGAATGTCTCTTTTCGTTATGCGGTAACAATCAAAGTGATTCCAAACAGTCCGGTAGACGGGATAGGGCTTCCCAAAGCAGAAAAGCCGCAGCAGAAATCAGGATTTAGGACCTGGAATATTGATACACAGAAAACATTGACCATGGAGCAGATCCAGGTCTTGCTGGAAAAGAGCAAAGATACCCCAATCCATATGCAGGTGCTGTTGAATGTGCTTATGGGGCTCCGCAGATCCGAGATCAATGGCGTAAAAATTCGGACGTAGATTATATCAACCACACCTTAAAAGTGGAACGCCAGTTAGGGAGAGTACATAACACAGCAAAAGAAGACTTTGCCCCGAAAACTTTTACGAAACAGGAAGTAGGATTGAAGACAAAATCCAGTTACAAAGAGATTCCGATTCCTGATTATGTCTTTGAGGCAATCTTAAAGGAACGGCAGGTGTATGAGAAAAACAGAAACCGCAGAAAGAGAGGGTTACAGGATCTGGGCTATATCTGTTGTTCCACCCTTGGCAGGGCAAGGAGCAAAGGATTCCATTGCAGGTATTATAAGCAGCTTCTTGCTGAAAACGGTTTACCGGACATCCGCTGGCATGACCTGCGCAGCACCTACTGTACGCTTCTGTTAAAAGAGTCTTTTAATCCAAAGGCGGTATCAAAGCTTATGGGACATGCCAAAGAAATTATAACAATGGATGTTTATGCGGATAATAGAGGTATCATAGCGGATGGAGTGCCGGAAATAGAAGAGTATATGAAAGAAGTATTACCAAACTCGGAAGAGACAGAAATCTTTAAAAAGGAATTGGTGGAGATTGTAGTAGACGTAACAGAATTTCTTCCGGATGCAGTGTGATAGAAAAGACAAAAAGAACAAAAGTTCGATTTTGCATCTATACAAATCTAACGATTTGTGGTAAGATAAAAAAGCTTTTTAGTGCTGTCCCGTCTGTATGGAATTACGGAGGTGTACTGAGTTGCAAAAACAGCAAATTGTGAACGGAATTCGTCGTGGGCCTGTTTTTCCTTGATTTGAGTAAAAGCCACGACGAAAATAAAATGCTCCACGACGAATTTTTGCCTTATACGCATCCTTTTTTACTATGAATTTTGGAGGTGGCTTTTGTGCAAAGTGAACAAAAAATCTTTCAACTCCACTCGGAATATAAGCCCACCGGCGACCAGCCCCAGGCCATAGAAGCCCTGGTCAAAGGGTTTCGGGAAGGCAACCAATTCCAGACTTTACTGGGGGTTACGGGTTCCGGCAAGACCTTTACCATGGCGAACGTGATCGCACAGCTTAACAAGCCGACTTTGGTAATAGCGCACAATAAGACATTAGCGGCCCAGCTCTATGGTGAGTTCAAAGAGTATTTTCCGAGTAACGCGGTAGAATACTTTGTCTCCTACTACGACTACTACCAACCCGAAGCCTACGTCCCCTCCACCGACACCTACATCGAGAAGGATTCCGCCATCAATGACGAGATCGACAAACTGCGCCACTCCGCCACAGCTGCGCTCTCGGAGCGGAAGGATGTAATTATTGTGGCGTCAGTATCCTGCATTTATGGTTTAGGAAGCCCGATTGATTATAAGGAGATGGTGATTTCCCTTCGACCGGGCATGGTGCGGGATCGGGATGAGATTATTCACAAGCTGATTGATATCCAGTATACCCGCAATGACATGGATTTCCACCGGGGGACCTTTCGTGTGCGTGGGGATGTGCTGGAGGTGTTTCCGGCGTATTCGGGAAGCGAGGCATACCGGATTGAGTTTTTTGGAGACGAGGTGGAGCGGATCACGGAGATTGACGGGCTGACTGGTGAAGGCAAGCTTCAGTTGGGACATATTGCCATTTTCCCGGCGTCCCATTATGTAGTCCCCAAGGAAAAGATGATGATGGCTACGGAAAATATTCTGGAGGAAATGAAGGCTCAGGTGGCTTATTTTAAAAGTGAGGATAAGCTTTTGGAGGCCCAGAGGATTGCGGAGCGTACCAACTTTGATGTGGAGATGATGCGTGAGACCGGATTCTGCTCCGGGATTGAGAATTATTCCCGCCATCTGACCTTTGGGAAGCCAGGGGAGCCGCCGTGGACGTTGATGGATTACTTTCCGGAGGAGTTTTTGATTATTATTGACGAGTCCCACATTACGCTTCCTCAGGTAAGGGGAATGTATGCAGGGGACCGTTCCAGAAAGACCACCTTGGTTGATTTTGGATTCCGCCTCCCGTCGGCACTGGATAACCGCCCTTTGAATTTTGGGGAGTTTGAGAGTAAGATTGATCAGATGATGTTCGTGTCAGCTACGCCCAATGTATATGAGGCGGAGCATGAGTTTTTGCGGGTAGAGCAGATTATTAGGCCTACCGGGCTTCTTGACCCGGAGATTTCTGTGCGCCCGGTGGAGGGGCAGATTGATGATCTGGTTTCTGAGGTCAACAAAGAGGTGGAAAAGCACAACAAGGTACTGATCACTACCCTGACAAAGCGGATGGCAGAGGATTTGACGGATTACATGCGTGAGGTGGGAATCCGGGTAAAATACCTGCACTCGGATATTGATACCTTGGAGCGGGCGGAGATTATCCGGGATATGCGTATGGATGTGTTTGATGTGTTAGTGGGGATTAACTTGCTGCGGGAGGGGCTGGATATTCCGGAGATCACGCTGGTGGCGATCTTGGATGCGGATAAGGAGGGATTTCTGCGTTCGGAGACTTCTTTAATACAGACCATAGGCCGGGCTGCGAGAAACGCGGAGGGGCATGTGATTATGTATGCAGATGTGGTTACAGATTCAATGAGAAATGCTATTGAGGAGACGAACCGTCGTCGGCAGATTCAGCAAAAGTATAATGAGGAGCATGGGATTACCCCTACTACCATCAAGAAGGCGGTCCGTGACTTGATTGCCATCTCCAAGGCTGCACAGGCAGATTCCAAGACCTTTGAGAAGGATCCGGAATCCATGGACGCAAAGGAGCTTGGAAAGCTGGCCAAAGAGCTGCAGAAGAAGATGAATCAAGCGGCTGCAGAACTGAACTTTGAGGAGGCGGCTGTGCTCCGTGACCGGATGCTGAAGATAAAGAAGATGCTTTTAGAGATTGAGGAGCCTTAAGATCCAGACCGGTTTTAGAGATGGGAGGAGGGAAAACGGATGGATGAGATTTTTGGACGTCAGGAGGCTACAAAGTATAAGCTTGCAGATTCTGTAAAGCAATGTATGAAGGCTGCATCCGTGGACCGGATTACGGTAAAGGATATCGTGGAAGGGTGCGGCCTGACACGCCAGACTTTTTACCGGAATTTTAAGGATAAATATGACCTGATCAATTGGTATTTTGACAAGCTGGTCCAACAGTCTCTGGGGCAGATCGAGACCGGAAGCAGGGTCAGGGAGAGCCTGGCCAGGAAATTTGCGTTTATTTTGGAAGAGAGGGCTTTCTTCTCCGGGGCATTCCGCTCGGATGACCACAATTCCTTAAAGGAACATGATTTTGAATTGATCCTGGGGTTTTATAATCGGCTGCTTGCCCAAAGGACCAGCAAACCATTGGATGAGGAACTGCAGTTCCAACTGGAGATGTATTGCCGAGGGTCTGTATATATGACTGTGAAATGGGTGCTGGGAGGAATGAAGGATACGCCCCGGCAGATGTCTGATAAATTGGTGGATGCCATGCCGCCAAGGCTGGCGGGGGTATTTAAGGAACTGGGATTGCTTTAAGGCTGTTTTAAGGCTGTTTTCAGGCCGCATGGATGTTTTTGGGAGGATTATGCCAGCTATATTGTTTTTACCAGGCAAAATGGCATTGTAAATATATACAAGGTATATTGGGTAATATGTACAAAAATTAAAAGAAAGTGACAATATGGCCAGATTGTCACTTTCTTTTTTCTTCAGATTTCGTTAAAATCATAACATAAAATATAAGTGTTCAAGGAGGGAAATTGCCATGGCAAACAGGATCGTATTAAATGAAATTTCTTATCATGGAGCAGGCGCCGTGAAGGAGATTCCATCTGAGGTTAAAGTACGGGGGTTTAAGAAAGCGTTTGTGTGTTCGGATCCGGATTTGATTAAATTCGGAGTGACGAAAAAGGTAACGGATGTGTTGGATGAGGCCGGGCTGATTTATGAAATTTATTCTGATATTAAGCCGAATCCCACGATTGAGAATGTGCAGTCCGGTGTGGCAGCATTTAAGGCATGTGGTGCGGATTACATTATTGCTATTGGCGGCGGCTCTTCTATGGATACGGCTAAGGCAGTGGGGATTATTATTACCAATCCGGAGTTTGAGGATGTGAGAAGCTTAGAGGGAGTGGCTCCCACGAAGAATCCTTGTGTGCCGATTATTGCGGTGCCTACCACGGCAGGGACAGCGGCGGAAGTAACCATTAATTATGTGATTACGGATGTAGAGAAAAAGAGGAAGTTCGTGTGTGTGGACACCCATGATATTCCGGTGATTGCCGTGATCGACCCGGATATGATGTCCAGTATGCCAAAGGGGCTCACGGCAGCTACAGGAATGGACGCTTTAACCCATGCGATTGAAGGCTACATCACTAAGGGCGCCTGGGAAATGACGGATATGTTCCACTTAAAGGCGATAGAGATTATTTCCAATTCTCTGAGAGGGGCGGTTGAAAATACGCCTGAGGGCAGGGAGGGCATGGCTCTTGGGCAGTATGTCGCCGGTATGGGATTTTCCAATGTGGGACTGGGGATCGTCCATTCCATGGCGCATTCTCTGGGAGCGGTTTATGATACGCCTCACGGAGTTGCCAATGCGATCCTTCTTCCGACCATTATGGAGTATAATGCGCCTTGTACAGGTGAGAAGTACCGGGAGATTGCAAGGGCTATGGGAGTTCAGGGAGTGGATGGCATGAGCCAGGAAGAGTACAGGAAAGCGGCAGTGGACGCGGTGAAAAAACTGTCTGCGGATGTGGGAATTCCGGCGGATTTGAAGGAGATTGCAAAGGCGGAAGACCTGGATTTCCTGGCCGAATCGGCATTTGCAGATGCCTGCCGTCCAGGGAATCCCCGGGATACGTCAGTGGAGGAAATTAAGGAATTGTATCAGGCTCTGATGTAGGAGAAGAAGGGGTACAAAAAATATGGGAAGGCATACTGCCTTCCATGAGGCGGGAGCCGGCACCGATGAATGTGGTGCCGGTTCCTGGTATACCCGGCGGGTATACATTTTGACGGAATACAGGGATCAGATACCCTCGTCGGCCTGCTGCAGAGTGTTTGGCTTACGGCTTTCAAAAAAAGGGAAGGCCTCAATGGCTTCCAGAATATCCTGGAAGTCTTCTCTGGGAGCTAAGCGGATATATTGTTTGAGCAGTTCTGTTTCCTGCTGCTTGAAAGGGCCGTAGAAGATATCGTACAGGTTGTGGCCCCGCATGTAGATTTTGAAAGTTTCAAAATGGTCTTTTAATTCTTTTTCGGTTCGGATCTGTTTTCCTAAAATTTCAGTTAAATGGCGGCCGCTGGACAGGCGGTGCAGATAATCATTCCATTTGGAAAGGAGGATGTGCCAGAAAGCTTCCTCGTTTTCTATGACGCCTATTTTTGCCATTATGGCAGGATTCAGGAAATAGTTTTCAAAGGAGTAATATTTTAGTATCAGCACGTTGCGCCGCCGGACCCGGGGAAGTTTGTCTGCGTCTTCTAAGTTTCTTTCGTCGTAATAGCGGCAGAGCTGTGCAGCCAGCTTTTCCGGGTCTTTGCCATCACCGTCCCGGATCATTAAAAACTGATCTTGAAGGTAGACCTGGTTCATATATTTCAAATTGGCGTAGGTCTTGATGTTGGTGCAGCTGTTGGTGGTCAGGATGGAGATCCGGGACAGGCGTCCGTCTGAACCTCTCAGCTCCGGATAGTATTTTTCCAGGAGGAGGGGAAGACGGCTCTTGTCCTGCTTTCCCTCTACGATAAATACAAAACTGACATTCATAAGGTCGTTGGCGCCATAGCCTAAATCGTCCAGGATCTGATCAATGTCAGCGTGTTCTCTTACAATGGAATAATCTTCCGGGTCCATTATGATCTGGCAGAGCTGGCGCCTGGTAAAATTGGCAATCAGGTTTGGCGAGTGGGTGGAAAAGATGACCTGATTCTTCCGGGAGAGCCGGTATAAAACGGCGCCTGCGGTCTTTTGGAGGGAAGGGTGCAGAAAGAGTTCCGGGTATTCTACCATAATGATGCTGGGAAGCTGTTTTTCGCTTTCAATGTAGGTTTCCAAAAGGGACAGCATATAGATGCTTTTCATGCCGTTGCTTAAGTTTTCGATGGGACTTGGGCGCTGTTTACCGTCCCGGCGCGTCTGGACGGTTATGGAAAACAGAGTGTCAGGGTTGCAGGAAAGCGTGTAGAGAATCTCTTCAATGCCTCCGTTTTTTCTGTAATTTTCATTGACTTTTTGGGAAAAACCACTAAGGTTTAAATTGTACATTTTGTATTCCAGAAGCTTTGCGGTCTCTACAAGAAGTAATTCTTCCGGTGTTTTTTGATTGATGAGGCCGATACAGCGAAAACATTGATTGCACATTTTGGCTGAGTCGAACATACAAGTATCGGAACGGAGGCGGATAAGCTGTTCTTCTTCCTGGAACAGCAGCAAATCCTCCTGGAAGGCGGTAAGCTGCCGGTTGGTGTCGATCACATACAGGCGCGGGAGAATTTCCGGGATGAAAGGGTTGTGCTTGTGCGTGGCGTCGCTGTAGCGGGGAGCGCGGCTGCGGCTGATCACACAGGTAAAGGAAAGATGGCTGCCGTCAAAGGAGGGGAGTTTTGCCATGAAGGCTTTCTTCCAGGCTGAAAATCTTTTGTACTGGCTTACGGCTCCCTGGGCGTGGAGGATCAGGAGATCTTCATGGGTGAGATGCAGAGTCATGGAAATCTCGATATTCTGGTTCTTCTCGTTAAAATCGGTTTCTGATACACAGTAGTTGCCTAAGGCGGCGCGGATGGCCTTCAATACACCGGTTTTTCCGGTGTTGTTTTTGCCTACCAGGATCAGGGCGTTTTCAATAGAACGGATTTCCAGGTGGCGGATGGACTTGAAATTGCGGATTTCCAGGGAGGTGATCTGCATGGCGTGTCTCCTTTTTGAAAGCGATGAGCAGGCGTCAGGGGGGATGGTTTATCAGGCTGTGTTATACTCGCGAGCATACTTAGGTATAATAAACAGTATAGATAAGTTTAAGGGAAAATGCAAGTATCATAGTACTTGATAAATAGAATCGGCTATGTTACACTCAATCCATATTTACTGCAGGTTGAAACTCCTATGTTTTTCGGATAATCGTAACTGCAGAAGAATAAGGATGGAGAAAATATGGATATTGCAGATAAGCTGGCCCGGACCCATTTGCTTACGAAGACGGAGGCAATGGAACTTTTGGAGCATGCAGAAGACCGGGAATTGGCAAAGCGCCTGGCACAGGATGCTGTGGAACTTCGGAAGAAATATTACGGAGATAAAGTATTTACAAGAGGCCTTATCGAGTTTACGAATTATTGTAAAAACGACTGTTATTATTGCGGGATCCGGCGGGGAAACCTTCATGCAAAGCGTTACAGGCTTACAAGGGATGAGATCCTGGAATGCTGCGAAAATGGCTATGAGCTGGGGTTCAGGACTTTTGTGCTGCAGGGCGGGGAAGATCCTTTTTATACGGATGAGAGAATGGAAGAGCTGGTGAGAGAGATAAAAGGAAAGTATCCGGACTGCGCGCTGACCCTATCCATCGGGGAGAGAAGCAGGGAAGCCTACGGCAGGTTTCGTAAGGCGGGAGCAGACCGGTATCTTCTCCGCCATGAGACGGCGGACGAGGAACATTACCGGAAGCTGCATCCAAAGGAAATGAGCCTGGCGGTCAGGAAGCAATGCCTGAATGATTTAAAGGAGCTGGGGTATCAGGTGGGGGCCGGTTTTATGGTGGGAAGCCCGGGACAGACCTTGGAATGCCTGGCAGAGGATCTCGTCTTTTTGCAGGAGCTTCGGCCGGAGATGGTGGGGATCGGGCCGTTTGTTCCCCATCATGAGAGCCGGTTTGCAGGGGAGCCGGCAGGGAGTGTGGAGCTTACCTTGTTTTTGCTTTCCGTGATTCGTATTTTGCTGCCCAAAGTGCTTCTTCCTGCCACTACGGCTTTGGGCACCATGGATCCTATGGGGCGGGAGAAGGGACTGGAGGCTGGCGCTAACGTGGTCATGCCCAATTTGTCGCCGGTGAAGAACAGAAAGCAGTATGATTTGTATGATAATAAAATCAGTACAGGAGAGGAGTCGGCCGAAGGCCTGGAGCGCCTCAAAAAAAGCGTAGCTTTAGCGGGATATCGGCTGGTCTGCGAACGAGGGGATTTTATCGGACAGTGACGAAACCGCTGCTTACGGGAACCGTTTTGACAGAACATTTGGTTTGCGGTATATCTTTTCAGGAGAAAAATATATGGAACGGATGGAATTAAGGAGGCGGCTGGATAGCTGCGAAAAGGTTTTAATTGGCCTGGGGGAAGAGTGGAAGCTCCAAGCGGGGCAGGAAGACGGAAGAAGAGAGCAGGTCCGTAAAGCATATGAAGTCCTTTATCAGATGATAAAGGATAAAGACTATTTTATCATTACAATGGCAACGGATGCCGTAATATATGATACGTCCCTGGGAAGCCGGAAGGAACAGGTATCATCGGCCGGCCGAAAAGAGCAGGAGATTTCTTTATGCAACGGCGTAAAGGAAGAAATGCTGGCCCGGATGGAGCGGGTGTTTCCGAAACGGGAGACTCCCCGGGACAGCCGGTGGGAGCGGATTGTGGCTCCTTGTGGAAACGAGACATGGAGGCAATGCTCGAAAGGGTGTACAAAGGATATTTGGGAGCCGGGGGAGATTTCAGATGACCGGTGTCCTCACTGCGGCGCCCCGCTGACGAGAAATACCATAGATGCTCAGATCTATATTGAGGAAGGATATCTCCCCCAATGGGAAAGGTATACCCGTTGGCTGGCAGGAACATTGAATTGCGATACGTTGATTTTGGAGCTGGGAGCAGGATTTAAAAATCCGGGGGTGATCCGTTTTCCGTTTGAGAGAACGGCATATTTTAATAAAAAGGCTTTTTTGTGCCGGATTCATAAGCGGTTTCCCCAGGTGACAGAGGAGCTTAAAGAGCGCGGGGGGAGCATTTTGGGGGATTCTGTGGCGGCGATTTTGGAAGGATTCTAAAAGAGCCGAAGTTACAAGACCCGGATTTCCATATGGTAATGGTTTGTCTGGCCGGGTTTTAAGGTTTGGAGGTGATGGCGATGGATCAGTTCATCATCTTCGTCCGAGCGGATGCTGCTTCCGTTCCATGGCTCGATGCATAAAAAGGAAGCGTTTTTCCCGTAAGGCGTCCAAAAGGCTATGGTTTCAAAATCCGGATAAAATACTTCCACGCCGCATCTTGTCTTTTGGTGCAGCAGGGATACCTTTCGGGAAACAATCTGGTCAAAGTAGACGGCATCTTCACGAAACAGCTCGTAGGAAAGGGGAAGGATCCTGGTGCGGGCCAGGGGGATGCCGTGTTTTTGTGTGTCTATTTCCTGTTTTTCCAGGTCAAAGGGCATGGAACGGGTATCTTCTTCTTTTTCAAATTCAAGCATATATTCGTCAAAGGTTTCTCCGTCTTCAAGAGGGCAGATAAAGCCCGGGTGGGAACCGATGCAGTAATAGATGTCTCTGGATTCCGGATTCATTACGGAATAATCCATCAGAAGAATTCCGTCTTTCAGCTCATACGAAAGAGTAAGGATGAAATCAAACGGATAGGAGCGGCGGGTATGATCGCTGGCAGCGAGCTGGAAACAGCAGGAGGAAGATGTCTTGCCTGTTACGGTAAAATCAGATTCTTTGCAGAAGCCATGTTTTTCCATCTGATACCATACTCCGTCAATGCAGGTGCGGCCATTCCGGCAGTTTCCCACAACAGGGAACAAAAGAGGGGAACAGCGGGGCCAAATGTCAGGGTCTCTCTGCCAGATATACTCTTTTCCGGTTCCGTCTTTCAGGGAAACGAGCTGGGCGCCAAAGGAGTCGATGGACGCGGTGGTATTGGTTTTTGTGTCATGGATTGTGATGGTCATGGCGGATATCCTTTCTTTTATCTCTTTTATTTTGTATTTTTGCTACAGCTTTCTCTTCCGGCAAGATAATAGGGCAGGCTGATTTTTACGGGCAGCGTGTGTCCGCCCTCGATTCGGTCGATCAGGATTTTGGCGGTCATCTGCCCCATCTCCTCCACAGGAATATGGATCGTGGTCAGCATCGGAGTTAGATACTGTGCCGTGTCAATATCGTCAATGCTGATCAGGGATATGTCCTGGGGAATGGAAAAGCCATGCTCCTTAATGGCCCGCATGGTTCCGATAGCGGTCACATCATTTGGGCAGAAAAAGGCTGTTACGGGCAGCTCTTTTTTTAATATGGCATCTGCCCCCCGGTAGCCGCCCTCGGGGGAGAGGGGAACATTGGCCGTCAGTTCCCGGCACAGAGGAATATTGGCTGTGTTTAAGGCAGAACAGTAACCCATATAACGGTTTTCATTCCTGGTTTCCCCCACATAGGCTATTTTCGAATGTCCCAGCCGGATCAGATGTCCTACGGCATCCGCCGCTGCCTGGAAGCCGTCACAGATGATCTGGTCGTATTTTGCCTCCAGGCTGTTAAGGCCGGTGTAGGCTACATATTGGAAATACTGTTTTAAAAATTTCAAAAGCTGTTTGTCACAACGTCCTAACACTGCCACTCCATCGACATGATTGTCTGAGATCAGCCGAAAAATGCCGGGGTGGTTCACGTCAAAGGCAGTGAAGGTGTATTTTAGGATATAGTTGTGTTTAAAAGCTTCTTTTTCAATACTTCGGGCAAGGCTGGTGAAAAAAGTGTCGACCTCAGAATCCTGGATTCTGGCAAACAGGCAGGCAATGGAACGGGATGTGCATGCCTGTTCTTTATGGCCCATTTTCAACTGGCGGGCAGTGCTGTTGGGGGTATAGCCGGTGCGGCGGACAATATCCCAAATCCGGTCCTGCACTTCCTGGCTGGCGGGGGATTTGGCGCTTTTGTTAATGACCCGGGAGACGGTGGAGATGGAGACACCTGCCTCCGCAGCGATTTCCTTTAATGTCATATGCCGGGTTCTCCTTCATTCACGTGGTAGCAGCGGGCCAGGGTCAGGCTGGCCAGGCTTTGCTGTTATTTTACCTTTATTTTACACAATATTTGAGGAAAAATCCAGAAAAATATAGGCAAACGATTGGATAGAAGAGAGCGGAAATAAAGGAACGGGATTATTGGCAAACTTTGGAGGTAGGAGGAGGTTTTAACGCAGTGAATTGTTGAAGATGCACAAAAGGGGTGAAAATATTTCATACTATTTTTTTTCGTGAAAAGAGGATACACTGGTGATATCAAAAATAGTAGCCAAAAGGTTGCGGAAAATGGAGGGTATACATGGATACGAAGAAAAAAGGCAAGTCGTTCTGGACTCAGATTCCGAACAGTGCCTGGATGGGGCTGTCGCTGGTACTGGCAGTGCTTTTGTGGATCTTTATTGCATCTACGGAGGCCGGCGGAGTGGTGTTTGCAGAACCGTGGGAAGTGATTTCAAAGTTGGTGGACAAGGTGTCGGACGGGACGTTATGGCCGCATATTTATATCAGCCTGTTCCGCGTGATTGCCGGATTTTCTCTGGGATTTGTAATTTCGATCCCGATTGCGTTTTTGATGGGATGGTACGCGCCGTTTCGCAACCTGGTGGCTCCGTGGGTTCAGTTTGTGCGTAATATCCCGCCTCTGGCCTACATTCCCCTGGTTATTACCGGAGCAGGCGTAGGCGAGAAGGCAAAAGTTATCGTGATTTTTATCGCTTCTTTCCTGGTGCTGGTAGTTACCATTTATCAGGGCGTGTGCAACGTGGACGCGACATTGATTAAGGCGGCACGGGTTTTGGGAGCTTCCGATAAGGACATTTTCTTTAAGGTTGTGATTCCGGCTTCCACCCCCTTTATCCTGGTAGGCGCAAGACTGGGTCTTTCTGCTTCCCTGACTACTCTGGTGGCGGCGGAGCTGACCGGGGCATCCAAGGGGCTCGGGATGATGATCCAGAAGGCCCAGGGATATTATGATATGGCTACGGTGCTTTTGGGAATTCTGATCATTGGTATTATCGGAATGTTGATGGAGCAGTTGGTTAAATTCTTAGAAAGGAAGCTGACGGGATGGCAGGAAACAGTGCAGTAAAGGTAAAGATCGACAAAGTCGAGAAGGTATACAGCGGGCGCAACGGTGATATGATCGCTTTAAACGGCGTCAGCCTGGATATAATGGAAAATGAGTTTATCTGTGTGGTGGGTCCGTCCGGCTGTGGAAAGTCCACTTTGCTGAATGTGATTGCAGGTCTTTTGGAGCCGACTTCCGGGGCCGTCTATGTGGACGGGAAAGAAGTGAGCGGTCCGGGGCCGGAGCGGGGCGTGGTGTTCCAGCAATATGCCCTGTTTCCGTGGCTGACTGTTCTGAAGAATGTCCAGTTTGGGCTGAAACTTCAGGGCGTCAGTGAGGCGGAGTCCAAAGAGACTGCCATGAAGTATCTGAAGATGGTGGATCTGGAGCAGTTTGCAGATTCCTATCCGAAGGAGCTGTCAGGCGGTATGAAGCAGAGGGTTGCCATTGCCCGTGCCTATGCGGTGAATCCCCAGGTACTCCTGATGGACGAGCCCTTCGGTGCGTTGGATGCCCAGACCAGAACCCAGCTCCAGTCAGAGCTTATTAAGACCTGGCAGGAACAGAAGAAGACCTGCTTTTTCATCACCCATGACGTGGAGGAGGCGGTCATTCTTGCCACCAAGGTAATCATTATGAGTGCAAGGCCGGGCCGGGTGAAGAAGATCGTGGATATTAACCTGCCTTATCCCCGTACCCAGGAGATGAAGATGGAAATGGCTTTCCTGGATCTTAAGAGCTATATCTGGGGCGAGGTTTACCAGGAATATCTGGAAGTGAGAAAGTAACCATAATGTTTAAATAAACCATTATAGGGAAAAAATTAGGAGGATGATTTTTATGAAGAAAACAATGGGAATGGTATTGGTATCGGCAATGGCAGCAGTTATGCTGGCAGGATGCGGAGGGGGCGGTTCATCTGCGCCGACAACTACGGCGGCGCCGGCGGCAGATGCAAAGACGGAAGCAGCTCCGGCTGAGAACAAAGAGGATACCCCGGCGGCGGAAGCGGAGAGCTTTGAACCGGCTACCCTCCGGGTGGCGTACATGCCTAATATGGGAAGCGCTTCCCTGGCAGTTACCGCGCGGGAAGCAGGGTTCTTTGAGGAGATGGGACTGACAGTGGAACTGGTTGAGTTTCAGGGCGGGCCGGCCGAGATTGCGGCTATGGCGTCCGGAGATATCGACATTTCCCAGATCGGCCATGGCGCCCATGCTCTTTGCGCGGAAGGAGAAGCCGTGATCTTCCAGATCGACTGCACCAGCCTTGCAGATGCGGTTATGGGAAACAAAGACAAAGGGGTTAATACCATTGCGGATCTGAAAGGCAAGAAGGTGGCTGTGACCAGCGGGACTTCAGCAGAGATCATTTTGAACCTGGCCCTGCAGCAGGAAGGAATGAAAGCAGATGACCTTGAGATCGTGGAGATGGATGCCAACGGGATTGTGACGGCTATGATCAGCGGCAATGTGGATGCCTGCGCTACCTGGTCTCCGGGGACCATGACCATTGAAAGCGCGTTGGGCGACAAGGCCGTATGGCTTGCCACCAACGAGGATTATGTGGATCAGGTGACATTCCCTTCCAGCTTTATCACCAGCCAGAAATTTGCAGACGAAAACCATGACCTTCTCGTCCGCTTCTCCCGGGCATTGCAGAAGGCGGCTGACTACCGCAACAGCAATATTGAAGAGGTGGCCGGCTGGGTGGCAAAACAGTGCGAGGTAGACGGAAGCACTATGAAAGAGACCATCGGAGAGGGCAACTGGGGAATTACCAGTGATTTCTTAAGCAAGAGCCTGGAAGACGGAACCATCAAAAAGTATTATGAGAACCAGCAGCAGGTGTTCATCGATGGAGGACGTCTGACAGAGAAAGTGGATGTAGACAAGTATGTGCTGTTTGATGTGATGAAAGAAGCCAACGAGGCCAATAAATAAGAGCCGGCGGGCGGGAACGGGAAAAGGGGGCTTTATAAGTCCCCTTTTCGCTTATGAGGATGTTTTGGCACAGGAAAACGTTTTAGTAAATATACGTTCCGGTTTAATAAAAAATGTGATATAATGAAAAAACAAAGAAAAATGTGAAAAAGGGAAAGGCGAAAGTAATATGCTTTTGATTGTGCTTCTGTTCCTGGCCGTTTCTTCGCTCTCTCTTTTCTTCATGAAACGGGATCAGCATACCGTATGCCTGCTGGGGCTGTGTTTTAGTTTTATCCTTATGTTTGTCGGGATTATGATTTACCTTGCGAAGACCGGTGGGTTGTCTCTGGAACAGAAGATATTCTTGTTTTTTGATACCAAGATCCAACGGAGGCTGTCTTATCTGATTTTTCCGCTGCGCCGGTTAGGTTATATGATTGCAATCGGACGGTATCTGTTTCCTCCTTTTTTGTTATTGATTGCAGTCAATTACAGTATGGTTCCGGCGGTGCTGCGCCTTAAAAAGAAGGCGGCGGCGGTGTTTTTTCTGCCGTTTGTGACTCTTTTGACCTATTATCCCGATATTTTTCTCCATCTGGTGAAGGGGCGGTTCGCCTTGCAGGCCGTTGTGATGAAAGTCGTCCAGGGATGGATTTTTGCCTATGTGATTCTTGCGGTGGGGCTGATTGTGTATGAATACCGGGATATTACAATTCCGTACAGCAAAAAGCAGTTTCGGTATATCATGGTGTTTATCTTAAATGTGACAGCTCAATATATGATCTACTGCACCCAGGATCCTCTTCAGGTTTATCAGATTTATTCCGCCGAATATATGCGCTTCAGCGGAAGGCTGTATGCCAATTCCCTGATGAGTGTCCAGGGCTGGTATCTGTTTACCGGTTTTACCCTTGTCTCGGTGGTCACGGGCTTCTGGAACCTGAAAAACTATATGATGATCAACTGGGAGGAGAACCGGGATGATGTCAGTATCCGGCGGAAGTTTGATACGGCCAGTATGGGAGTGTCCGTATTTGTCCACAGTATTAAAAACCAGCTTTTGTCCAACCGGGTGCTCTGCAAAAAGATACGGAGAGAGCTGGCCGGGGAACAGCCGGACATAGAAAAGCTTACAGAATACGCGGATATGCTGGAGGATGTAAACGAGAGTATGCTGGGGCGGATGGAGGAACTGTACAAAAGCGTGAAAAAGAGCAGCATTTCTTTGTCCCCGGTAAAGGCAGGGCAGATTGTGGACACCACTTTGGCATTGTTTTACAAGAAATATCCGGACGCGGCAGTAGAGGTGTCAGGCAGTATGGAGGAATCTCTTCTGGGGGATGAGCAGCATTTAGGCGAGGCTCTCTATAATCTTCTTACCAATGCCCATGAGGCGTTTTTGATGTCAGGAAAGAAGGGGGAAAAGCTTGAACTGATCATTCATGGGGAACGGCTGTATGTAGGTTTCGAGGTTCGGGACAATGGGCCGGGAATCTCCAGACAGGAGCAGAGAAAGATTTTTGATCCCTTTTACACCAGCAAGAATACGAATTTTAATTGGGGTATGGGACTCCATTATGTTCGTCAGATCGTAAAAAGCCATTTTGGCAAGCTGAAGCTGGACAGCCTTCTGGGGGAGGGGAGCAGTTTTTTTGTGACGATTCCCCGGTATGAGCCAAGGCGGGAACCCAGGCAGAGAAGAAAGGGATAAGGTCCCAACAGGAGAAGCTTTCGGGAGATAAGATAAGAACGGTTACACAGCAACAAGAGAAATTGGATTTAATGTGTTTTGGGGGACAGAAAAGGTAATATGATTCGAGTGGCTATTGTGGAGGATTTTGATCTGCTCCGGGAGGATCTGTGTGAACTGATTGACGGGCAGAAGGACATGGAGATTGCCTGGCAGGCGGGAACCGGCCAGGAGGCGGTGGACAAGGCATGGCGTCAGGAAGCGGATATTGTGCTGATGGATATTGAAATGGAGACCATAAATGCAGGAATCCTGGCGGCGGAACAGATCCGGGATATTGGACAGGGAGGGCAGGTGATTTTTCTTACCGCCCACGAGACAGACCAGATGATTATCACTGCCATGGGGACAGGGGCGGTAGATTATGTGGTGAAAGGCTGCCGGGAAGAGGATATTTTGCGGCATATCCGCAATGCATATGAAGGAAAACCGGTAATGGAATCACGGATCCAGGAGACCATCATGCGGGAATATACCCGGCTTCAAAGGTCAGAGCGCAGCCTTTTGTTTTTCATTAACAATGTGTCCCAGCTTACGGCGGCGGAACGGGAGCTTCTGCGTCTGCTTCTGGACGGGAAGAAGGTAAAGGACATAGCCCAGATCCGCTGTGTGGAGATCAATACCGTAAAGACCCAGATCAAGGGGCTTTTGCGCAAATTCGGGTGCAGCAGGACAAAGGAGATTGTGTCCATGATCCAGGAGCTGAATATTTCGCATTTGTTTTAGGCGGTTTATTTTTTACAATTATGAAGGAGGGAATGGTTATGCGTCACGAATATTATGGATATAATAAGGAACAATTACTGGCAGAGCCGAAAATGAAACTGATCTGTATGGAGGATAATGATACGGTGTTCCGTCAGATGGCCGGCCAGATGGCGGAGGAGATTGAAGCAAACAATGCGGCGGGGAAAAAGACGGTCTTTATCTGTCCGGTAGGCCCGGTGGGGCAGTATCCCCATTTTGTGAAGCTGGTCAACGAGAGGAAGATCAGTTTAAAACAGGTATGGTTTATCAATATGGACGAATACCTGGATGATGATAAAAAGTGGATCCCCATGGATCATCCTTTAAGTTTCCGGGGATTTATGGACCGGGTGGTGTATTCCCAAATCAGCCCGGAGCTGGTGATGCCAAAGGAGCAGAGGATATTCCCGGATCCGGATCATGTGGAGCGGGTGCCGGAGCTGATCGAGGAGCTGGGCGGTGTGGATATTGCGTTTGGCGGTATCGGGATCAACGGGCATGTGGCATTTAATGAGGCGGACATTTCAATGAGCGCGGAGGAATTTCTGGCACAGAAGACCAGGGTGCTTCCCATCAGCCCGGAGACCAGGGCGGCCAATGCCATCGGAGATTTCGGAGGGGCGCTGGAGGATATGCCAAAGTATTGTGTGACCATCGGAATTTATGAGATCGCCCATGCCAGAAAGATTCGGCTCGGATGTTTTCGGAACTGGCACAGGGCAGTGGTGCGCCGGGCCGGATACGGAGACGTGACAACCGATTTTCCGGTGAGCCTTCTGCGGGATCATAAAGATATTACATTGACGTTTACGGAATATGTGGGAAGGCTTGAGGATTAACTGCGATAACAGGTGGTATATAAATGAACCGTGCCGGTTTGGAAGGAAGACGGGCTGTTTTTAAAGGAGGTCAGGGAAGATGGCGATATTGCTGAAGGGTGGAATGGTGTACCGGGGACATGAGTTTGTGAAAGCCGACCTTTTGATGGAGGATGGGGTGATCCGCCGTATCGGGACAGAGGTTTCGGAGGCTGACGCTCAGGTAGTGGATGTGGCAGGAAAGCGCATTGTGCCAGGTTTTCTTGATATTCACACTCACGGGGCAGTGGGTGTGGATGTAAACGGAGCGGATGCAGAAGGATATGAGAAGATCTGCCGGTTTCAGGCATCCCAGGGGACTACTGGCTGGCTGTGTTCCATATTGACAGACACCAGGGAGCAGACATTGTGGTGCATTGAGGAATATAAGCGCTGGAAATCTTTGGAGCACAAAGGCGCCCGGCTTCTTGGCATCCACCTGGAAGGGCCGTTTTTGAATTCGGAATACAAGGGGGCTATGCCGGAACATCTGCTTCAAAAGCCTAATTTGGAGTTGGTTAAGGAATATCAAAAAGCAGCCGAAGGAGAGATCCGCTATATTACCGTATCACCGGAAGTTGAGGGAATGGCAGACTTTATTCCTGAGCTTTGCAAATTGGGAATGACGGTGGCTATCGGCCATTCAGGGGCGGATTATGAAACGGCCAGGAGAGCGATTGAAGGCGGCGCAATGGCGGCGACTCACACGGGGAATGCCATGCGGCTTCTCCACCAGCATGAGCCGGCCATATGGGGGGCTGTGCTGGAGGATGAAAAGGTATATTGCGAAATGATCTGCGACGGTCTCCATCTGCATCCGGGGACGGTTCGGCTCATTATCAAGACAAAAGGCATGGACCGGGTAGTGGCGGTCACGGATTCCATTATGGCGGCGGGGCTGCCGGACGGGAATTACAAGCTGGGCGTCAACGACGTGGTGGTAGTAAACGGAGATGCCCGCCTGGCAAACGGCCAAAGCCGTGCCGGAAGCACGCTGACTGCCGGCAGGGCGCTGAAGAACCTGCTGGCGTTTACCGGGCGTCCTTTAGAGGAAATTGTGCCGCTTTTGACGGAAAATCCGGCAAAGCTTTTGGGAGTATATGGCCGGACAGGATCTTTGGAGGAAGGAAAGAACGGGGATCTGGTAGTGCTGGACGAGGATTGCAGGATAGCGGCAACATATGTGAGAGGGGAGTGCTGTGTTTCCGCAGACTGTTTTTCTGCATGAGAAAAATAAGGCCAACCGCTTGACATTTTGCATGCTTCGAAGTAAAATAATAACGATTCCTGATATCTGAGCAGCGGAGATACCTTCTGCAAAGTCCGGGAGAAAATCATAAAAAGAGCATGCACTGACGCGAGGAAATTTCCGTAGGGGAAGGCTGGCTGTAAAAAGACGGACATAGGTTTTATTTTTGTGTCCGGGATAAGATTGCTGGGTGCATCCTTTTTGAGGATGCACTTATTATTTTTTAGAGGGGAGTGAACCGTATGGCATTGAACCAGACACCGGCTGCGGAGAGAATCCATATTGGATTTTTCGGGAAGAGGAATGCAGGCAAGTCCAGTTTGCTGAATGCAGTTACCGGACAGGAGCTGGCAGTAGTTTCAGAGGTGAGGGGGACGACCACAGATCCGGTATACAAGACCATGGAGCTTTTGCCTCTGGGACCGGTTATGATGATTGATACTCCTGGCATTGACGACGAGGGAGATCTGGGCAGCCTCAGAGTCAAAAAGAGCCGCCAGGTGCTTAACAAAACAGATATTGCGGTGCTGGTGGTGGACGGAACGGAAGGAGAGGCCAGGGAGGATAGGGAGATGATCGCTTTGTTTGAAAAAAAGCAGGTTCCTTATCTGGTTGTGTACCAGAAGGCGGATCTTTTGGCGGAACCTTCCAAGGCTGATAATATACCCGGCAGAGGAAATGAAGGGAGTGTATGTAAGGCTGCGGCTGATGGCGGCAGGGAGATGGAAGGAAGGCAGGAATATCCTGCTTTGTATGTCAGTTCAAAAACAGGATACGGGATTGAAGAGCTGAAAAAACGTCTTGCTGCCATGCGGCCGGAGGATGAGGATAAGGATCTGCTTGAGGGACTGGTGAATCCCGGGGATCTGGCAGTGCTGGTAACACCCATTGATAAGGCAGCGCCGAAAGGACGTTTGATTCTTCCTCAGCAGCAGACCATCCGCGCTTTGCTGGATCACGGATGTGTCTCTGTGGTAGTCCGCGAGTCAGAGCTTCAGGAAACACTAAACAGGCTTAGCCAGAAACCTGCCCTGGTCATTACAGACAGCCAGGCCTTTGGCATGGTGTCAAAGATTGTGCCGGAGGATATTCTGCTGACATCTTTTTCGATTCTTTTTGCACGCTATAAGGGAAATCTGGAACAGGCGGTGGAGGGAGTCCGTGCTTTAAAACATATTCAGGACGGAGACCGGATTTTGGTATCGGAGGGATGTACGCACCACAGACAATGCAACGATATCGGTACCGTAAAACTGCCGGGATGGATCCGGGATTTTACAGGCCGTGATCCGGAATTTGTGTATACGTCAGGAACCGGATTTGAGGAGGATCTGTCATCCTTTAAGTTGATTGTCCATTGCGGGGCCTGTATGCTGAATGAGAGGGAAATGAAGTATCGTCTGGCATGTGCGAAGGATCAGGGAGTGGATATGACGAATTACGGAATTCTGATTGCGTATGTCCATGGGATTTTAAAACGGAGCCTGGCCCCGTTTCCCGATATTGCAGCCCTTCTGGAGGATTGAGGGATCATGGAAAAACAGGGGAAAAACGACTCTGTCCGCCGGGGATGCAAGACAGCCCTGGGCATCCTTGTTCTTCTGGCCGTCTGGCAGGCGGCCGCCTGGTCAGGCATCTGGAGCGCCTATGTGCTTCCGCCTCCCATGAAGGTGGCAAAGGCTTTGGCAGGGATGGCGGGAAGCGGTGTTTTACTGCGCCATATTTTGGTCAGCGGCAAGCGTGTCCTGGAAGGCTTTTTCATTGCGTTTGGCCTGGCCATGGCATGCGGTATTCTTGCCAGAGAAGTGCGTACTGCAGAAGAGTATTATGGCGGATTCCTGGAATTTATGAGAAATGTTCCGCCTATCAGCCTGATTGCCCTTTTGATTTTGTGGTTTGGGATCGGGGAAACTTCCAAAATCATAATCATTGTACTGGCTTCCTTTTTCCCCATGTACTTAAATATCCGCAAAGGATTTGTGTCTGCCAGTAAAAAGCTTTTGGAAGTGGGTGTTGTATTTGGGTTCACCAGGTGGCAGAAATTCTGCCGGATTGTCCTGCCGTTAGCAGTGCCTGATATTCTGGTGGGAATGCGTATCGGGCTGGGGTATAGCTGGCGGGCGATTATCGGGGCAGAAATGATTGCGGCATCGAGCGGGCTGGGTTATCTGATCCTGGATGCACAGCAAATGTCCCGGTCAGACAAGGTGATTGCCGGGATTCTGACTATCGGGATAGTGGGAATCCTGTGTGATAAGTTGTTTTCCCTTCTCATTGACAGAGTGGCGGGAATGAGGGAAGCAGGTGGCGCAGAATGAGGATCAGGGAGTTAAGGAAAAGTTATCAGGTGTCCGGACGGCGGCTTGAGGTGCTGAAGGGACTTGACCTGGAGCCGGATGACCAGGGAATTACAGTGATTTTAGGAAGAAGCGGCTGTGGAAAAACCACTCTCTTAAGGCTGGCTGCCGGGCTGGAGGAACCGGATTCGGGAAAAATCGAGAGAACGGATTATGGGATGCTGCCGGAGGCGGCCAAAGACTGCCGGAAGGCGGGGATGCCGGTAAAGGATGATACGGGACGTCCTTCGGGATATAAGATCGGTGTTATTTTCCAGGAACCCCGGCTGATGCCGTGGCTGACGGTGGAAAAAAATATCCTGTTTGGGGTTGAGAAAAAAAGGCAGGACAAGAAAAAACTTATGGAGCTTCTTGAGCTGACCGGACTGGCAGGTTTTGAGAAGGCCCGTCCTTCCCAGCTTTCCGGCGGCATGCAGCAGAGAGTGGCGCTTGCCAGGGCGTTGGCCTATGAGCCGGATTATCTTTTGATGGATGAGCCGTTTGCTGCCCTGGATTATTTTACCAGGGCTCAGATGCAGCAGGAGCTTTTGAGAATTTACCAGACAGAAAAAAAAGGTATTTTGTTTGTTACCCACAGCATTGAGGAAGCGCTGACATTGGGGACGCAGATTGTGATCCTGGAAAATGGAGTTTGCGGGAAAAGTTACGATCTGAAGGAATTGCCTTTTCCAAGAGATCTCACATCAGAAGAGATGACAGAGCGGAAACGTGAGATGATTCTGCGGATTGAAGCAGCGGTTGGCAATGATCCGGATACGGATGGAGACAGGGTTGGCAGCAGGGAAAGCAGCGGCAGAATGAAAAAACAAAAAACATTTGTATGATTGCATGAATAGAAGAGATTTATATGAAAACGGAGGAATCGTATTATGAAAAAAAGAGCAATGGCATTGGTATTAACAGCGGCGTTAGCCGCTATGTCTCTGGCAGGCTGTGGCGGACAAAGCAAAGAAGAATCAGAAGGGACGGCTGCAGTCCAGACCACTGCGGAGGCGGAAGATGGAGATTCAAAGACAGCAGAACCGGCTGCAGCAGATAGCGGCCAGGCTGAGGAGGATATGACGGCTGCAATTTTAGCGGAGGAAAACGGCACGATTTCCGTAACTTATGTAAAATCTCCTCTGAATGTACCCTCCATTGTGGAGAAGGATCAGGAAATCTTTGCGAAAAAATTTGGAACCCTGGGATATGGTGTGGCTTACTCCGATCTGACCACCGGCCCGGAGCAGACCCAGGCTTTAGCGTCAGGAGATATCCAGTTCCTCTATGCAGTGGGAGCTACATCGGTGATCCTGGCGGCTTCCAATGAGGCGGATATCAAGATTATCAGCATTTACAGCCGCTCGCCGGAAGCGTTTAAGCTTTTTGGAAAGGATGATTCCATCCAGTCTCCGGAGGATTTGCGTGGACGAAAGGTGGCTGGCCCTAAAGGCACCATTCTTCACGAGCTTTTGGTCGCATACCTGGCAGGTGCGGGGATGACGGAGGAGGATATTGAATTTGTGTCTATGGGGATTCCGGATTCACAGGCAGCTCTGGCAGGAGGAAGCGTGGACGCGGCCCTGCTTGCCGGCCCGACTGCATATAATATGGAAAAGGACGGATTTCCGGTCATCACAGACGGCACCGGCCTGACGGAGGCAACCATCGTGGTAGCGGCAAGCGGAGCTTATATTGAGGAGCATCCGGATGAGGTGAAGGCATTCCTGGAAGCGCAGAAAGAGGTGCTGGACGCTATTGAAGCAGATGAGGAAGGAGCCATGGAGGTCACGGCGCAGGAGACGGAGCTGACGGCGGACGCGGTAAAGGAAATGTATCCTATGTATGATTTTGATATGGTTATCCGGGATTCGGACATTGAAGCCATGAAGAAAACAGAGGTTTTCATGAAAGAAAACGGGATGATTGAAAATGATGTGGATATTGAAAGCCTGATCTGGAAGGCAGAGTAGAGGAAAGGGCTGGTCAGGAAGAATTTCCTGATGAAAGATTTCTGAAAAGAGAAGGGGAAAATCTATACCGTGATAAAAGTTTTTGATCGGTAAAGGTTTTCCCCAATCTTATTTTGAGGAAAATATTGTGTTCAGATTGGTATACTCGCGAGCATACTTATTTGCCAAATGGTTTGGTGTATTTATGGAAAGATGAGAACTGTGTTGGCAAATCATTTGGCTCACGGGTAGATATCTACAGACTCTTTTTATGTAATTCTTCTGCTTTCAGGTATTCTCCCTGGCTTTCATATATTGCTGACAGATTATTATAAGTTATGATGGTATCAGGATGCTCCTTTCCTAATACCTGTTCCCTTATCTGAAGGCATTTTTCATACAATTTTTCCGCTTTCTGATACTCTTCCTGTTTCTCATACATTACTGCCAGATTACTATAGATTGTAGCGGTCAACGGATGTTCCTTTCCCAGTATCCGTTGGCTGATCAACAGGCTCTTTTTATATAGCTTTTTCGCTTTCTGATACTCCCCCAGGTTGTCATATGCTACTGCAAGATTATTATAGCTGGTGGCAGTATCAGGATGTTCCTCTCCCAATACCTGTTGTCTTATGCCCAGACACTTCTCGTACAATCTTTTCGCTTTCTGGTATTCTCCCCGGCTTTCATACATTGTCGCCAGATTATTATAGGTTACAACAGTGTCCGGATGTTCTTCTCCTAATACCCGCGTCCTAATCGCCAGGCTCATTTTATACAGCTTCTCTGCTTTATCGTATTCTCCCTGTTTTGCGTACACGGATGCCAGATTATTATAGCTCGTGGCGGTAAGAGGATTTTCTTTTCCCAGTATCCGTTGCCTTATTTGTAAGCTTTTTTTGTGCAGTTTTTCTGCTTTCTGGTACTTCCCCTGTTTCTTATACACTATTGCCAGATTATTATAACCTTTTGCAGCAGAAAGATGTTCCTTTCCAAATACCCGTTCCGTTATCTGCAAGCTCTTTTCATACAGTTCTTCGGCTTCCTGATACTTTCCCAGATGTTGATATAACCCTGCCAAATTATTATAGCTCGTGGCGGTAAACGGGTGTTCCATTCCCAGTACTTGTTCTCTTATTTGTAAGCTTTTTTTATACAGTTTTTCGGCTTCCTGGTACTTTCCCTGATTCTCATACATTACTGCCAAATTATTATAGGTCATAGCAATATCAGGGTGTGCCTTTCCTAATATCTGCTCCCTTATTTGAAGACCTTTTTCATACAGTTCTTTCGCCTTCTGGTATTTTCCCTGTTTTTCATATATCACAGCCAGATTATTATAGGTCATGGCAGTATCCGGATGATTCTTTTTCAGTACCCGCTCCTCTATCCATAGGCATTTTTCATACAATTCTTCCGCTTTTTTGTACTCTCCCTGGATGTCGTACATGGTTGCCAGATTATTATAGAATGTAGCAGTTAATGGATGTTCTTCCCCTAATATTTGTTTGCTTACCTTCAGGGCCTTCTCATATAATTCTTCTGCTCTTTGGTATTTTCCCTGGTACCTATATACTCCAGCCAGATTGTCATAGCTTACGGCAGTATCAGGATGCTCCTTTCCCAATACCTGTTCTCTTATCTGAAGGCATTTTTCATACATTTTTTCTGCTTTCTGGTATTTTCCCTGATTTTCATACGCTCTTGCAAGACTATCATAAACCATAATGGTATCAGGATGCTTCCTTCCCAATAGGCTTTCCTTAAATTGCAGGTCTATTTTATATAGTTCTTCAGCCTCTTTGTATTGTGCCACATACTGTGATAAAAAAGCAAGGGCAGATATAAAGCCGATATGATCGGAATTTTTCCCCATATCTAACTTTTTAACCATGGTCTTAGCAAAAGAAATGTATTTCTTGTTTTCCAATGCCGAGCCGCTTTCCGGTATTTCAAGGCTTTTTTGACAAGATTTTATTAATTCCGGATGCATTTTTGTACTTGGTTTTGTTTTCTCATAAATAAACTGTGCAAATACCGGGTGCAGGAGGAAACTTTCCTGTTCCGCATCAAACTGCAGCCATCCTTTCTGATATAGCCCCATCAGAAGATCGTCATCTTCATTTGACCCAGCATCCGCAAGCAGCCATTTGTTACATGTTTCTGCCTCCAAAGGGATATACGGAAAGACTGAAAATGCTTCCAAAATATTTTTTTCTTTATCGGTGAGTTCGGACAAATCATACAGCTTTTCATAAGATTCCTGAATATTTATAAGCCTGCCATCTTTATGAAATTGCAACTGAAAGCCTTTATTCTCCAATTTTTCCCGCAGCTTTTTGGCAGGCCAGTGTTTTATATACGCTAAATGAGCCAGAAGTTCAACGGTAATTGTATGTTTTCCGGCCAGACTCTCTATGATATATTCCAGATCCTCAGTTTCTTCTGGATGAATCCTTCTTCCGCTTCCCTCAAACCTGATTTTTTCATAAATTTCTATACACTGCGTCATGCCAAGAAACCCAACCCAGTATGGCTCGAATTCGTCGCCAAACCACGTCTGCCGGGATGTCAGGATAATGGTTCCCGGAATACTTTTTAATCTTTCCAATTGCAAGTCATCACCTATGGGATTGTCCACATTATCTACAAATAACAGCAGTTTCCCATTTGATGCCAATTCTTCCAGTTCACGCCATGCCGCTTCCTGGTTCTTTTCCGGGGTGTCCTGTTGTTTGAATTTCAAACAGTTCTGTAAACTGCTGCCGAAATCCCCGTTATACTCGATATATCCTATATGTTGGAAAACTCCGTTTTCATCTGTGGCATGTTTCGTAAGATATTCCTCAAACAGTTTCCTGCAAATATGTGTTTTTCCAATCCCGCCCATACCGTTTACAAGGATTAACCTGCGTCCAACCTCAATCATCTGGCGCAGTTCTCTAAGTTCTGCCTCACGGCCAGTAAAGTAAGATACCGGTTTAATATTGGCGTTATGGGTAACAACGAATTCACGTTCCTTGTCTTGAAACATTGTTATATACAAATCCCGGCCTGCATAGGAACCATTAAAAATGCTGTTTTTATTTTTGTTCACTGTCTTCGTTCCCATTTATGTTATCCCTCCTCTTTTCCTGATCCCTGCTCCCCCTGGATTAAAACGCTGCGTTCTGCTTTCAGAACCGAGATAATGTTGTCCAGATATTCGGGAGGGTAATATAATCTATAGAGGAACAAATGCAGTTCTCTCAATTTTCTTCTCTGCTTTACATTCTTTACTAAATGAAATCCAAATATTTCATTTGTTTCGTATCAAAACAGTTTTCCCCTCAAAGGCAAAGCCATATTTCCGGATGCGGTCGCCGGGAAATCCCCTGCTCTCTAAATCTGCCTGGTATCGCTGTTTCTCAATCTGTTTCAGCGCAGCATCTGCGGTTTCCTCCAGAGATTTCTCTTCACCAGAATCCTTGACTTTAAATTCTATGATTATGGCATTGTCCGTTCCGTTCTTCGGTTCCATCATCACATCATATCTTCCAAAACCGCTCTCCCGGTTGGAGGTAATGATGTAGAGATCTGCCAGTTCCACTGCCAGTTCCACTGCCAGTCCCAGTACAAAGCCGTGGTAGAAGCGTTCCGGCTGTGTTTCCATAGAAGGATTTCTTCCACCGTCAAAGTAACTGAACGTGGCTAAGGCTACACGGTTCATGTAAGCATTCATAGACTTTACATCATTCTGTAGCAGCGCTCTGATAAAGCCGTTGTAGACTGTTCCAGAACGAGTAAACCATTTCCGAATCATCTTTTGGAACATGATCTGTACTTCCTTGTTCGTCAGCGCCAGTTCATACAAATCAGCTCCCGTCTCCTCCTTGAATTTGTAGTTCTCTGCCTTCAGGTATCCGCTTGCCAGGAACAGGCTCCAGATAGCGTTCTCATCTACGTCTAACTGGTCGAAAATAATCTGTTCATCGACTTCCTTGTATAGGCTCTCGCCTTTCAGCAGATTTTCCATGGATATTTTTATGTCTGTGCTTCCCTGCCGTATCAGTTTATCCACCAGCCCGTTGCTGCTGGTGTTGGCCCAGTAGGTGGAAAGCCGTCCCGTTTTCAGATAGTTTATGATGGACCAGGGGTTGTAGATATCTCTGTATTTTCCAAATATAAAACCATCATACTATTTTTTAACGTCAATATGCTTATCCTGCATCCCATACTCGTCCAGTGGAGTAAATACCTCTTCCTCTGTAAACCCAAAGCAATCCGCATACATTTCAGATGTTGATGTCACCACTGTCAAATGGTTCAAATCAGAAAAGATCGACTCTTTACTGACCCTTGTAATCCCAGTCATAACTGCCCGTTCCAGATATGGATTTGTTTTGAATGTGGAATTAAACAAACTTCTTATGAATTCCACCATCTCTTCCCAATAACCAGATACCCAGGCTTCCTGAAGAGGTGTGTCATATTCATCCAGCAGGATAATCACCTTTCTCCCGTAATAACGATACAGGAACTCGGATCTATAGAAAGAAATCTTTCTAACATGTTCATGTTCAGAGTCTTCCCGAATCTACGGGGGCGGGTAATCAGTGTCACATCATCTCTGTTTTCCCACCACTGTCTGATAAAATCTGTTTTATCAATATAAAAGCTGTTCTCCATTACCAGCTTCTCAAAACTCTGAATTCCTATTCCTACGGTTCTTGCCATGGTAATATCCTCCACACTCAAAACATTCTTATTTCTACCCTAAATATATACCAATCTGTGGCAACTATCCCTTTTGCCCTTGGAACTACTTTCCCATTTTTTTATATGATTAAGCCGTTTTTTACAAAAGTGTTGAGCGAAAAATCATTTCCCTTTCTATTATACATGCTCCTCATATAACCTACAAGAAAATCTCATCACGTTTCTGTAACAATTATACGGTGTCACCATACAAAAAAGGATAGAATCAGATCGATCTCCTGGCAGTTGAACTAACGTTTGGCTTGGGAAAGGATAGATTGAAAAAATCTGGATATAGGAAGGTTTGATTTATATCGATTCCTCGTGTAAAAATGATTCTATAAAAAAAGTTTTTTTGCTGAGTGCAACAAAATTTATAATTGTGTTGCACTCAGATTACCCCGTAATAATAGCACTCTTTTCTTGATATTGCAAGGTTTTTTCAGAGGAAAAGGTTAAGATTTTCTGGAAAAACTGGATGGAATTTCTTAAGAATTTTCTGCCATTTCTCTTTTTTATGTCTGTTAAATTCCTTTAACATTAACGGTTTTAGCGGTTTTTGCAGGAAATGCCAGTGCAACACAATTATAAATTTTGTTGCACTGGAAAATCAGGTGTGAAATCCGTTGAGATTCGCTCTAATTCAGAAGCGCCGGAAATAAAAGTGTCAGACATAAGAATGCCGGATATAAAAAGGCCGGATATAGAAAGACCAGGACTGCCATGCCGGACACAAAAAAGGCGCTTGTTACAAAACCAGGAAAAGAAATTGTGAGCCTTGAGACTGCATTTCTTTGAATGGGGTTATATTGGACATGGGATTGCCATGGGATCTGTTATCTGGGCCATTATACTGTATGGCCGGGAAATGGCGGAGCCTGCCCTTTTTGGAAAATGATCTGGATGGGATGAAATGCGGCAAGACCACATTTTCCGGAACATTCTGAAACAGCAGAGGAGAAAAACTATGCCGTGGTATGTACTGCAGACAAGGACGGGGGAAGAGGAACGGCTGGCGGCGTTGATCCGTAAAATCGTACCAGCAAACTTGTATGGGGAATGCTTTGTGGTTTACCAGGAACAGCTCCGGAGGAGAAAGCAGAAAAATTTTATCCATGTAAAGAGGGTGTTCCCAGGATATGTGTTTATTACATCCAGGGAGCCGGAGGAGTTGTTTTTGTGCCTGAAACAGGTGCCGGCCATGTCGAAGATGATGGCGGATGACGAGTTTTTCTTTTTGTCCGTGGAGAGGGAGGAAGCGGAGTTTTTAAAACAGATCATGGATGAGGACCATGTGATATGCCTATCTTATCTGGAAACGGATGGGAAAGGAAAGATCCGGCAGGTATCCGGCCCCTTAAAGGATTGTATGTCCCAGATAGTACGGTATCAGTATGGAAAGAGGTATGTACTGGTGCGTCTGAAGCTGCTGGGGGAGGAGAAGACGGTACTAATGGGGATCGTGTTAAAAGAGGATATGTGCCAGGGGGTGGAGTATGGGAGGGTGGAGGCGCTGGGAAGGGCGCCCGGGCGGTATGAGGCGGCAGGGAAGATGGATCCGGACAATGGTCCGTATAAGGGGCAGTAAAGGAGAGGATATTCGTGAAATGGTATCTGTTAAAGACATGGGAGGGGAAAGAGGAGGAACTGGTAAGGGAGATACGAAGTTCCGTCCCGCCTTCCCTGTATGAAGAATGCTTTGTGATCTATCAGGAACGGATCTGGAGGAGGAAGCAGAGGAGTATAGTCCATGTGGAGAATCTGTTCCCCGGGTGTGTGTTTCTCACTTGCAGGGAAAGATGCTGCTTTGAGAGAACTGAGAAAACGGATTCGCTTTTCTCCATCTTGCCCATGATGGAAGAGGATGTGAATTTTTTGGAAAAAATATCGGGGGAGGACCATATGGTGAGGCTTTCTTATGTATGGAAGGATGATAAGGGGGAGATCTGCGGTCTTTCCGATCCCCTGAAAGCTTGTAAAGAGCAGATTGAACGGTATCAGTTTAAAAAGAGGTATGCCATGGTGCGGCACAGGCTGTGGGGGGAGGAGCGGGGGATTGTGCTGGGGATCATATTAAAGGAAGATTCGGAAAGAAAACTTCTGTATGGCAGCATGGAAAGAGCGGCAGGGGGTAAGAGCAGGAACTACAGGATGAGGTAAAATAAAGTATGGGACAGGATCGCAGGGTATCAGGAAAATGAACAGTTCAGGAAAAAAGCTATTTGCGGTAAATAATTTACGAATATTGGATATAGGTTTGGTTTTGTATGACATAGGGGCTGTGAACAGTTCCTTTTTTCTTGCCTTGTGGTTTCGTTTTGATTGCCAGTACAGTATGATACCAGGGGTTTACCTGGAGCCTTTTTTTAAGTTTGCTCCCATCTATTCCTTGTTCTGTGTGGCAGTTTTCTCCGGTTTCAGGCTGTACAGGAGCATATGGAGGTTTGCCAGTTATGATGAACTGGCCAGGGTGCTGGCTTCTGTGGCGGTTGTCTCGGTTTTCCATATCGCCGGCATTACGGCAGCCTGCCAGGTTATCGGGAACGGGGCAGTCCATCGGATGCCTTTGTTTTACTATGCTTTTGGCGTGGTGATGCAGGCAGCCCTGCTGTTGACAGCCCGTTTTTCTTACCGTTTCCTTATTCTAATGCGTGGGCTGAAGAAAAAAAAGAATGGGCTGCAGCCAGCCAGACGGGTGATGCTGGTGGGGGCCGGGGCGGCTGGTCAGATGATTCTGCGGGATCTCCATGAAGCCAGGGAAAGTGATGAGAGGGTCTGCTGTATCATAGACGACAACCCGGATAAATGGAACCGTTTCCTTGACGGGGTCCCTATTGTAGGGGGCAGAGAGGATATCCTGCAGAATGTGGAGAAATACCGGATTGAAAAGATTCTGGTTGCCATTCCCAGCGCGGGGGCCGGCCAGAAAAGGGATATTCTAAATATCTGTAAGGAGACGGGGTGTGAGCTGAAGATTCTACCAGGGATATACCAGTTGTCCAACGGGGAAATCACGGTCAGCGATATGAAAGAGGTGGCCATTGAGGATTTGCTGGGACGGGAGCCGGTCAGGGTAAACTTAGAGGAGGTTTTCCGGTACCTGAACGGAAAGACCATCCTGGTGACAGGAGGGGGAGGCTCGATCGGAAGCGAGCTGTGCAGGCAGATTGCCAGGCACAGCCCCAGAAGGCTGATTATATTTGATGTATATGAAAACAATGCTTATGATATCCAGCAGGAACTGCGGGCAGAGTACCCAGGGCTGGAGCTGGAGGTCCTGATCGGTTCTGTAAGGGACAGCAGGAGGGTCCAAAGCGTGTTTGCCCAGTACCGCCCGGAAGTGGTGTACCATGCGGCGGCCCATAAACATGTGCCGTTGATGGAAGACTGCCCCCGGGAGGCCATTAAAAATAATGCCATTGGGACGTATAAGACGGCTTATGCGGCGATGCAGAACGGGTGTGAGAGGTTTGTGCTGATCAGCACGGACAAGGCGGTAAACCCGACCAATATAATGGGGGCGAGCAAGCGGTTGTGTGAGATGGTGATCCAGGCCTTTGATGAGAAGATTAAGGCGGGGAAGGAAAGGGAGCTGCCGGTGCTTCATGCCCATGGAGGGGATGAGGATGGAACAATGCGTGGGATGGGGAGAAGCGGCGTCTCTGCAAAAACAGAGTTTGTGGCAGTGCGTTTTGGGAACGTACTGGGGAGCAATGGGTCTGTCATCCCGTTTTTTAAGAAGCAGATTGCGGCCGGGGGTCCGGTGACAGTGACCCACCCGGAAATTACCCGATATTTTATGACGATCCCGGAGGCGGTCAGCCTGGTCCTGCAGGCGGGGACCTTTGCGAAGGGCGGGGAGATTTTTGTGCTGGACATGGGGGAGCCGGTTAAGATCGACACATTGGCGAAGAACCTGATCAAGTTGTCCGGGTATAAGCCGGATGTGGATATAAAGATTGAATATGTGGGCTTAAGGCCGGGGGAAAAACTGTATGAGGAGAAGCTGATGGAAGAAGAGGGGATGAAGACGACTCCGAACCGCTTGATTCATATTGGTTCCCCGATTCCTTTTGATACAGATAAATTTTTGGTACAGCTAAAAGAGCTGATGGAAGCTAGCTATGTGGAGAAGGGGGATATCCGTAAGTTGGTGGCAGAAGTGGTGGAAACGTATCAAATATATAAAAGAGAAGAGATCTTGTAACATATTTTATGAGCCTTTACGAGCCATTCAGAACGGCTTTCGTATCAAGGGCAGAATGGAGAATTTTATGAAAATACCATTTTCTCCTCCTGATATTACGGAAAGGGAGATTCAGGAAGTAGTGGCAGCAATGCAATCTGGATGGATCACTACAGGGCCACGGACGAAAGAATTTGAAAAACAGCTTGCCCTGTTTGTACATAGGCCGAAGGCTGTATGTTTAAATTCTGCAACCGCTTGTATGGAATTGACACTGCGGCTTTTGGGAGTGGGAGAAGGGGATGAGGTGATTACTTCAGCATATACCTATACAGCCAGCGCAAGTGTTGTGTGCCATGTGGGGGCAAAGCTTGTTCTGGTAGATACTGCTCCTGATTCTTATGAAATGGATTACCGGCAATTGGAGAAGGCTATTACAGAACGGACGAAGGTAATTATTCCTGTAGATATTGCTGGCGTTATGTGTGATTATGACCGGATTTTTGAAATTGTAAAGATGAAAAAGCACCTGTTTCATGGAGAGAATAAAATTCAGAGCGCTTTTGGGAGAATCATCATTTTGGCTGATGCCGCCCATGGACTCGGCGCTTCCAGGAATGGGAAGATGTGCGGGGAAGTTGCGGATTTTACTAGTTTTTCCTTTCATGCGGTAAAAAATCTGACCACAGCAGAAGGTGGAGCCGTGGTATGGAATCCGGTTTCCAGTGTGGAGGATCAATGGATTTATTCCCAATATATGCTTCTTTCCCTTCATGGTCAGTCAAAAGATGCACTTGCAAAATCGCAAAAAGGCGCATGGGAATACGATATCCTGGCACCCAGCTATAAATGTAATATGACAGATATGGCAGCAGCAATGGGGCTGGCACAGTTGGAACGTTATCCAAAGCTGCTGGAACGCAGGAAACAGATCATACAAATTTATGATAATGCTTTTCAAACGGAGGCAATCCATTATCTGAAGCATTTTACGGAAGTGTATTGTTCCAGCGGGCATTTGTATCTGGTAAGGGTGGAAGGATATCAATGCAGGGAGCGCAACCATCTGATTAACCGGTTGGCAGAAATGGGAATCACAACAAATGTCCATTATAAGCCGCTGCCAATGCATACGGCTTATAAAAACATGGGGTTTGATATAAAAAATTATCCGAATGCTTACCATCAATATGAAAATGAAATTACATTGCCACTACACACCTGCCTGACAGATGAACAGGCAGAATATGTGGCAGCAACTTTAAAAAAGTTTATTGAGCTGCCCATGATGGAGGCAGTTTAAGTGGCAGGGATGAGAGAACAGGGTGTATTATGCAGATGGGAAGAGCTTCCTGATTTTATGCGGACGAAGGAGGTTTTTCCTTATTACCAAAATTTGAGAAGACATCTTTTTCAGCTTTTGTTAAAGCGGATTTTTGATTTTTGGATATCTACTGTGCTGATGGTGTGGTTGATTCCCATTTTTGCGGCTGTTGCAATATGGGTAAAGCTTGATTCAAAAGGGCCTGTTTTTTATCAGCAAGAACGAGTGACTCAATATGGAAAGATTTTTAGGATTTATAAATTCCGCACGATGATCCAGAATGCAGATGAGATGGGAGGCCTGGTGACAATCGGCGGGGATCCGCGGATTACGCAAGCTGGAAAATGGCTGCGAAAGTACCGTCTGGATGAATTGCCGCAGCTCTTTAATATTTGGAAAGGCGAGATGAGTTTTGTCGGAACCAGGCCGGAAGTAGTAAAGTATGTAAAACAATATACAAAAGAGATGTATGCTACCTTGCTGATGCCGGCAGGCGTGACTTCAAGAGCAAGTATTGAATTTAAAGATGAGAGCCGGATGATGGAAGAGGGAATGACAGGCAATGTTTCTCCGGATTGGATTTATGTAAAACGGATACTGCCAAAAAAAATGAAATATAATCTGGACGGTATTCGCAATTTTGGCATTTTGTCAGATTTGTATCTGATGTTTCTGACGGTTGTCAGGGTTTTACACATTGAATGATAAAAAGTATTTTTTATGAAGAAAAAGGCGGTGAATAATATTCGTCTGTTCAATTGTTACATGAAGTGCATGATATATGGCCAGAGACATTAACAACAATTGGAAATATGTCTCCAAAGCATCCTTTTATCAAAATTCTGCAACTGTCAGAAGACAGCGCCTATAAAAATTCAGACAAAGTGGTTTCCATGATGCCCTATGCGAAACGACATATGATGGCTCATGGTATGTAGCGGGAGAAATTTGTATATATACCCAATGGAATTGCTGCAGAAGAATGGGATTCGGATAAAAAGATACCAAAAGCCCATCAGGAGGTTTTGGAAAAATTAAAAGATCAGCAAAGATTTATAGCAGGTTATTTCGGAGGGCATGCATTGTCGAATGGCCTGGATATATTACTGTCCTGCGCCGAGAAGGTGAAAGACAACCCACAGATTGTGTTTGTATTAGTGGGGGATGGGATGGAAAAACGCAATTTAATCCATATGGCGAAAAGTGAAAAATTAAAGAATGTACGGTTCCTGGAACCAGTGGCAAAGGTACAAATTCCGGATTTGCTGTCTTATTTTGATTGTATCTTTATTGGTGTTAAAGATTCGGTATTGTATCAGTACGGCATTAATATGAATAAGATGTTTGATGCCGTGATGTTCGGAAAACCCGTTGTTTTGAGTATGACGATCAAAATGACGCCGATTGAAAAATATCGCTACGGTTATGTAACAAAAGCCGGCGAGATACCGAAGATTGTAAAATGTATTGAAAAGCTGTCATGCATGGATTCGAAACATCGCACAGAGCTTGGTGAACGGGGGAAAAAGGCCGTATGTGAACAATTTACTTATCACGCACTGGCAAAAAAATTTGAAAAGGTATGGCGTTGAATGAATATATTATTGATTAACCATTATGCGGGATCTATAGAGATGGGAATGGAATTTAGGCCTTATTATATGGCGAAAGAGTGGATCCGCCATGGGCATCGGGTAGATATTATTGCTGCGGATTACTCCCATTTACGGCAAAAAAATCCAGGAGTGACAAAAGACTGGCAGGAAGACATAATGGATGGGATTCATTATCATTGGATAAAGACTCTTCGGTATAAAGGAAATGGTATAAAAAGAGCGGTTACTATGTTTCAATTTGTTGGGAAGATATGGATTCGGGCAAGATGGATTGCAAAAAGGTGGAAGCCGGATGTGATTATCACATCTTCTACATATCCGCTGGACACGTATGCAGGGCAGAGAATAAAGAAATACAGGGAAGCAGAGCTGCAGAAGAATGGCAAGATGAGTAAAAACGGCCGGGGGGAGGTAATCCTGCTCCATGAAGTCCACGATATGTGGCCATTGTCTCCTGTCGTTTTGGGAGGAATGTCAAAAAAACATCCATTTATAAAAATAATGCAGGCAGCGGAGGATTCTTTTTGCAGGAATTCTGACATGGTGGTTTCTTTATTGCCTTATGCGAAAAGGCACTTTATGATACATGGGATGGCTCCGGAAAAGTTCCATACCATTGCCAACGGGGTGGTTACAGCCGATTGGGAGAACCCAGAACCGCTTCCAGGGCCTCTGGCAGAAAGATTGTCAAGATGGAAAGAAAACGAAAAATTTATTTTATGTTTTTTTGGAAGCCATACACCCAGCTACAATCTGGACAATTTGATCCGGGCCGTCCGGAAACTTCCGGATGAACGGGTTGTAGCCCTGTTTGTGGGGGATGGAACCTATAAGGCTGCTTTGCAGAAAATGGCAGGGGAAGAGAGTGCTGCAAGAAAACGGTTTTTCTTTTATCCCTATATTTCAAAACGCTCCATACCAAATCTGATTCGTCAGATTGATGCAATTTATATAGGAATACAGCCTTGCATCCTGCAAAAATACGGGATTTGTATGAATAAGCTGTTTGATGCGATGATGGGAGCAAAACCGATTTTGTTTTCGGCTGCTTTTCCAAATAATTATGTGGAGAAATATCATTGTGGGATTACCATTGCGCCTGAGGATGTCTCAGGTTTAACAAAGGCCATTGAATTATTAAGAGATATGACGAATGAAGAAAGAGCGGCAATGGGTCAGAATGGACATAAAGCAGTACTGGAAAACTTCACTTATGATAGGCTGGCAGCTCAGTTTGAGGAGTTGTACTCGCGAGCATACTTATTTGCCAAATGATCCGGTATATTTACGGGAATATGGGAACCATATTGGCAGATCATTTGGCTCACGGGTATATTTAAGGATGAGAACAAATAATATGAGGTAAAACGTATGTCAGATATGAAGCAGAAGCTTTTAGAGAAAATAGGGTCAAAGCAGATGACAGTAGGAGTAGTGGGAATGGGGTATGTGGGGCTTCCTCTTGCAGTGGAAAAAGCCAAGGCGGGATTTAAAACAATTGGTTTTGATATTCAGGCGGAGAAGGTGCGGTTGGTAAATGAAGGGCATAATTATATAGGTGATGTGGTAGACCAGGATTTAAAACAATTGGTGGAAGCAGGAACTCTTTCTGCGACTGCCGATTTTTCTTTTATAAAAGATGTAGATTTTGTGGCTATTTGTGTTCCCACCCCATTAGACAGGCATCAGCAGCCAGATATCAGCTATGTCCGTGAATCATCGAAGCAGATTGCAAAATATTTAAAAAAGGAAAGCATTGTTGTTTTGGAGTCAACTACATATCCAGGTACCACGGAGGAGCTGGTAAAGCCGATTCTTGAAGAAGGTTCCAGCCTAAAATGCGGAACCGATTTTTATTTGGGTTTTTCACCGGAACGGGTAGATCCGGGTAATCGGATTTATAAAACGAAGAATACGCCGAAGGTGGTAGGGGCAATCGGACAGGACGCAACAGAAGTAATAGCAGCTATGTATCGGGCTGTTTTAGACGGGGATGTGTATGAGGTTTCCTCCCCGGCTGTGGCGGAAATGGAGAAGATTCTGGAAAATACATACCGCAATATCAATATTGGCCTGGTCAATGAACTGGCTATGCTGTGCGACCGGATGGGAATCAGTGTGTGGGAGGTAATTGACGCGGCAAAAACGAAACCATATGGGTTTCAGGCGTTCTATCCAGGGCCTGGCCTTGGGGGACACTGTATCCCTTTAGATCCCTATTATCTTTCCTGGAAGGCAAGAGAGTATGGGTTTCATACCTCAATGATTGAAAGCTCTATGATGATTCATGATAAAATGCCGGAATACTGTGTCGAGAGGGCAGGGAAGATTTTAAACCAGCAAGAAAAGGCATTGAAAAACGCCCGCATTCTGGTTCTTGGTGTTGCATATAAGCAGGATATTGACGATTATCGGGAAAGCCCGGCGATCCGTGTGATCGAGGAACTGGAAAAGGAACAGGCCCTGATTGATTACTACGATCCCTGGATAATGCAATATAAGAATAATGGAAAAACTGTGGAGGGACTTAAGGAAATAACTGCGGAAGCGGTGGCGGCTTATGATTTGGTGGTGATCACAACAGCGCATACAAATGTGGATTACAACATGATCCAGGAGAACGCCAAAGCGGTTTTTGATACGAAAAATGTCATGAAAAATATATGGCCCAGGGAAAATATTGAAGTTTTGTAAAATCCTGTTTTCGGGTTTCCAGAAGCGTAAGCGGTCGATTCGGTCTGGCAGATTCCGTGAATGAAAGGAATGGTTTGAAATGAAGATTGTAACAATCGTTGGGGCAAGGCCGCAGTTTATTAAGGCTGCGGCTTTTTCCCGGGCAGTGAAGGGAAGGCATCAGGAGATACTTGTGCATACAGGCCAGCATTTTGACGAGAACATGTCGGATGTGTTTTTTAAAGAACTGGATATTCCAAAGCCAGATTATAATCTTGGCATTTCCGGAGGAAGCCATGGCCGGATGACGGGAGCTATGATGGCGGAGATTGAGTCAATTTTGATGAAGGAGAAACCGGATTGGGTCCTGGTTTATGGAGATACCAATTCTACCTTGGCCGGGGCACTGGCGGCTGTAAAGATCAGAATTCCGATTGCACATGTGGAGGCAGGGATCCGCCTGGGAACTTTGTCAAATCCGGAAGAAGTGAACCGCATTGTGACGGATCATATCTCTCAGATTTTGTTTGCGCCGACGCAGTTGGAGATGGAAAATCTTCAAAAGGAAAATCTGGGGACGGGTTCTTACGTGGTCGGCAATATCATGTATGACTCCTATCTCCACTGCATGAAGCAGATAGAAGAAATGGAAGATGTGGAGATCTATGATTTTACAGGACAGAAAATCAAGCTGCCTGAACAGTATTACTATCTGACATGCCATCGGCAGGAAAATACTTATGATGATGTTCCGCTAAAGGAAATATTGAAAGCCATGAACCAGCTTGAAGCGCCGGCTGTATATCCGGTACATCCCAGAAACAGGGAACGGGCTGAACGTTTGTGCAGGGAAAATCATTTTCAGAATTTACTTTTGATTCAGCCGGTAGGATATAAAGAATCTCTTTATTTACTGAAAAAATGCAAAAAAGTGGTCACGGATTCCGGCGGCCTGCAGTGCGAGGCTTTTTATGGAAAAAAGCAGTGCGTGACTGTTTTCGGCTGGGCAGGCTGGCCTCAGACAATGGTAGGGAACCGGAATCAGCTTTCAAAAGCCGATGCTCATGAAATCTTGGAGAAACTTTCCAGGGAGCAGGAGGTATGTCCGGATTATCAGCCCTTTGGGGACGGGCATGCGGCAGAAAAGATTGTGGAGATTATGGAAGGGAAGAGGTAAAAGAAGAGAAATTTCTGATGCTGGTGAAATAATTTAAAGGTTTAGTAAAAAACAGGGAGTGATCGATAACATGTGGCTTTTGGAGGAGTTAAAAGCTAGAAAAGACAGCAATCATTTAGCAATGATCTATCGTGGCAAAAAGATTACATATCGCGAATTATGGAATGAATCGGAAAAAGCAGCTTATTGGATAACCCAAAACAGTAAGACGAAAAATCCGGTTCTTATATATGGAAACAAAGATATTGAAATTTTGATTGTTATAGTTGCCGCGTTAAAAACCGGGCGGGCTTACGTGCCAGTTGATATAACATTTCCAGTTGGGCGCCTGCAAAAGATTGCATCGATAACGGAAGCGGAAATACTATTTAATTTTTCACATATTGAGATACCAGAAGTAATGTGTGAAAGAGATATTCATATTGTGGATACAGAAGCATTTTCCGGATTGTTGAAAAATGATTGCCGCCAGGAAATCCCTGAGAATTTGTGGATAGGGGGGGGAGATAACTGTTATATACTTTTTACTACGGGAAGTACAGGGGAGCCGAAAGGAGTTCAGATCAACAAAAAGAATATCATTAATTTTGTCGATTGGTTTTCAAAATATACGGAACTGAAGAAGGGAATGGTGGCCTTAAATCAGGTTTCTTATTCTTTTGATGTGTCCGTAATTCAATTATATATATTTTTGGCCAAAGGAATTACATTATTTAATATTGATAAGCAGATGATCTGTGATTTTGGGGAGCTTTTCTCGGCTTTGCGGGATAGCGAAATTGCGGTCTGGGTATCAACTCCGGCTTTTATTGAAATGTGTTCCGCATATGATTCTTTTAATAACCAGATGCTTCCGCATCTTGAAAAAATTATCCTTGCAGGTGAAGTTCTTACTAAAAAACTTGTCAATACCCTGTGGAGCAGATTTGAAGGTGTGGAAATCATTAATGGTTATGGGCCGACAGAGGGGACAGTCCTGCTTTCCTGCTGTACAATTAACCAGGAAATGATGCAGGATAAAGAAAATGAACTTCCGATAGGAACGGTTCTTGATGATGGGATTTTCTGGTTAGAAAGCAAGGGGCAGAAAATATCGGAAGAAAAAGAAAAGGGAGAGCTTCTTATTTCAAGCAAAAGCATAAGCAAGGGATATTTTATGAATCCCGAGGCAACAAAAAAGAATTTTTTTGATTTTGAGGGAAACAATGCCTATCGGACAGGCGATTTGGTTTATAGGATTGGGAATCTCCTCTATTATTGTGGCCGCACGGATTTTCAAATAAAGCTGAACGGCTACCGGATAGAACTGGATGATATTTCTGAAAATATTAATAAAATTGATTTTGTTAATAATAATGTGGTTCTGCCTGTTTATCGAGATGGAAGAATCGTTTATATAGCTGCATTTATTGTCCTGTCCAAAGATCTTGGCTTATCTGTTCCCAGGATCTCCATATTAATCCGTAAAAAACTTGCCGAATGGATTCCCTCTTATATGGTTCCGAAAAAAATAGTGATATTAGATGTGTTTCCGCTTAATACAAACGGAAAAATAGACAGAAATTATCTGAGGGAGACTTATTTATGATAACGATTCCTCAATATGGCAGTATGCTATCCATATATTTGTGTGTGTTGGCGGCAATACCATGTATGATTTTAGGGCTATTCGGGAAAAAATCAAAAGTTTTTAATATAATGATTAGTTTCGTTGTTATTGTATCAATATTAGGAATCCATTCGTTAGAAGTGTTTGAGTTTTTTGTATTCCTTTTTTATGAGTGCGTTCTTGTTTATTTTTATTACTTTTTCCGAAAGCGATGCAGCAGCGAGCTGATCTATCATATTATTTTTGGATTGACAATTTTTCCCTTAATTTGTGTAAGATTTGCGGCTAATCATTCATTTTATGCCCAATATGCTGGTTTTACCGGCCTGTCTTATATGTGCTTTAAGATATGGCAAGTGATGATAGAGATTCATGATTCTAAGATTCAAAAACTTGGTCTTTTTGATTTTTTTGGATTATTGTTGTTTTTTCCGTCATTTAGTTCCGGGCCTGTCAGCCGGTATGAACCGTTTAAAGAGGATTACGCAAGTAGCTGCAAGGGGAGCGAATATTTTGAATTCTATATCATACCCGGAACTAAAAAGATTTTTCTTGGAATATTTTATAAATTTGCCGTGGCTTTTGCAATCAATACTTATCTTATATCAAAGATTCCGGAGAATGTGTCATTTTTACATATTGTTCTCTATATGTATGCTTATACATTATATTTATTTTTTGACTTTGGCGGATATTCCCAGATTGCAATTGGAATGGGCTATTTGATGGGAGTGAAGCTTCCGGAAAATTTTAATAAGCCGTTTCTGGCCTGCAATATGAAAGAATTTTGGACAAGGTGGCATATGTCATTATCAACATGGTTTAATGATTATGTGTTTGGACGGTTTGTCTTAAATAATATGCGGAACGGATTGTTTGAAAATATTCACAGCGCAACGAGATGGGCTTACCTGTTCACTATGCTTATCATGGGATTATGGCATGGATTTTCCATACATTATATTATTTATGGCATATATGAAGGAGTGCTTTTAGTAATTACAGATGTGTATGTCAAATCTCGTTATTATAGAAAAGTAAAAAAGAAACCTTATTACAAAGCAATGAGCAGGATTATTTGTTTCCAGTTTGTTGCATTTGGCATGTTGCTATTTTCCGGGCGTTATATGAATTTTTAATGGAGGAATAGATTATGGAAAGGTATAAGCAATTAGCGGAAACAATTTTAGGCAGTGTCTGTGATACGGATGAAATTTTTGAAGATTATGATCTGGATCTGATGGAAACAGGTTATTTGGACTCTTTTTCTTCCCTGAGTATTATTGTAGAAATTGAAAAGAAACTGGGAATTAAATTGCAGCCAACAGATCTAAGTAAGAACGATATCAGCACCATAAACAATTTTATCAAATATTTAGCAAGGATAGGCGATGAAAATTAAAATAATAAAGTCCGTTTTCCATATATTTGTTCTGTTGGCAAGTGTTTTTCTGATTTGTGAGATATATGGGAAATATTTAGATAAAAGGATTGAGGAATTATATCATACAGATCCATTTGCCATTGATAAGGCAAATGGACTGGCAGAAAAAGATAAAGGAAATGTTTTGCTTGCCCTTGGGCTGCAGCAAGAAGATTTGCTGATGATGGGATCTTCTGAATTGTCATCGCCAGTTCCGCAAAATCCTAAAAATTTATTTCCGAATAACTTATATCAAAATTCCGTAACTTATACCGGACATGCATATGTTCAAAATTTTCTCCATGCAATGAATCTTGGAGCAAACAGAGAAGCCATAGGCAGGAATGATATCGTTATAGTAGAATCGCTCCAGTGGTTCACAGGAAATGAAGCTGATATTAATGGAACCATGTCAAATTTCAGTGAGCTTCAATTTTACGAATTTTTACAAAATAGTCAGATCTCAAAGGAAAATAAGAGGTATCTGTGTAAAAGATTTATTGAAATGGAAGGGCATCGGGAGATAGATGATTATGCTGCCATAAGCAATAAGGCTTCAGAAAATAAAATGTATAAGTTGTTATATCAGACCCTTACTATATATAAAAAATATATCAATCATTATGTAGTACATGGCAAATTAGATTATCCTCAGACTTATATTCTGGCAAGGCTTTATGTATCGGATCATATATTTGGAAAAGCTGTCTATAACCTGGTACAGCCTTATTACTTTTTGCGGGGAAGATTTATGATGCTTAAAGACAAGTTTCAGGCATATAAATATCTAAAAACGATTGATTTGAGTACTGAAGAATCAGATACTATTGAGGTTGACTGGGATATCATCTGCGCAGAAGGAGAAAAAGAAGGAAGGACGTCTTGTACCAACAATGACCTGTATGTATACGATTCTTATTATACGAAATATCTGGAAGATAAATATGATTCTTTGGAAAATAATAGTGTGAATGTTCCGTTGATGATATCTGCTGAGTGGAAAGATTATGAATTCTTTTTAGGTGTATGTAACGAACTTGATTTGCATCCTTATGTAGTCATTATGTCAACAAATGGCTTTTATTATGACTATATTGGAATAACAAAGAATAAGCGGGATGAATATTATGATGCGAGCGAACAAATATCTGCAAAGTATGGCATAGAATGCCTGAATTTAAAAGACCAGGAATACGAACCTTATTTTTACTGTGATGTAATGCATTTAGGCTGGAAAGGATGGCCATATGTCTGCAAAAAAATTGTTGAACATTTTTCAGGACAGGCGGATTAAGGGTACAGGAAAATTTGTGATGGAGCTGTTGATGATTTTATCTTTAATTTATGCATCTTTATTATCTGTGGGAGAGGAGATTTGTTTTATCTATGCAAACTTCTAAAAGGTCTTTTATTCTCCACCGTACACAGTATTATGAAACAGATGCGATGAAAATTGTCCATCATGCAAATTATGTGAAGTGGATGGAAGAAGCAAGGCTCCGTTATTTTGATGAATGTGGCTTTCACTGGAAGGCGGTGGAAGAAACAACAGGAATTATGATTCCGGTTTTGTTCCAGTCTGTACAATATAAGCAGATGGTTCATTTTGATGAAGAGATAAGAATCGAATGTGAATGTACTAAATTTAATGGAGTAAAGATGAATTTCCAGTACACATTTCAATCTTGTGAAACAGAGGAATTAAAGGCAGTTGGAATAACAAAGCATGGTTTTCTTGACAGAAATTACCATCCTGTTGCGTTACAGGAATACTATCCACAGGGATTTAAGGCTTTAAATGAAAGATGGGAGTATCATAGAAATGAAGTGGATATATGAAAGAGAAAATCATGATAAGATATCAAAGGATAAAAGGTGAAAGAAATGAGATATGCGTTAATTGGCTGTGGGAGGATTTCAACAAACCATATAAAAGCTGCGGTAGTGAACCAGTTGGAAATCGCAGGGATTTGTGATCTTGTTCCAAACAATATGATTGCTCTTTTAGAAAAACATGACCTCCAAAACAGTCCGGGCATTCAACGTTATACGGATTATAAAAGAATGATTATAGAAATAAAACCAGAATTGGTCAGTATTGCAACTGAGAGCGGACTCCATGCGGAGATTGCTCTTTTTTGTATTGAACATGGAGTTCATGTGATTATTGAAAAACCAATGGCTATGAGTATGGAAGATGCAGATCGTATTATCCGTATATCTGAGGAACAGCATGTAAAAGTGTGCGCTTGCCATCAAAACCGTTTTAATGTGGCAATCCGGGAGCTTCGTAAGGCAGTGGAAAAAGGAAGGTTCGGCCGTCTGTCTCACGGCTCCATTCATGTGCGTTGGAACCGTAACAGGGATTATTACATTCAGGCTCCGTGGAGGGGAACCTGGAAACAGGATGGAGGCGCACTTATGAATCAATGTATTCATGGGATTGATTTGCTTCGCTGGATGATTGGCGGAGAGATTGACGAGGTATATGGCCAGACACGGCAACAATTCCATGATTATCTGGAGGCGGAAGATGTGGGAATGGCAGTAGTTAAATTTAAAAACGGAGTGATTGCCACAATCGAAGGAACTACGAATACTTATCCGCAGAATCTGGAAGAAACATTGTATTTGTCCGGTGAATATGGGACTGTAAAAATAGGCGGAAAATCGACAAATAATATTGATATATGGAATTTTGCAGATGAGGCGGCAGAAGATACCAAAAATAAAGGGCTGGTGGAAGCTGCCAGTAATGTATATGGAAATGGCCATGTCAGCCTGTTTGCTGATATGAAGGAGGCGATTCAGGAGGACAGGAGACCGTATGTGGATGCATATGCGGGCAGGGATGCATTGGAATTGGTTTTGGCGATATATAAGAGCCAGAAGGAAGGAAAGGCTGTGAAATTTCCTTTGAGGGGATTTGCGTGTGTGGATATGGAAGGTGAGTTTAAAGAAATGCTGGAGGTTACAAATGCTTAAAGTTGCATTGATTGGTTATGGTTATTGGGGGCCTAATGTTGCAAAGCAATTATATAAAAATAAAAATTATATATTTGATATCATATGTGATTTGAAAGAAAACAGATTAGAAAAGGCAAAGGAATTGTATGCAAATAGTTTAAAATATACAACAAATTATCTTTCAGTCATTAAAGATCCTGAAATTGATTTAATTGCACTTGCGGTTGAAACCAGAAATCACTATAAATTAGCAAAAGAAGCTCTATTAGCTGGAAAGAATATTTATGTAGAAAAACCATTTACAGATGATGTAAAACAGGCAGAGGAATTGAAAAAGATTGCTTTAGAAAAAGGACTTTATATACATGTAGATCATATTATGGTTTATCATCCTGCTATTAAAAAAATAAAAGAAATCATGAGTTCTGGTGATTTGGGAGATGTGTTATATTTTTCGTGTTACAGGCAGAATTTAGGTAATGTAAAAAATGATGTTAATGCTATGTGGGATTTGAGTGTACATGACCTGTCGATTATTGATTATCTGACTGATGGAGAAAATGTAAAATATGTAAAGGCAGTGGGAGAGAAGGCGTACAGTACTAAAGAATCTATTACATTTTTATCGGTACAATATGAAACGTTTATCGCCAACATGACAGCAAACTGGATATCGCCAATTAAGGAAAGGAAGATTATTATTGCAGGCACAAGAAAAATGTTAGTGTATGATGATGTGGATGTAATAAATAAATTGATTATTTATGATAAAGGATTTGATAAAATGCCAATTAAAGATATGGAATATGATGAATTTGTAGTAAAGTCACGTATTGGAGATGCCGTCATACCAAAATTAGAGCAAGAAGATGCTCTTTACAACAGTTTAGACCATATCAGGAAATGTATTGAGGAAAAACGGGAATCACAGACAAATGCTGATGCAGCAATCCGTGTAATAAGAATATTAGAGCTTGCTAATCAGGATATTGGTGAAGGCGGAATGAAATTTCAGCTAAGAAACTAAGGAGTATATTGTATGAAATTTGTTGATTTGGACAGGCAATATGAGGTTATTGGAAATGAAATAGAGGACAGAATCAGGACAGTCATTCAAAGTAAACATTTTATTATGGGACCAGAAATTGATGAATTAGAAATAGAGCTGGCAAAATATACAGGGAGAAAATATGCAATTACTTGCGCGAGTGGAACGGATGCATTAGTTATCCCACTTATGGTATATGCATTAAAGAAAACAGATGCTATATTTGTGCCTGCATTTACATTTTATGCTACTGCTGAAAGTGTTTTATTGGCTGGCGCCACACCAGTTTTTGTTGACTGTAATAGTTCCTATAATATTGATATAAATGACCTTGAAGAAAAAATTAAAAGAGTATTAAAAGAAGGAAAACTCAGACCTAAAGGAATAATTCCAGTTGATCTTTTTGGACAGCCAGCAGACTATGACGAGATTACAAAAATAGCAAATAAGTATAATCTTTTCCTGCTAGAAGATGCGGCACAAGGATTTGGCAGTTTATACAAAGGCAAAAGAGCTTGCAGTTTTGGAGATGTATCTGCTACATCATTTTTTCCTGCAAAACCGTTAGGATGCTATGGGGATGGAGGTGCTATTTTTACGGATGATGATGATTTGGCAGAAAAACTAAAGTCAGTAAGGATTCATGGGATGGGAACGAATCGTTATGATAATATTCGTGTAGGGCTTAATGGGCGTATGGATACATTGCAGGCAGCAATTATTCTTCCAAAGCTTAAAATTTTTAATGAAGAATTAAATAAGAGAAATACTATAGCCAGACAATACATGAACAATTTAAAAAAGATGTTTGTAGTACCATCTGTATCAGAAGGGAATATATCGTCATGGGCTCAATTCTCTTTACTAGCCAAAAACAAATATCAAAGAGATAAAATTGTAATTGAGATGGGAAAAAAAAGAATTCCTATTATGATTTATTATCCGATTCCAATGCATTTGCAGACAGCTTTCAAAAATTTTGGTTATAAAAAAGGTGACCTTCCAAAATGTGAAGAATTTGCAGAGCGAATTTTCAGTATACCAATGCATCCTTACCTTACCCAAGAAGAGATCGAAATGGTCAGCAGTGAGTTAATAACTGTATGTAGTGAATAAATATTAGAAGGATAATAAGAATGTATGAAGATCTTACATGGTATGAGTGATATAGCAGGGCAAGCAACATATTCGGTAGACGGATTAAAAAAAATAGGAGAAAACGCGGATCTTGCAGTCTGGAGGAGAAATCCTGTCGGATATCCTGATCTTGGCAAAGATATACATATAGGAACAAGAAAAATTTTATATCCTTTTTATATTTTAAAAATTTTGTTTTTCTTTGTTTCAGCATTTTTTAAATATGATGTATTTCATTTTCATTTTGGGCATTCACTTATACCTGGTGCATTTGATTTGTTTTGGCTTAAAATTTCACATAAAAAGACGTTTATGGAATTCCATGGAAGCGAAGTTCGATTTTCCTATGATACCACCAGGCCAAAGTTTTTTTATGCAGATAAAGTTGAAGGACCTGGAAAATCCCGAGTTAAAAAAAATGATAGAATTTTTAAATATATTGGGGCATGTATAACACATGATGAAGAATTAAGAAAACATATACCAGTAAAGAGGTTATTTATTACTCCTCTACGCATTGATATTTCTAGATTCGAGCCGGTTTATCCAAAAGCAATAAAAAATAAGCCAATAATTGTACATGCGCCGAGCAATTATATGAAAAAGGGAACAAAGTATGTGATAGAATCAATGGAACGTCTCAAAATTAAGTATGATTTTGAATTTATTCTTGTAATGAATAAAACACAGAAGGAAGCATTAGAAATATATAAAAATGCGGATATCATTATTGACCAGATGTTTGGGCAGAGCTATGGTGTTTTTGCAGTAGAATCGATGGCTTTGGGGAAACCAGTCATTACATATATTACAGATGAAGTGAAAAGGGCATTTCCACCGGAACTTCCTATTTTTAGTGCATCAATAGAGACATTGGATGAGGTTGTTGAGAAACTGATTCTTAATGGGAAGTTAAGAGAACAGGCAGGCAGAGCAGGAAGAAAATATGTCGAGGACTACCATGATAACCGTAAGATAGCCAAAGTTCAGGCTGATATTTATAAGGGGGTAATAGAACCTATGACTACATTGGATTCATTTTTATATGTTAAGGAAAAACAAATATGAAAATGGAAAATAAAGGAGGAACCATAGAACAACTGGTTAGTGGAAGTATTGTATTAACATTATCTAATTTAGTAATTAAAGCAGCTAATTTCTTTTTGCTTCCTTTATATACCAGATATCTTACGTCTTCCGAGCTGGGTATTTCAGATCTCATATCAAATTTTACAGCGTTTATACTTCCGCTTTTAATATGGGGATTTGATTCTGCATTTAGTGCATTTTATTATGATGAGGATTCAGACGAATACAGGAAGAAAGTATTTAATACAGTTTTTTTTTCTATGATAAAATCAAGTTGTATTATCCTGATGCTAATATGGATGGCTCCTTATATATCTTTCTTGCTTTTTAAAACTGATAAATACAAAATTGCAATTATGATTTCTCTTGCATCAGTGGCAATTAGTATGTGGTCAATGCCTTTTTCATTAAATTTGAGAATGAAGAATCTTATGAAGAGATATTCGGCTGTTTTGGTTCTTTCTTCTATGTCCATGCTGTCATTAAATATATTGTTTGTTGTTTTCCTGGAATTTGGATATGTTTCTCTTATATTTAGTACATTTTTAGTTAATATGCTACAGATAGTACTATTTTGGAGATTAAGTGATGTTCATGTAGGATACAGATATTTAGATAAAGCTTTACTTTATAAAATGGTGAAGTATGCAACACCATTAGTGCCATTGACGGTCTTGAATTGGCTTTTGTCACTTTCAGACAGATATATTCTAAATTATATGCATGGACAGGAAGTTGTGGGTATTTATGGTATTGCATCAAGATTTGTCAGTATACTAAATATTGTTACTAACAGCTTGTTCATTTCTTATACTACTTTTGCGTTTGCAAATAAAAGTAATGAAAATGCCAAGGAATTATATAGTAGGATTCTTGATGCTGTTTATTTTTTGATTGTGATAATGGCGTGGGTTGTGAGCATATTTGGAAAAGAAATTGTATATCTTATGACTTCTGAGGAGTACATGGAGGCGTATACTATTTTACCATCTTTGTTTTTTGGACAGTTGTGTTACGCTGTAAATACGATTGTGGGATATGGGATTGGCTTTGCAAAAAAGACGGAATTTTTTTTGTTTTCGACAGGAATCGGAGCTATAGTAAATGTTATTTTAAATTGCATGTTAATACCTAATTGGGGATTACAGGCGGCTGCAGCAACCACATTTGCCGGATATTTTATTGTTATGATGAGTAATTATTGTTTTGCACAGAAGGTTTATCCTTGTGCGTTTCGAATTAAGAAAATATTACTAACTCTTTTGGGATTATATTTTTTATCAATAGCTGTAATGCATTGTATTATTTTAGTAAGGATGATAATTTTTGGTTTTGGCATTGTTCTTTTGATTTTTTTTTATCAGGATATTGCAGGAAATATATTTCATATTATGATAAAAAGGATTAATTTAATCAAAAGGAGATGAATTAATTTGAAAGTAAGTAAACGGAATATATGTTTGATCGTGCTTTTGGCAGCTATGATTATACCTAGTCTATTTAAAGTTTATGTGGCAGGATTATATCTTACATTTTATAGATTAGCTGTTCCAATAATATTATTGGCTTGTAGTATGAAAAATATAAAATTTTCAATTATTGAAAGTCAATGTTTGATTACTTTTATAATATGGATTTTATATGGATTTTTTTTCATGATATTGATAACCGGAGTAAGTAAAGGCGCTCTCAAAGAACTCACTGGATTAATATTAGGGGCAGTGGATATATATTGTCTTATAAGAATTATAGGCACTTCAAATAGAAGACTGTTTTTGGCGATAAATATTATCAAGGTATTTGTAGTGCTATGTATTTTAATAGGATTTATGGAAATAATTACAGGAATTCATTTGGATGGTTCATTCTATAATAATCAGGATTTTATCTCTGCTCAAATTGCAAGATATGGCACAATAAATATGAATTTGGCAACAGGATTTCAATACAATGTTAATGATTTTTCATCGTTTCTGACATTTATGGCACCTTTATTTGCAATTCGTACCAGCCAAAAGGGACGATTTATAGATTTAATGGCATTAGTAAGCATTATGATTATTTGTGTCCGAAATCGTTCGACATTATGTATATTAACATTATTAATCTGTATTTTTTTATTTGTATTAAAGCAGAGGAAAAATTTATTAAAGAATTATATATTTTTTTGTCTTGTAATTATTTTAATTGGAACTATATATATTGCAAGCATCCAAATGTGTAATAGTAGTTCAGAAAACCATTTTTCGTTAATTGCAGATTTGCATAATCATTTGAAAAACTACCAAACACATCAGGGGTCGTCTTTTAACCGTATAATGTTGTATATAGATACTTGGACGGCTGTAATCGATACAAAATTTCTTGGAATCGGCCCTAACTATTTTGTGAAGTATTTTACAATACATCCTTCTGTATCAGGATTGGTTAACCCCCATAATTTTTGGTTAGAAATTTTAAGTCAATATGGAATTGTTGTTTTTATATTATATATTTTTTTATTGGTTACACTTTATACGAAAATGATAAAAATATTTAAATATAAAGGAAATATGGAGGCTGTTGTATTTTCCATTATGTTTGTTGATTATATTATTGTCAGTTTGGAATCCAGTTCTTTTATTAACTATACTTATCAATGGATTTTAATTGCATTGTCTATTGCTTTTATTCATATTAACCAGTGGGAGAATAAAGTACATGGAACAAAAAGTGGACATTTTATATATAACCTATATTAATGTTAACGAGGTGGGCGGTTCAGGCTCTTCTGTTCGTCCTCAAAAAATGAAAAAGGCATTTGAGGAACTTGGCCTTAATCTTAAAATATTATCAGGGCAGAAAAATCAGATAAGAAAACGACATAAAAATTTGAAAGAGATTCTTAGTTGGTTAGATTATAATAGACCTGAAATATGCTATATAGAACCATCCAGCGGTCCTATTTATGATCTATTGGATATTATCCTGATGCAAAAATTGCATCGTATGAATGTGCCAATCGGTCTTTTTTACCGGGATGCTTATTGGATGTTTCCAGAATACGCTAGCGAAGGAAAAAAATTAAAGATAAAAGAAAAAATTAAAAATTTCATTATTAAAAGAATGAGTAAACGTGATATAAGAATTATAAAAAAGACATGCGATTGTGTTTTTATGACATCAGTGACTTTTAGCAGATATTTTAGTTTCAAGAATATGGAATTGCTACCGCCGGGTTGTGAAATACAAAACCACGTTAATTATAATGATAAAATCTTTATAGAGAAAAAAGAATTGACTTATATATTTGTAGGAGGAGCATCTAAAAATCATGGAACGTTTTTAACTTTAAAGTCATTTGAAAAAGCTAATAAAAATCATATTATTGCAAAATTGATTTTTGTTTGTCCTGAACATCAATGGAAAAAAGTAAAAAACAGCGTTTATAAAAAAGATTATGACAGATGGTTGAAGATTTACCACACATGTGGAGACAAAAATCTGCAGGATTTATATAACAAAGCAGATATAGCAATTTTAACTGCGCCGAACACAGAATATCGTAATTTTGCAGTGCCGGTAAAAATATATGAATATATATCCTATAATAAGCCGATTTTGGTCACAGATTGTTATGAAACAGAAAAGGTTATTTTGGATAATGAGATAGGGTGGTCGGTTCATGATAATATTTCAGATGTAAGTAATAAGCTCATTTATTTGTGGAAAAATCAAAAAGAAGTTTATAAAAAACGTTTAAATTGCAAGCAAGTTTGTGTTGATAATTCATGGATAAACAGAGCAAAAAAAGTAGTTGAAGTTCTTTCAACGATTAAAACAACATAAAAGGAGATTAACAGATGCAAATAAGTAAGCTGGTTCAGGAGTTATATCCAGATGTGCAGATTAAAGCAGTACGCGAAAGAGAAGTGGAAACACTTGGATTTATTAGCAGTCAAAAAACAGATATTGCGTCATTTGCTGAAGAAAAAAAGTTTATGAAAAATATTCCAAAAAATGTTAAATTGTTGCTGGTTAATCAAGATTTGGAATGTATCAGTTCGAATTTGCCAGATCTGGGATATGTGATAGTAGAGAATCCCAGAGAAGCGTTTTGGAATCTACATAATTCGTTGTATGAAAATCCCATTTATATAAGGAAAAAAAGGAAAACTCAGATTTCAAAAACAGCAAAGATCAGTCCCTTGGCACAGATTGCGCCTTATAATGTAGTAATTGGTAATGGTGTGAGCATTGAGGCATTTGCTACAATATATGAAAATACTATTATTGAGGAAAACTGTACAGTCAGGTCAGGATGTCGTATTGGCAGTATAGGGTTTATGGAAAATAAGAAAGGAAAATATATTGAGACAATAAAGCATTATGGAGGTGTTATACTACATAAGAATGTGGAGCTTCAATGTAATACCTGTGTTGATAAAGCAATATTTCCTTGGGAAAATACGGAAATCGGTGAGTTTACAAAAATAGATAATCTGGTGCATATTGCTCATTCGGTAAAAATAGGAAAGGCTTGTCTGATTGCGGCGAATACAACGATTGCAGGAGTTTGCAATATTGGAGATGAGGTGTGGATTGGATTGGGAAGTACGGTAAAAAATCGTGTAAGTATTGGCGATTATGCAAGAATTAATATGGGGAGTGTTGTTGTGGAAAATATTAAAGAAGGAATGAGTGTTAGTGGGAACTATGCAATAAATCACACGGAATTTTTATACTATCAAATGAAATTGAAAAAGTTTTCGGGGGGGGGCTGCAATAATTTAACAAATTCTTTGGAGGTAGCTGCATGAAGGAAAAATATTTTATTCACGAAAGCAGCTATATAGATGAAAATGTAGTGATCGGAGAAGGAACAAAGATTTGGCATTTTTGCCATATTCAAACAGGAGCCACAATTGGAAAAAATTGTTCTTTGGGGCAAAATGTAAATGTTTCTAAGTATGTAAGTATTGGAGATGGATGTAGAATACAAAATAATGTCTCGCTTTATGAGGGAGTTGAACTTGAGGATTATGTGTTTTGTGGACCCTCCTGCGTATTTACTAATGATTTGACGCCTCGTGCAAAATATCCAAAAGATAGCAAGGATTATAGAAAGACTTTAGTTAGAGAGGGAGCAAGCATTGGTGCAAATGCTACAATAGTATGTGGCTGCATTATTGGCAAATATGCAATGGTGGCAGCAGGGGCAGTCGTGACAAAGGATGTAGAGGATTTTACTTTAGTGGCAGGAGTGCCGGCCAGAGTGATTGGAAAAGTGGATAAGAAGGGAACAATACAAAGATATTAACGTATCAGGTGATTATGTAAAAGAAGAATGGAGGGTAAAGAATGAAGTTTACCTATTCAGAGTATGAGAAATTAATTTGTTTTTTGTTGGAAAATGGATATGTAATGGCTGGGTATGACGATTATAATCAGATTAAACAAGCTGCTATACTTCGGCATGATATTGATATGTCTTTAGAGAAAGCAGTCCAAATGGCAAAGATAGAAAATTACATTGGGGGGGGGGAAAATTAAATCCACCTATTTTGTGTTGATATCATCGGATTTTTATAATGTGTTTTCTAAGCATTCTCTTGATTGTATTAAGGAAATTAAAAAGTTTGGACATGCAATAGGTTTGCATTTTGATGAAAAGAAGTATTTTTTTGCAGAAAATATATGGAAAAAGGACTTGATGATAGAGAAGATTCTTTATGAAAAGAAAATTTTAGAGGAGATGATAGATGTAAATGTAAATTGTGTATCTATGCATATGCCCTCTAAGATGACTCTGAAAGCAGATTTAAAGATTCCTGGAATGATTAATTCATATAGCCATAAGTTTTTTGAAGAGTTTAAGTATGTATCAGATAGTTACCACAGATGGCGTGAAGATATATGGAGTATTATTAAAAATGAAGCTCCACAGAGGCTTCATGTATTGACGCATGCATTTTGGTACAATAATAAGGCAATGACAAGAAATGAATCTATTATGGAATATATTGGTGAAGGAGAAAAGTATCGTTGTTGGTTAGTAGAAAAAAATGTTCTTCCTCCTGGGGTTAACCTAGAAGAAAGTCTGGCAGATGAAAGCGGAAATATTAGAGAATAGTGATAGTAAAAGAAGCCTTAATTCTTTGTATGAACGGAAGTTGAAAGATAAAGGAATGGTTAAATATGAAAGATTATGCAATGTCTATAATAGTGTATGCAATAGTTTTTTTTGTGATTTATCAATGCCGGCCAAAAGCGTTTTTAATTAATAAATGTCTTGTAAATGAGACGAGAAATAAATTTCTTGTATTAATTGCTTTGCTGGTGACAGCACTATTATGTACTCTACCAATGGGGATTAGTCCTCTTTATAATGGAAAAATTCCTGATCATAGGAATCAATATGAATTATTTACGGAATCTTTATTAAAAGGGCATTTATATATAGATTATAAAAATATTGATCCAAAATTATCAGAATTAGAGAATCCATATGATCCAGTAAAAAGAGCAGAATTAGATATAGATTACCATTGGGACCATGCTTGGTATAATAATCATTATTATATGTATTTTGGAGTTGTACCAGTATTTTTGATATTTTTACCATACCGCATAATAATGGGTGAAAACTTGAATTCTTACCATGCCACTCAGGTCTTTGTCTTTGCTTTTTTAATCGGATTATTTATGTTTCTGTATGAATTATGCAGAAAATTTTTAAAGAAAATATCGATTGGGTTGTTTTTGTGTCTTGCAGTTTCATTTTCAGTTATCAGTGTGTGGAATAGTATTGGAGTGCCAGCACTGTATTGTACTGCTCAAACAGCAGGAATTTGTATGGAAATCTGGAGTATTTTTTTCTTTTTCGAGGCTGTATATGTAGTAGAGAAAGAAAAAAGACAGTTGCTTTTTATTTTTTTAGGAAGTTTATTTGGAGCACTTGTATTTGGATGTCGTCCAACCATAGGATTGGCGAATATTGTGGTATTTCCATTATTGTTTGAATATTGGAGAAAAAGGAAAGAGTGTGGAAATGTCAATATATATTTGCATGTGTATTTATTGGCAGTGATTTTGCCTTATGCTATTATAGGAATATTGTTAATGGCATATAATTATGTTCGTTTTGACAGTGTATTTGAGTTTGGACAATCTTATCAATTGACTAATGTAGATACCATAGCATATGCTGCTTCTGGGCCTTCTCTATTTAGATTAGTAAATGGCCTTATTGATATATTTATTAGTAATCATCCTTTAAGTGGTGAATTCCCATATGTTGTGTTTGGTGGGGTATTTTATTGCCATCCAATCTTGATGGCTTTTCTATTCGGGGGGGGGCAAAATGAGATTGTTAAAGCAATCAAAAAAGATAAGCTGCATTGGTTTGGTGTAATATTATTGTTAAGTATATTATTGATTGCTGTTGCTACAATATGGTGGGCGCCTCGTAATTATGAAAGATATCGGATGGATTTCTATTTCCTATTATGTATTTTGAATTTCATGATGATTGGATATTGGAATGAGAAACTATCTGGAAAAGCGGCAGCCACATTTTCTAGTATCATAAGTATATTGGCAGTGTTAGAATGTATTTTGTGTTTTTTATATTATCTGATTCCTCAAGGAGGCAATCCAACAGAATATTATCCTCAAATCTTATCTATGATGAAAAAAATAATATTACCATGGAAGAATTAGAAAGGTTTATCAACAATGGATCAAAATAGACAAACGGCGAAACAGAGCTTAGAAAAATGGCAACCCATTTTATTTTTCCAAAAGTATTTGCATGAAATTATAATAGGGGGAGGGATAGCCTTTTTTAGAGTACTGTATTTTGCAAATGAAACTTTAGGGCATATATATCCTGACAGTGAAGGCTATATCAATTATCGTTTTTTTACAGCAACGAGGCCGCCAGGATATCCGTTGTATATAGATGTTTTTCAAGTTTTACTTAGGGACAACTTTGCACTAGGGGTTGTTATGGGGCAAATCATAATCTCGTTTTTTTCCCTTTTCTGGTTTTATAAAACTTTATTAATTATTATTTCAAAATCAAATGAATATAATAATATCAATCGCACAACAAAAAGATTTGCATCTTTTGTGACATTGCTTTATGGGTGCAATCCGGCGGTATTTATATATGATGTTTGTATATGTTCGGATTCACTGTCATTATCATGTACTATTTTCTTTATTTATTTTGCAGTTAGATGGGTTGTTTTTTCGGAAACCAAATATGGACTTTTATCAATTATTGCTATATGGATAAGCATAATGATAAAAGTAGCACTCGCAGTGTATGCGGGTGATTTTTTGATTTTATTGCTTTTAATGGCCATTGATAAAAAAAGAAGAAAACAAATATTGGGCAAAATAGGGGTCAGCTTTTCTATGCTGCTCTTTTTTTGTGCTGTTTACATTGGAGCTGTATATTCGAAATCTGGTGTTTTAAATTTTAGTGATTTGGCACCAAGACATAGTTTAGATAAATGCCTGACTTCGGGTTTGTATAAAAATTTTTGGGATCAGAATCTCGTTGAAAAAATAAATGTGCAGTGTGCTGAAACGGGATATTCCGGATGGCATGCTACAACGCCAGTAATGCAGCTTTTTGGAGAAGATATAAAAACAATTAATAAAAAGGTACAGGAATTCACCTCTTACTGTATACGATCAGATATTCCCAAATTTATGAGTTATATGACAGAAGTCGCACTTCAGGTAAAAGAGACGCAATTTAACGATGCCTTTTCAATAAGATTATCAAGGAATAAGTTTTTGGATGAAGTGATGAATTTTATGGAATCTATTTTCCAGTTGGTTAAAGTAAGCCATGTATATGCAGTAGGGTGTATTTTATTAATTTGGGGTATCTATTTGTGGATTAAGGAAAATATGTGTCCTTATTTGATTTTAGGAATATCTGGCGGAATTATTTCTGTAGTTGTTTCTGTTTTACTTGGAACATATGGAGAATGGGTCAGAACTATGGTTTATGTTTTGCCTTTTACTTATGTAGGAGTTGTATTGATGTTTAAAGAAATAATAATGCGTGAGAGAAAATAAGAAGGTATTGTGCGGTAAGTAACATATGTATGTGTATAATATATTAACAAACGAAAAGAGGAAAATATGGAGAGAAAAAGAGTTTTGGTTACAGGAGGGGCAGGATTTATTGGTTCTCATCTTTGTGAAAGGTTGTTGGCTATGGGGTATGATGTGATTGGTATGGATAATCTTTTTACGGGGCGAAAAGATAATATAAGACATTTGATATCAAATCCATACTTTGAATTTATTAGAAAGGATGTCACAGAAGAAATTTATGTGGAGTGCGACCAAATTTATAATCTTGCTTGTCCTGCAAGCCCTATTCATTATCAATATGATCCAATAAAAACTGGTAAAACAAGTATAATTGGGGCATTACATGCTCTGGGGTTGGCAAAGAGATGCAATGCCAGGATATTGCAGGCAAGCACCTCTGAAGTATATGGAGATCCTGAGGTTCATCCTCAACCGGAAACTTATCGTGGATGTGTTAATCCTATAGGAATTCGAGCATGCTATGATGAGGGAAAGCGTATGTCAGAGACGCTTTTTTTTGATTACTACAGACAGCATGGAGTGGATATAAAGGTTGCCCGAATATTTAACACATACGGTCCCCGAATGAATGTAAATGACGGAAGGGTTATTTCAAATTTTATTGTCCAGGCATTAAGAGGAGAAGATATTACAATATATGGAGACGGGAAACAGACCAGGAGTTTTTGCTATGTGGATGATCTTGTGGATGGGCTGATTCGTTTAATGAATTCAAGAGATGGTTTTACAGGGCCTGTAAACCTAGGAAATCCAGGGGAATTTACCATGCTGGAAGTGGCAGAATGCATAATTGAAATGACAAAGTCCAAGTCCCATATAATATACTGTCCGTTACCAGAAGATGACCCAACACAGCGAAAGCCGGTCATTGATCTTGCAGAACAGGAATTGGGATGGAAGCCAGGAGTTTCTCTGGAAACAGGGCTTGAACATACGATTAACTATTTTAAAATGTGTTTAAAGGAAAGGCGGGAGGCATGATACTGATAACCGGTGGTGCTGGATATATTGGGAGCCATACAAATAAGTTATTTGTCCAGAATGGATATAAAACTGTTATTTTAGATAATCTTATATATGGTCATCAAGAAAATGTGGTAGGAGGCATTTTTATCAGGGGAGATATTTCTAATGTAAAATTGTTAGATAAAATATTTTCAGATTATCCAATCGATGCTGTTATTCATTTTGCAGCATTTGCATATGTTGGAGAGTCTGTCAGAGAACCTGCAAAATATTATGAAAATAATGTCTCTAATACGATACTTCTTTTAAATGCCATGGTGAGGCATGGAGTAAAAAAGCTCATTTTTTCATCAACATGCGCTACTTATGGGATTCCTGAAAAAGTCCCGATTGTAGAAGAAGAGCTACAAAACCCAATCAATGCGTATGGTGCTTCTAAATGGATGATTGAAAGAATTATAAAAGATTATGCCAGTGCATATGGGATTTCATATTGCGTATTCCGGTATTTTAATGCGGCAGGAGCAGACCCTGATTGTGAAATAGGAGAGTGGCATATTCCGGAGACTCATATTATTCCTATCCTTTTAGATGTCGCAATTGGCAGGAGAGAACATTTTGATATTTATGGGACGGATTACGATACTGCGGACGGTACATGCATTCGGGACTATATCCATGTATGGGATTTGGCAGATGCACATTTACGTGCTTATGAATATTTGCCGAAAGGAAAATCAGTTTTTATGAATCTGGGTACAATGGAAGGCATTTCTATTCTCCAGTTAATTGATGTAGTAAAAAGGGTAACAGGAAAGGAAATTAGGACGATTAATGAAAAACGAAGGCAGGGTGACCCGCCGAAATTAATCGGAAGCATGGAAAAAGCAGAGCAGATCTTAGGATGGAAACCTGTAAATTCCAATATTGAGACTATTATTTTACATGCATGGAATTGGCATAAAAAACTTTTTGAAAGGCAGGTAAAGCTAAAATGAATGCTGTAATAATTGGAGCCGGCCCTGCAGGATTGACTTGTGCATTAAAGTTGGCAGAAGGAGGAGTTGCTGTTGATGTATATGAGAGCGAGCCGCAAATAGGCGGAATGACAAAAAGCTTTGATCTGTGGGGACAGAAGGTAGATTTAGGTCCGCATCGTTTCTTTAGCATGGATGAAAAAATCAATTCATTTTGGCTGTCGCAGGTTGGTGATGAGTATGTAATGGTAGATCGGCTTACAAGAATTTATTATGATCAAAAGTTTTTCTTTTATCCTGTAAAGGCAATAAACGCCCTGACTAATTTGGGTTTTTTTGAAGCATGTACATGTATATTGAGCTATTTAAAGGCACAGTTCCACAAAAAAGGTGAGGAAAAAAGCTTTGAAGAGTGGGTATCGAATAAATTTGGATATAAACTATACAGCATTTTTTTCAAAACTTATAGTGAAAGACTGTGGGGAATACCATGTACAGAGCTTGATGCGGATTTTGCCAGGCAAAGGATCAAAGGTCTCGATATGATAGAAGTGATAAAAGGAGCATTAATTCCTCATAAAGAGACAAAACATAAAACCTTGGTTGAACAATTTGCATATCCAAAGATGGGTGGTGGCATACCATATGAAAATATGGCTGTAAAACTGGAAAGACTTGGCTCAAGAATTTATACCAATACATCAGTTAAGGGGATTTTTGTGGAGGAAGGTGTTGCTAAGGGTATTTTGCTGGAAGATGGCTCTGTGAGAAATTATGATTATGTGGTATCATCTGCACCATTTACAGAGATGATCTGCACTATTGAAAAGTTTCCAGAAAAGGTATACAAAGCTGCAAGAGAATTGATTTATCGCAATACGACTCTTGTGTATCTGCAAATAGGGCGTTCAGATTTATTTCAGGATAATTGGATTTATGTCCATGACAAATCGGTAGGATTTGGCCGTATAACAAATTTTAGGAATTGGTCATCTGCTATATTAAGAGGAAAAAAGGAAACAATCCTTGCATTAGAATATTGGTCGTATGATAATGACAGGTTATGGAAGCTGGGGGATAGAGAGATGATTCAGCTTGCCAAGGAGGAAATTGTAAAGACTGGTTTGGTAATGGAGAAGGATATCCTGGACGGTTATGTTGTGCGTTTACATAGATCTTATCCGGTTTATAATACCGGATATCAGGATAGGATGAAAATTTTACAAGAAGCGGCGGACAGCATAAAAAATTTGGCCTTTATCGGCAGAAATGGTTCCTTTAAATATAATAATCAGGATCATAGTATCCTTATGGGACTGCTTGCAGCAGAAAATATTGTATCTGGTACAAGGAAAAATAATTTATGGGCTGTTAATACAGATTATGATTACCAGGAAGGTGGAAAGAGCCTGGATGAGAAAGGCGGAAAGAAATGAACAGCCATGTTTTTAACCGGAACAATATGAATCAATTTTTGACTTATTTTTTTGTAGGAGGTATGGCGGCAATTGTCGAATGGGTAACATTTTTTGAATGTACAAATATTATCAGAATTCCCTATTATTTATCTACTGTAATTGCTTTTGTTACAGGTACATTTATTAACCTTATCCTTGGAAAAAAACTGGCATTTAAAAAGTCTAAAAAATATGTAGGAAAGAAAATGAGGGAAGTGATAGATATTTTTGTTGTCAGTGGTATTGGATTGTTAATAAATCTGGTTTTAATGAAAACATTTGTGGATGTTTTAGGACTAAATACGGATCTTTTGATGAACTTGTCCAAAATTTCGTCTACCGGAATTGTTTTTATATGGAATTTTTTAATTCGGAAATTAGTTGTATATAAAGATACAGAGGAAAGGGGTTAATATAGATGGAAAAATTAAAAAAGCAGGTGAAACCATGTACACATTCAACGAATTAAGAAAAGCAGCAAAATATCAGGTGGATGCAAAGGAAATCCGTCTGGCCGTGCTGGGAAATTGTGCGACACAGTTTTTATCAGCTTCCATCCAGGGATATGGAAAGCTTTCAGGGATAAACCTGAATGTGATGGATGCTGATTACGACCAGATGGACGCCCAGCTTTTGGATCCATTGTCAGAGACCTATAAATTTAAGCCGGATTCCATACTGTTATGGATATCAACAGAAAAGCTTTATGAAGAGTTCCTCGATATGGAAAAGACAGAAAGGACTGCTTTTGCAGAGGCCTGTATTGGCAGGATCACGAGATATTGGGAGCTGATCTCCCAAAATGCCGGAGCCAGGATCCTCCAGGCCAATTTTTCCGAAATCGATGATAAGGCTTTTGGGAATTATTCATGCAAAGTAGAAGAATCCTTTTTGTTCCAGATGCGGAAACTGAATTTCCTTCTGGGACAGTCTATGACAGGCAGGGGGGACGTATATCCGGTTGACCTGCTTTCCATTCAGATACAATTGGGGCAAAAGCAGTACGGGAAGGCAGCGTTATATTACAGTTCCAAAATACCGGTTGCCATGGAGGCCTATCCCTATGTGGCAAAGGCGGTGGTTGATGTTTTGAACGCGCTGGAAGGAAAGATAAAAAAGTGTGTGGTCTGCGACCTGGATAATACCTTATGGGGAGGTGTGATCGGGGATGACGGGCTGGGCGGAATTGAGATTGGTGAACTGGGGAGAGGGCATGCTTTCACGAATTTCCAGAGGTGGCTGAAGCAGTTAAAGGATCATGGGATCATCCTGGCCGTATGCAGCAAGAATGAGGAAGCGGCTGCCAGGGAGCCTTTTGAAAAGCATGAGGAGATGGTTCTGCGTCTTTCCGATATTTCCGTTTTTGTGGCCAACTGGGAAGATAAGGCTTCCAATATCCGGCTGATCCAGCAAAGCCTGAATATTGGTATGGATTCTATCGTATTCCTTGACGACAATGTTTTTGAAAGGGAGCTGGTCCGCAGGATGATTCCGGATATCGAGGTGCCGGAACTGCCGGAGGATCCGGCATTGTATGTGAGTTATTTGCAGGAATGCAATTATTTTGAAACGGCTTCTTGCACACCGGAGAACCAGGACAGGACCAGGATGTACCAGGAGGAATTTGAACGGAAAAAGCTGGAACGTACCTTTGAGAATCTGGACGATTATCTGAAAAGCCTTGAGATGCATGGCGCTGCCAGGCCTTTTGAACCGGTCAGGTTTGCAAGGATTGCGCAGCTCACGCAGAGATCCAATCAGTTTAACTTGAGGACTGTCCGGTATACAGAGGATGATATAAAAAGAATCAGTGAGGATGAAGGTTATCTGACTTTGTATTTTACATTGAAGGACAGGCTGGGAGATTATGGGCTTGTCTCGGTCGTCATGATGAAAAAGACAGGAGAAAAGGAAGCGTTTATTGATACCTGGCTGACAAGCTGCAGGGTTCTGAAAAGAGGGATGGAGGAATACGCGGTCAACCATATGGTGGAAACAGCAAGGAAACATGGAATCAAAACGCTTCTGGCGGAATATATACCGACTGATAAGAACAAGATGGTAAGCGGCCTTTATAGGGCAATGGGATTTGAGGAGACGGGCAGGTATCAGTACCGGCTGTGTGTGGATGATTATAAAGAAAAGATGACGTATATTGCGGAGGAGACAGACAATGGAGAGAAATGAAATCCTGGAAAGGATCGCAGGGATCTGCAGGGATATTTTTGAGGATGACGGGCTGGAGGTTACGGAAGAGACCTCGGCCTCTGACATCAATGGATGGGACAGCCTGGTCAATATGAGTATTATCAATGAGATCGAGAAGAGATTCGCCGTGGAGTTTTCCCTTGAAGATATGCAGAATTCGAAAAATATCGGGAAGCTCGTCGACGTGGTAAGCATGCATCTGGAAAAGAAGAAAGCAGGAGGGGAACATTGCTGATATCAAAAGACCATATATGGATGGAACTTCAGGAAAATACAGCCAGGATCGGTATTACGGACTATGCGCAGGAGCAGCTTGGGAATATTCTGTTCCTCAATTTGCCGGAGATCGGCGAGCCGGTAAAGGCAGGAGAAAAATTCGGGGATGTGGAGAGTATAAAAACCGTTACGGATCTTTTGTCTCCGGCGGACGGGGTGGTAATCGGAGTGAACCAGTCTTTGATGGATATGCCGGAAGCAATCAATGAAAACCCTTATGAAAGCTGGCTGATCGAAATCCGGGCAGACAAGGTTTCCCAAAGTCTGATGGATGAAAAGGCATATCGGCAGTATAAGGCGGCATTATGAAATATGACTTAGGGATTATCGGGGGAGGGCCGGCGGGATATTCGGCGGCATGGGAAGCGTCCTCCCTTGGCTTGTCGGTTGTTTTGTTTGAACAAAAAGAAATGGGGGGAACCTGCCTGAACAGGGGATGTGTCCCTACCAAGTTTATGTGCCACGCAGCAAAATTGTATTCCAGGCTGCAGGACTGCGGCCGTTATGGGATTGTGGCGGAAAATCCCGGACTGGATTATAGGAGAATGAAAAATAGCAGGGAGGAGACCGTCTTCAAGCTGCGAAACGGTATCCTGCAGATGGCCAGGCAGAAAAAGGTGGATTTGGTTTTGGAAGAAGCGTCGGTGGCGGACGGCCATTGCGTGAAAACCGTGTCCGGCATGTATGAAGCATCGAATATTCTGATTGCAACAGGGGCGGAAAATCTTCCGGGGTTTTTGGAAAATTCCGTGGATACGGATGAGCTTTTACAAATGGATTCTCTGCCGGAAACCATGACAATCATCGGGGGCGGGGTGACTGCCGTGGAGTTTGCCTATATTTACCAGGCTTTCGGCACAAAGGTTACTTTATGCACCAGGGGGGAGAGGATCCTGAGAAAATGGGAGAAAGAGATTGCAGCGGGCCTGGCCCATAACATGAAATGCCTTGGGATTGAAATAAAAAACAACTGCAGCATGGAAGTATTGAAAACGCAGAATTCCGATATTATTGTATCAGCCGTCGGGAGACGGCCAAGGCTTCCGGCCATGGAGGACGGATTGGTGGAGGTGGGGGAAAAAGGCGGCATTGTTGCGGATGATACAGGAAGGACAAAAACATGTTCCGTCTATGCCGCAGGAGATGTTCTGGAGGACAGCGACCGGCTGGCAAACTTTGCGATGGAACAGGGAAAACGGATTGCAAGGAGGATCGCCGGGAAAAAAGTCCCTCCCCGGGCAGTAACGGCCAGATGTATTTTTTCCCGGCCGGAGGCGGCGTCCGTTGGATATACGGAGTCGGAAGCAAGGGATAAGGGAATGGACGTGGCTGCTGCAAAGCAGCCGTTATATACAAATGCAAGCACCATGATTGCATCCGGGGAACGGGGATTTATCAAGCTTGTAGCGGATAAAAGAAACGGGTGTGTCATCGGCGCCCAGCTTTTATGTGAGAGGGCATCGGATATTGCCGGGGAACTGGCTTTGGCGGTCAGTCATAAAATAACGGCGGAAGAATTGGGAAGGACGGCAAGGGTGCATCCCAGTTTTGACGAGGCAGTGACGGAGGCGGCGGAAAGGCTGACGGAAAAAATTGGATAAGATTACATATGTTGTGTCTGGGAAGACGGATCCTTATTACAACCTGGCGCTTGAGGAATGGATGTTAAAAAATCTGCGGGAAGGGGAGACTCTTCTTTTTTTGTGGCAGAATGAGAATACGATTGTGATTGGAAGAAACCAGGATGCTTACGCGGAATGCAGGGTGGATGACTTTTTAAGGGACAGAGGAAAGATAGCCAGGCGGCATTCCGGAGGAGGCGCGGTGTTCCATGACCTGGGAAATTTGTGTTTTTCCATCATAAGCCATGAAAATGAAAAGGGAAAGGAATTGTACCGGGACATGGTGATGGGAGTGACAAGAGCCTGGGGGATACATGCTTCGTTTAACGGAAAGAATGATTTCCTGGCGGAGGGAAAGAAGTTTTGCGGGAGCGCCGGCTACACGGATGGGAAAAACCATTGTTTCCACGGGACTTTTTTAATCTGTTCCGACATAGGGAAGATTTCGAGGTATCTGACCCCTTCCGTGGACAAGCTTAGAAGGAACCATGTCGCCAGTGTGGAGGCAAGGGTGGGGAACCTGGCTGATGCAAAGCCAGGGATAACGGTCCGGATGGCAAAGGATGCGTTGATCCGGTATACGGGCGCCATGCCGCCGACATGGGAACCGGAGGAAGAAAAAATAGCGATATTAAAGGAAAAGCTGGAGAAAAAAGACTGGATTTTCGGAGGTCAGTTATGAAACTGTTATCAATATCGGGTTTTATCCCGGAGCAGATATGCGATACGGCCCGGTTTACCCAATATGCCGGCGGGCGCAGTATTTCCCACTATTGTGGTTATATGTCGGATTACATTTCCCAGGCCATGGAGGATGAAACCGTGGACGGGGCGGTGTATCCAAGAAGCTGTGACAGCAGCCGGATTATCAGTTCTTATCTGGACGGAAGCGGAAAGTTTGCGTATCAGTTAAATGTCCCGGCCAGACAGGATGAGCTGGCCGTCGATTATTTTGCAGGAAATATAAGGGAATATAAAAGCAGTGTGGAACGATATTTTCAGATCCCCATAAAAGATGTAGAAGAGCGGGCCTGGCTTGTCAATGAGAGAAACCGTGCATTGGCCGAAGTATATAAAGAGATCGAATCTTTATCCTTCTCCGGTTTCCTGGGCTGTATCCATGAGCTTCTGAAAAAACCGCTTCGGGAACAAACAATACCGGCACAGTGGAAAGAGAAAAAGCCTACAGGGAAACGGGTGTTTGTGGCAGGCTCCTTTTTGTCAAACCTGCATGTGGCCGATGCGATAGAGCATGCGGGTATGACAATTGTCGGGGACAACCTGACGGAATCCGGCCGCCTTGTAACCATGGAGGAGACAGGGAGAGGCGGGGATATTTACAAAAATATTGCCAGGAGCATATTGAGAAACAGGCTGTCGCCGACACAGGACAATTTTAAAGCCGTGATAAACCGGGACCTGGAGTATATCGCCTGCAGGAATGTGAAAGGGGTTGTTTTTGTGACCCAGAAGTATTGTGAGCCTTATGATTACCTGTATTCGGTTTATAAAAGCATATTGGATGACAGAGGGATCCCGAATATAAAGATTTGTCTGTCGGACAGTGAAAATCCGGGGAAAGCGGAACTTATGGCGGAAACATTTGCGGACATGTTGTAGAGGAAAAGAAAATGGCCAATACCTATACCGGGCTGCAGGCGCAGTCCATGCGTGAATATTATCAATATTTTTCAAAATATGCCAGGGGAAGAAAGCCTGAAAAAAAGGTGGCGTGGGTGACTTCCTTTGCCCCTGTTGAAATACTGGAAGCATTGGATGTTTCCTATTATTATCCGGAGAGCTATGGGGCGGTCATCGCGGCGAGCGGGCAGGAGCAGAGATTGATGGAGGCCAGTGAGCAGGGCGGGCTGTCAAAGGACTGCTGTTCGTATTCCTGCTGCATGGACGGATGCCTGGAACTTCAGGACGGGCCGAGGGGGACGCCTCCAAAGCCGGATGTGCTGATCGCGACAAATAACCAGTGCAATACACTTCCCGTATGGTGGAATATGATGGCGGAAAAATACCAGGTTCCCCTGGTTGTGCTGGATTATCCGGGAGAAAACACAAGGCGGGAAGACGCATACCGGTATGTGTCCGGGCAGCATCAGGAGCTTATTTCAAAAATGGAAGAATTAAGCGGGAATAAGCTGGAGCAGGCCAGGCTGGATTCTGCAATCGAAAACAGCAGGAACAGTGTAAAGGCATGGGAGGAGGCAGGGAGGCTTCTGTCTTCCCATAATATAGAACCTACTTTGTTGTTTGACGATATTTCTTTTCTGGTTACGTCCAGATGCAAAGGGTATACTTCAGAGCTGTATGGGCTGCTGAAAACGAAGATCGAGGAACAGGGGTTATACCATGGCGGAAAGATTCCGATTTTTTGGATCGGGTATCCGCTCTGGTATCATGAGAAAAGATACCTTTCCGAGCAGTTGGCTGATTTTCATGTGGTCGGCTCCAACTACCTTACATGGTGGAACCTTGATTACCGTGGGGACACGGCCTTTGAACAGCTTTTTTCCGCATACAATTATACGTTTTTGAATTTATCCCAGGAATCGAGAAACCGGAGGCTGAAACAGGATATCCGGGAATCCGGGGCAGTCTGCGCGGCGGTTCTGCACAACAAGAGCTGTAAGTGTGATTTTGTGTCCGCCAGGAATCTTGACATCCTGCAGGCGGAGCTTGAGATTGATATGATTGACCGGACCTTTGGAGACCAGGACCAGATGGAAAGGCGGATTTTGATGATGAAGGAGGCTGTATGTACCGGATCGGCATGGATATAGGCTCTTCCTACACCAAATACTGCGTGCGGGATGAGGCAGGGATCTGCAGTCTGTTTTCAGAAAAAACGCCTGTCCGCCAGAAAGAGTATTTTGAAAAAAAGCGGGAAGAGCTTTCTGGCAGATACAAAGCAGCAGAGGTTATTTCATGCGGATACGGAAGAAAGAATGCAGGCGGCATGAAAAAGATCAGTGAGCTGACTGCCCTGGCCTATGGCGGATATGACCAGTGTCCGGAAGTGGGGACGATTCTTGACATAGGGGGGCAGGATACGAAAGTGATCACACATAAGGAAGGGAAGCTGTCTAAATTTTTTGTAAATGAAAGATGCGCCGCGGGAAGCGGCATGTTTCTGTCCGGCGCCCTGCATATGCAGAATATGGATTATGAATCCCTGGATGTGTCACAGCTAAAGAAGCCGTCGGTTCCGCTGTCTTCTGTCTGTGCCGTGTTTGCACAGAGCGAGATTGTGAACCGGATTGCGGACAATGTCCCTCCCAGGGAGATTCTGCAGGGGGTATTATGGCAGATATTGACACAGGCAAAAGCGCTGCTTGGGAAAGTGGATTTTGATGAGATTCTGCTGTCCGGAGGAATTTCACGGATCAAAGGGATGAAAGAGTTTGCCGAACATGTATTGGAGCGTAAATGCCGTGTTGTTGAAAATTCCGCGTATTTGTCTGCTATTGGGTGTACGTTGGCGGATGGGAAGGCGGGCAGGGAACCCGGCATGTGCGGAGGAATCGTATAAGGACAGCAGGATGAAGAGGGCGAAGGGATGCAGTTTACCTATGATGCGTACAGAGGTTTATTGGAAAAACTGAAAAAACATGGCTACCAGACAGCAGATTACGATAACTGGGACCATTACAGCCGTTGTGTGATTTTACGGCACGATATTGATAACGATGTTGACAAGGCGGTTCAGTTTGCCGCTTTCGAGCGTTCGGGGGGGTGGTTTCCACCTACTTTGTCTTACTGACGTCTGATTTCTATAATGTGTTTTCGAAAAATACATTAAAGGGACTGCAGAAAATCCGTTTGCTGGGGCACAAGATAGGGCTTCATTTTGATGAAATGCAGTATGGTGAAATGGCAGGGGATTTGGATGGAATCCGTGAGAAAATCCGGTGGGAAGCACGGATTCTCGGCGAAGCGGTGGGATGTGAGATAAAAAGTGTTTCCATGCACAGGCCCGGCAAAGCAATCCTGGATTCCGACCTTCAGATCCCGGGCATAATCAACAGTTATGGACAGACGTATTGGAAGGGATTCAAATATCTTTCGGATTCCAGGCGCAGATGGAGGGAGCCGGTAGAAGAACTTATTGAATCGGAGAAGTATGACAGGCTGCATATTCTTACGCATGCGTTCTGGTATCATGACAGGGAACGGACAATGGAACAGACGGTCGGCAATTTTGTAAACGGCGCAAACCAGGAAAGGTATCTGCATTATAAGGAGAATTTTACAAACCTTGAAGAGGTGATGCCCGCAGACAAAGTGAAAGGAAATATTCTGATATGATAACAATCAGGGAGATATTGGGGGCCTTGGATGAAAAGGGCTGTGTTTATGAGTTTAAAGGGAACAGGGATACAGGCATAGACCGGTTTTCCTCATTGCGCCAGTATAGAAAAGGTTCGCTGACATGGATAAAAAGCAGTAAAAACCTTCGTGAATGGAACGGTACGGATATTACCTGCCTGGTTCTCCAGAAAGGAGTGGACTTCCCGGCGGAAAATACGATACTTGTGGAAAATGCGAAAGAGGTGTTTTTTTATATTTTGAAAACCTTCTGGAAAAAGCCAGGGGTTTTATCTGAAATCGGAAAAGGGACGATCATCGGGAAAGATGTGATTTTGGAAAAAGGGGTATCCATGGGATATCATTGCACACTGGATGGCCGTATCCGGATTGGGGAAGGAACCGTAATCGAGAATCATGTGACTTTGGTGAATGATATAACCATCGGCAGGGATTGTGTGATCCATTCCGGCGCTGTGATTGGCACGGACGGTTTTGGGTATGTTTTTGATGAAAATAAAGTCCCGGTTAAGGTTGAGCATTTTGGCGGCGTCACCATAGGGGACAGGGTGGAAATCGGGGCGAATTCCTGCATTGACAGAGGCACTATTGACGATACGGCAATCGGAAATGATGTAAAGATTGATAATTTAGTCCATATTGCTCATAACTGCCAGGTAGGGGAAGGCGTGCTTTTGGTGGCAGGCGCGGTCCTCTGCGGGAGTTCTGCGGTGGGGAGCTGTTCTTATGTGGCCCCGGGCGGTATAGTGAAGGAACAGATACGGGTGGGGGAAAACAGTTTTATAGGCATGGGCGCCCATGCCAATACGGATGTCGAGGCGAATACCATGCTTTATGAGAGGACGACAAAAAGGCTGAAGAATAAGGATTATCATGTGCTGTTGTAGAGAAAGGGAGTAAAAACCAAATGGAATTTCGGGATTTAGGCCGGCAGTATAACCGGCTTCACACAACTATTGACAGAAAAATCGCGGAGGTTCTATCCTCTGCTCATTTTATTTCCGGGGAAGCGGTGACAGAGCTGGAGCAGGCTCTTGCCGCCTATGCGGGCGTCAGGCATTGCATTTCCTGCGGCAACGGCACAGACGCGATCTCCATCGCGTTAATGGCTTACGGTGTGGGAAGCGGCGATGCGGTGTTTGTCCCGGATTTTACCTTTTTTTCTTCCGGGGAATGTCCGGCCGCGGCCGGGGCGACGCCTGTATTTGTAGACGTGGAACGTGATACTTATAATATGGATGTCCGGTCGCTGGAAAAAGCCATAGAGCGTGTGAAGGCAGAAGGGAAGCTTAAGCCGCGAGCAGTGATTGCCGTGGATCTGTTTGGCCTGCCTGCGGACTATGATTCGATCCGGCCCGTGTGTGACCGGCACGGGCTGCTGCTTTTAGAGGATGGGGCGCAGGGGTTTGGGGGGAGGATTGGGGAGAGGAAATGCTGTAGTTTCGGCGATATTTCCACCACATCTTTTTTTCCGGCAAAGCCGTTGGGCTGTTATGGGGACGGCGGGGCCATATTTACGGATGATGATGAGATTGCCGGGCTGTGCCGGTCGATAGCGGTGCATGGAAAGAATGAGGATGATAAGTATGATAATGTGCGTATCGGGATGAACAGCAGGCTTGATACGCTGCAGGCGGCAATCCTGACGGCAAAGCTTGAGGCTTTTCAGGAGTATGAGCTGGAGGCGGTAAACAGGGTGGCAGGCCGGTATACGGAGCTTTTGGATGGAACCGGGGGATTGGTGCTGCCTGTGGTGGCAGACGGGTTTTATAGTTCATGGGCCCAGTATACGGTGCAGCTTCCGGTGGGGACGGACAGGGATGCTGTGCAGCGGTATATGGGGGCGAAAGGGATTCCTACAATGGTTTATTACAGGAGGCCTATGCACAGGCAGGGGGCCTTTGCGGGTACGAAGTCCGCGGCTGCGGATTGTCCTGTGACAAAGGAGCTTTGCGGGAGGGTGCTTTGTCTTCCGATTCATCCGTATTTGGAAGAGGGGGAGATGGAGGAGGTGGCGCGGAGGCTGAAGGAGGTGCTTGAGGGGATGGATGTTTGACGAGGAAGGGTGATTTACGGATTGCTGACGGGTTTTTCCTAAATAAAAGGGCTGTCGGGAAATGAAATTTGTATGCAATATATTGGTGTGTAATTTTGGGGAGCACGGGATATATTGTTTGCAAAGATGTATTTCCTGGCAGCCCTTTTTGTTTGGATTCTTTGCCTTTGGTTTTTCAGTTGTAAAGGGGGGAAAAATCAATTATAATTGTGGTGTGGTATAAGTCGGATTCGTGAGCACACTTAATTTGTCAGATGATTTGGTCCTTGTTGTGCAGAACTTGATGGTGTGCGCCTGCCCGAAGGGCATGCATTATGGGGCATACGAAAGAATATATTTATGGAAATATGGGAACTGTGTTGGCAAATCATTTGGCTTATGGGTATATTTATAAGAGACTGGGGAGTTGGATGGTATGTATTCTGGTCTGGCCGGGAGGAGGAATATTATGGCGAGGGATATAGGGATAGGAATCCAGAGTTTTGAAAAATTGATAGCTCAGAATTGTTTTTATATTGATAAGACAGATTTTATCAGAGAATGGTGGGAAAACAAGGATGATGTGACATTGATCGCCCGTCCCCGCCGTTTTGGAAAAACGTTAAATATGAATATGTTGGAACGTTTTCTGTCTATCGAGTACAAAGATCAGGGAAAAATATTTGAGCATCTTTCCATTTGGAAAGAAGAGAAATACAGAAAGCTTCAGGGAACTTATCCGGTAATTGGTTTAAGCTTTGCCGCTATAAAGGCAACATCTTTTGAGGAGGCCAGGAAGAGCCTGTATTATCTCATAGAAAAATTATACAACAAGTTTGATTTCCTGCTTAAAACAGATTGTCTTAATGAAAAGGAAAAAATGTTTTACGAACATGTTTCGGTAAATATGGACAGCTATGCGGCAGTTTCCTCGCTGGGGACATTGTCGGAATATTTGTGCCGCTATTATGGAAAACCTGTGATTATTATATTGGACGAATATGATACACCGCTTCAGGAGGCATGGGTATACGGTTATTGGAAGGAATTGGTAGAATTTATACGAAGTTTGTTTAATGCTACTTTTAAGACCAATTCTTATCTGGGACGGGCGGTTATGACCGGTATTACCAGGGTCAGCAAGGAGTCCATTTTTTCTGACTTAAATAATCTGGAAGTGGTGACCACTACCTCGGAAAAGTATGAGACCAGCTTTGGTTTTACCCAGGAGGAGGTGTGGGGGGCGTTAAAAGAGTATGGGCTGTATGATAAGAGGCAGAAGGTAAGGGACTGGTATGATGGTTTTACTTTCGGCAGAAGGCAGGATATCTATAACCCGTGGTCTATCTTGAATTTTCTGGATAAGAAACGCCTTTCCATGTATTGGGCGAATACAAGCAGCAACGGCCTGGTGGACAGGCTGATCCGAAGGGGAAGCCGTGATATCAAGATGGAGATGGAGGAGCTTCTAAAGGGGGGAGTTCTTCAAACTGGGATTGACGAGCAGATTATCTTCAGCCAGTTGGACGGCAGGGAGGATGCGGTGTGGAGCCTTTTGCTGGCAAGCGGTTATCTGAGGGTGAAAAGCTATGTGGTAGATGAGGAGTGGGGGCGGGATAGTTATGAGCTGGTGTTGACGAACCGGGAAGTCCGTATTATGTTTGGACGGATGATCGATGGGTGGTTTAAGGATTCAGCCCCGGAGTATAATGACTTCGTGAAAGCTATGTTGTCGGGAGACAGGAAAGCCATGAATGTGTACATGAATAAAATTGCTTTGGAGACGATCAGCTATTTTGACAGTGGGAGAAAGCCGTCGGAGAAATCGGAGCCGGAGCGTTTCTATCATGGCTTTGTGCTGGGCCTGACTGTGGATTTGTCGAACCGGTATGTGATTACCTCCAATCGGGAAAGCGGATTTGGGAGATATGATGTGGTGCTGGAGCCGAAGGGGCAGGAGGATCCGGCGGTTATCATGGAGTTTAAGGTGCGGGAACCGGGGGAGGAGGAAAATTTGGAAGAGACGGCCAAAGAAGCTTTGGAACAGATTGAGAGAAAGAAATATGGGACGGCTTTGGAGGCTAAGGGGATTGCGCCTGAGAGGATCTGGAAGTATGGATTTGCGTTTGAAGGCAAATCTGTTTTGATACGATGATTTATTTTTGTGGAAGCAGTTGGCTTACCTCTGCATGGATAAGAGAATATTGGAGGTATTATCATGGCAAAGACTGTGGGGATAGGAATTCAGAGTTTTGAAAAGCTGATAACCAGGCGTTGCTTTTATATTGATAAAACGGATTTTATTAGAGAATGGTGGGAAAATGAAGATGATGTAACTTTGATTGCCCGTCCCCGCCGTTTTGGGAAGACGTTAAATATGGATATGGTGGAGCGTTTTTTTTCCGTGGAATATGCGGGGCAGGGAAGGATATTTGAAGGGCTTTCCATATGGAAGGATGAAAAATTTCGAAAATTCCAGGGAACTCGTCCAGTGATTTTCTTAAGCTTTGCGGATATTAAGGCAAATAATTTTTCTTTGGCAAGGGAAAAGATCTGCATGGCTATACAAAAGCTGTACAGCAGGTTTGACTTTTTGCTGGCCAGCCAGACGTTAAAGGAGGATGAGGAGAGATTTTTCCGCAAAGTATTTTCCGGTATGACAGATTCTGCGGCTGCCTGTTCTTTGCGGGAGCTTGCCTGTTATCTTTCCAGGTATTATGGGGAGAAAGTGATTATCTTGCTGGATGAATATGATACGCCGCTTCAGGAAGCGTGGGTACATGGCTATTGGGAGGAAATGGCGGAGTTTATCAGAGGTTTGTTTAACTCTACCTTTAAAACCAACCCTTATGTGGAACGGTCAGTTATGACCGGTATTACCAGGGTCAGCAAGGAGTCCATTTTTTCTGACTTAAATAATCTGGAAGTGGTGACCACTACCTCGGAAAAGTATGAGACCAGCTTTGGGTTTACCCAGGAGGAGGTATGGGAGGCGTTAAAAGAGTATGGGCTGTATGATAAGAGGCAGAAGGTAAGGGACTGGTATGATGGTTTTACTTTCGGCAGAAGGCAGGATATCTATAACCCGTGGTCGATCTTGAATTTTCTGGATAAGAAACGGCTTTCCATGTATTGGGCGAATACAAGCAGCAACAGTCTGGTGGACAGGCTGATTCGAAGGGGGAGCCGCGATATCAAGATGGAGATGGAGGAGCTTCTAAAGGGGGGAGTTCTTCAAACCGGGATTGACGAGCAGATTATCTTCAGCCAGTTGGACGGCAGGGAGGATGCGGTGTGGAGCCTTTTGCTGGCAAGCGGTTATCTGAGGGTGAAAAGCTATGTGGTAGATGAGGAGTGGGGGCGGGATAGTTATGAGCTGGTGTTGACGAACCGGGAAGTCCGTATTATGTTTGGACGGATGATCGATGGGTGGTTTAAGGATTCAGCCCCGGAGTATAATGACTTCGTGAAAGCTATGTTGTCGGGAGACAGGAAAGCCATGAATGTGTACATGAATAAAATTGCTTTGGAGACGATCAGCTATTTTGACAGTGGGAGAAAGCCGTCGGAGAAATCGGAGCCGGAGCGTTTCTATCATGGCTTTGTGCTGGGCCTGACTGTGGATTTGTCGAACCGGTATGTGATTACCTCCAATCGGGAAAGCGGATTTGGGAGATATGATGTGGTGCTGGAGCCGAAGGGGCAGGAGGATCCGGCGGTTATCATGGAGTTTAAGGTGCGGGAACCGGGGGAGGAGGAAAATTTGGAAGAGACGGCCAAAGAAGCTTTGGAACAGATTGAGAGAAAGAAATATGGGGCGGCTTTGGAGGCTAAGGGGATTGCGCGTGAGAGGATCTGGAAGTATGGGTTTGCGTTTGAAGGCAAATCCGTTTTGATACGATGATTTTTTATTTATGCAAATTTTGTGAGAATCTTCCATTTGGAAGATGCGGGTATGGTGCTTGTGAGAGGAGTTAAGGATAAAGGGGACATCAAAGGAAATGCGGCACTGAAGGAAGCAGGAGTTGGAGATGGTATGCAGTATTATCAGTGTGAAAAATATCCAATAGAGTTTGTATTGTCAGAGAATATTGACAAGTGTTTTGATTATCATAACCATGTAGGACATTATGTTATATCTGTGGTTATGCAGGGAGAGGTTACAGTTTATCTGGAAAGCAGGAAACGAGTGTGTCATGAAGGGGATGTGTTTACCATCCTTCCTTATGCTGTTCATTCAGTGTTCCAGGAAAGGGACGCGCGTCTGCTGTCTATGTGCATAGGAACAGCCTTTATTGCGGAGACGGATTTTGGAACAGCAGATGTCATTGTCCGGGAATTGTTAGGAGATGCGGTTGGACAGGGTATTTTTGGAGAAGTGCAGAAAGAAAAGCTGTTACCTTTCGCACAGGAAGTTTTCCGGGTTCGGGATAGAGACGGGAAAGAGATAGATACGGGTATAAAAATTCTCGCGGATAAGATTATAAGCCATCCGGAATATGAATTGCCTATAGAAACCCTGGCGGCGGATATTTTTGTCAGCAAATATTATCTGATAAAGAAATTTAAAAGAATCGTGGGAATGACGCCACATCAGTTTCGTATCCAGAATCGCATACGGAAAGCCCAGAGCCTTCTGGATGCGGAACAGGTAATCTGTGGGGTTGCGGCGGAAATGGGATTCTATGACCAGAGCCATTTTGATAAGGCTTTTCAGAAGATTGTCGGGATTTCTCCATCAGAGTATGTTGACTCAAAAAAGGTGATACGGCAGTCTACATAGGACAATTTTTTACAAGCCATGGCAGCCTCTGATCAATATAATCTGAATGTAAGAAAAATTACATATTTTATCGGAGGTGTCAGAATGGATACATTTGAATTATTCAACAATGGGAAATTAATTCTGCCAGAAAAGGAGAAAGGTTTCGAGGAGATTGCATGGTCGAAGCATCCGACATTTGAAGGGGTGGAGCTGAAACATATCATCACGGCGAAGGATACAGATGGGAAATTCAGCTACCATTTGGTACGGATTGCGCCCGGCTGTAGTATTGGAAAACATATCCACGAAAACCAGTTGGAAACGCATGAGGTGATAAAAGGGAACGGAAAATGTGTAAATGCAGGCAGCGCTATTCCGTATGAGGCCGGAACAGTCTCCATCATGCAGGAGGGTGTGCCGCATGAAGTTACTGCGGATTCGGAAGGGTTATATCTGTTTGCCAAGTTTATGCCTGCATTATGTTGAACTGAATAAAAGGATTATAAACACAGACCGCCGCTATGGTAAAATATTATGATAGTGGCGGCTGTTTTTTGTTTTAGGTCTGTTTCCAATGGCCTATGCCTGTTTCCTGGATAAAAATTCTTTTAATATAAGGTTGATATACTGGGAAAATGAGCGGTCATCGGCTTCTGCAAGGATTTTCAATTGTTCGATAATATCTGTGTCCAGGGTAATGCTGACCTTAGTTTTTAATGGCTTCATTAGCATGCTCCTTTTTTGTATAATATAGCATTTTGTAGCTTTTGGTATTGACTTATCGTATAAAGTAGGATAAAGTAGGATGTTGTAAAAACCGAAAAGGCAGAATGTTTTTGCACAGTACAAAAAAGCAGGACGGAGCTTAAGATGGTCTATATTTCTTTCTATTTTTATGTGTTTGTCGGAGGAGTGGTCTTATTATATTACGTTTTCCCAAAGAAATACCGGTGGCTGGTACTTTTGGCAGGGAGCCTGGGATTTTATTATAAGATTTCGGGAGAAGGATGGCGGGTGTTTGGGATAACTCTGCTGGCAGGATATGGGATGGGGATCTTGCTGGAGAGGGTGGGAAAGAAAAGAGACGGGATTAAGACAGATAAAAAGGAGAAGGCTGAGGCCGGGGAAGGCTGGGAGAGGGGAGAAGACAGGAAAACCGGGGAAGGTAGAAAGAGCGGGGAAGTCAGGAAAGACGGAAAAGGCAGGGAGAGCAGGAAAGTCGAGAAAGCCGGGGAAGACAGGGAGAGCGGGAAAGTCGAGAAAGTTGGGGAAGACAGGGAGAGCAAGACAGGCAGAAAAAACGGGACAGGCCGTGTTGAGGAAGCAACAGGAAAATGGATTTTAATTATCTGCCTGGTTTTACTGGCCGCTCCGATGGCAGTGGTAAAGAATGGGAATTTTGTTCTGGCATCTCTGTTTCATAAGGAGGCGTATCCATGGATTGTCCCTGTGGGGATATCTTTTTATACAATGCAGATGATATCTTATCTTGTGGATGTTTATTCTGGAAAGATTCCGGCGCAGAGAAATTTGGGGAAATTCGCGTTGTTTGTTTCGTTTTTTCCGCAGATTGTCCAGGGGCCGATTCCCAGATACGGGCAGTTGGGAGACCAGCTTTATGAAGGGAATGGGTTTTCTGAAGAAGGGTTTGGCAGGGGACTGCTGCTGATTGTGTGGGGATTTTTTTTGAAACTGGTCATCGCAGACAGGGCGGCAATTGTTGTAAACCAGGTATTTAGCCATCATGAGGCATACCAGGGCGCCTATGTGTTTGTGGCGGGGGCCTTGTACAGCGTTCAGTTGTATGCGGATTTTCTTGCCTGTGTGTGCCTTTCCAGAGGGACAGCGGAGTTGTTCGGGATTCATCTGGCGGAGAATTTCCGGCAGCCGTATCTGGCGGAGACGGTGAAGGAGTTTTGGGGAAGATGGCATATTTCTTTGAGCAATTGGCTGCGGGATTATGTTTATATTCCGCTGGGAGGAAACAGAAAGGGAAAGCTGCGGAAATATTTTAACATTCTTGTGGTTTTTACCGTCAGCGGGATTTGGCACGGGCCTGGTTATAAGTACATATTTTGGGGGTGGATGCATGGAATCTACCAGATCTGCGGGGAACTGACCGGAGGGCTGCAGGATAAGGTCTATGGCTGGCTTCATATGCCGGAAAAGGGGAAGGCGAGGAGATGGTGCAGAAGGTTTGGAACCTGGTTCTGGGTAATGGTGGCGTGGATTATTTTCCGGGCGGACAGCCTTCGCAAGGGGATTGCTATGGTTGCCGGAATGTTTACGGTATATAATCCGTGGATATTCTTTGATGATTCCCTGCTGCGACTTGGGCTTTCCTGGAAAGAATGGGGGATTTTGCTGGTTTCCATTGCCGTTTTGGGGAAGGCTGACCGGCTGCAGGAAACGGTAGATGTGAGGGAGAGGATATTGAAGCAGCCGCTCGTGATACGGTGGGGGTTTTATATAGGGGTAATCGGAATTATTATGGTATTTGGGAGTTATGGATTCGGGTTTAACGGGGCGGATTTTATTTATGGGGGATTTTGACGGCATGATCAGGATGAGACGGATAAAAAAGGTGAGACAGAAAGCTGAGGGGATGGAAGGAAGCAGGCGAATAAAGAATAGCAGGGTGCTATTTTTCCTGAAATCGGCAGTGTTTTTATGCTTGCTTTCCATGGCGGTTTATGCTTTGAACCGCACCTTGACTCCTAAATACCGCTACAGCAGCACCAATCCCCTGACAGAGACTTACCGGGGGTTTTACCGGATGGAACCGGATACCATAGATATTATATTTCTTGGGAGCAGCCAGGCGGCGACGGGATTTAACCCGCAGGATCTGTACAATGGCTTTGGCATGGAAAGCTACAATCTGGGAAGCAATCATCAAAGCCTGTGGGCTTCTTATTACTGGCTGAAGGAAGCGCTGCGATATCAGTCGCCGAGGGTGGCTGTGCTGGATTGTTATGAGCTTTTTCGGGACTGCAGAAAGGATGAGAGAGGGACACGGCTGGCTTTTGACGATATGCGATGGGGGATGGTGAAGTGGGAGGCGGTCCGGACGGTCTGCAGCATGAATGAGGAGCTTTCTCCGGAAAGTTATTTTCTGACGAATATACGTTTCCATACCCGGTGGACGGGGCTGAATGAGACGGATTTTACCTGGGGAGAATTTGACGCGGTGCCTCAGCTTAAGGGTTTCTGGCTGTACCGGGATAAGTGCGGGTATGAGGAGTATGTGCCTTTAACGATACAGGACGCGGAACCGGCTTCGTTTCAGGAAGAGGCAAAGGTGTATCTTGATAAGATAGTGGAATTGTGCCGTGAGAATGGGATAGAGCTGGTACTGGTAAAAACTCCTACATTGGCGGAAACTTTGGAAAGGCATAATGCAATCGCGGCTTATGCAAAGGCCAACGGGCTGAAGTTTTATGATTTTAATGAAAAAGAGCTGTATGAGGAGATCGGATTTGATTATGGGCAGGACATGAATGACAGCAGTGAAAATGGAGACAGGAATGCCCATGCCAATCCTTCCGGCGCCAGGAAGATGACCTGGTATCTGGGAAATGAACTTTTGTGCAAGTGCAGGATTTATCCAAAGAGGGATTGGCAATGGGAAGCATCCAGGGATTTCGGGGAGAGAGTCTGGAAAGATTTTTACCTTCGGAACGAGACGGATTTAAGAACGTATCTTGCCATGCTGAGAGATCCGCAGTATACGGTGTTTATTGCAGTGAAGGATGAGGCCGGCACTTCTTTAGATGAAGGGCTTAAGGGACAGCTTCAGGAGCTCGGGCTGGGAGCGGACTGGGGTGAGGGATATAGAAAGAGCTATTATGCGGTGCTGGAGGGAAACAAGATTGCCGCGGAGGAAATGGCGGGGAAACGGCTGGAACGTTTCGGGGCTTTTTGCGGCGGAAGGATAATTTACCAGATTGTCAGCGCGGGGGCAGAATGCGGGAATGATTGTTCCATAAAGATTGATGGTCAAGAGCAGGCCAAAAGGCTGCGGGGACTGAATATTGTGGTCTATGACCACATGATGAAGGGAGTAGTGGATTCTGTATGTTTTGATACTTATGTGCCGGAGCTGACAGCAAGCCGGTGAAAAGTCCTTCGGAGGGCGAGCCGTCACGATTTTGCCAGTGACGGCTTTTTTCTTTTGGAAATCTGGCGGCCCGGCCTTTTTTATACGGGAAATTACTTGACGGTAAATACAATATGTCTTAAAATTGAGGATCATATGCCTTGGCCATATAGGAACTGCAGGCAAAGGAAGGGTATACCTTGTCGCGCGAAGCCTGACGGAGCGCGCCTGCCCGAAGGGCATGCATTATGGGGTGTCCGGCAGGGTATAGGCTATTTCTTTGCAGTTTCTTAGCACAGGTTCAGGCTGTCAGGAGGAAACAGGCTTGTCTATGGGAATTATTAAGGCGTCTAAGTTGATTTATGATTATATCCGCAAGGATGAGGACGATCATGTGGAAGAAGTAAACCGGGCCATTGACGGACTGGACCTGGATATTCACGAGGGGGATTTTGTGGCGATTCTGGGGCATAACGGGTCAGGCAAGTCCACCTTTGCCAAACAGCTTAACGGAATCTTACTGCCTACGGAAGGGACTGTGTGGATCTCCGGAATGAGGACGGATGACGACAGCCATATATGGGATATCAGGAAGACCGCGGGAATGGTGTTTCAGAATCCGGATAACCAGATTATCGGAAACGTGGTGGAGGAGGATGTGGGATTCGGCCCGGAAAACCTGGGTATCCCCACGGAAGAGATATGGCGGCGGGTGGATAAAAGCCTGGAGGCAGTGGGAATGACGGCGTACAGGATGAAATCGCCCAATAAGCTTTCAGGCGGGCAGAAGCAACGGGTGGCTATTGCCGGGGTGATGGCAATGAAGCCTAAGTGTATTATTTTGGACGAGCCTACGGCGATGCTGGATCCCAATGGACGCAGAGAAGTTATCAGGACAGTTCATGAGCTAAACAAAAGAGAAGGGATTACAGTGCTTTTGATTACCCACTATATGGAGGAAGTCATTGAGGCGGACCGGGTGATCGTCATGGATGACGGACATTTGGTGATGGACGGGACGCCCAGGGAGATTTTTTCACGGGTGAAGGAGCTTAAGGGGTATCGTTTGGATGTGCCGCAGGTCACGGAGCTGGCTTATGAGCTGAAGCAGCAGGGAGTAACGCTGCCGGATGGCATTTTGACTATCGATGAGCTGGTGGAGTGTCTGGTGCCGATGCTTCAGGATTGTGAGGGGAAACAAGAGGCGACGGGACAGGAGATGGAGAGGCAGTTGTAGGAAGGACATGTGTGGGGCATGAACACTGCAGGAGGACGAGACAAGAATGGCAATAAAAGCAGAGCATATTAATTACCTGTATGGGGAGGGAACAGCTTTTGAGCAGTATGCATTGAAGGATGTGAGCTTTGAGATCAGGGAGGGGGAATTTGTCGGGCTTATCGGGCATACAGGATCAGGCAAGTCTACGCTGATCCAGCACCTGAACGGGCTGATACAGGCCAGCAGCGGAAAGATCTATTATAATGGAGAGGATATTTATCAGGACGGGTATGACAAAAAGAGTCTGCGCAGCAAAGTTGGATTGGTGTTCCAGTATCCAGAGCATCAATTGTTCGAGGTAGATGTGTTTTCAGATGTGTGTTTTGGGCCAAGAAACCAGGGGCTTTCTAAGGATGAAGTGGAGGCCAGGGCAAAGGAGGCTTTGAGGCTGGTGGGACTGGACGAGAAGTTCTGGCTCCAGTCTCCTTTTGAATTGTCTGGCGGACAGAAACGGCGGGCAGCCATTGCAGGAGTCCTTGCCATGAAGCCGGAGGTGCTGATCCTGGATGAGCCTACGGCCGGGCTGGATCCTAAGGGGCGGGATGAGATCCTGGATGAAATTTCGGCTCTGCACCGGGAGAAGGGCATGACCATTGTGCTGGTGTCCCACAGTATGGAGGATATCGCCCGGTATGCAGACCGGATTCTGGTGATGAACCATGGGGAAAAGATCTTTGACGGGACGCCTAAGGAGGTGTTCCGGCATTATAAAGAGCTGGAGGAGATCGGGCTGGCGGCGCCGCAGGTTACGTATGTGGTCCGGCAGCTTCAAACCTATGGGATCCCCATAAAGGAGGATATCACTACGGTGGAAGAAACGAAAGCGGAGATACTCAGGCTGCTGGAAGAGAAAAACAGGAAAGGAAACACGGGAAGCGATGCCGGGGGAAAAGCTTCAGGACCGGACAATGGCAGAAAGGCAGGCGGCAGGATATGATGCGGGAGATCACATTAGGACAATATTATCCGGTGGATTCGGTCCTTCACAGGATGGATCCGCGGACAAAGCTTTTTGGAACCATGGTGTTTATCGTCTCTCTGTTTTTTGCCAACAGCCTGGCAGCTTATGGGGCAGCTACCGTATTTCTGGTATTGGTGATCTGGCTTTCTAAAGTACCCTTCGGGTTTATGGTGAGGGGGTTAAAGGCGATTCTGTTTTTATTGCTTATCAGTGTCAGTTTTAATCTGTTTCTGACACCGGGGACGGAAATTTTCCGGGTGGCTTTTTTGAGAGTCACCTGGGAGGGGGTGCGTCTGGCAGGATTTATGGCGCTTAGGCTGATCTATCTGGTGATCGGGTCTTCGGTGATGACGTTGACGACGACGCCCAACCAGCTTACGGACGGCCTGGAAAAGAGCCTTGGTTTTTTAAAAAAGATCGGCGCGCCGGTCCATGAAGTGTCCATGATGATGTCTATTGCCTTGAGGTTTATCCCGATCCTGGTGGAGGAGACGGACAAGATCATGAAAGCCCAGATGGCGCGGGGAGCAGATTTTGAGAGCGGGAACCTGGTCCAGAAGGCAAAGAGCATGGTTCCTCTTCTGGTGCCGCTCTTTATTTCGGCTTTCCGGAGAGCCACGGATCTGGCAATGGCGATGGAGGCGCGATGTTATCATGGGGGGGAGGGAAGGACAAAGATGAAGCCGCTGCATTATGAGCGGAGGGATTATGTGGGATATCTGGTGTATGCAGTATACCTGGCATCGGTGATCGTGCTGAGAAGTTAAAAGGGACATCACGATAAGCCAGCGGGGTTAAGACAGTTGTCATTTATAAGAGGAGGAGGAAATGATGGATTGCTGGATGATTTTAGGAATAGGGCCTACGGAAGATGAAGGGGAAATAAAGCATGCGTATTTAGAGAAACTTCCCGTATATCATCCTGAGGAGGATCCGGAAGGATTCAAACATCTGAGAACCGCCATGGAGGAGGCCTTAAAAGAGGCAAAAAGGATTAAGGCGGAGAGAGAGGCCGGGAAAGCCTCCGATATCTGTGAAAGTGAGATGCTTGGGAGAGAAGAAATCCAGGACTTTCTGAAGAAGGCCGAGGAAATTTATTCGGACTATAGCCGCCGGATATGTCCGGAGGAATGGGAGAAACTTCTTTTAATGCCGGTCTGTCAGGAGCTGGAGAGCCAGAGGGAAGCAGGATGGAGCCTTCTCGGGTTTCTGATGGATCATTTTCATCTGCCCCATTCCTGCTATCAGGTGTTTGATAAGGCTTTTGGCTGGCTGGAAGAAGAGGATGAACTGTACCGCCATTTTCCGGAGGGGTTTGTGGCTTATCTTTATGACCGGATCCAGGAAGAGGATTCCTTTCGCTATGATATCCTGAAAGGGAAGGAAGATTTTGATTATGACGAGTTCTGTGAGGCATTTTTCAGTCTCCGCAAGGCGCTGGGGGAGAAAAACCGGGAAGCGGTAGAGGGGATCTTAAAGAAGATGGATGAGATGGGGGCAGAGCATCCGGATCTAATGGTGCTTCGAATCCGCCATGAAGCCATGCAGAGAGGCCATGAGCAACAGGTGTGGGAGATGGCCAGGAATCTTTTTGCCACAGACCGGGACAATGTGGCTACGGGCTATTGGTATGTCCGCGCCGCCTTGGAATATGAGGCATCCGGGGCGGACTTTAAGGAACTGGAAGAAATTATGAAAGGGATTCTTGAAAAGGATCCGGAGTCTCCTGGCCATTGGCAGATTTTGGGAGACCTGATGCGGCGTCAGGGATATTTGTCCGAGGCCCTGACCTGTTATCAGCGGTCAAAGAATTATGTGGAGGAGCCCTGGGAATATATAGAGGAACAGATTGCAGATACTGCCAGGGAGCTTTCTGCTCAGATGGAGGAAGATCCGGAATTTGACGACTGGTGGGAGCTTGCCAATGTGTGCTGGCTGGGTCGGCGGTATGAGCGGGTCAGGGAAATATTAAAAGGAAAAGAGCCAGGCGAAGACCAAAGAATGTCTTGGCTGATCATGATGGCGGAGAGCTGCCATAAACTGGAGGATTTTGAACCGGCAGTAAAATACCGTCAGGAGATATGGGATATTTTTGAGACGGAGGAGCGTCCTTTAAAGCTGTATCTTGATCTAGCGCAGGAATATGACTGCATCGGAGATACGAAAAAGGCGATGGAGATATACCGGCAGGCAGCAGAATGTTTTCCGGAGGACCCGGAGGCTTTTTACCGGCAGGCGGGTATATTATCTAATGAGAGACGGTTAGAAGAAGCGTTAGAACAATGCAATAAGGCATTGGAAATGGGATTCCATAGGGATTCTTTCAATCTGAAAATGGAAGTTTTGCTGGATCTGGAGCGTTTTCAGGAAGTCCGGGAATTGACAGAGGATATATTGAAGCAGGGATATCAAAGCGCGCAGATCCGGTATTATTATGTGAAAGCTTTGCGTGGTATGGAGGAAAATGACGAGGCGGAAAGGATTTTAAAGGAGCTGGCGGAGCAGACCGGGGAAGCGGCGCTGGTATGCCAGGAATATGCCGGGCTTTGTTACGATATGGACCGGCTGCAGGAAGCCCTGAACTGGATCGAAAAGGCTATAAGAGGGCAGGACACGCCTACCCGCGCGTATATGAAGGGAAGGTATCTCCATGACCTGAAGCGGTATGAGGAAGAAGAAGAGCTGTACCGGGAGATGATGAAAAAAGGGCTGGACGGCTATTATATCTATTACCGCATGGCCAGGGCATTGGAGTCCATGCATCGATACGAGGAGGCGGAGGAGGCCTTTAAAAATTCTTTGGAAAAAAATTCTTCTTACGGCGTTGCGTGGGACGGGCTGGGAGATGTGCTGCAGGATCAGGGAAAATGGGAAGAAGCGGAGCATGCTTATGAAGAGGGATGGAAAAACGGAGACTTCCAGGCTATCCGCGACTTAAGCCGGCTGATGAAGCGCACTCACCAGAATGATAAGGCAGTCCGGTACTTGAAGGAAGGACTGGCGAAAAGGCCGGATGACGGGAGCCTTTTGTGGATTTATGCGACGATACTCAGAAGGCAGAAAAAGTACCAGGAAGCGGCTAATTGCCTGGGCCGCTATATGGAGGTGAAGCCGTCGCAGACTTCCTCGGCATACCGAGAGATTGCTCTTTGCTGGGAGAAGGCTAAGGATTACGAGAAGGCGGAGGAGTATTACCAACGTGCCATTGACCATGAGCCGGAGAATGCCAGGAACTGGCGGACGTTCGGAAAATACTATTCCGATGAGAGAAAAGAACAGGAGAAGGCGCTTCCTTTCCTGGAAAGGGCAGTAAGCCTGGATGAAGAAAGCACTTATGGGTGGATGAAGCTGGGAGAGGTCTACGAGGCTTTGGGGAGAAAAGAAGAAGCCGTAAAGTGCTACGAAAGGTCATTGGAAAATTACAGGAAAGAATTAGAAGACGATCCGGAAGACTGCTGTACTTATGAAGGGATTGCAGATGTGCTGATCCATTTAAACCGGCTTGAGGAGGCAGAGGAGATGGCCAGAAAAGCCCTGTCGTTCCAACATGCCGTATTTACCTGCAGCGGCCAGGCCTGCTATGAGGGCATGGAGGACATGGCAAAGATAGAGGAAAAACGGGGAAATTTGCAGGGGGCGCTGGAATGGATGGAACAGGCGGGAGAACATTGTGTGACAGATTACTACCCGAAGGAGATCGCCCGGCTGAAGGCGGCAATGGGAGTGCAGTAAAGATATTTGTCATATATATGGCATAAAAATATATGGCATGAAAAGCATATGGGAGGGCATGGCAGAGAAAAAGGATGAAAAAGAGGATTAAGCTGGTTGTGGCCTATGACGGGACAAACTACTGTGGCTGGCAGTACCAGAACAACGGCGTGACCATAGAAGAGGTTTTGAACAGGGAGCTGACGGCGCTTTTGAAAGAACCGGTTGCCGTGATCGGAGCCAGCCGCACAGATGCGGGAGTGCATGCCTTGGGAAATGTGGCAGTGTTTGACACAGAGAACCGGATAGCGGCAGATAAAATCTGCCTGGCAGTCAATCAGGGATTGCCGGAAGATATCCGGGTGCAGAGTTCAGAGGAGGTGCCGCTTTCCTGGCATCCCAGGAAGGCCAACTGCACGAAGACGTATGAATACCGGATTTTAAACAGACGGATATCCCTGCCAACCGAACGATTGTATGCGTATTTTTGTTATTATCCCCTGGACGTGGAAAAGATGCGCCAGGCGGCTGAATTTTTAGTGGGGGAACACGATTTTAAAAGCTTTTGTACAGCAAGGAGCAATGTGGAGGATACCGTAAGGACAATCTACGGCCTGGATATAAAAAGGGACGGGGACCAGATTGTGCTTCGGGTCAGGGGAAGCGGTTTTCTGTATAATATGGTGAGGATTATTGCAGGGACGCTGATACGTGTGGGAACAGGAGCATACCCGCCGGAGAAGATTGCAAAAATCCTTGGAGCCAGGGACAGGCGTCAGGCAGGGCCTACGGCGCCTGCCAGGGGCCTGACTTTGATTAAAATGGAATATGAGGAGGAGCTTCCTTCCTGGCAGCACAGCAAAAATGAGCTGTGGAGCTACCATATTTTACAATCTCATATCAAAGAAGAAAAAACAGCATATTTTCTGGTGAGCAGATGTGAGGAGGAGGAATGGGAGCGTCTGGTCCTGCGCAACGTACATCATGCATTTCAAAACGGCGCCGAAAGGGTTATGCTGTCAGACTTAGAGGGAGAACGGCTTTGGGAAGGCTGTGAATATGGATATTACCGGATAGAAAAGCCGGGGCCGGAAACATTATGTGAAATCATGGGACTTCTGAATGGGGAAGAAAGACAGGCAGTCGGGGAAATATGTGATGAGATGGGAAGAAGGGGCGGCAGGGAAGCAGCCTGGTATTGCGCGGTGGATAAGGGCAGGAAAAGCGGGGATAAACGCATCAATTTAAAGTAGAAATGCAAAAAAGGTCAGTAATCATAAGCTGTTTCCTGCTTATGGCTACTGATCTTTTTCTGTGGTTTATCCTTCAAAATGATCTCCTTTGGTTTTCCACCA
>CATKXR010000010.1 GCA_949840805.1 uncultured Lachnospiraceae bacterium | reverse complement strand
AGTTGATGCTTTTTTCCTCACAAAGAGTATTCAGCCACATGGGGATGCTTAAAGTCTTTTTTACTGCCTTGTCGCTGTGCTGCCTTGCGTATTCGGTCATATCCACCAGTACCATATTGACGAAAGCGCTTTCCGCAGCGGATTCCATTTCAAATTCTTTCAGGATGGCAGCAGCACTGATATAAACTAAACAAGGATAACACAAGATGAAACAACACGAACAAAAGTTCCGAAGTCTGTAAGCAAAGTCTGTAAAGAAAAAACACTTGACACTTCCCCTCTTTTCTTGTATAGTAGTCAAGGTGATGTTATGGAAAGTATTCTGAAGCAAAGCCTTCTGTATGATTTTTATGGCGAATTATTGACGGCGCATCAGCGTTCCGTTTATGAAGACGCAGTGTTTGAGGATATGTCCCTCGGGGAGATCGCCCAGGAGCGGGGGATCAGCCGCCAGGGGGTACATGACCTGATAAAACGGTGCGACAAGATACTAGGCGGTTATGAGGAAAAGCTTCATCTGGTCAGCAAATTCCAGCACACAAAACAGATGGCGGAAGAGATCCAGCAGAAGCTCCGGCAGTTTGAGGAGACCAGGGATGAGGAGCTGATCCGGCAGGTCGAGAAGATAGCGGCGGATATTATGGAATTGTAAGGCAGCGTCATTTGCTGCAGGCAGGAGGGTTCGTATGGCTTTTGAGAGCTTATCGGATAAATTACAGAATGTGTTTAAGAGCCTGCGGGGCAGAGGGCGGCTGACGGAGGCAGATGTTAAGACTGCCTTGAAGGAAGTGAAGATGGCTCTTTTGGAGGCGGATGTCAGCTTTAAAGTGGTCAAGCAGTTTATAAGTTCCGTGCAGGCCCGGGCCGTGGGAGAAGAAGTCCTTGAGTCTTTGCAGCCCGGCCAGATGGTCATCAAGATTGTCAACGAGGAGCTGGTCAGCCTGATGGGATCCGATACTACGGAGATTCTTTTAAAGCCGGCCAGTGAGATCACGGTCATTATGATGGCCGGCCTGCAGGGCGCAGGAAAGACCACCACCACCGCAAAGATTGCGGGAAAGCTGAAGGCCAGGGGGCGCAAGCCGCTTTTGGTTGCCTGCGACGTGTACCGCCCGGCTGCGATTCAGCAGCTTCAGGTCAACGGGGAGCGGCAGGGGGTTCCTGTGTTTTCCATGGGAGACCGTCAGGATCCGGTGAATATTGCCAGGGCTGCCGTAGAGCACGCGGCCAAGAACGGTTATAATGTCGTTATTTTAGATACGGCAGGACGTCTCCATGTGGATGAAGGCATGATGGATGAGCTGGTGCGGATCCAAAGCGCGGTCTCTGTGGACCAGACCATTCTTGTGGTAGATGCCATGACCGGGCAGGATGCAGTGAATGTGGCGTCTTCGTTCCAGGAAAAGGTGGGGATCGACGGCGTTATCCTGACCAAGTTAGACGGCGACACACGGGGCGGGGCAGCTCTTTCTATCCGTGCCGTTACCGGAAAGCCGATTTTGTACGTCGGCATGGGAGAAAAATTGTCGGATCTGGAACAGTTTTATCCGGACCGTATGGCTTCGAGGATTCTCGGCATGGGAGATGTCCTTACCCTGATCGAGAAGGCGGAGCTCCAGATGGATGAGGAAAAAGCCAGGGAGATGAGCCAGAAGCTGCGCAAGGCAGAGTTTGACTACAATGATTTCCTGGAGCAGATGAACCAGATCAAGAAGATGGGCGGCCTTGGAGGCATTATGAGCATGCTGCCCGGCATGGGCCAGTTAAAAGGCGGTATGCCGGAGATCGACGATTCCGCCATGGGCCGGGTGGAGGCCATTATCTTATCCATGACAAAGGAGGAGCGGGCCAATCCCTCCCTCATGAACCCGTCCAGAAAACAGCGCATCGCAAAGGGAGCCGGCGTGGATATCAGCGAGGTGAACCGGATCGTCAAGCAGTTCGACCAGATGAAAAAGATGATGAAACAGCTTCCCGGCATGATGGGAGGCAAGAAGGGAAGAGGCGGTTTCGGCGGGCTGGGCGGAATGTTCGGCAAGATGAAGATGCCTTTCTGAGTTTGATAACAGTACGTCATTTTCCACATTGCCGTAAAAAGGCGGAGATTGGCTGTATTTGTTAATAGATTGCAGCCTTTAGGAACGGCTGCACAGATCAGTACAGGTTAAGGAGGTGATACGACATGGCAGTTAAGATGAGATTGAGAAGAATGGGTGCAAAGAAGAAACCTTTCTATAGAATCGTTGTTGCAGATTCCAGGTCTCCCAGAGACGGCAGGTTCATTGAGGAAGTTGGTACCTATGATCCGAATCTGGAGCCGAGCGCAATTAAGTTCAATGAAGAAGCCACAAAGAAATGGCTGGCTACCGGCGCCCAGCCCACCGACCGCGTGGCAAAGCTTTTAAAGACCGCGGGCATCCAGTAATGATGAGGGGAATCCTATTATGAAAGAACTGGTTGAGGTTATTGCGAAAGCATTAGTTGAGAATCCGGATGAGGTGGTTGTGACCGAGACCGAGAAAGATGGCGAGACCCTGATTGAACTGAAAGTGGCGCCATCGGACATGGGAAAGGTGATCGGCAAGCAGGGACGTATTGCCAAGGCGATCCGGTCCGTTGTAAAAGCAGCCGCTTCGAAAGAAGACAAGAAGGTTGTTGTGGATATTCAATAGCCATTAGGGCTGTCGTCTGGCAAATACAGGCGGCAGCTTTTTTCAGGAGGTTTATCTATGGAAGATATGCTGCGGGTAGGTGTAATCTCCTCCACCCACGGAGTGCGGGGGGAGGTAAAAGTATATCCGACCACGGATGATGTAAACAGGTTTAAGAAATTAAAGACCGTGGTTCTTGATATCAGGCCGGAGCCTATGGTCTTAAATATTGAGAGTGTTAAATTTTTCAAAAATATGGTGATATTAAAATTCAGGGAATTTAACAATATCAATGAGATTGAAAAATATAAGGGGAAAGATCTTCTGATCCGGCGGGACCAGGCGGTGAAGTTAGGGCCGGATGAGAATTTTATTGTAGATTTGATCGGGCTTCAGGTTGTGACAGACCAGGGAGAGGATTTTGGCGTTTTGAAGGATGTCCTGAAAACAGGCGCCAACGATGTGTATGTCATTCAGGGGAAAGATGGGAAGGAATATTTATTTCCGGCCATCAAACAATGTGTCCTGCAGGTAGACCTGGAAGGAGGGACCGTCACGGTCCATATTATGGACGGGCTTCTGGACTTGTAAAGGAGGGCAGGGGAGATGTATTATCATGTTCTTACTCTGTTTCCGGATATGGTTATGGACGGGCTGCATACCAGCATTATCGGACGGGCCGTGGATAAGGGGATTTTGTCGGTTGAGGCTGTTAATATCCGGGATTATACAAAGGAAAAGCATGGTCATGTGGACGACGCGCCTTATGGGGGCGGCGCCGGTATGGTGATGCAGGCGGCGCCGGTATGCGATGCCTACGAGGCTTTATGTACCCGTCTGGGGAAACGGCCCAGGGTTCTCTATATGACGCCGCAGGGAAAGGTATTTAACCAGTCTGTGGCCAGAGAACTGGCGCAGGAAGAGGATTTGGTGTTTTTATGCGGCCATTATGAAGGAATTGACGAGCGGGCCTTGGAGATGATCGTCACCGATTATTTGTCTGTGGGAGATTATGTGCTGACCGGAGGGGAATTGCCTGCCATGGTGATGATTGACTGTATCTCACGGCTGGTTCCCGGGGTGTTGAGCAATGAGACATCGGCGGAGATCGAATCCTTCCATGATAATCTGCTGGAATATCCTCAGTATACCCGCCCGGAGGTATATGAAGGGCGGCGTGTGCCGGAGGTGCTGCTTTCCGGCCATCACAAGAATATCGAGGCATGGAGGCGCCGGCAATCCATACGCAGGACGCTGGAAAGACGGCCGGATCTTCTGGAGGCGGCGGTGCTGACGGATAAGGAGAAGGAATTTTTGGAGGAAATCTCCCGTGAAAGGGAAGATATCCTTTAGAAAGCCTGTGTGAGATCCGCCTGGCCGTTTACCCGTACCCCGGAAAACGCGCTCTCGCTCCGGTGAAGAACATAGCGGACGCTAAATTCGCCGGGAAAAGCATCCCAGCTCATTAAGCGCCGACGTTCTTCGAGGGTTTTCGGGGTACGGGTAAACGGCCAGGCTGCGATTCAGCCGCCCCGTAAATAGTAAGTGCGCAGTAAATGCGCAGACCTATCTGAACGGTTACAGTACGCCCGCGAAAGATTGGCAGGAATTGTAGAAAATACTTGCAATTATAAGAAAATTATGTTAAGATCAATTGCGTTGTGACGAAGAAAAAGAGATGGTCCTCTGTTGCCCTGAGAGGCATTAAAGAACATCAAACATATGAAGGAGGTTCACACAACATGAATGATATCATTAAGAAGATCGAGGCGGAACAGTTAAAAGAATCGGTTCCGGAATTCCATGTAGGCGACACCGTGCGGGTGCATAACAAGATCAAAGAGGGAAACCGGGAGAGAATCCAGGTTTTCGAGGGAACTGTGATCAAGAGGCAGAACGGCGGCGCCCGTGAGACGTTCACCGTCCGGAAGAATTCCAACGGAATCGGCGTTGAAAAGACATGGCCGGTACATTCCCCGTTTGTGGATGCCATTGAGGTTGTCCGCAAGGGTAAAGTAAGACGCGCGAAACTGTATTATCTGAGAGACCGTGTAGGCAAACGTGCAAAGGTTAAAGAGCTGGTAAAATAATGGGACAGATGTGACGGAAGACAGCGAGGAGAGGCAGTCTGTTGCAGAGGACTTATGGGACAATGTAAATTGTCCCTTAGTTTTTCTGTGGGAATGGATTTATCTGTTTTATATAGATGGGGTGGAGTCTGTGGATTTTTATTACAGGGAAGAAGTGAGGCCGGTTCGTGTCGTCATGAGCTGGATCGTGGATGTGACGGTTGTGATTGCATTTGCCTGGTTCTGCCTGCATACCTTTGGCGTGCAGGTGACGCTGGCAGGACAGTCCATGATGCCGCTTTTAAATTCCGGCGATGTGGTTTTGATGAACAAACTGATCTACGATTTTGGAAAGCCGGAAAGGCTGGATGTGGTGGTATTTGAGCGGGAGGAAAAAAGGACGGTCAAAAGAGTGATCGGGCTTCCGGGCGAGACGGTGCAGATCCAGGGAGGCTATGTATATATAGACGGGGAAAGGCTGGAGGCAAAGGACAACCTGGACCAGGTATCCCTGGCCGGACTGGCGGAGAACCCGATAAAGCTTGGCGATCATGAATATTTTCTTTTGGGAGACAATCGGGACAGCAGTGAAGACAGCCGTTTTGCCAATGTGGGAAATGTGAAAGAGGAGCAGATCCTGGGAAAGGTATGGCTGCGGGTCTATCCGCTGATGGATATCCGGCTGATCCCTTCCTATTAACACATGAACGGAATGTTGGAATGACAGGAGGAACGGCTTTTGAATATACAATGGTATCCAGGACATATGACAAAGGCAAAACGGGCTATGAAGGAGGATATCCGGCTGATCGACCTGATCATCGAACTGGTGGACGCCAGGGCTCCTCTCGCAAGCCGGAATCCGGATATTGACGAACTGGGAAAGGGGAAAGCCAGGCTGATTCTCCTGAACAAGTCGGATCTTGCAGAAGCAAGCCGGAATGCGGCATGGACGGCCTGGTTTCAGGAAAAGGGATTTTATGTGGCGGAGGTCAATTCCAGAAGCGGGGGCGGACTGAAAAAGATCAACGGCATAGTTGCCGAGGCCTGTAAGGAAAAGCTGGAGAGGGACCGGAAAAGAGGCATACAAAACCGTCCTGTCCGGGCAATGGTGGTGGGAATCCCGAATGTGGGAAAGTCTACCTTCATTAACTCCTTTGCAGGAAAAGCCTGCACAAAGACCGGCAACAAGCCGGGAGTCACCAAAGGCAACCAGTGGATCCGGCTGAACAAGTCTTTAGAGCTTCTGGATACCCCGGGTATTTTGTGGCCGAAGTTCGAAGACCAGAAGGTGGGGCTTTATCTGGCAATGCTTGGCTCTGTAAATGATGAGATTTTAAACAGGGAAGAGCTTGCCATGGAACTTTTAAAGCTGCTTTGGGAACGATACCCGGCGGCGCTAAAGGGGCGATATGAAATTCAGGAAAGTGAGGCCCTGCCGGACACAAAAGAAAAGACAAAGGAGGAAGCCTTTTTTGACCTGGAAAAGGAAACTGACCAGGTCAGGATGCTCCGTCAGATTGCCTGGACCCGCGCCTGCCTGATGAAAGGCGGGGAACTTGACTTGGCAAAGGCGGCAGGGATTGTCATCGATGATTTCCGAAGCGGGCGGCTCGGAAGGATCACCCTGGAGCTTCCCGAAACCACGGATGCATAAGCCGATAATGCGGTTCCTGAAAAATGCCAGAAGGCATTTGGCCAACGAACTGTCGCAAAATAAATTGTGCAAGGTGCGCAATTTATTTCGTGACAGTTCCTTAGGAGAACAAAAAGGAGAAGGTCCCATGAGAAAACTGAGCGGAGAAAAACTGGCTGCTGAACGGGAACGGCTGGAACGGATGAGGGAATATGAACGCAGGTACGCCTCCCGTTCGGCAATCTGCGGGATTGACGAGGCTGGAAGGGGGCCTTTAGCCGGCCCGGTGGCGGCAGGGGCCGTGATCCTTCCTCCGGACTGCGAGATCTTATATCTGAATGATTCTAAGAAGCTGTCAGAAAAACGCAGGGAAGAGCTGTTTGCCGAAATTAAAGACAAGGCGGTCGCATGGAGCGTGGGGATTGTGGATGCCGGAGAGATCGACCGGATCAATATCCTTCAGGCCACCTATGAGGCCATGAGGAAGGCGATTGCCGGGCTTTCGGTGGAGCCGGATCTGCTTTTAAATGACGCGGTGGTGATTCCGGGGGTGGAGACCGAGCAGGTCAAGATTATCAAGGGAGACGCAAAAAGCGTGTCCATCGCCGCGGCAAGTATTCTGGCAAAGGTGACACGGGACCATATGATGGAAGAGTACGATAAGCTGTATCCGGACTATGGTTTTGCAAGGCATAAAGGGTATGGGACGGCGGCCCATATGGCTGCCATAGAAAAGCACGGGTTATGCCCGATCCACAGGCGCACTTTTTTGAAAAAGTATGACGGCAATATACGGAAAACGGGAGCAGGGGAAGATGGAGAAGGGGAATCATCATCCGGACAGGCGTCACATCGGAAGCCGGTATGAGAACATGGCGGCGGAATACTTAAAGAGGCAGGGAGTGACGATCTTAGAGCAGAATTATCACGGCCGCCAGGGAGAGATCGATCTGATCGGGAAGGACGGGGATTACCTGGTCTTTATAGAGGTGAAATACCGCAGGACCGTAAGCCACGGCGCCCCTGCGGAGGCCGTGACTTCCTGCAAACAGCGCCGTATCCGTATGACAGCACAATATTATCTTTACAGCCGCCGGTATGGAAGTGTTCCATGCCGGTTTGATGTAGTGTGTATTTTAGGCGGGGAAATCCAGTGGATCCGGAATGCATTTTAGGCTGTTGTGAAAGGAGCAAAAGGAGATGGAGTGGAAGAGGAAAAAGGGGAGGGAAGCCCTTGCCGTTAAGGAAAGAAACCATGTGGTCTGGCTGGAATTTCCGGCGCTGGAAGCTGCGGGAATGGTGCGTCATGGGTTTTCAACCAGGATGGGGGGCGTCAGCGAAGGCTGGTTTTCTTCTATGAATTTTACTTTTGCCAGGGGTGATGACCCGGCCCATGTAATGGAAAATTACCGGCGGATGGCGGACGTCCTGGAAGTGGATGAAAGCCGTATGGTGCTGTCCTGGCAGACCCACACGACCAATGTAAGGGTGGTGACGGAAGAAGACGCAGGAAAAGGGATATGCCGGGAGCGGGATTATCAGGATGTGGACGGTTTGGTGACTAATGTTCCGGGGATTACCCTGGTGACATTTTTTGCGGACTGCGTCCCTCTCTATATATTGGATCCGGCGCACAGGGCTATCGGGCTTTCCCATTCCGGGTGGAGGGGAACCACGGGGAGAATGGGGGAGAAGACGTTAAAAGTGATGGAAAAAGAGTATGGCACAAGGGCAAAAGACGTGATTGTGGGAATCGGCCCCAGCATTTGCCAGGACTGCTTTGAGGTGGGGGAAGAAGTGGCGGAGGCTTTTGCGGAGGTTTTTGATAAAAAGGATCTGCCGCGGCTCTATTATAAAAAGGAAAACGGAAAATATCAGTTGGATTTGTGGAAAGCCAATGAGATCATTTTCCGGGAGGCAGGCGTGGCGGGTGAAAATATCCATGTAACGGATATCTGCACCCACTGCAATCCCGGGCTTTTGTTTTCCCATAGGGCCGTGGGGACAAAGAGAGGGAACCTGGCGGCTTTTTTGTGTCTCAAAGATTGAACGGGATAAGGATGGGTGAGGAAAATGAAAATTCTGGTTATGGGGTTTTCCGGCAGCGGCAAGTCTACGTTAGCGAAGTATCTGGGCGAAAAATATAAACTTCCGGTTCTCCATTTTGACCATATTTTCTGGCTGCCCGGATGGAAGCCCCGTTCCCGGGAGGAAATGCAGGCGATGGCCGCCCGTTTTATGGATTCCCACACTTCTTGGGTGATTGACGGGAATTACACAAAAACAGAGTATAAACGCCGGCTTGACGAGGCGGACCGCATTGTCCTCCTTTGTTTTAACCGTTTTTCCTGTCTGTACCGGGTGTGGAAGCGTTACCGGAAGTACAGGGGGAGGACCAGGCAGGATATGGGGAATGGATGCATGGAAAAACTGGACGGGGAATTTATCTGGTGGGTGCTTTTTAAGGGACGCACCGGAGAACGCAAGAAAGAATTCCGAACGGTTATGGAAAAATACAAAGAAAAAGTAACCGTGATCCGGAACCAGAAGCAGCTAAACCGGTATTACAGGAATGCGGGGATATCAAAAGGAGCGTGAATTTTAAGATGGGCCATGACAAGACAGAACGGATTTTTCCGGCCGAGGACCAGGCTTTGGGAGATGTGCTTGGCTTTGCTGAAGACGAACTGGAAAAGGCCGGGTGTCCGATGAAGACAAAAATGGCGGTTGTGCTTGCGGTTGAAGAAATTTTTGTGAATATTGCCCATTATGCTTATGAAGGGAAAAAGGGCGAGGTAAAGCTTTCTTTTCGTTTTTCTCCGGACACGCGGACGGCTGTTTTTGAGTTCTCAGATCAAGGCATTCCTTTTGACCCTTTAAAAATACCTGACCCGGATCTTACGCTCGATGTGGAAGAGCGGCAGATAGGCGGCCTTGGGATTTTTATTACCAGGAAAACCATGGATGATGTCTTATATCGCTATGAGAATGAGGAGAATATTCTGTCCATTGTGAAAAAAATATAGGGTAAAGGTATACGGGATAGAAACGGAGGCACGGCAGGCTATGATTACAACCATTGGGGAGATTTGCAGGGAAAAAGGGCTCCGGCAGGAGGAAACGGTCTACCAGCACAGCAGCCGGGAAATGACGGGCTTTAAAATCGTATCCGGTGATTTCTATGAGGCCGTTATGGGAGAGGAAGGGAAGTACAGGCTGGTTTACAAAAAGTGCGCGGAAATTCTTGATTTTCCCATGCTGTCCCGGATTTTTCCCCCTTTTGGCCGCGTCATGCATCCGCTCAGGGAAAAAATGCCGTATTTCACCGCGGGAATGGAAGATATGGCCGGAAAACTATATGAGGGGAAGCCGGTTGCCGTTGAGGGAGGCCCATGTCTTTTCGGGACGGACGAAGTCAAGGTGGAGGTCGTAAGGACCGGCGGGAGAAAAGACTATTTTGACTACAACACAGGAAAGTCCCATCTGGAAGACGGAAACGGCTATGAAAAAAACATGGGGTTTTTGGAATTTGCAGCAGTTTATGGAGGCGAGATACAGGCAGTCCATTTCGACAACAAAAAATCCGGCCTTACCCCCCAGGAGTGGATGTTCATCAAGTATCCGTTCGAGATAGCAAAGTCCGTTTCCGGGCCTCTTGTGCTGTCAATACCGGACATGTCTTATGCAAAATACTTAGAAGCGGTTTTGTGGAATGTGGAGGAGAAGGTCAGGCAGAAGGCCCTCGAGGAATTTAACAGAATCGGCCATGAGATCAGCGATCTTTATCTGGATGTGATCGGACGGATGCAGACATTGTATCCAAATGTGCGCTGCGAGGCCGTCCACGGAAGGGATGAGGGAATCTGCCGGAGGTTTTATGAAGCGCGCGCGCCGTACATAGAACGCAACAAAATCCTGAGGGGAATCACAAGGATACCAGAAAAGCTGGAATCCATAAAAGACTATGTGTCCATGCCCGCCCTTCCCTATTACCTGTTCGGAATTGACAATGTGATCGAAATTAACAGTATGGATGAGACGGATTCTTTCCGGAAGTGCCGGAAGGCACATAAGGGAGACGTAAACCTTTCCTGTATCCTGCTCCCTGAGCTTTTGTCAAAAGACAATGTCCATACCATATTTGACGCGCCGTGGGACAGGAAGGAGTATGGCAATTATGTGGTGGAGTAGACGCCTGAAAGGGTATTTCCTTTCTGTCAAAATACGGCGGGCGGATGTTATTCTGGCAGTTATTCTGGCGGTTCTGTCCGTTTTCTGCGCGGCGTGGAGGATGTCTCTTAAAGACGCGCTGCAAAAACAATCGGAGATTTCCCTTGGATACAGCGCCAAACAAGGAGATAGCGGGCTTTATTACGTTTTGGACAGCGGCCATGAAAGGCTGGCCTGCTTTGATGAAACAGGGCGGATACGTTTCACCATAGAGGAGCCTCCCCGCAAGGAAGGCGGCCTGTTTTATATGAATGATTTTTCCGTGGAAGAAAACGGGCTCTATGTGTCGGCTGCCAGATGGGAAGGAATGGCGGTTACATGGGAGGCCATTCTCTTTTATGACGAGAACGGAAATTATGTCAGGACCGTTTGTGAACGGGATTATCCGGACGGCGGGATCAATAAAAGCCGTTTTTACGGAATCCAGGGAACCGGCGTTTCAGGGGACATGCCGCGGTTTGTGGAATGCCTTCCGGACCATGTTGTCATAAACGGCAGGGAAATCCCTTTTGAGAATGCTTTCCATGGGGTGAGCGATGCCGTGTTTGTGGGAAATACCGCCTATATTCTTGACAAAAACGGCACAATCCGGGAGTTTTCTGAAGGAGTGCAAAAAGGGGACGTCCTGTACAGCCTCTCGTCAGAGACAGATAAAAACGTGGTTCCCTTCCGGCTTGCCGCTGACGAAAACGGAGAAGTATATTTTACGGATATCCGGAACCGGCAGGTACGGCTTGTGGACAGGGCCGGGAAAAACAGCACGCCGGTCTGCGAATCCGCCGGTTCCCTCACGGTTAATTTTGCAAAGGACGGGGCGTTTCTCCTTCTGGACGATGACGGGCTCCATGTGGCCGCAAAAGACGGAGCCAAAGACTTTTTTGTGCTGAAGAAAAACGGAAGGACCGTGCTTTTTCAGGCCGTGTGGTTGGGAGCCGCATGCTTATGTCTTGTTGTTTCCTGTGTTTTAATCCTCCGTTTCTTATGCTGCTTTTTCAGAAGAAAGCATGACAACATACGGATGATCGCGTTCTGCGCCGCAGGGACGGCTATGGTTGTCTCTGTTCTTTTGTGCGGGCTTCTGATGAATGCGTTTGCCGCAAGCTACCGGGAGAAGATAGAAGAGCAGCTTGAAGGAATCGCCTGGACGGTGGCAAACCAGATACAGGGCGGTGACATAGAACGGGTCGAGGAGACCGGCGGGTTCGGGGGAGAGGCTTATAACCGCCTGTGCGAGGCGATGGAGCGGTCATTTCCCAAAAACATAGAGTTTTACAGTCAATTGTACTGTAATATCTTAAAAATGGCGGAAGACGAGAGTACCGGTTATGCCGTCGCCTATCTGGACCAGTCCATCGGCTCCTTCTTCCCTCTGGACTCTGTGGAATCAGAGGAGCTGAAGGCGGTTTATGACACGGGGAAGGCGGTGTGGGACCATGCGGTTGCCGATATTTCCGGCACCTATCTTTCCGTCAAGGTGCCTGTATTTGACGACACGGGAAAGGTCGGCGGGGCCGTGGCCGTGGGGGTGGATACTTATGTGATAACGGACACGCTGCGCGGGCTGTTGGCGAAAATCCTTATGTCCGCCCTGGTCATCCTGATGTTGGTGTATCTCATATCCGTGGAGATTTTATCCATCGCCGGCCAGTACAGCCTTTTCAGGGAAAAAAGGGCTTCCGGGGAAACGAATGTTCTTCCCGGCCACTGGATCCGGCTTTTGGTGTTTCTCATTTTTACGGCTTACAATATGCCCTCCACTTTTCTTCCCGTGTATCTGATCCGGAAAACCGGCATTTTCCCGGAAGAAGCGCGGGAGCTGGCGGGCGCCCTGCCTATAACGGTAAATGTGTTTCTCATCGGGGTAATGTCCCTGTTTTGTGCAAACCTGGTCAGGAAGCATGGGATTTGCAGAATCCTGATGGTCTCGGCGGCCTGCTCTTTTGGGGGGAATCTGTTGATTTACCTGATGCCTGGATTTTATGCCGTCTGCGCGGGGCTGGTGCTTGACGGCATTGGTGTGGGGCTGATTACCAACGCCGTCTATGTGCTTCTCACCTATGTGGAAAAGGAGGAGGACCGCACACGTGGATTTTCGGTTTATAACGGAGCCTGTTTTTCCGGCATTAATTTCGGCATGATGCTGGGATCGCTGCTGGCCGTTTCCGCGGGACAGCGTCTCGTGTTTGGGATCGTCTCCCTGTCGTGGCTGTTCCTGCTGTCTTTGACGGGAATCATGATGGGGAAGGGAAAAGCCGTCCCGGGAGCTTTGGCGACGGAAAAAGAGGATGCAGAAGACAGGGAGAAAGCGTCCCGGAAGGATAAAGGGCAGGGAATTTCCACGGAAATTTCCACAGGGCGTTTTCTGCGCAGCAGGCCGGTCGTCTTGTTTTTTGCGCTGGTCCAGAATCCTTATATTATTTTCGGGAGTTTTGTTTTTTACTATGTCCCTGTTTTTTGTGATGAGCGGGGATACGGCGAGACGATCTGTTCTTTCCTTATCATGCTCTATTCCCAGGCCGCCGTGCTTTTTGCAGATAACCTGACCGGATGGTTTTCCAGGACCTTAAAGGATCTGGCCATGTATGCGGCGCTCTTTATGAACCTTGCGGCGATTTTGATATTTGCGGCGTTTCCCAATATGGGAGGAATGGTGGCGGCTCTTTTGTGCATGGGGCTGGGGGCTTCTTACGGGAAGCCGGTGCAGCAAAACTATTTCCTGGAGCTTGACGCCTGCAGGAAGTATGGGGAAGATAAATCCATGGGCATTTACAATTTCTCCGAAAATATCGGAGAGTCTTTGGGGCCGGCGGCCTTTGGCGGTCTGATGTCGTCCGCTCGTTTTGAAGCCGCGGCAGGGGTGTTTTTCAGTATCCTGTCGAGCCTGGGGCTGGCGCATTATCTCGTTATGAGGAAGAGCCGTGCCAAAGGCAGGGAGGCAGGCTGAAAGAAAGCCTGAGCAAATGGAAAGGAATGTAAGGGAATATGGAAGATAAAAGGACATGCAGGCATAAGCTCAGTAAAAAGGTTCTCCTTGTCTGCGCGGCATTCTGTTTTTTTCTGAGCCTGGTCATGGCGGCTTTTGGCGCGGTAAATTATTTTCGCGGCATGATGGGCCAGTATCAGGCATACATGAAGGGGATCCTTCAGTATGCCCTGACGGAAATCGACGGGGACGACCTGGAAAACTGCATCTTTACGGGCAGGAAGTCGGAGGACTATTACAGGACCCAGGAGATTATCGACCGGATCAAGGGAATATATGATATCGAATACATTTATATTGTAAAACCCTTAAACACCAATGAACGTGACAATATGCTGGATGTGATGGTAGGCTCAACGGAATATGATTGGGAGCTTTATCAGGATACGCTTGAGGTGTTCGGCAAACTCACGGGAGACGTATATTCTTCCAGGGTGGCGGCCCTTTATCTGGAAAAGATGCAGGGGGACGATAAGGAGATCAGCTATTTCATAGATAAAACCAGCTTTGGCTATGATTATACCGGGCTGGTTCCCATATTGAATTCCACAGGGGAGAAGGTGGCGGTCCTGGCCGTTGACATTTCCATAAACGAGATCCAGAGAAACCTGACACGTTATGTGGAAACCGCGGCGGCGGGGATGATTCTGCTGACAGGAGTATTTCTCGCTGGGATGTATCAGTGGCTCAAAAACAGGATTTTGGTTCCCATCTCGAAAATACAGACGGCGGCGGAGGAATTTGTGGAAGCCAGCCGCAGGGAAGACGATCCGGAGCTGCTCCGGTTCGAAGATCTGCAGATCCGGTCAGACGACGAGATGCAGGTTCTCGCCGAGTCCCTTGCCGCCATGGCGGAAGACATTAAGAGCTTCATGAAAGATCTGGTAAAGGAAACCAGGGAGAAGGAAAGAATCAGCACGGAGCTTGGCCTTGCGGCGAAAATACAGGCCGATATCCTGCCCTGTATTTTTCCGGCTTTTCCGGAGGAGCCGACTTTTGATATCTTTGCAACCATGAATCCGGCGAAGGAAGTGGGCGGTGATTTTTATGATTTCTTCATGGTAGATGAAAGACATCTGGCAATCGTGGTGGCGGATGTGTCAGGAAAAGGTGTCCCGGCCGCTCTTTTTATGGTAATCGGCAAAACCCTGATCAAGGACCACACGCAGCCGGGAAGGGATCTTGGAGAAGTCTTTACAAAAGTCAATGATCTTTTGTGCGAGTCGAACAGGGAAGGGTTGTTTATCACGGCTTTTGAAGGGGTGCTGGATCTTGTCACCGGGGAGTTGTGCTTTGTCAACGCAGGCCATGAGATTCCTTTTATCTGCAGGAAAAACGGGGTTTTTGGCCCGTATAAGGTCCGTCCGGGCTTTGTGCTTGCAGGAATGGAGGGAATGCGGTATCAGTGCGGCTTTCTACAGCTTGAAGAAGGGGATAAAATTTTCCAGTACACGGACGGGGTGACGGAGGCGGCCAACAAAGAAAAGAAGCTTTACGGAATGCTCAGGCTGGAAAAGATCCTGGTGCAGAATTCAAGGGCAGGCGCGGCGGAGCTTTTGGCTGTAATCAAAGAGGATATTGACGCTTTTGTCGGGGATGAGGAGCAGTTTGACGATATTACTATGCTTTGTTTGGAATTTAGGGAGAAAATGAAGGAGGACAGGAGCGAATAGAGGGGCGGGAGCGGATATTTTGAAAGGTCCGCCTGGTCTGTTACCCAGGGTACGGGCAACAGGCCAGGCGGCGTTATCGGCCGTTCTGTGGGGGCAGCGTCGTCTATTCAATCCTCTGGAAATAATCATACCCGTCCGACTGGTAACGCCTGACCAGCTTTTGGATCTTTTCTGTGGAGGACAACGCGGTCCCGATGGAGACATCGTGGTTAAAGGAATTGATGATGGCCGCCATGTAGCGGCTCATATCGGCCTCCAGATACCATTTCCGCTCAAAAAGCTCTGGCGGGCGGTGGTTTAAATTGGTGGTGATCACATAATCGATATAGCCTTTATGGTAAAATTCGTCAAATTTTTCAAGGCCGTTTGTGAACAGGCCAAAGGTGCAGCAGATGATGACCTTTTTGGCCTTCCGGTCTTTCAGCTCTCTTGCCGTGTCTAACATGCTTTCCCCTGAGGCGATCATATCGTCAATGATCAGCACGGTCTTGCCCTCTACGGAGGAACCTAAAAATTCATGGGCAACAATGGGGTTCCTTCCGTCGATAACCCGGGAATAGTCACGGCGTTTGTAGAACATTCCCATGTCTACGCTTAAGTTGTTGGCAAGGTATACGGCCCGGTTCATAGCCCCCTCGTCAGGGCTGATTACCATCAGATGGTCTTTGTCGATCTTTAAGGAGCGGTCATAGCCAAACAGGGTCTTGATAAACTGGTAGGTAGGCATAAAGTTGTCAAAGCCGCTTAAGGGTATGGCATTCTGCACCCGCGGGTCGTGGGCGTCAAAGGTAATGATATTGGAGACGCCCATGGAAATCAGTTCTTCTAAGGCCATGGCGCAGTCTAAGGACTCCCGTTTGGTCCGTTTGTGCTGGCGCCCTTCATAGAGGAACGGCATGATCACGTTGACCCGGTGGGCTGTGGCCACGGTGGCGCCGATGATCCGTTTTAAATCCTGGAAATGGTCGTCCGGGGACATGTGGTTGGTATATCCGCAGACAGAATAAGAAATGCTGTAATTGGTCACGTCCACCATGGCAAACAGGTCAGCGCCACGGACGGACTCGTGAATAACAGCCTTTGCCTCGCCGGAGCCAAAACGGGGGCAGGAGCATTTAAGAAGGTAGGAATCTACATTGTAGCCCCGGTAATTTAAGTCCTTTTGCCGGCGGATCAGTTCTTCCGTGTCGTTTTTCCGAAATTCCACAATGTGGTTGTTTACTTTCTCGGCAAAGCTTCTACAGCTTTCCAGCGCTGCAATTTTCAATGGTGCAATAGGCAGAATGTCATTGAACACATAATGGTTTGCCATGGCAGGCTCCTTTCGGAATCAAAAGTTGCGATAATACTGCACTATATTACTTATAGCATCTGCAAAAGGAAGACGTCAATAGAAAGTGTCGTATTTTGCAAAAAAAAACAAAGCCGCCTTCCTTTACAAAGGGAGGGAATCTTGTTATGATAAAGAAAGAACAGGAGAGGAAATGTAACGGTCCAGAAACTCTCTGGCTGTTATAAAGTGGTTTGCCATGAAAAAACGAGGACACAAGATCCGGGCCGTGAAGCCTGGCTCCATCGCAGAGGAGCTGGAGCTTGCGCCTGGGGATCTTCTTTTAGAGATCAACGGAAATGAGATTCAGGATGTGTTTGATTATAAATATTATGAGGACAGCGAAAACATGGTCATGCTGGTGGAGAAGGCGGACGGAGAGCTGTGGGAGCTGGAGACCTGGCATTACCATGAGGATATGGGGATTGTCTTTGAAAACGGCCTGATGAGCGATTACAAATCCTGCTGCAACAAGTGCATTTTCTGTTTTATCGACCAGATGCCGCCCGGGATGCGGGAAACTCTTTATTTTAAGGACGATGATTCCAGGCTGTCATTTCTTCAAGGGAATTACATTACCTTAACCAATATGAAAGAAGAGGATATCGAGCGGATCATCCGCTTCCACCTGGCGCCGATCAACATTTCCGTCCACACCACCAATCCCGGCCTGCGCTGCCGGATGCTCCACAACCGTTTTGCCGGGGAGTCCTTAAAAAAGATGGACAGGCTCTATGAGGCCCAGGTGCCTATGAATGGGCAGATCGTCCTGTGCCGCGGGTTTAACGACGGGGCGGAGCTGGAGAAGACCATTGAAGATTTGTCAAGGTATCTGCCTTATATGCAGAGCTTGTCCGTGGTGCCGGTGGGCCTTTCCAAATTCCGGGACGGGCTGGAGCCGTTAGAGCCTTTTGACAGGGAGTCGGCAGCAGAGGCCATCGAGATCATCGAGCGATGGCAGAAAAAGATAGTTTCGGAACATGGGACTCACTTTGTCCATGCCAGTGACGAATTTTATATACTGGCAGGGCGGGAACTGCCGGAAGAAGAGCGGTATGACGGATATCCCCAGCTTGAGAACGGGGTCGGGATGCTGCGTCTGCTGGACCGGGAGGTGACGGACGCCCTGAAAGAACTGGAAGAGGAGGAACTACCGGAAGCTGTATCCCCGGCCGCAATGCAAATGCATAAGAGAGAGACCTTATCCATTGCCACCGGCCGGCTTGCCTATCCTTATTTGAAAAAACAGGTGGAGAAGATCACCGGGCGGTATCCCGAAAAAAAAGTGTGCCTCTATGCCGTCCGCAATGATTTTTTCGGAGAGATGATAACGGTGGCAGGGCTTCTGACCGGTCAGGACGTAATGAGACAGCTTGCAGGCAAAAGGCTGGGGGAGCGGCTGCTGCTTCCTTCCTGTATGTTCCGGAGCGGAGAAGAAGTGTTTCTTGACGATGTGACCCGGACAGAGGTACAAAATGCTTTACAAGTCCCGGTAAATATTGTAAAATCAGGCGGGCGGGATCTGGTGTACGGGATCTTAGGACTGGGAGAACCAGAGGACGGGACAGGAGAACCGATTTTTTATGAAGGTTACGAGCCCCTGGAACTTCCTTAAGGATTCCGGACAGGCTGAAACCGGAACTTTGCCGTTTTACACAGAGAATCAGGCATTGCCAGAGGGATTTGTCCCCCTGCTGCCTTTGTCCGGAGAACAGAAAGAATGGTAAAGGCATCAAATGGTAAACAGATGCCTCAGAATAGGAGAACAAGAATGAGTAAACCGATTGTCGCCATCGTAGGGCGTCCGAATGTGGGGAAATCCACTCTTTTCAACGCGCTGGCAGGAAGCACCATCTCCATCGTAAAAGATACTCCCGGCGTCACCAGAGACCGGATCTATGCGGACTGTACCTGGCTGGATATGAATTTTACGCTGATTGACACAGGCGGTATCGAGCCGGACAGCAAAGATATCATCCTCTCCCAGATGCGGGAACAGGCCCAGATCGCCATTGACACGGCAGACGTGATCGTTTTTATTGTGGATGTGCGGCAGGGGCTGGTGGATTCCGATTCCAAAGTGGCGGACATGCTGCGGCGTTCCAAAAAGCCGGTGGTTCTGGCTGTCAATAAGGTGGACAGCTTCCAAAAATTCGGGAATGACGTCTATGAATTTTATAACCTGGGAATCGGGGAGCCGGTTGCCGTGTCAGCCGCTTCCCGGCTGGGGATTGGAGAACTGCTGGATGAGGTGGCAAAGCACTTCAGGGCGGAGCAGCTTGACGCGGAAGAGGACGACCGTCCCAGGGTGGCTATTGTGGGAAAGCCCAATGTGGGGAAATCTTCCATCATCAACCGTCTGACCGGCGCCAACCGGGTGATCGTATCGGATATTGCCGGTACTACCCGGGACGCGGTAGACACAGAGGTGGTTCATGAGGGAACGGAATATGTATTTATTGACACGGCCGGCCTCCGGAGAAAAAGCAAGGTCAGGGAGGATTTGGAACGTTACAGCATTATCCGCACGGTCTCGGCAGTAGAGCGGGCGGACGTGGTGGTGCTGGTCATCGATGCAACGGAAGGCGTGACGGAACAGGATGCCAAGATTGCCGGAATCGCCCATGACCGGGGCAAAGGGATTATCATAGCCGTGAATAAATGGGATGCCATCGAGAAGACGGACAAGACCATTTATGAATATACAAAGAAAATCCAGAACACCCTGTCTTTCATCCAGTATGCGGAGATGATTTTCATCTCTGCGGCCACGGGCCAGCGGCTGTCCAGACTGTTTGAACTGATCGATGTGGTCAGGGAGAACCAGAATATGCGCGTTTCCACGGGCGTGCTCAATGAGATCATGACAGAGGCCGTAGCGCTGCAGCAGCCGCCGTCTGACAAGGGGAAACGGCTGAAACTGTTCTATATGACCCAGGTGGCGGTAAAGCCCCCCACTTTTGTGGTTTTTGTCAATGACAAAGAACTGATGCATTTTTCGTATGTGCGGTATCTGGAAAACAAGATCCGGGAAACTTTTGGATTCAAGGGGACGGCTCTCAAGTTCCTCATTCGTGAGCGGTCCGGAAAGGAGCAGTAATGGAACGGGTGGTATGCCTTATTCTAGGCTATGTATTTGGATTGTTTCAGACAGGATATCTTTACAGCAAGGCCCACAACATGGATATCCGCAAATATGGCAGCGGCAATTCCGGCAGTACCAATGTGCTGCGGGTCATGGGAAAAAAGGCCGCGCTCATCGTATTTACCGGGGATGTGTCAAAAATGATTCTGGCCTGCCTTCTGACCCGGTATCTGTACCGGGAGCAGCCGGGAATGATGTATGTATACCTGCTTTACACAGGCTTCGGAGTAGTGTTGGGACACAATTTTCCTTTCTACATGGGATTTAAAGGAGGAAAGGGGATTGCGGCTTCCGCAGGGCTTTTTGCCGCCCTGGACTGGCGGATCATGCTGGTATGCCTGGTAGTGTTTGTCCTGGCAGTGGCGGCTACCCGCTATGTGTCCTTAGGCTCCATCTTAGTGATGCTGGTGTTTCTTGCCGGGATGATATACTTTGGCATGAGAGGAGATTACGGAGTGCAGGAAAATGCTTTGCCGGAATTCTGCGTCATGGTTTCCGTGATCACCATGATGGCAGTCTGGCGTCATCGAAGCAACATTAAACGGCTTCTTTCCGGCACGGAGAACAAGCTGGGGGCAAAGAAGGCGTAGAGGGCCTCCTGCAACAATAACATACGGGAAAGGATGGAATGCCTATGGCACAGATAGGAGTAATTGGTTCCGGAAGCTGGGGGATTGCGCTGGCTTCCTTGTTGTACCATCAGGGAAACCAGGTGACGGTATGGTCGGCCATAAAAGAAGAGATCGAGGAGCTGAACCGGACCAGAAGGCTTCGGACCCTGCCTGATTTAAGACTGCCGGAGGACATGATTTTCACGGCAGACTTAGCACAGGCTATGGAGGATAAAGAACTGCTGGTCCTGGCGGTGCCGTCTATTTATGTGCGTCAGACAGCCGCCAAAATGCGTCCGTTCTGCAGAGACGGGCAGGTTCTGGTCAATGTGGCAAAAGGGATTGAGGACAGTTCCTTAAAGACTCTTTCAGCCGTGATTAAAGAGGAGCTTCCCATGGCCGATGCAGCCGTGCTGTCAGGGCCGAGCCATGCAGAAGAGGTGAGCCGGGGGCTTCCCACAACCTGCGTGGCGGGAGCCGGAAACAGGAAAACGGCGGAATTTATCCAGGAACAGTTTATGAGCCCGGTGTTCCGTGTCTATACAAGCCCCGATGTGTTGGGAATCGAGATCGGCGGCGCCCTGAAAAATGTCATTGCGCTGGCGGCAGGGATTGCCGATGGCCTGGGATACGGGGACAATACCAAGGCGGCCCTGATTACCAGGGGAATCTATGAGATCACCCGTCTGGGGATCGCCATGGGAGGAAAGCGGGAGACCTTTGGCGGGCTCTCCGGGATCGGGGACCTGATCGTGACCTGCGCCAGTATGCACAGCCGCAACCGGCGGGCAGGAATCCTCATAGGCAGGGGATATTCTATGAAGGAAGCCATGGATGAGGTCCAGATGGTGGTGGAAGGTGTCTATTCCGCCCGGGCGGGACTGGCCCTGGCAGAGAAGTATCAGGTACCGGTGCCTATCATCGCGGAAGTCAACAAGGTGCTCTTCGAGGGCAAGCCTGCAAGGGCGGCGGTAAATGACCTGATGCTGCGGGACAGGACCGAGGAGAGCGCGGGAGGATGGAGCGGGGAGTGAGGAAAGCCAGATCAAAGACAGCCTATGCCGGGTCTTCGGAGACAGTGTCCAATATCAGTGGCGGGAAAATCATGATAAAATGGTGGCGCCGGATGTGCCAATTATCTGTAATGTGAGAGACCGGAAGAATGTGTCTTTTACCGGAATTCCCCGTTTTGTGATGGAAGTGCTGTCAGATGCAACCGAACAATATGACCGTAAGGAAAAGATGGAGATCTATTGCAAAGTGGGAGTATCGGAATATTGGATTGCGGATTGGCGAAAAAAACAGGATAAACTATGGGGACCGCTGGCTGATGCCGGCGGTTTTCTTCACCTGGGCGCTTTGAGAGCGTTTTTTGTTGTTTGTTTGATTGTCATCAAAATAAATTCTATAAATGGGTACTGAGTGCAACACAATATAGAATTGTGTTGCACTCAGATCACCCCGTAATCATAACACTCTTTTTGCCATATTGCAAGATTATTTCGGCCAAAAAGGTTAAGATTTTCTGGAAAATCAGGATGAAATTTCTTAAGAAATCATTTTTCTGCAATTCTTATGATCCCTTTTTTAAGGTCTTCGGGCCGGACTGCCAATCTGGGTCCTTAAGGTTCCCGGAGCGGGGAAAACCTTATATTTTCAACGTTTTTCATGGTTTTGGAAGAAGAGTTGAGTGCAACACAATTCTATATTATGTTGCACTGGAATATTCTACAAAACCGGGAAGGGAAATTGTGAGCCTGGAGGCTGCATTTCTCTGAAAGGGGTAATACTGGCTGCGGCATTTTTATGGAATGCAGCAATGATGCAGAGATCCGGGCTGTTTTTGATAGCTGGGATATGGCGAAGCTTACCCTTTTTGGATCTATAAGTGGAACGGAGGAAAGGACACATGTTATGGTATGTACTGCAGACAAGGACCGGGGAGGAAGAAAAGCTGACGGGACTGATACACAAAATGATCCCAAAAGAATTGTACGGCGAATGTTTTGTGATTTACCAGGAACAGCTTTGGAGAAGGCAGCAGCAGAATGTTGTCCATGTGAGACGTGCTTTCCCGGGATATGTGTTTATTACTTCTAAGGAGCCGGAGGCTTTATTTTTTTGCCTGAAGAAAGTGCCGGCCATGGCAAAGCTGATGGCAGATGACGAGTCTTTTTTTCTTGCGCTGGAAAAGGAGGAAGCAGAATTTTTAAAGAAGATTATGGATAAGGACCATATCATTGGCCTTTCTTATTTGTTGACAGATGGGAAGGGGAAGATCTTACAGGTATCCGGGCCACTAAAGGCCTGCATACTGCAGGTTATCAAATACCAGTATGGCAAACGGCATGTATTGGTGAGGATGAAGCTGTTAGGGAAGGAGAAGACAGTGTTGCTTGGGATTGTCCTGAAGGAAGATATCTGCCAGGAACTGCGGTATGGGAAGGTGGAGGCAGGGATTTTCGTTCCGGACAGGTATCGGGCCAGGGGGAATGTATGGCGTGGTATCTGTTAAAAACGTGGCCGGGAAGGGAAGAGGAACTGATAAAGGAAATCCGCCGGGCTGTGCCGCCGGGAATGTACCAGGAGTGTTTTGTGATTACCCAGGAGAGGATCTGGAGAAAACAGCAGAAAAGCATTGTCCATGTGGAGCCTTTGTTTCCAGGATATGTATTCCTTACCTGCAAAGGCAGGGCTGTTTTCGGGGATGCGGCCGGAAAGGGAAAGTGCAGCTCTTTTTTGAAGCAGTTGGGGGAGGTTCCGGCTTTGGCCATGAGGATGGCGTGCGGCGGCCTTACGTTTCTTCCCGTGACGGAAGAGGATGCGGGGTTTTTAGCTGCCATATCCGGGAAGGATCATGTGGTGCGGCTTTCCTATGTGGAAAAAAATGGAAAGGGAGAGGTATCCAGAGTTTCAGAACCTTTAAAAGCCTGCCAGGGAAAGGTTGAGCGGTACCAGTTTAAAAAGAGGTATGCCATGGTCCGCCATAAATTATGGGGGAAGGAGCAGGCAATTGTACTGGGGATCCTGCTTAAGGAAGATAAGGAGCATTTAAGGAAAGACAATGGATAAAAACAGAGAACAATATAAGCGGATGGTGAAATTTCTCTTCAGCATGATTGTGCTTTCTCTGGAGATGGCCGTCTTTTGGTACATATGGATCCGTTTTTACAACCAGAAGATGGAGGCGCCCTATAACCGGAGCGGCCATTGGCTGATGGTGGCAGTGTATGGGATTTTCCTTGTGCTGTTCAATACCCTTTATGGAGGCTTCAAGGTAGGATATCTGCGGACCGGGAATATGATCTATTCCCAATTCCTGGCCGCTTTCTGCGCCAATATTATGGCATACCTTCAGATTACGCTGCTGACAAAATCTTTCCAGGATATCCTGCCCCTTTTTGCCATGACGGCTGCGGAGCTGCTGCTGATTGGGATCTGGAGCTTTTTCTCCACCAGGCTGTACCGCATACTTTATCCCCCGCGGAATGTAGTGCTGGTTTATGGGGAACATCCGGTAGCGGGGCTGATGGGGAAGATTCACACCAGGAACGACCGTTTTGTGGTCGGGGAGACCATCCACATTTCAGAAGGGATCCCATTGATTAAAGAGAAGATCAGGAAATATGAGGGAGTGGTGATCTGTGACCTTCCTTCCCACATCCGGAATGTGATTCTGAAGTATTGTTACGAAAAGGGGATCCGGGCCTATACAACCCCCAAAATATCCGATGTGATCATACGGAGTGCAGAAAGCCTGCACCTGTTTGACACCCCGCTCCTTCTTTCAAGAAACCACGGTCTTTCTTTTGACCAACGGGTAGTGAAGAGGGCGGCGGACCTGGCGCTGTCCATGGCGGCGCTTATTTTATTGTCCCCTGTTTTTCTTGTCACGGCAGCGGCAATCAAACTGCATGACAGAGGGCCTGTTTTTTATTTTCAGGAACGCTGCACAAAAGACGGGAAAATATTCCGGATCTGCAAGTTCCGCAGCATGGTTGTGAACGCGGAAAAGGAGGGAAGGTGGATCCCGGCTACAGACCGGGACCCCAGGATCACACCGGTCGGGCGGGTGATCCGCGCTGCCAGGATCGATGAACTGCCCCAGATATTCAATATCATAAAAGGGGATATGAGCATAGTAGGCCCCAGGCCGGAGCGGGTGGAGCATGTGGAGCTGTATACCAAACAGATCCCGGAGTTCGTCTACCGGATGAAGGTCAGGGGCGGCCTGACCGGGTATGCGCAAGTGTATGGGAAGTATAATACCACGGCCTATGACAAGCTGAAGCTGGACCTGATGTACATCCAGAATTATTCCCTGCTCATGGATATCGGGATTATATTTAAAACGGTGAAGATCCTGTTTATGAGGGAAAGCACAGAAGGATTTGGCACGGAGGACGCGGCGGCAATCGCGGAAGAGTACAAGGCGGGGAAAAGGAAATGAGGATATTAGTGGTCAGCCAGCGTTTTTATCCGGAGGCATTCCGGATCAATGATATCTGTAAGGAGCTGATAAAGGAAGGGCATCAGGTCACGGTACTGACGGGGCTGCCAAATTATCCCAGCGGGCATATCCCGAAGGAATACCGGGGAAACCGAAGGCACCGGGATTCCTATGAGGGGGCGGAGGTGATCCGGACCTGGGAGATTGGGAGGAGGCCGGGAAAGGTGGGATTAGCAATAAATTATGGAAGCCTGGCATGGTCATCGTCCTGGGAGGCCCTCTGGATGAGGAAGAAATTTGACGTGATATTTGTGTACCAGCCATCGCCGGTGTTTTCCCTGATACCAGCGTGGATTATGAAGAAAAGGTACAGGATCCCGATTCTTTTGTACTGCTGTGACCTTTGGCCGGAATCCCTGAAGGCCTATGACATTGGGGAGAGGCAGGCGCTGTTTCGGATCATGAAGAAGGTGAGCGGCTTTTTGTACCGCCAATGCGACCGGATCGCCGTGACCTCCCTGCCCTTTGTGGATTATCTGCAACGGGTACATGGCCTGAAAACGGAGATGGAATACTTACCGCAGCACGCGGAGGAAACTTACCTGGAGCTGGATTTGTCTCACCCGGTGGGGGAGGAGGTGCAGCTTTTGTTCTGCGGGAATGTGGGGAAGGCGCAGGACATGCCCTGCCTGCTGCAAGGGATCGCCCGGATTGAAGCAGGGCTATCTTATCATGTACATATCGTGGGGGATGGTTCGGAGCTTATGGCCAGTAAAAGGCTGGCAGAGGAACTGAAGCTTGCGGACAGGGTGACGTTCCATGGACGATTCCCGGCGGAAAAGCTTCCGGAATTTTACAGGATGGCGGACGGATGCTTGCTGACCTTGACAGGAAGGAGCTTCATTGGGATGACAATGCCGGGGAAGCTTCAGGAATATATGGCGGCGGGGAAGCCGGTGCTGGCGGCGACGGACGGGGCGGCCAAAGGGGTGATAGAGGAATCGGGGTGCGGGCTGTGTGTGGGAGCCGGGGATTGGGAAGGGTATGGGAGGATCCTGAGCCGGTTTATTGGGGAGGTAAGGAATTATGAGGGATGGGGGGAGAGGGGGAGGAGGTATTTCCGGGAGAATTTTGGGAAGGGGGTGTTTATGGAGAGGCTGACAGAAATGATAAAAAGAAGCAAAGAGAGCACATATACAATATCTAAATAAAATGAAATTGTCTTTTAGGGTAAAACAGTAATGTAAAAAAATGAAAAGAGGTAGTTATTATGAAGCTAAATCAAAAAAAGATAAGAATTCCAACTTTAAAATTTAATAGTGACTATTTTGAATGTCCTCGTTGTCGATGGCAATACCCCGGCCCACTATTGATAAATGGTGATGTGGCACCGAATACAAAGTGCCAAAATTGCGGATGTTCCTATTTGATACGTATAAAATAGCATATTTATTTTATGGATATCACGGTTATTTTATCAAAAAATGTGTACTACCAAATAGAGAAAGATCTGAAAAATGCAAAAAATGATTATGAGATTGGTGGTGTTTTAATTGGCTACAAAGAAGGCAAGGTTTATTTTATAGTTGGAACAACTTCCTCAACTGAGATTACTAATAAATCTAAAGTTTCCTTTGTCCTTGATGGAAATCAACATACTAAAAAGGCATTAAAGATGATCAAACAGTTTCAACATAATCCCAGTGTATTAGGAGTCTGGCACAGCCATATTTGCGATGATACTAGGTTTTCAGTACAGGATCGTTTATCCAATCAAAGACTTGCAAAGTTCTTTAACGGGGCCTTATCTATGCTTGTAATATTTTCAACATCGCGTCAAGAATTGAATGTAAATGTATTTTTTATTACTGTTAAAGGCATAGAATATCATTGCCATACAATTATTGATTTATATGATGAAAAAATTCCATATTACTATAGAAAACATTGTGAAAGGAAATTCAGGAATGAATGAAAACGAGAGATGCAGGAATTGTATTTATTGGCAACAAAGGACATGTATGGTCACAGGAAATATAAAAAATGATGGTGTATGCACTTGCGGACAATTTAAACAACGGAAGGAAGCGAAATAACTTTATTCTGGTATTTAGAAAAAATGAATAAAAAACGGAGAAATGTAAAGCCAATATACCAATTAGATAAAGAACTGTTTTTAGCTTATAGAAAAGGAAAGATAATCGTATATAACACCAAAAATGGATCAATAAGTTACTCGTTAAGAGTTCCTATGAACCCTTGGAAAAAGATATTATCTATGTTCAGGATTACAACTAGAATTTTACGATTAGAGCCATCAGAAGGAGCCAAAATAATGAACACAATATATCTGTTTTCAATGAGCGGGGGCATATATTTTTATGATTTACAAACAAAAACAATCAAATTAGAACATAGATTCAAGAAAGGAATGAGAAATCCATTAAGAATAACAGAATTGGAAAATGTGCAAGGCTTTACAGATGGAATCTATTATGGAGAATATTCATTTAATAAAGAGCTAAAAGATGTTTCGATATTTATGCGATCCTTTAAAATAAAAGGACAATGGGAAAAAGTATATACTTTTCAAGGTAAAAAGATCAATCATATACATGCTATAATTCCAGATAAATATAGAAAATGTTTGTGGATTTTAACAGGAGATACTGATGAGGGATCCGGAATATGGATGGCAAAAGAGAATTTTCATATCGTGAAACCTTTGTTGATAGGAAAACAACAATATCGGGCATGTGCTTTAGCTGTTTATGAAAATCACCTGGTGTTTTGTACTGATACGCCATTGGAAGATAATGCAATGTATTTAATATCAGATATAAAAGAAGATGAGGAATTAACGTGTGTTATTGATAAAGTAAAAGACTTACCTGGACCATGTATTTACTCAACTATGGCCGGCCAATACTTTGTCTTTAGCACTTCAGTAGAACCGGATCCTTGTATGAAAAGGAAAAGATATTTGCTTACTAGAAAAATTGGAAAAGGTGTAAAGGATAGATATGTACATTTGTTTTGTGTAGATAAGTTATTAAATATACATGAAATAGCAGCAGAAAAAAAGGATTTACTGCCAATGGGATTATTTCAATTTGGAACTATTCAATTTCCGAAACAGAAGGAGCAGGAGAAGGTTTATTGCTATTTTAATTCAACGGTACGTTATGAAGGACAATGGTTAGAGTATCAAATAAAATTTGGCAATAATATGTTGGGGGAGAGTCAGAATTATGAGGAAGAAGACTGCAGGGATTAAACGGTTGGTTTTGGAAAGGAAAAAAAATATTATTTTTATTGGTAGAATTTATGATCAGAAATTATTAGGAAAGCTTTACTCACTTGCAAATCTTTTTGTGATATGTAGTTCTTGGGAAAATTTTCCTACTACTTGTATTGAGGCACAATGCTGTAGAACTCCCGTCTGTGGGTTTGATAAAGGAGGCATTAAAGAGACAATAATCACGGAGGAAGAGTATAAGAACAATACAGTAATGGTCACAAATACAATAGGAAATCAAAATCACGTTTCGAAGGCACTTGTGGAATTTGGCAACGTGAGAGCGCTTGCCGAATTGATTGAAAAGCTATTGGAGCATAATAATGATATGGAAAAATTGTGTAAGGTTGCGAGAGAAAAATACTCCAGAGAACGTATGAGTAATGCGTATTTGACTTTGTATAAAGAAATATTATGAGGATCCTGAGCATGAAGATACTTTTAATAGATGCGAACTGCAGATGTGGCAGTACGGGTAAAATTGCATATGATTTATATACAAATTATAGGGAAAAAGGACACAAGTCAGCAGTCTGTTATGGACGAGGAGAATTAATAAAGGAACCAGGGATTTATAAATTTGGTTTAGATTGGGAAACTTGTCTTCATGCAGCTCTTGCGAGGGTAACGGGATATAATGGATGTTTTTCTTATTTTTCAACAAAACGTTTGCTTCGTTATATAGAACATTTTCAACCTGATATTATACATATACATGAGTTACATGCATATTTTGTAAATATTGTTCCGTTAATAAATTATATTAAAAAGAAAAAAATTAAGCTTGTATGGACATTTCATTGTGAATATATGTATACAGGAAAGTGTGGATATTCTTATGAATGTGAACGATGGAAGACGGAATGTGGAAGTTGTCCTTATTTGCGAGAATATCCAAAAGCTTTTTTTGCTGATAAAACAAAACAGATGCTTAAACGAAAAAAAGAATTGCTAAGTGATTTAGACTTCACGATTGTTGTACCTTCTGTGTGGCTTGCTGAGCGTGTAAGGCAGTCATTTCTTCGAAATAAAGAGATAAAGGTTATACAAAATGGTATTGATACAACCATATTTAAGCCTGTTGATACATCAGAACTGCGGCATGAGTTAGGAATTCCAGACAAAAATAAGATCATTTTGTCTGTGGCTCCTGATATTATGAGTGAACGTAAGGGTGGAAAATGGGTACTTAGATTGGCAAAAATGATGGAGGATAAAAAGATTACTTTTGTGTTAGTAGGAGGAAAAAGTAAGAAAAAGGGTATTCGAAAGATATAGAATGGGAAATTTTGCCAAGAATATTATGGAATATAGCAATAAGCTATGAGGTGATTTTAATGAACAGTTTTCGCACCTGTATTAAAATTAGAAAACAAAATTTTAAGTTTATGGTCAATAATAAAAAGGTATTATTCTTTATTTGCATATTATTGACCTGGTTTACTGCAATTACATATTGTGATGTAAGTGATTATGGAGCATATTATGCGGATTATTATAGGTTAATGAAGTCAGGAAATGCAGTTCTTACACGTAATTATGAAAGAGGTTTTTATTGGGCGATGTTTTTGTTTTCCAGGCTTTGTCTTCCTTTTGAAGTATTTTATGGGGTATATATGTCAATTATTTTGTGTTTGCTGGGAATATTTATTGATTTAAATGCCAAACATAAGGCTTTTATTTGGATATTGTGTTTATTCTATCCGTATTTGTATTATTTACAGCAAATAAGAAGCGCTATGGCTACTATGATAGTAATACATGGTTTAAATAACTTGGCAAATATTAAAGAAACAGCAATAAAAAGATTAATTAAGTATATTGTTTGGTGTTTATTTGCATCGCTTTTTCAGGTGACAAGTTTATTTTATTTAATATTTTCGTTGGTATTGTTTATTGAAAAAAACGGGTTAAAGAAATTGGTTTTGTGTTTGAACATATTAGTTCCAGGGACTCTCTATTTTCTATATCCTGTAATTGTAAAAGGATTAAAGATCGTGTTTCGTGATTTTTGGATGATTGACTATTATTTCCGTTCAAAATTCACACCACAAAAATATACTTTTTTTCTAATTGGAATTTATCTTATACTTTTTTGTGTGTTGTTATATATTGATAGGAAGGATTTAACAACACACGAAACAAGTAATAAGTGTTTGTTTTATTATAAATTATCCATAATCGTATGTGCATTAGCCCCTATATCATATTTTTCTGTTTCGGCTGAAAGAATTATGGGAATGGCTATGCCGGTTGTATATGTTGCGATAGACATGTATTCTGTACGATTTATTACTTTCAAAAGAAAAATTGCACGATTGGCTTGTTTGGTATTTGCTGTATTTTATTTTGGATTTTCAATTGGTCCATGGCTTCCACAGGGTAATGATCGATTTTTTCACGAGATGTGGAGACAAAAACCAGATAAAAATTCTATAACTTTAATAGACAGGCGGGTAATCCAATGAAATTTTTACATATTCAATTTACATCTCAATATACTGAAGGGATGACCTACCAGGAAAACCAACTTCCGCCCGAAATGGTAAAACTCGGGCATGAGGTATATTTTTGGGGAACATGTATTGCCAGGGTTAATAGTGAATTGAGGAACGTGCAATCGGAAGAAAAAAGGCTGGAAGACGGGGTTATACTTAGGAGATTTCCATATGTCCGAATTTTAAATGATTTGCTAACAAATAAGCTGAAATATGTATCTGGTATTTATAAAGAATTAGAAAAACTCAATCCAGATGTGATTATGGTTCATGATTTTCAAACAATGAGCGGGCATGCGATAGTAAAATATGTAAAGGATCACCCTCATGTCCAGATGGTTGCGGATTCTCATACAGATAAGTATAATAGTGCCCGAAATGTTTTTTCAAAATATATCCTTCATAAAATGTTATTCAGGCCGATTGCGAAAAAAATACAAAAATATTCAAAAAAAATTTATTATTTATCAGCAGAGGTAAAAGAATTCCTTCTGGATATTTACAAAATGGATGAATATAATTTGTCATTGTTGCCTTTAGGAGGAAATCTTTTAGATGAAAAAACCTATCAGTTCTATCGAGAAAAAAGACGAAAAGAGTTAGGAATGGAAAAATATTCTGTTTTGGTAATGCATTCGGGAAAGCTTGACAAAGGAAAAAGGACAAAAGATTTATTAGATGCATTTAGAGAAATTGAAGGTGAAAATACCATTTTAATTATTATTGGAAAATTGATGGATGATACAGAAAAAGCGATCAAGAAAGCAGCGGATAACGATAGTGGAGACAAGCGTATTCGATATCTTGGGTGGAAGACAGGAAAAGAATTAATAGAATACTTATGTGCTGCTGATATATATGTACAGCCTGGGACTCCGTCTGCTACATTGCAAAATGCAGCTTGTTGCAGATGTGCAATTATAACTTACCCACATGTAGGGTATCAAAAAGAAATTATGAAGGATAGTGCATTGTATGCAGCGAACAAAGAAGAATTAGGACAAAGATTAAAGGAACTGATAATGGATACAGATAGTTTGACTACAATGAAAAAAAGAGCAGAAATAGTAGCTTGTACATTGTTAGATTATGGGAAGCAGGCTAAAACTATCTGTCAGATATATAATGAACAATATGAAAGAAACTAATTATGGAATGAAAAAGGTGGTTAAGGATTTTCTGATTGTATTTTCAAATAATATTATCTCGCTTATAAGCGGACTGATTGTTTCTCTTGGATTACCAAAAATATTATCAATGGAAGATTATAGCGATTATAAGATCTTTATGCTTTATCTTTCCTATATTGGATTGTTTCATTTCGGATTGATTGATGGAGTGGTAGTGAAATTTGCGGGAAAATCAGAAATTGACATAGGTTTAAGAATATATCGCTCCATTACAAGATTGCTTGTCAAAATGGAATTAATTATTGCAGTCCTTATTCTTGCCATTGTTTTAGTGGTAATTAGAGGTGAATATGAATTTTTAGGAATTGTAGTTGCATTTGATATAATTGTTCACAATTTATTATCATATTATCGTTCCACAATGCAGATTACGATGAGATATAAAGCATATACAATAACGGGTGTGTATGGCAACATATTTCGTTTGTTCGGAATTTTGTTGCTTCTTATTATGAAAAAGCTAAATTGCGCATCCTGTAATATTTATATTATGATTTATATGTTTGGTGAAATTTCTCAATTGATTTTTTGTCTTTTGCTTAGTAAAAGAATAACATTTGGAAAGAAGTTGGATATAAGAGAAGCTAAAGCAGTAATTATGGAAATATTTAAAACAGGAACGCCATTACTTGTAGCAGGAATAATTAGCACACTAATTTTGAATTTGGACAGACAGTTCGTTTCTATTTTATTTCGGAAAAAAGATTATGCCGTCTATTCTTTTTCATATAGTATTATGAATATAATTTTGACATTGATTTCCGCTATGTCGATTGTATTATACCCCGCAATAAAAGTGAAAGAAAAGAAGGAGCTTGGAAAATATTACGAAAATTTCATATGTATATTAAGCTGTTTTGTTTTTAGTTGTTTTGTTTTTATCCCTATACTAAATAAATTTATAGAGTGGTTTTTACCAGACTATAAATATTCTCTTGAGATTTTAAGGGTGATTTTTCCAGTAGTTGTTTCTCTTTCTATAATGCAAATAATAGTTATTAATTTTTACAAAACAATTGAAATAACAAGGACATATTTGATGATCTCCATTACGGTACTTGGAATTTCATTTATGTTAAATTATATTGGATATTTTATTTTTAAAAGTATGGAAGCAATAGCAGTTTCTACTGTAATATCATGCTATATTTGGTTTTTTATAAGTGACAGAATAATTAAAAACAGAATTAATATAAATAGTTATGGGGTCTATTATTGTTTGGTTATAACCATTATATATTATATTTCATATTTTTTGATATGGAATATAAATTGGTTATTAGGTATTTGCAGTTATGCTATATTTGTGGGAATAATGAGTTATCTGATAATAAAAAAACAAATAGTAAAAAGGTGATAATTTGAAGAATATTTTATTGAGTATATGTATTGCAGCGTATAATCAATTTGATTTGGTAAGGAAAAATCTGAATGAATTGACTAAATATCCAGAACCAAATATTGAGATTGTAGTGAGTGACGACTGTTCATCAGAAAATCTGCAATCTTTAGCAATGAGTTATAATGATGAAAGAATTAAATATATTAAAACAAAAAAGAATGTTGGACATGATTTAAATATTATACATGCTATAAGAAATAGTAATTCGGATTATGTGATGATTTTACGCAGCCGTGATTTAGTTCCTTATACAAGCATAAAAGGCATTATTACCTTAATACAAAAAAATAGAAATGCATCTTACTTTTTGTTTTCTGCTGTGGATGAGAATCATAAGCCAAAAGTAATACTTTCGGATAGAAAATACAAAAAAGGAATGGAAGCTATAAAAGCCAGCACAAAATTATTGATACATCCAAGCGGGCAAATATACAATCGCAGTCTTTTAGATTTAGATATAATTGAAGAACATATCTGCAAAAGCTTTCAAAATAAGTTTGGATTTGAAGCCCATAATCTGATTCGCATGTATCTGGCTGAAAAAGGTGACTTTTCTACCTTTTCAACAGTTGGATGGATTTATACTAATACATCCAAAGCGAAAGATATTGCCCAAAATTCAAGTGATAAAAAAATATCTGTATATGCACCATTTTATGAATATAAAAGGTATCAATGTGAACTGGAATTTGTGGCAAAAAAAATATCAGAAGAATACAGGTTGGTTCTATATAAATCAATTATAAAGCGTTTTTATAGATCAATTTTGATTGATTATTGCTATATAAATAGCAATAAAATTATGCAGCACCATTACAACTATGTACCTATAGAATATTCAAAAAAGAAAGAATGGAAACAGTTTAAAAAATATTCAATGGATTTTTTTTGTTGCGATGACCAAAATCAGGTAAAATTAAAGAGATATCTTTATTTCATTCGGCTCATAAGCATAAAATTTGAAGTTTACAGTTTTATGGTCAGGCAATTTGGACATGCAAAATGGTTTAAATATTTACATAAAACGATAAAAAACATATGAAATGGAAAATAAAAAAATGGATAGTAATATAATTTTAAAGAAAATTGAGAATAGGGAAATTATTGCCGGAGTGGTGGGGTTAGGATATGTTGGCCTTCCTCTTGCTGTGGAAAAAGCAAAGGCAGGATTTAGGACGATTGGTTTTGATATACAAAATACAAAGGTAGATATGGTAAACCAAGGCCATAACTATGTAGGAGACGTAGTAGATTCTGATTTGGCAGAGCTGGTAAAAAAAGGAATGTTATCGGCAACCAATGATTTTTCGTTTATTAAAGGGGTGGATTTTGTAGCGATTTGTGTTCCAACGCCATTGGATATTCATCAGGAACCGGATATAAGCTGTGTAAGAGACTCAGCCAGGGCAATCGCAGGATATCTGAAGCCAGGAACTATGGTAGTGTTGGAGTCGACTACTTATCCAGGAACAACGGAAGAATTAGTAAAGCCTATTTTAGAACAAGGTTCTGGCCTTAAATGTGGCCAGGATTTTTATTTGGGTTTTAGTCCGGAGCGCGTTGATCCAGGCAATCTTATATATAAGACTAAAAATACGCCAAAAGTTGTGGGAGCGTGCAGTAAAAATGGCGCGAAAGTAATCTCGGCTATGTATAAGGCGGTTTTGGACGGGGATGTATTCACAGTTTCATCTCCAGCCGTGGCAGAGATGGAAAAGATATTAGAGAATACTTATCGTAATGTGAACATTGGACTGATTAATGAAATTGCAAGACTATGTAATAAAATGGGGATTTCCATATGGGAGGTAATTGATGCAGCAAAGACAAAGCCATATGGGTTTCAGCCGTTTTATCCAGGACCTGGCCTTGGAGGACATTGTATTCCTTTAGATCCTTATTATTTGACCTGGAAGGCAAGAGAATTTGGTTTCCATACTACCTTGATTGAAAATTCCATGATTATTAATGATGGACAGCCAGAGTATTGTACAGACAGGGCAATGCATATATTAAACCGGCATCAAAAAGCAATTTGGGGTGCAAAGATTCTGATGCTTGGGGTTTCTTACAAAAATGATATTGACGATTATCGGGAATCTCCAGCCATTCGTGTGATGAAAGAGTTGCGAAAGGTAGGAGCAGAGGTGGATTATTACGATCCATGGGTTCCGGAGTTCAAAAATATGTATGGACAAAGTGAAAAAAGTATAAAGGCTCTTACTGCGGAAAATGTGGCAGTTTATGATCTTGTCATGGTAACAACGGCTCATCATAATGTAGATTATGAGTTGGTTCAACAAAATGCAAAAGTGATTTTTGATACTAAAAATGTCATGAAACATATAAAAGACCGAAGCAACATTGAGGTGTTATAGTATCAGGCAATAAAACAGACAACAATAGAATCAGAGAGGGATAAATGAAATATGCGCTTATTGGCTGCGGGCGGATATCGCCAAACCACATAGCAGCAGCAAACAACAATCATTTAAAAATAGTGGGGATTTGTGATATACAGCGTGAAATGCTGGAAGACAAAGCATGCAGATTTGGTCTTGGAGAGGTTAATCAGTATACAGATTATCATGAGATGCTATCAAATGAAAAGCCGGAATTAGTTGCGATCGCAGCAGAAAGTGGAAAACATGCAGAAATTGCGTTGGATTGTATTGCAGCAGGGTGTAATGTGATTATTGAGAAACCTATTGCGTTGTCCCTTGCAGATGCAGATGCAGTCATAAAAATGGCCAGGGAAAAAGAAATAAAGGTATGTGCCTGCCATCAAAATCGTTTTAATAAGTCCATTCAGAAAATTCGACAGGCATTAGAGGAAAAGCGGTTTGGACATATGTTCTATGGAACGGCTCATGTCAGGTGGTGCAGGGATTATGAATACTATGCAGGAGCTAAATGGAGAGGAACCTGGGAACAGGACGGAGGAGCCTTAATGAACCAGTGTATTCATAATATTGATCTGCTCCGTTGGATGATGGGAGATGAGGTTGAAGAAGTTGTTGGCATGACAGACCGGCTGAACCATGCATATATTGAAGCTGAAGATATGGGGATTGCTTTAGTAAAATTTAAAAATGGGGCTTATGGGATTATAGAAGGGACTACGGATGTTTATCCGAGAAATCTGGAAGAAACTCTTTATCTATTTGGGGAAAAGGGAATGGTTAAGGCAGGCGGACAAAGTGTAAACCGAATTGAGGAGTGGAGATTTGCAGATATTCAGGAAAAGCCAGAGACTGTAATTGCAGAATTTACAGAAGAACCGCCGAACGTTTATGGCTTTGGACATACGCCTTTATATGCAGATATGATTGATGCAATTAAGAATGACAGAGAGCCTTATGTAAATGGGGAAGCAGGAAAAAGGGCATTGGAATTAGTTCTGGCAATTTATAAATCAGCAGCCGGGAAATATTCCGTAAAACTGCCATTAAAAGATGCTTCCACCATGGATTTTGCAGGTTTATTTGATATTAAAGAAAGCGGAGACGATATGGTGAATAAGGATGGGAAGATTAGGGAAGGAACAAAAGCATGATATTAAAGGAAAAATTATTCCGTTTATCAGATTATGATGGAAAATATTATCTTACAACAAGGGATGGAGTATTTGCTACATTAGGAAATTATGCTAGTGATCCCCAACAGCCTTACGTGAGTTATGCCGAAAATGAAAAATATTTAAAGAGAGCGTGTTTAAAAAATGACATTTCTTGTATTATTTGTACAAAAGAGTTGTCATCAAATGAGATTCTTGTGAATTCTGGAAAGGGGATAGCGATAGCAAAAAGTCCCAGAAGTTCTTTTAATGCTTTTCATAACTGGTTTGCTACAAATGAACCAGATTATGTAAATTTCTATGAAAAAACCATAATAGGGGAAAAGAACATAATCCATCAACGAGCAAACATTGCAGAATATGGAGTTAAAATCGGAAGTAACTGTATCATCGAAGAAAATGTTGTTATTCGTTCAGGAACAATTATAGGAAATAATGTTGAAATAGGGACAGGATCCATAATCGGGTGTCCCTCCCATATTGTTGTGCAAGGTCAGGACGGAAATCTGTTTCTTGTGAAACAGGTGGGAAAGCTGTTCCTGCATGATAATGTGTCAATTGGATGCAATACGACTATCGCTAAAGGTTCTTTTCCTTATGAATCTACCGAAATAGGGGAATATTCGAAAGTTGAGAATGGTGTCGAAATATCCCACAATTCCAAGGTGGGGAAGAATTGCATTATTACAGGGCAAAGCCATATCTGTGGAAATGCCGTTTTAGGTGATTATGTCAGATTGAATCCAAAATCAATTATATCAAACCGGATGAAGGTTCATGACAATGCCGTGATAGATCTTGGTTCAGTTGTAGTTAATAATATAAAGGAAGGAGGAAGGGTAGCGGGAAACTTTGCTATTGAACATGGAAAGTTCTTATTATGGCATAAAACAAAATTAAGAGGATCGTAAGGCATTGTGGAAAAATCGATGGAGGAAAATAAGGAATGAAAAAAGATAAGGAAAAAAATATCCCATTTTCATTGACTGGGGAAGAATTAAAAAAATATCAGCCTAACCGGTTCCCATTTTTAATGATCGATCGTATTACGGAAGTGATGCCGGGAAAATATGCAAAGGGATTTAAAAACCTTACTAATAATGAATGGTATTTTCCATCCCATTTTCCAGGAGATCCTAATATGCCCGGATGTTTACAGATTGAGGCAATGGCACAAATGCTGACCGTGGCCATTACCACAATGGAAGGAATGGAAGGAAAAATTGTGCATGGGTACCAGCATGCGGGAACTTTCTATAAAGAGGTAAGGCCAGGTGACAAATTAGAAATGAGTGCGGAAATCCAATATTTTAAAAGAGGGCTGTGTAAGGGAACAGTATGTGGGTATATTGATGGAGAATTGGCCTGCAGGCTGGAGACCACGATTATCATTCCTGATGTGTTTAACAAATTCAGGCCAAACAAGAGGAAAGGATCTATAGAATGATAGAAATAATGAGGGATTTGAATGTTCATCACATTATGGAATATCATAACTGCAAATATCCAGTATTAATGATCGATTATGTAAAGGAAGTGATGCCGGGGAAATATGCAAAAGGATATAAAAATTTCACATATAATGAGTGGTTTTTTCCAGCACATTTTGAAGATGATCCTAACGTTCCAAGTTCTGTTATGCTGGAGGCACTCTCCCAGATGATGCTGATGACATTTCTGACAAAACCAGAATATAGAAAGAAACACACAGCCTGTTTAAAAATTGACCATGTGGAGTTTAAAAGAAAAATCATACCTGGTGAACGTATGGATATAGAGGCATATCTGAAAAATGCGCGGGGGGGGTATTTTCCGGGCATGCTGAGGGAATTGTAGATGGCGGGCTTTCATGTAAAGCGGATTATGTGATTGGAATACCGGAAATTATTACATCTCTAGCACCTAAAGGGAAATTGACAGGAAGGACATGAAATGGAACGGGTAGCTGATTATATTATTCGAAAGGTAAGGGAAACAGGGGCAGGACATATTTTTATGATTACAGGCAGAGGGATCTTATACCTGACAGATGCCGTTGCACGAAATCAAAATATAAAACATATATCCACATATCATGAGCAGGGAGCGTCCTATGCGGCAATGGCCTATGCGTTGTCTAATGGGGGAATATCCGCATGCCTTGTGTCTTCTGGATGCGCGGCATCAAATGCAGTTACTGCTGCTTTATGTGCATATCAAGATAATCTTCCGGTTGTTTTTATATCAGGAAATAATTTTTTGCAGGAGAATACAAGACATACAAATGTTCCAATAAGGACATATGGCTCACAGGAAGTAGACATAGTAAAAATTGTGGAATCTGTCACCAAATACGCAGTTATGCTGGAATATGCTGACCAGGTGGTTCTTGAAGTGGAAAAAGCATTGTTTTATGCACAAAATGGCAGAAAAGGACCTGTCTGGATTGATGTGCCATTAGATGTACAGAATATGAGAATAGAAGAAGAAAAACTGGAACATTTTATGGAGCCAGGCAAAGACAGTGAATCTTTGCAAAAGGATTTACAAAATTCAGCAGAAATAATAGCAGAGGAATTTAACCACGCAAGACGGCCCGTTTTGCTAATAGGTGGCGGGGTCAGAGATGCAGCAGATGAAGTGAAAAAATTGATAGAAAAATACCAGATTCCCCTTGCTTTTTCACCAGCAGCATCAGATATTTATGGGGCAGGACATGCATTATCAATAGGGGCAGTAGGAAGCCTTGGAGGAACACGGGCAGGGAATTTTGCTGTCCAGAATGCCGATTATATTCTTGCAGTCGGCACTAAGCTTTGTTCCCAGGAAACCGGGATGAAGAATGCATTTGCAAGAGAGGCAAAAATTATAGTTGTAGATATTGACAAAAAAGAGCATACAAAAAAAGGCGTACATATTGACAGAGTGATAAATGCTGATGCAAAGGAATTCTTGACTGTACTAGCGAATCAGAATTTTTCCACGACTAGTCGCGCATGGGCAGAAAAGTGTATGGCCTGGAAGGAAACATTTTCAATTCAAAAAGAAAAATTTATTCAAGAGCTAATAAAATGCAATATACTGGATCTTTATCAGGTGGCAGATATGTTATCAGATTGGATTTCAGATGATGCAACAGTAATAACGGACGCAGGATTTGAGGAATTGATTATTCCGTCTACAATTCGATTTAAAGAAGGGCAGAGATGTCTGTTTCCTGCATCACAAGGAGCAATGGGATATGCAATACCTGCAATTCTTGGTGCATTTTACAGCGGAAGAAAAAATATTATCTGTGTGGTAGGAGATGGTTCCTTTATGATGAATATGCAGGAGCTTCAGGTGATAAGTTCCTTTCATATTCCAGTAAAATTATTTGTAATAAGTAATAATATGTATGCGGTTATCAGGAAGCGCCAGAAAGATTTATTTCGAAAAAGAACCATAGGAAATGATCCGTCTGATGGGGTTTCTGTCCCTGATTTTAAGAGGATAGCAGAGAGCTTTGGACTACCATATAGGAAAGTAAGTAACAGACTTGAATTGGAAAAATACAAAGAGCAATTATTGGAAGACAATATAACAGAAATTATTGAAGTTTGCTGTACACCAGAACAAAAATATCTGCACGAATCCTATGAGGTAAATGAAAGGAAAAAGCTAGTCCACAGACCAATTGAGGATATGGCTCCCTTCCTTGAAAGAGAGGTGATACAGGCAGAAATGCTTGTGAAAATGATGGAGGAGTAGAGATGGCAAAATGTATATTTCGTGATGGAATACAGGTGTATGATTACGGTAAGCCATATATTGTAGCAGAGGTAAACAGCAGCCATAAAGGAAATATGGAAACAGCAAAACAAATGATTCGTGTTGCGGCAGAGATTGGATGCGATTGTGTAAAATTTCAATCATGGTCTGCAAAGAGCCTGTATTCTAAAAGTTATTATAATAGAAACCCTATAAGCCAGAAGATTGTAAAAAAAATGTCATTAATTCCTGAACAATTAAAAGAACTTGCAGATTATAGTGTCAAACAAGGCATTGCATTCTCTTCTACACCTTATTCTGAAGAAGAAGTGGATTTTCTTATACAGGAATGTGATGTTCCCTATGTAAAGGTTGCGTCAATGGAAATGAATAATCTTCGCTTTCTTCGATATATTGGAAGCAGAAAGATACCTGTTGTTTTGTCTACAGGAATGAGCAGCATAGATGAGGTGAAAAGGGCAGTAAATATTTTGGAAAATGCAGGAGTATCTCAACTGGTTATTCTTCATTGTGTGTCAATTTATCCAACGGTTCTTACAACAGTGAATCTGAATAATATTGTTGGATTGCGGGAAAATTTTCCAGCTTATCCAATTGGATTTTCTGATCATACGGAAGGTGATGAGGCGTCAATCGCTGCTATAGCTTTAGGTTCCGGCATGATAGAGAAACATCTGACACTAGACCGCTCTAAAGTAGGAATGGATAATGGCATGGCGACGGAACCGGAAGATTTTAAAAAGCTCATAAAAAAATGCAGAGATGTTCAGCTTGCAATGGGGGTAAAAGAACGTATTGTGACAGCAGAAGAATTGGAACAGCGTCAGAATATGAGAAGGAGTATTATAGCAGCAGTCGATATTCAGAAAGGGCACAGAATAACAGAAGATGATCTATATGCCAAACGGCCAGGAACAGGAATAAGTCCTGATCAAATGGATAAATTGATAGGAAAGACAGCAATAAAAGACATAGAAGCAGATACATTAATTACAATAGATGATATTGAGTAAAAGAAGAAAGGAACAAGAAAATGACCAATTTAGAAAAATATACAGGAATCTTTACAAGATTATTTGAAATCAGCGCGGAAAAGGCAGAAAAACTTCAGTATCAGGATATTGAAGCATGGGATTCAGTAGGTCATATGACATTAATCAGTGAAGTGGAAGAAACATTTGGAATTGATATGGATGCAGATGATATTATTGATTTTGAGTCATTTGAAAGAGGAAAGAAAATACTTGCAGAACATTATCAGATAAAGTTTTGAAATTTAGAATCTATTAAATCAAGTCCGTTATGGACGGAAATATGGGCAGGGATACTATGTGGAATTTTGCACGTTTTGGTGATCACATTGCAGTAAGGGATGAGAATGGAGTAATTTTAACATATTCAGAATTGGATGCTGGAGCAGATGAAATGGCAAAGATATTTCAAGAAAGATGTCTTGTTTTTATTCTTTGCGAAAACAGTATCGGTTCCTTGTTTGGATATGTTGGATTTGTGGAACACAGAATTGTTCCGGTTTTATTAAACAGCCATATTGAACAGGAACTGTTGGATCATTTAATAAAAATATATAGTCCTTCCTATCTTTGGGTTCCTTTTAAACAGGCTGGATTTTATGAAAATTTTGAGGCTGTTTACAGAAAGTATGATTATGTATTATTGCGAACGGATTTTCATAAAAATTATTTGCTATATGAGAAACTGGCTCTTTTGCTTACAACTTCTGGATCTACTGGGAGTCCAAAGTTTGTACGGCAATCGTATGAAAATATTCGTGCTAATACGGAAAGTATTGTGCAATATTTAGGGATCGATGAAACAGAACGTCCGATTACCACACTTCCAATGAATTATACATATGGTTTGTCAATTATTAATAGCCATTTATTTGTGGGTGCTACAATCTTACTCACGGATAAAGGATTAACGCAAAAGGAATTCTGGACTTTTTTTAAAGAGCATCAGGCAACCTCTTTTGGAGGCGTTCCCTATACTTATGAGATTCTTGATAGACTGCGCTTTTTTCAAATGGAATTACCATCTCTTCGAACAATGACACAGGCAGGAGGAAAACTCACTCTGGAACTTCATGAGAAATTTGCCAGGTATGCTGCAGAAAACAGCAGAAATTTTGTGGTTATGTATGGCCAATGTGAGGCTACAGCCCGGATGGGCTATTTACCGGCGGATAAAGCAGTAGAAAAAAGAGGATCAATGGGAATTGCCATACCAGGAGGAAAGTTTAGACTGATAGATGCGGACTATACAGAGATAACTGTACCAAATATTACGGGCGAGCTTGTGTATGAAGGAAAGAACGTTACACTTGGCTATGCGGAATGTGGGGAAGATCTTATAAAAGGGGATGAAAGAAAAGGTATTCTGTTTACGGGGGATATGGCTCAATTTGACGAGGATGGATATTTTTATATTGTAGGGCGTAAGAAGCGTTTTTTAAAAATATATGGAAATCGGGTAAACCTTGATGAGGTGGAGCGTTTAATAAAAGGAAAGTACGAAATTGATGTGGCTTGTGCCGGGACTGATGACCATATGTATATTTTTCTGGTTGATAATGAGATGAAAAGCATTGTGAAAGATTATGTTGTGCGAATAACAAAATTAAATCCTGTAGCATTTAAGGTGATTTTAATAGAGGAAATACCCAAAAATGATGCTGGAAAGATACGGTATCAGGAATTGGAAACGTATTATGAGTAAGATGATACAGCTTTTTATTCTTCCATTTGCAGGCGGGAATGCATCAGCATTTGATAAACTTATTCCTTGTATTGATAAAAGAATAGAGACAATGGTGCTGGAATATGCCGGGCATGGAAATCGGAAACGAGAAAGCTTTTACCAGGATTATCAAAGTATGTTAGCTGATGTGGAAAAACAAATAAGCGGGAATCAGGTTCATCTTCCATACAGTATTTTGGGTTATAGTATGGGTGGTAATCTCGCTTTTGATCTCATTTCCAGAAATACGATGGAAAAAAAGCCTGTCCATGTATTTATATGTGCCCGGGATGCGGTTTATCAAAAAGGATTGAGTTATTCTTATCATTTATTATCTGATGAGGATTTTTCTAAAAAAATGATAAGTCTGGGAGGTATTGATAAGCGTATTGCGGCTAATCCGAAATTTTTGTCTATTTATATGAAACCAATCCGGGAAGATTATAGGTTGTTATCGCAGTTCCAATATAAAGAGGGTTCTATGATCCCTTGTGATACAACAGTAATTTACAGTAAACAGGATATGCCTTATGAAAGAGTTAAAGGATGGTCAAGGCTTTCGAAAGGCATGGTTGATTTTTATGAGATAGGGGATAATCATTTTTTCATTTTTGAAGATTATAAAAAAATAGCAGATATTATTAATAAAAAGCTATGTAGTGCAACAACATAAAAAGCAGAATAAAAAGACAATGAAGGAAAGAAAAATGATATTTGAAAAAATATTAGAAATTCCGCCATATTCATTAGATAAGGAAAGAAAAGAAGCATTGCTTACCGAACGGATGATGGAACTGACCATGCTGCATCAGAAAAACTGCCAGGAGTACAAGACTATCTTAGATGCTATCGGTTTTGACATTGAAAAATGTGAATCCTATATGGATTTGCCATTTTTACCAGTAAGACTCTTTAAAAAATTAGAATTAAAATCTATACCTCAAAAAGATATTGTAAAAACCATGACATCATCTGGCACAACAGGCCAGGAGGTAAGTAAAATCTATTTGGATCGGGTAACATCTGCAAATCAGCAGAAAACAATGGTTAAGATTGTATCGGATTTTACCGGATCTGCACGAATGCCAATGATTATCATTGATTGTCCAAATGTAATAAAAAACAGGGTCATGTTTAGTGCAAGAGGAGCAGGAATATTAGGATTTTCTGTTTTCGGAAAGGAAAAAATATATGCATTGAATAATAGTATGGAATTAAATTTAGAGGAGATACAAGAATTTCTAACCCGACATAATGGTGAGAAAATTTTATTATTTGGTTTTACCTTTATAATATGGCAGCATTTTTATAAAGAACTGAGGAAACTGAAAGATAAAGGGGTTACGATTGATTTATCTAATGGATTTTTGATACATGGCGGCGGATGGAAGAAATTAAGAGACGAAGCGGTCAGTCGGGACGAATTTCATGGCAGGCTTCGAGAACTATGTGGTCTGGATGATTTTCATGATTATTATGGAATGGTTGAACAGACTGGATGTATCTATATGGAATGTGAATGGGGGCATTTACATACCAGCATATTTTCTGATGTGATCATGAGACGTCCGATTGATTTTAAACCATGTGGTACAGGAGAAAAAGGTATCTTACAAGTGGTATCTACCATTCCGGAATCCTATCCGGGACATAGCCTTTTAACTGAGGATGAAGGCATTTTAGAAGGGATAGATGACTGTCCATGTGGGAGAAAAGGAAAATACTTTAAAATAATCGGAAGATTAAAAAATGCAGAGATCAGAGGATGCAGTGATACCTATGCGCAACAATTCAAAAAGAATTAATATATGTTTTTTAAGCTAAAAAAGAATAAGAAAGAAAAATAGATACCTATGGAAAAGAAGATTGAAACAGATATCTTAAATAGAGTCAAATTTTTGGCAGGTAATCTCCAGATTATGAAAAACACTTTGGATACTGCATCAAAAGTACCATTTGATAATGAAATATTAGAGTTTCTTGATGCATTATCAAAAATGATTATTAATGATCCAATGAGCAGAAAGTATCCAGATGTTATTACATTCGCTTTTTGGATTAGAAAAGGTTCTTTAAATCGGCTGAGATTTCTTTATGAGCAAAGTTTACTGGAAAATATTTGGTTGGGAAGGGGGATTGCGTTTCATATAACACCATCCAATGTGCCAGTTAATTTTGCATATAGCCTTGCGTCCGGATTATTAAGTGGAAATCGAAATATAGTACGCATTCCTACAAAGTTATATCCACAGACAAAAATGATTTTAGATTCCATAAATAAGGTTTTGCTTCAATATGAAAAGATCCGTCCCTATATTATAATAGCACAATATGAAAGAGACCAGATAATTAATGATTTTTTTTCTGATTTGTGCGATGTCCGAATTATATGGGGAGGAGATCAGACCATCTCTGAACTTCGGAAGTCCCCTTTACCTCCTAGAAGTACAGAATTAACCTTTGCAGACCGATATTCTTTGTCAATTATAGATTCTGATGTTTATATAGACATCCATGATAAAGCGAGAGTAGCAGAAAATTTTTATAACGATACCTATTTATCAGACCAAAATGCCTGCACAAGCCCAAGAATTGTCATATGGACAGGAAATCATAAGGATAAGGCAAAAACAGAGTTCTGGAATCAATTATATGAGGTGGTTAAAAGAAAATATGTATTCCAGGATATTCAGGGAGTGGATAAATTGGTAAGCAGCTTTCTGGCAGCGGTAGCTTTAAAAGAGGCTAGGATTATACAGCAAAAAGATAATCTGATTGTGAGGATTCAAGTGCCGGAGTTAAGGCGTTCTATATTGGAAATAAGAGACAGCGGCGGTTATTTTTATGAATATGACTGTGACCAGGCAATGGAATTAATACCAATAGTAGACGATAATAAATGCCAGACAATAGCAATGATCGGTGACAAGGGGTGGATAAAGCCTTTAATTATGTATGGAATCAAAGGAATAGACCGAATCGTGGATATTGGGCATACAATGGATTTTGGCCTTACCTGGGATGGATATGACATGATTTCATCTTTATCAAGAAAAATAAAAATAGAATCATCATAAGAAAAATAAAGAGATGAAAAACAAATAAGAGGTGGCTGCAATGAAATGGATAAATGTCATTTGGTTTCATGGATTACGATTCTTATTATGGCCATATAAACAATCAAAGGTTCACAAGGGGACATACAAGCTTCAGAAATTTGATGATAATGGGGGGGGAGGGTATAGTTCTTATGCTATTGTAGGAGAGCTTCCTGAAAACGCTGTTGTTTTTTCTTTTGGAATTGGTGACAATATTCAATTTGAAGAAAAATTGCTTGAAAAATATAAGGATTGTGTCATGTATGCATTTGACCCAACACCTAAAGCCGAAAAATATGCAGAAAAACTAAAAAAGTTTAAAAATTTTCATTTTGAAATGATAGGTTTGTCGGACAGAGATGGATATCAGACATTTTATATGCCGAAAAATGATCACCATATATCATGTTCCACTGTTGCGCATTCGGGAGTCGGCGGAGCAGGAAGAGAAATATCGGTTCCCATGAAGAGGCTATCTTCTCTTATGGAAGGCTTTGGTATCCGTCATATCGACCTGTTGAAGATGGATATTGAAGGTACGGAGTTTGCTGTAATTCCTGATTTTATTAAAAGCGGAATCTATCCGGATCAGATATGTGTTGAGCTTCATGAGAGATTTTTTAAAAATCCGCTAAGAATATTAAAGCAGTTTATTCACACATTGGAAAATAATGGATATAAAATGGTGTATATAAGTAAAGAACAGGAGGAATTTACATTTTTACGAACAAACAGGGAGGATTTTTGATGTGCCAAAAAGATATAAAGCAACAAAAGAACAAATAATGAAAATAAGCCTGTTTTTAATTATGATAGTTATCGTATTGCCAATTACGATACTTACATTTTATTCTGTAATCGGAGCAGACGATTTTAGTAATATGCTTGGCGTGCTTCATGCAGAGGGGGATAGCTGGCTGGAAAAAGCTATTAACCGTACAAAGGAAATGTATTATAACTGGGGCGGTGGTTTTGCGGGGATATTTGCTGAACTTTTTGAACTTAAAATTTATCAGAAATTCGGATTTCATGGTCTTCATATAGAATTGTTTTTCATTTCTATTTTGTTTTTTGGTTCTTTTTTTACTTCTTTTTTATGCTTTTGGAGGTATTTGATAGAAAATAGTGACTCAAGAACAGATATTTTTGGCCTTTTGATTTTTGATTTGATTCTATTTGGATTTCTCAATAATACATATATTGCAGATGCGTTCTATTGGTGTACAGGGAGTGGGGGCTATACGGTTTCTCTTTTATTATTTTTTCTTTCCTTTATATTGTTGATGTTTTATATCCGGTATTCAAATAAATTATATTTAATCATATTATCATGTATATTTTGCTTTTTATCATGCGGAGGTTCTATCAATATAAGCGCTTTGATTTGTGCTGCATATTTAGGAATGATATTATTTGCGTTCATACATATGAGTCCGATAAAAGGTCTGGCAATTGTATTTTTTTCAGGTTTTTCAGGCACCTTGATTAATGTTTTGGCGCCAGGCAATTATTTAAGGCATAATTCGTATAATGGAAATTATAAGATCATAAAAATTCTTTTTTATACTCTTAAGAATACATTTAAAATTTTTGGAGATCAAGTAGCAGAAGGTACTTTGTTAGTTGTTTTTATAGTTGCACTTCTTTTTATGAATCATGTGGTTAAGAGAATAAAAATAAAATTTAATCATCCATTACTCGTGTGTTTTTACTGTTTATTTTCGCTTTTTATTGTAAATTTTCCTGTTTGCTTTGGGTATGCATCAGATGAATTTAATGGACGTTCGGAATTTGTTGCAAAACTAGCTGTCTATCTATTTTGTCCGGTAATGATCATATATGCAGCCGGATATTTATGTGAAAGATATGAGTTGTCTTTTAATAAAAATTTAAAGACTATAATGATTTTGTGTTGTATGATTGCAGCTTTCAATTGGGGGTATCCTAATTCATGGATCGAGCAGAAACCATTAAAATTATATTTTGATTTGGCATATGGGAAGGCTTCATGTTTTTATGATACAAGTATGAAGATATTAAATACTTTGGAAAATGATTCTTCATCAGATGTATATATTGTGGTAAAAGAATATGATCATTTTGATACAATGAGAGGAGTAGGCTTGACGCCGGATCCGGATTACTGGGCGAATAAATCGATCGCAAAGTATTATCATAAAAATAGTGCACAATTACATAAAGATTCAAATCTGATAGAGTAAAGAGGAATAAAAACAGTGATAGCGTTTAATGTACCGCCTTATATTGGCAATGAAAGTGATTTTATTCAGGAAGCGATTCATAATCACAGAATAAGCGGAGATGGGCCATTTACAAAAAGATGCAGCAGATGGCTTGAAAATAAATTTCATGCACAAAAAGTATTATTGACAACAAGTGGGACAACTGCATTGGATATGGCTCTTCTATTATGTGATTTAAAGCCAGGAGATGAGGTGATTCTTCCCTCCTATACATTTTCCAGCACGGCCACAGCGCCTGTTCTGGCAGGTGCAAAACTGGTATTTGTGGATATTCGTCCGGATACCATGAATATAGATGAAACATTGATTGAAGATGCTGTTACAAGCAGAACCAAAGTAATTATTGTCATGCACTATGCAGGAGTGGCCTGTGAAATGGACACTATTATGGATATAGCAAAACGGCATAAGCTAATGGTGGTTGAGGATGCAGCCCAGGGGGTTATGAGCACATATAAAGGAAAATCATTGGGTACAATTGGGGATTTTGGATGCTATAGCTTTCATGAGACTAAAAACTACTCTATGGGCGAGGGGGGGGTATTGCTATAAATAGCCCCATATACAACGAAAAAGCAGAAATACTTCGTGAAAAGGGGACAAACCGGTCAAAATTTTATCGGGGACAAGTGGATAAATATACATGGGTAGACTTTGGGGACAGCTATCTGCCATCAGAGCTGAATGCAGCTTATCTGTGGGCGCAGCTTATTAAGGCTGATGAAATAAATTCAGCAAGACGAAAAATATGGCATCAATATGAAAACGAATTAAAACCAATTGCAGATTGCGGATTCTTTTCGGTTCCATATATTCCGGATGAATGTGTGCATAATGGACATTTGTATTATATAAAGCTTCGTGATATTGAAGAACGGACAAAGTTTATAAATCACATGAATCAAAATGAGATAAGTACGGTATTTCATTACATACCGCTCCATACATCTCCTGCTGGAAAGAAATTTGGAAGATTTTTCGGGACAGACAAATATACGACTAAGGAAAGTGAAAGACTTGTTCGATTGCCGTTATATTATGGATTGTCTGAAACGGATCAGGAGAAAATTATTAGCTGTCTGAAAGCGTTTTTTCTTGAAACAAGGTAAGGAGTGGCAATTATGGAGAATATCTTGTTAAGCTTTGTTATCCCTTGTTATCGTAGTGAATATACAATCGGAAAGGTTATTGAAGAAATTATAGATGTAGTAGGTGAAAGAGAAGGGTATGATTATGAGATAATCGCTGTAAATGATGCATCTCCGGATCATGTTTATAGAGTATTATGCAAATTAGCATCTGATAATCATAAAATTAAGATTGTCAACCTGGCAAAAAATATGGGAAAACATGCGGCCGTATTGGCTGGTTATTCTGTAGTGAGAGGACATTTTGTTGTAAATCTTGATGATGACTATCAATGTCCGATATATGAATTATGGAAATTGGCAGATCCGGTTTTTCATGATGAATGTGATATAGCAACAGCCCAGTATTATTCCAAAAAGGAACTGCTTTGGAAAAGAATGGGAAGCCATGTCAACCTGATGATTTCTGAAATTATGCTAAAAAAGCCAAAAGGGCTGAGATTTGAAAATTTCAGTGTAATAAAAAGATTTGTTTGCGACCAAGTGATTTATTATAAAAATCCCTATCCATTTTTGGAAGGGTTATTTCTTCAGGTCACTGACAGGGTGATGGCAGTTGAAATGGAAGGCAGAAACAGGGCAGACGATAATACTACGGGATTTACATTTTGGAAATCCTTTTCTTTATTTTTAAATGGTTTTATATCTTTTTCGGTTAAACCACTGAGAGTGGCAACTATGATTGGATTTTTGTTTTCAGCAGGTGGTTTTCTTTATGGGATTTATGTTGTTATTAGAAAGCTTGTAGATTCAGAGATAGCGGTAGGATATAGTTCCATCATGGCTGTCCTGCTGTTTTCTAGTGGATTAATTATGCTAATGCTTGGATTGATTGGGGAATACATTGGCAGAATTTTTATTTGTATTAATAATGCGCCTCAATATGTAATTAGAAATACGGTGAATATAAAGGATGGCGGGAAACATATGAGGGAGGATACCAGGTGATTGGAATACATGCCGAATGGGAAAAAAGAAATATGGGTGTTAATTGCTGGGAAATAGAGATTGAAAATAATGACATGACAGAAAACATGGAAAAGGAATTGTCAAAGTATGAAACCGATTATACGGTGGTAAAAGTTCCTGTTTGCAGAATGGATATAAATCAGCTACTCTGTGGCCTCGGATACACGTTTGTTGAGACATTAATAAAATTTCGGAGGAAACTGGAAATTCCGGTACTCAAAACAATTGAAGAAAAGCTATATGATAAGATAAGCTATGAAGTTATGTCCATGGCAGATATTTCTAAATGCATGCAGGAGATTGACTCTGGCATTTTTATGACAGACCGGGTTTGTATTGATCCATATTTCTCAGCACAACAAGCATATGATCGATATAAAGGATGGATTTGGCAGGAGATTGAACAAAATACACAAATTTATAAAATTATATATCGGGATGAAAAAATTGGTTTTTCAATGTTACGAAAACCAGAACAAAAAGTATGTAAATATCTTTTGAGCGGCTTGTATCAAAAATATACAGGAAAAGGGTTGGGAATCTATCCACATTTTTGTATGTTTCAAGAATCAGCGAAACTCGGTGCAAGTGAAATTGAAGGTGCTGTTTCGACAAACAATCAGCCAGCATTAAATATACATACAAATTTAGGATATAGCGTCTATAAAATTTATTATGTATTTGTAAAGCACTGTCCAATCGATTGAAAGGGGATAACCTATGAAAATGTGGCTTTTTTCCATATATAATTGGATCTTTAAGATTGTTTATTGTTTGCTTGATATAACTCCCCCTTTGATAAGGAAAATCTGCTTTAAAGGACTTCTTGGTTCGTGCGGGGGGGGAGTTATATAGATTATGAAACATATTTCCGATATCCAAAACACATATTTTTAGGAAAACATGTGACAGTAAACAGGGGATGCAGATTTTACGCATCTTTACATTCAAAAGAGAGAGAGCATATTACAATTGGAAATCATGTTGCAATCGGCCCGGAAGTGTGCTTTTTTGCAGCAGGACATGACCCTGACGATATATGGTTAAGAGACACATATGGAAAGATAAAAGTTGGAAATGATTGCTGGATTGGTGGAAAAAGTATTATTTTGCAGGGAGTTACGATAAACGATGGAGTAGTGATAGGGGCAGGTAGTGTAGTAACACATGATATTCCTGCATGGTCTGTTGCTGTGGGAATACCTGCGAAGGTAGTTAGAAAGAGGAATAGGAATGCAGTGGAGGATTGATTTGGTGGTGAAAAAGAATGGGCAGGATCAAGAAAAAGTGGGAGATTAAGTGGTATATTTTGCTGCATTTTCTTATTTTCCTGTATGCAGTTAGTGCAATGTTGGGCAAGAAGGCATCTGGTTATGACTGTCTGAGTATAGAATTTCTAATGGCTTATTTTGGGATTTTTTTGTGTATGGGAATTTATGCTGCCGGATGGCAACAGGTAATTAAGAGATTGCCATTGACCAGTGCATATGCATCTCGTGCAGCAACTATAATTTGGGGAATGCTGTTTGGACATTTTTTATATCGTGATCCGGTTTCTGTTCGTCAAGTAATTGCGACTATTGTGATCGCGGGTGGTATTGTATATTTTTCTTTTTCAGATTGAGAATAGAAGAAGACCGGGATGAGGAGTAGCAGTATGGCTGAAAGTATATGCTTGTTTTTAACATCCGTATTTATGGCATCAACTGCCCAGGTGTTGCTGAAAAAATCGGCATCGCAGAAGCATGAGAAGCTTATTCAGGAATATATCAATGGAAAGGTGTTAACGGCATATTGTATGATGTTTCTGTGTACCTTGATGAGTATATTTGCATATCGGAAAATTGCTCTTGGGCTTGGGGCTATTTTGGAAACAGTTTCTTATCTGTTTGTTACCATATTTGGGGTTACTATATTTGGAGAGAAGATAAGTGTTAAAAAGGTTGTTGCATTGCTTTTCATTATATCAGGTATTTTTCTATATGTTCTGTAACAAAAAAACCTTATGTGAATTAAGCAGGAAAATATAAAAGAGGTGAAAAATGGATGGAATTTAAAGATTTAAAACAACAGTATAAAAGGCTCCAGGTTTCTATTGACAATAAAATTGCAGAGGTTATCTCCTCTGCCAATTTTATATCTGGAGAGGAAGTGACTGTTTTTGAGCAAATGCTTGCTGAATATGTAGAGGTAAAGCATTGTATTTCCTGTGGCAATGGCACAGATGCGATTTCAATCGCCTTAATGGCCTTGGGAGTAGGAAATGGTGATGCAGTATTTGTGCCCGATTTTACATTTTTTTCGTCTGGAGAATGCCCTGCTGCCGTCGGGGCCACACCTGTTTTTGTTGATGTACAACGTGACACATATAATATGGATCCTCAATTATTAGAAAGTACTATAAAACGTGTAAAGAAAGAAGGTAAATTAAAACCACAAGCGGTTATTGCTGTGGATTTATTTGGTCTTCCGGCAGAGTATAGAAGAATTCGTTCCATATGTGATAAATATGGATTATTATTGCTTGAGGACGGGGCACAGGGATTCGGAGGAAGAATCGGAAAGAAGAAATCGTGTAGCTTTGGTGATATTTCAACAACTTCTTTTTTTCCTGCAAAGCCTTTGGGATGCTATGGGGATGGCGGAGCAATTTTTACAAACGACGATAGGATTGCTAATCTGTGCAGATCCTTAGCAGTTCATGGAAAAAATGCCGATAATAAGTATGATAATATAAGGATAGGAATGAATAGCAGGCTTGATACAATTCAGGCAGCAGTTCTCATACCAAAATTTGAAGCATTTAAGGAATATGAATTAGAAGCTGTAAACAGAGTTGCTGATCGATATACAGACCTTTTGGAAGATGTTGATCGGCTATGTCTTCCTGTAGTACCGGAAGGCTTTTATAGTTCATGGGCGCAATATACTGTGTGTTTACCGTCTGGTGTTGAAAGGGATGATGTGCAGCGGTATATGAAAATTGCAGGTGTTCCTACAATGGCCTATTATAGAAAGCCAATGCATAAGCAAGGTGCATTTATAAATACAGAATCAGCGACTGCTGACTGTCTTGTAACGGAGGAACTGTGTGAACGTGTGCTTTGTCTTCCTATTCATCCTTATTTAAAACAAGAAGAAATAGAGACAGTAGTGAAAAGGCTTAAAGAGGCACTAAACCTGAATGAAAAAGGATAACGAACAAAATGCGCAGGATTAATACAGATGAATTAAAGAAAATCCAACTAACAATTTTGGATCATGTTGTGGAGTTTTGTGAGAAACATGATATTCAGTATTGGCTGGATAGTGGTACATTATTAGGGGCTGTCCGGCATCAGGGTTATATTCCCTGGGATGATGATATTGATATTGGAATGCTTCGACCAGATTTTGATAAATTTTTAAGTTGCTTTAATCAGTCAAACAAACGGTATAAAGCATGCTGTATTGAAAATCAAAGGGAGTTTTATTTTGCATATTGTAAAGTGTTGGATACAAAAACGGTTTTATATGAGCCGGATGAAGATGGCGGAGTTAAAATTTCTGTTAACATAGATGTATTTGTATATGATAATGCTCCTGACAATAACAGGCAATTAGAAATGATGTTTATAAAAAGAAATATTTACAGAAATCTGAATCTTTTAAGGACATTACATCACAAACCAAATGGAAATTTTATGCGCAGATTCTGGATTGGTTTTTTACGGTTGGTCCTGAAACCATTTCCTAAATCGTATTTTGTAAAAAAAATAGTGCAAAACTCTAAAAAATATAAAAATACAAATACAAAAAGGATAGGAAATTTTACGGGATATATGAAAATGTCATGCAGTAAAAGGGTATTTAAAGATTTTGTGGAAGTTAAATTTGAAGGAAAATATTATAAAGCACCAATGGGATACGATGAATACTTGAAAGCATTTTATAATAATTATATGCAATTGCCTCCTTTGGAAAAACAAGTATCATCACATACATTTACTGCATATGTAGTGGATTGACCAGATTTAAAGGAGTATTTTTTATGAGTATGATAAATGAAATTCAGCAAGTAGTTATTTTGGCGGCAGGAAGAAGCCGCAGGATGGAAAGGCTCAGTAAAAATGAACCAAAGTGTTTGCTTCCTTATAAGGGAGAACGGGTTTTAGAAAGAATGGTCCGCCAGATTGAGGAATTGGGAGGAATAAAACGGATTGTCATAACAACGGGATACCGGGCAGATATTATCTATAAAATGTTTGAGAATGATAAGATTGTTGAGACAGTGGAAAACAAACTCTATGAAGAAGACGTGAATATTTATTCCATGAGCCTTGCGCTTTCTAAAATTGATGGGCCTTGCGCAATCTTTGAGGCGGATACCATTATGGAAGATGATCTTGTAAAATATATTCTCGGAGCGGATTTTGATGGAAAATCTGTGTGGTTTACCCGGGGAAGATTTCGTGAAACACAGTATGGAGGAATATTAAAAACAGATACTAAAGGGAATATTACAGATATCCGGATTGTCTCTCAATATCAGGAAAAATATAAGAACTATGAAAAACTTTCTGGGATTATGCGTGTTGGGCCTGGAGAAATTGAGCTATTCAAAGCACTGATAAATAAATATGCAAAAACTACGGTAAAACAGTACTACTTAAATGCCTGGATTGAAAATCTGAAGCTTTTATCAGGTATATCCGCAGATATTACTCCCTTTGAATTTTTTACCTTTAATAAGCCAGAAGAATATTACCAAGTCCAGAGAAAAGAGATTGGAGTGCTTTATCCATATCCGCCGATAGAGCAGATTCCTGTGGAGAAGCTGAAGCATATTGAAGAATTTGATCCAGAGAGGGTAAAAGAACTCTATGAAAAAATGAAATCAGATGGGGTTTGGGACGTACCGTTGATTGTTGAGAGAAAAACAGGGTTGGTTCTTGATGGGCAACATCGATTGGAGGTAGCTAAATCTTTTGGTTTTTATAAAGTTCCGGTGATTCTTGTGAATTATGATGAGGTTCAGGTTTGGAGCTTGAGAAAAGAGGAAAAGGTTTCATGCTCCATTGTAATAAATCGCATTTTGAAAAAGTGTAAACCATATCCTTATAAGACAGTTAAACATAAGTTTAATTTTTCAATACCGCAGAATTTACATATCAATTTTTCTGATCTGAAGGAGAATTAAACGATGATTGGAATACGCTCTATTACCTATCAGCTTCCTGAAAGATTTGATAAAAAGGAACTTCATGTTATATTAAATCTGTCTCGTGAATGGGCGAAAAAATATCCGATAATAAGAACACAGCGAATTTCGTTAGTACCTGTTCATGAACCTTGTGAGTATCGTACTTTTTCTGAACTATCAAAAATTTGTGATGTCAGTGATATCCGATGGTTTAATCTTCCCATTGATCCCTGGAAAACGTCAGGAAAGCAGGAACGAGATGCATTATTTAAATTTGCAGGATCTTTGCTGGAAGAATATGGAAGATTATTTGTAAATTTATTGACTTTTGAAGATTGCCGGGCTGATCAGGATATTATGGAACGATCTGCTCTTTTAATTAAAAAAATTAGTCAATTATCAAAAAACAGCAAGGATAATTTCCGATTGGGAGTGTCAGCAAATGTTCCGGCAGATGGACCGTTTTTTCCGTTTACAAAATCATCAGGAGAATTTGGCTTTTCGATTGCTTTGGAAATTACGCAGGAAATTAATAGGATTTGTGATTATAATTTAAGGGATTCACTGACAGAGCTGCGAAAAAAAATCAGAATCCGTTTGGGAGAACAGATTTTTAATATTAATAACATAGCAATTGATTTAGAAAAAAAATATGGGCTTGTATTTCATGGTTTTGATTTTTCGATTGCACCAATTATAGCGGAAAACGGTAGTGTGGTTCCTATACTGCAAAGATTAGGAGTCTATAATTTTGGAAAAACAGGTACAATGTTTGCCACAGGTTTTCTTACAGATATGATAAAGTCATTTCAGAAAGAATTTAAAAGTGTGGGATTTTCCGGGGTAATGTATTCGGTCTTGGAAGATCTGGATTTATGTATGATTAATAATCAGAGAGGGATTTCTTTAGAAGAACTGATTCAAGTTTCAACAATGTGTGGATGTGGCATTGATATGATTCCTGTCAGCGGAGACATTAATATTAAGGAGTTGATTACAATTTTTGCCGAAGTTTATATGGTATCATCCAGGTTGAACAAACCTTTGGGGATCAGGCTACTTCCTATAAACTGTTGCCGAAGAAATCAGATTAGCTATACAAATTTGTATGATGATGCAGATTTTATTGCGAATACGAAGGTTATTAGTGTTGATTTAAATATTATTGAAAACATGGGAGACCAGTTTCATTTGTTATTGTAAGAAATAATGGGGCATAATATCTTTGAAGATAATAGGAACCTTGAAATAAGGGAGTAGGCCATGATTATATTAGTCAGTATCACTATTATATATATATTTATTGTAGTGTTGTTGAAATCAGCAGAAATAAAGCGTAATAATAAAATACAGAAATTACGATCCTCTAAATATTATGTGCAGCTAAGAAATTTATTAGAAGACTGTACTATAGTCAACAAGTCCTTTTATATAATGAGCTTTGAAATAGAGGAAGAAAATGCAAAGGGTTTTTATCATTTTTCTATAAGATTTAGTGATTTAGGAAAGTATGTGATAGAGTCTCAACGATTTGCCATGGAAATTGCTGAGCAGCAGGTAAAATCATATTATCAATCGGAAATTGAACATTTAAAAGGACATAACTTAATCACAGGCGTTAAAATGGCAATGGATAAAACATATGCCATGAGATTAAAAATCCAGGAAAACAGCGATGCTCATTTTTTTAGAGAACTTTTTAATGGGCGCTCGTTTCCGTCAAGAATGTTTTATATAACATCACCTTATGAAAATTATGCAAGCTCTGATGGTACATATATATTTGATCCAGATGATTGGAAAATAGATGGGGATGATGCGATTTTTATGGGTATCTTAGAATTTGACCGCGATTATCATGAAACAGTCCCCTATCTTATTGAGGAAACGGTTGAAGAAATGTTTCCACACGCAAAAGTAATAACTTATTCTAACGGTTGCTTTATCCAAAATCTATGTTAAGAGAGATTGAATGATGGACACAAATATTTATGTCTAAAGCGAATCCACTTTTCAGGCATCTGTTACACTTTTTTAGGGTACAAAAAGGAGAGTTTATGAATTATCTTAAAAATCAATATGATCACTCGTCAGCAGGGGCATCAGGATTATCGCCATTCGCCAACGCAACCCTCCTCATCACCGGCGGCACCGGCTCCTTCGGCCACACCGTATTAAAACATTTTTTAACCACCGACATCGGCCAGATCCGCATCTTCAGCCGGGACGAGAAAAAACAGGATGATATGCGCCATGAGCTTCAGGCGCGGTATCCGGAGGCTGCTTCCAAGGTGAAATTTTATATAGGGGATGTGCGTAATTTCCAGGCGGTCCGGGATGTGATGGATGGCGTGGACTACATTTTTCATGCAGCCGCCCTCAAGCAGGTTCCGTCCTGTGAATTTTTTCCCATGGAGGCGGTGCGGACAAACGTGGAAGGCACGGACAATGTGCTCCATGCTGCCATGGACGCTAAGGTGAAACGGGTGGTGTGCCTCAGTACGGACAAGGCGGCTTATCCGATCAATGCCATGGGGATCAGCAAAGCCATGATGGAACGGGTGATCTATGCCAATGCCAGAGTGGCGGCTGAGAAAGGGAATACGGTGATCTGCTGTACCCGGTATGGGAATGTGATGTGCAGCCGCGGGTCTGTGATCCCTTTGTTTATCGAGCAGATTAAGAGCGGAAGGCCTGTCACCGTCACGAACCCGGAGATGACCCGGTTTCTTATGAACCTGGATGAGGCGGTAAACCTGGTGCGGTTTGCCTTTGAGCATGCAGAGCCAGGGGATCTGTTTATCCAGAAGGCGGATGCAAGCACTATTGGGGATCTGGCAAAGGCAGTGCAGCAGCTATTTGGGGATACAGGGATTCAGGTAATCGGCACACGCCATGGGGAGAAGCTGTATGAGACTCTTATGACCAGGGAAGAGCGCCTGAGGTGTGAGGACATGGGGAATTATTACCGGGTGGCGGCGGATGGCAGGGGGCTAAATTATGATAAGTTTTTTGTGGAAGGCCAGGCATGCATGGAACCGGGCGAGGCGTACACCAGCCATAATACAAGAAGGCTGGATGTGCAGGGGGCAGTGGAGAAAATTCTGACGGCAGAGTATGTGCATGATCAGGTGAGGATGCAAAAAAAGACCCTTCCAGGTTAAAAAAATGAGAGGAATACAGGATTAAAATTATGAAGATATTAGTAACAGGCTCCAGGGGATTTGTAGGGAGGAACCTTATAGAAAGCCTGAAAGCCATTAAAGAAGGGAAAAATAAGACAAGGCCGAAACTTTCCATTACGGAGATTTTTCAATATGACAGGGATACGGATCCTGCGTTCCTGGAGGAATCCTGTAAAAATGCAGATTTTGTCTTTCATCTGGCCGGGGTAAACAGGCCGGAGTCCCCATCTGAATTTATGGAGGGGAATTATGGGCCTGCATCGGAACTGCTGAGGCTTTTGAAAAAGCACCACAACCCCTGTCCGGTCATGCTAAGCTCATCGATCCAGGCATCGCTGGTGGGGAGATACGAGGGATCGGAATATGGAAAAAGCAAGCTGGCGGGGGAAAAGCTGTTCCGGGAATACGGAAGGGAGACAGGGGCCAGGGTTTTGATTTACCGGTTCCCCAACCTTTTCGGGAAATGGTGCAGGCCCAATTACAATTCAGTGGTCGCCACGTTTTGCCATGGGGTTGCCAATGGCCTGGAATGCAGGGTCCATGACCGGAATACGGAGCTGGAATTGGTATACATTGATGATTTAGTCGAAGAGATGCTGAATGGTCTGGAGGGGCATGAACACCGATGTGAGTATGAAGGGCTGAATGGGAAAGAAAAGGCGGATGGGGCATACTGCTTTGTGCCGGTTTCCGAGAAAAAGACCTTAGGTGAGATCCTGGATTTGCTGAAGGGTTTCCACGCCACGCCGGAGACATTTGAGATACCGGTGCTCCTGCCGGGTTCTTTTGTGAAAAAGCTGTATTCCACCTATCTTTCCTATCTGCCGGAGGAAGGGGTCTGTTATCCTCTGAAAAAGAAGGAGGATGGCAGGGGGATCTTTGCGGAAATGGTTAAGACGCCCAACTGCGGTCAGGTATCCATCAATATCATAAGGCCAGGGCAGGTACGGGGGGAGCATTGGCACCATAGCAAATGGGAGATGTTCCTGGTGGTTTCGGGACATGGGCTGGTCCAGGAGAGGAGGATGGGGACGGATGAGAAGGGAGAAGCCTACCCGGTTATGGAATTTGAAGTGACCGGGGAGCAGTTAAGGGTGGTGCGGATGCTGCCGGGGTATACCCATAATATTGCTAACCGAAGCCTTGTGGAGGATCTGGTTATGGTAATATGGGCCAATGAAGTGTTTAACCCGTCTTTTCCGGATACTTATTATGAGAGGGTGGAGCATTAAACGCCCGGAAGGGCAATGTTGTTGAAATGACGACGGCGTTCAAAAGCAGGTAAAAGATTCAGGGTCAATAGATAATCGAGAACGACATACATTGACAGGCCAGGCAGGAATCTATGGTGTAAGCTATAACAGGATCCACAATTATATAGTGAACATAAAGGCGCATGGGACATGAGGGCTGATCAGAATGAACCATGCGCCTTTTTTGCACCCAAAAGGAACATAGACGACACTCAAACTCTATGGCTCAAAGCATGGAAAACGACCGTATCCAAAAGTGTTACCTTTCCATTGGGATTGAACATTCTGCCCAACCTTGGATACGCTCCAAATGTTTTAACCAATCCAATTGGAAACCAGTGGAGGAATTATTGCGGCCGTTGAAAAAATATTCTTGGGGGAATACATCCTCGCCAATCCAGCGCAATCTCTCTCCTGGTATTGTGTAATGGAAGCTCCAGTTTTGCCAAAAGCCAAGCATAGAATCGCCAAACTTGTTATCGTAGTCAGGCCTGGCCAAAAGCGGCCCTTCCTCAGTGCGCCCTGCGGGCGGAATGGCCGCAAAAATGGGATTTTCCCCACCCAGGCCGGCACGATACCCCATCATCCACATGGTGAGGTTCATCAGATCGTAAAATCTCCCTGGCCTGGGCCAGCGCAAAAGAGTCCACACTGCATCTTCCGGTAAAGCGGCGATTTGAAAGGAAAAAGGAACCCTGTCCTCTGCAGCGCAGAGGTCGGGATACTCCTTTAAAAGCTGGACTGCCTGTTCTACAGGGCAGTTAATAATAGAAAAACAGGTATAACCGGCCATGTCAAAAGGAAAATTCGGCTGTTTGCCCATAACATATCACTCCTTAAATAATTCCAATTTTTTATTTCTAAAATATTATACCGCAACGGCCTTCTAAATGGAATAGCCTTATCTTTTTATTTCAAAAATATTCGATTGCTGGTTACTATTTGTGGGGTGGTTGAAACGCAGCCTGGTCAGTTACCCGTACCCCGGGAAACCCTCAAAGAACGAAAGAAAAAACTATTGCATTATCCGATTACGGATGATATAATCCTATCAAAGCAAAGATTTCTGCGGTCAAGGAGACCCGTTCTGCAACATGCTGCATCTATGAAGATTCTATTCTTTCTATGTGAAATCCTGCTTTTAAAAATCCAGATCAAATAAATAAAAGCAGGAGGAAAAGGTTGGGGAGAGAAAAACGCAGAGGGAAAGCTTCCATGGGGGAAAATTCAAGAAGCGTAAGGAAAAAGATGGAGAGGTGGAATCCACAGAAGAAGGTGGAACAAGACATCGCCTATCAGAACAAGGACATCACCAGCAAAATGTTTGCAGAGCAGCTAAAGGGAAAGAGCCTTCAGGTGTACGGAGTGGACACAGGAAGAATCCGGGCAGTGCTGCCAACGAATATTCCGGCTGTCAAAGCCAATGAGCTTCGTCTTGATAACCTTCTGGAATTAGAGGATGGAACTGTGGCCTTGGTGGATTATGAGAGCGAGTACAAAAGAGAGAGTAAAGGGAAATATTTAAATTATTTGTCAGGAATTGTAAATCGTTATGAAAAAGAAGGGAGAATTTGCCCCAATCTGAGGATGATTGTAGTGTATACCGGGGACATCCGAAGGGATGAAGAAAGCGCAAAGGCCATAAGGAGGGTGATCCAGATGACAAAGGTAGCAATGATATTTGAGCGGGAGAAAGAGGAAGCAGTAAGGCAGGCAGTAGAAGAGGAGCAGAAGAGAGGAAGGCAGGCAGTACAAGAGGAGCAGAAGAGAAGAAGACAGGCAGTACAAGAGGAGAAAAAGAGAGGAAAGCAGGCAATACAAGAAGAAAAGCATAAGTATGCCTTAAGGATGATCGCGGATGGGGACTTGCCGCTGGAAAAGATAGCAGAGTATTTGGGGCTGGATATCAAAGTGGTGGCAAAGCTTGCCATAAAATAGAAAAGGACGGCATATCTTGAACATAAAACATAGAAAAGCAAAACTGATTTTGCGGTATTTCCACGGCTCCAAGCGATATTTTTTATGTGCAATTTTCGCCTCCCTGGCGGCCACGGCCTTCAATGCGGTGACGCCTCAGATTTTCCGCTTCAGTATTGACCAGGTTTTAGGCGGGGGCGGATATGGTTATCTGCGGGAGAATCTTTGGATTTTGTCCCTTGGGATCATAGGCGTGTCTGCCTTATCCGGCGTATCCATGTTTGTAAGCCGTACCTGTACAGCCCGGGCGGGGGAAAATTTTGCAAAGAATATGCGGGACTCTTTGTTTGTCCACGTACAGAGACTGCCAATGAGCTGGCATGACAGGAATCAGACGGGGGATATTATCCAGCGATGCACCTCTGACGTGGAGGTGATCCGGAATTTTGTGGTAACACAGCTTTTAGAGGTCTTCCGGACGATCTTCTTAGTGGGGATTTCTTTTGCGATGATGGTCTCTATGGATCGAAAGCTGGCGGTGGTGGTGCTTTTGTTTGTGCCTGTTGTAGCAGGATATTCGGCAATCTTTTATCACCTGATTGCAAAGCGATTTGCCAAAGCGGACGAGGCGGAGGGAGAGTTATCCACCGTGGTGCAGGAAAACGCAACCGGTGTGCGGGTGGTACGGGCTTTTGGGCGGGAACAGTTTGAGATGGACCGTTTCCGGGAAAAGAATGAGGCCTTTGCCAAAATGTGGATTCATCTTGGAACTTTGTCCGGCCTTTACTGGGGAGTAGGGGACCTGATCACAGGACTTCAGGTGGTGGCAGTGATTGTGCTGGGGGCGGCAGAGGCAGTCCATGGCAATTTGTCTGCAGGTGAGTTTGTAGCTTTTGCCTCTTACAATACGGTATTGGTGTGGCCGGTCCGCGGCCTGGGGAGGATCCTTTCGGATATGAGCAAGGCAGGGGTGTCTTTTGAGCGGGTGGACTACATTATCCATGGGCAGGAAGAGGCTTACAGGGAAAACAAAACAGAGCAGCAAAAGGAAAAGGCACAGGACGTAAAGCTTCCCCGGCATACGGATATTACTTTTTCCCATGTATCGTTTTCCTATGAGCAGGGGAAGGAGGTCCTGGATGACATCTCCTTCTCGATTGTGCAGGGGCAGACCTTTGGAATCCTGGGGGGCACGGGAAGCGGGAAATCTACGATTGTACAGCTTTTAACCCGGTTATATGAGCTGGAGGAGGGCAAAGGCGTTATCACTATTGGAGGGACAGATATCCGGGATCTGCCCTTAGAATGGCTGCGCAGGAATATTGGTATGGTACTTCAGGAGCCATTTCTCTATTCCAGAACCATAAGGGAAAATATTGCTGTCTCTGCCCCGGGAGCTTCTATGGAGGAGATTGTCCAGGCTGCACAGACCGCCTGTATTCATGACGCCATACAGAATTTTGCAGATGGCTATGAAACATTGGTGGGCGAGCGGGGTGTAACCTTGTCCGGTGGACAGAGACAGAGAGTGGCGATTGCCAGGATGCTTTTGCAGAAGGCGCCTGTGATGATATTTGATGATTCCTTGTCGGCAGTGGATGCTGAGACGGATTCCAGGATCCGGGCAGCGTTAAAGGAAAAGGTAAAGGAAGCTACCGTTATCCTGATTTCCCATCGGGTCACTACGCTTATGGGTGCGGATCAGATTCTGGTGCTGAACGGCGGCCGGGTGAAGGAGCTGGGGACTCATGGCCAGCTGCTCCAAAACCACGGGATCTATCGGCAGATTTATGATATCCAGATGAGCCAGGATGACAGAAGGCAGGTGGAATGCGGCAGGGATGGAGAGGGAAAAGTCGTCCGGCCGGAGTCAGGGAAGCCGATGGAGGCGGAAAAGCAGGCAAAGACAGGGAAGCCGATAGAGGCAGAAAAGCAGGCAAAGGCAGGGAAGCCGGTGAAGGCGGAAAAGCAGGCAAAGGCAGGGAAGCCAGTGAAGGCAGGAAAACAGGCAAAGGCAGGAGAGCAGGAAAAGGCAGAGGAGGTGCAGCATGGCGGCGTATGAGGAACAGGACTATAACAAGCCCTTTTGTTTCCGTACCTGGGCGAAAATGATTCCCTTTTTCAGGCCTTACCGCCGGTATTTTATCATTACACTAGGGCTGAATGTTTTTCTGGCAGGGGTGGATGTGCTGACTCCCCTGTTCCAAAGTTATGCGATTGGCCATTTTATTACCCAGGATACCCTTAGCGGCCTGCAGCCCTTTGTGATTGCCTATGTGCTGATGATCGTGGCTCAGACGGTCAGCGTGTATTTTTCCGTCCATGCGGCCACTACGATTGAGATGAATGTGGGACGGGATTTGAAATGGGTCCAGTTTCAGCATCTGCAGGCCTTGTCTTTTTCCTACTACAATACAACACCAGTGGGATATATCCATGCACGGGTGATGAGCGATACTCTGCGGATCGCCTCCATGATTGCCTGGGGGCTGGTGGATATGTTTTGGGCGTTGATCTATGTGGCCAGTGTGTTTGTGGTTATGTTTCTGCTAGATGGCAGGCTGGCTTTTATCATTTTGCTGATTGTGCCTGGTATCGCCCTGCTGACTGTTTATTTTCAGAACCGGATCCTGCACTGGAACCGGAAAATGCGCAAAATCAATTCGCAGATTACCAGCGCCTACCATGAGGGAATCACAGGCGTAAGGACTTCAAAAAGCATGGGGATCGAGCAGGAGAATGACCGGGAATTCTTTCTTCGGACGGCAGACATGCACCGGGCCGCCAGCCGTTCGGCCAGGTTAAATGCCATCTATATCCCGGTTATCCTTCTTTTTGGCTCTGTGGCGTCTGCGGTCGTGCTGGTCAGAGGCGGGTGGATGGTGCGGGAACAGGCCATGGAACTGGGAACCTTGTCTGTATTTATTTCTTATGCTGTGATTATTTTTGAGCCGATCCAGCAACTGGCCAGGCTGCTGTCAGAGCTTATATCCTGCCAGGCCAATATTGAACGGGTTATGGATTTGCTGGAGCAAAAGCCTGATGTGGCAGACCGGGAAGAGGTGATTGCAAAGTACGGAGATGCCTTTACGGCTAAAAAGGAAAATTGGGACCGGATTCGCGGGGATATCGTGTTTGAGGATGTATCGTTCCAATATCCGGACGGCAAGGAGTATGTGCTGGAGCATTTTAACCTCCATGTGCCGGCAGGGATGAATGTGGCGATTGTAGGTGAGACAGGCGCGGGCAAGTCCACCTTGGTAAATCTTCTGGGGCGTTTTTTTGAGCCGACAGAGGGACGGATTCTGATTGACGGAGTGGATTACCGGGAACGTTCTCAATTGTGGCTGCACAGCCAGATCGGTTATGTGCTCCAAAATCCTCACCTGTTCTCCGGGACAGTGAAAGAGAATATCCGTTATGGCCGTTTGGATGCCACTGACGAGGAGGTGGAGGAAGCAGCCAGACAGGTATCCCTGGACACGGTGGTATCAAAGCTACCTCTGGGCTATGAGAGTCATGTGGGGGAGAGCGGCGGCAGGCTTTCAGTGGGGGAAAAGCAGTTGATCTCCTTTGCCAGGGCGATTCTTTCCAACCCTGCCATCTTTGTGCTGGATGAAGCAACTTCATCCATTGATACGCAGACAGAGCAGTTGATCCAGGAAGCCGCCAGCCGTCTGCTGAAGGGACACACGTCCTTTGTGATTGCCCACAGGTTGTCAACAATCCGCCAGTCGGATCTGATTCTGGTGGTGAAGGACGGCAAAATCATTGAACAGGGAAGCCATCAGACGCTGCTGGGCAGAGGCGGATATTATTCTGGCTTGTATTCCCGGCAATTTGAGGAGGAAGCGGCTATGGAGGTGTTTGGGAGCCATTAGACGGATTTTTATGGATTTTTATCCTGCAGGGAGTTGATATACCCATGAGTCAAATGATATACCAGTACAGTCCCCATATTTTTATAGAATATACCGAATCATTTGGCAAATAAGGATGCATGCAAGTATAAAAATACTGAGTGCAACACAATATGGAATTGTGTTGCACTCAGACTACTTCATAATTATAACACTGTTTTTGTCATATTGCAAAGTTATTTCAGCCAAAAAGGTTAAGAATTTCTGAAGGAACAGGGCGAAATTTCTTAAGAAATCATTTTTTCCGGCATTTTCATGCACTTCTTTGAGCGGTATCCCGCACGTTTTCCCAGACAGGATTTTCTATGTCTAAAGTGGCAGAATCCTTTTATTTCCAACGTTTTTTATGCTCCTTACAGGAATCCTCCGGTGCAACACAATTCCATAATGTGTTGCACTGGAGGATTCCTGTAAGGATAAGTATAGAAAATAAATTTTACAGGATTTTTGGAAGGAGAAAGGAGTGTGATTTTTTTGAAACATTTTCTGAAGCGTTTCTTTGTGGCGGTGGTCTGTCTCTGCCTGCTTGCCGGCTCGGTTACGGCGTTTGCGGATGAAAAGGATCAGGTCTTTTCGGATCTTTCGGTGATCGATGTGAACGGGCGGCAGCTTCGGCTGGCGGACTGGGAGACGATGTCGTTTGAGGAGATCCTGACACAGATCGAGACCGCGGGGTTTATGATTACTACGGTCTATGTGTATGAGGAAAAATACAAATTCGTTGAGCGGGAGAACGATCTCACGCATGATGTGATCATGAACCTGTATAACTCGTATGATTTTGAGAATAATTCTTTCATCACGATGCAGTTTGCATCGGATCCACTGCCCGAGTACGGAAAGACTCTGACTGGAAAGCTTGAGTTTGGCAGGGTCTCCGGGATCATAGTGAGCTGCAACATGGCCTCGGAGGCGAAGTTCGGAGCCGTGGGCGCGAGCGGCGAAAAAATGAAGAACGGAGATTTCTCGGAACTTACGGGTGCATATCCGTTGACAGCCGGCGGACAGTTCCAGGCCAGCTATCTTACCAGGGACTATTCGTACTGCGCGGGCGGAAACCCCGGGAGAGCTGTCGGCATTGATGCCGGCGCCAAAAAATATGAATTTTGCTCAAACCGCTGGAAGCCGGATCACACCACGCCGAAGGAGGCGATGAAACCGGCAGATAATCCGGAACTGTTTGGTGCGCTTTCAACGATCACGTATAACGGGAAATCGTTAAGGCTTTCCGACTTCAGCGAGAAAACGGGGCCGGAGATCCTGGATGCCTTAGCCGACTTTGGACTTGCGCTTTATCATAATGGGTACGATCTGGTTACGGTGCAGCAGGCCAAGGATATGTACAACGCGCCGGAATTTACGACCGAAACGTTCGATTCCTCCCCAATGAGCCAGAACAGCGACATCGATCGAGTACATCTGTGGATTTCCAAGGACAGGAATGAGGTTACTGTCACGGTCAGTAACCGCAATTTTACACGCCCGGCGATTACGTTTACGGCAGCGGGGATTTCTGTTGCCGAGATGAAGGATGTGAGGGTGCCGAGGCTTAGAGCCGAATATCCGCAACTGAAGGGCACACTGGAAGGCACCACCTTAAAAACAGGAACTTATAGGTATAAGAACGGAGATTCCAAGATAGAATTCCGGATCCAGCTTGGTGACAATTTCGAAACCATGTCTTATTCGTTCACTACGAAGTATAAAAATTAAGAAGATATAATATTAAGGAACCGTACTGAAATAAATTGGACTTATAGTTTGTGGGAAGGACCCGGCTTGGGGAAGCATTAGGGGTTCTTCCTTTTTTGGTTGTTGGGCTGTTATAGCAGAAATATAGAAAAAACCATTGCATTATCCAATTACGGATGATATAATCTTACCAAAGCAAAGATTTCTGCGGCCAGAAAGGCCGGTTCTGCAGTACGCTGCATCTGTAAAGATTCTATTCTTTCTAAAGTGAAATCCTGCTTTTAAAATCCAGGTCAAATAAATAAAAGCAGGAGGAAAAGCGTGGAGAGCGAAAAACACGGAAGAGAATCTTACAAGGCAGAGAGTTTAAGGAAGCCAGAGAAAAAGACGAATACAAATAAGAAGAGTCCGCAAAAGAAAGCGGGACGAGATATCGCCTACCAGAACAAGGACATTACCAGCAAAATATTTGCGGAACAGCTAAAGGGGAAAAGCTTTCAGGTATACGGAGTGGATACTGGAAGAATCCGGTCAGTGCTGCCAACGAATATACCGGCTGTCAAAGTCAATGAGCTCCGTCTCGACAATCTTCTGGAATTAGAGGATGGAACCGTGGCTTTGGTGGATTATGAGAGCGAATACAAAAGGGAGAGCAAGGTAAAATACTTAAATTATTTGTCAGGAATCGTCAATCGGTATGAAAAGGAAGGGAGGATTTGCCCGAATCTAAGAATGATCGTAGTGTATACCGGGGACATCCGCAGAGAGACTGTGTCGGAGAGCTATGATGTGGGAGCAGTAAAACTGACTGTGGAGCCGGCCTTTTTATCAGAACTTGACGGAGACGATATTTTATCACGTCTGAAGAAAAAGGTGGGAAGCGGTGAAAAACTGGACGACAGGGAACAGATGGAATTCATCATTCTGCCCTTGTCCTACAGAAAGCGAGGGGAAAAGGAAAGGAAGATTCAGGAGACTGTGGAACTGGCAGTAAAGATTCGGGACAGAGAGCAGCAGCTTTTTGTCCTGGCAGGAATTCTAACCTTCACCGACAAGATTATAGATGAAGAAAGCGCAAAGGCTATAAGGAGGGTAATTCAGATGACAAAGGTAGCAATGATATTTGAGAGGGAGAAAGAGGAAGCAGTGAAACAGGCGGTAGAGGCGGAACAGAAGAGAGGAAGGCAGGCGGTAGAAGCGGAACAGCAGAGAAGGAAGCAGGCAGTAGAAGCGGAACAGCAGAGAAGGAAGCAGGCAGTAGAAGCAGAACAGCAGAGAGGAAGGCAGGCAATAGAAGCGGAACAACAGAGAGGAAGGCAGGCAATACAAGAAGAAAAGCATAAGTCTGCTTTAAGGATGATTGCAGACGGGAGCCTGCCTCTGGAAAAGATAGCTGAATATTTGGGGTTGGATGTCAAAGAGGTGGCAAAGCTTGCCGGGCAGTAAGCGATTAAACTTGTCTGTCATGTTCCGTCTGTTATGTATAAAAGTTCTTGACAATGGATTTTTATGCGATTATAATATTTTTCAGCTTAGCGGGGTGCGGTTTTCCTGTATTTCTCCTGATTTTTTATAAAAGAAAACAGAATGAAGCTGCAAAAGCCTGCAGATGCAAAAAACCGTTTCCCTGGCAGGCTGGCGCATGCGAGCGCCGGAATATACATCATTCTCTGTCAAAGCCTGTCGGTATCGCAAGTTTATGTGCGTTTTTCCGGGACTGGAGACAAAAGAGTGACGAAAAACAAAGAGGAGGAAACAATTATGAGAAAGTTTGTTGGACTTGGTCTTGCGGCAGCCCTTGCCGTATCCCTGACTGCCTGCGGCGGGAATTCTGCTGATTCCGGGAAGCAGGAAGCGGCAGGTGGCAATGACACCACAACAGCAGCCGAAGCGGCGGACAAGAAGGGGGATGAGGCGGCTCCTTCAGCAGAAGGCGGCTCCTTTAAGATCGGCGTGATCGGGCCTCTTACCGGGCCTGCGGCGGCTTATGGCATTGCCGTGGAGAACGGTGTGGATCTGGCCGTCAAGGAGATTAACGCGGCCGGCGGCGTAAACGGCGCCATGCTGGAGGTGAACTCCCAGGATGACGAGCATGACCCGGAGAAATCTGTCAATGCCTACAATACCTTAAAGGACTGGGAGATGCAGATGTTGGTAGGCGCGGTTACTTCCAAGCCCTGTATCGCGGTTGCGACGGAATCTGCCAATGATAACCTGTTTCAGATTACTCCTTCCGGTTCAGCCGTAGAGTGCGCGGCGCCGGAGAATGTGTTCCGTGTATGCTTTGCCGACCCGGCTCAGGGAACGGCTTCCGCCCAGTATATCAGCGAGCATAAGCTGGGAACCAAGATTGCCATTATTTATGACAGCTCTACCGAGTATTCTGCCGGTATCCGTGAGTCCTTTGTGGCCGAGGCTGCCAACCAGAATCTGGAGATCGTGGCCGACGAGGCGTTTACTGCAGACACCAATACGGATTTTTCCGTACAGCTTGACAAGGCAAAAGATGCCGGGGCTGACCTTGTGTTCCTGCCCATTTACTATCAGGAGGCATCTGTGATCCTGAAGCAGGCCAGCGATAAAGAGTTTGCCCCTGTGTTCTTTGGCGTGGATGGTATGGATGGTATCTTAAGCGTTGAGAATTTTGATACCTCCCTGGCAGAAGGCGTTATGCTGCTGACCCCGTTCTCCGCTACGGAAGAGGGAAGCAAGGCATTTACCGATGCTTATGTAGCTGCTTATGGCATTGAGCCGAACCAGTTTGCTGCGGATGCTTATGATGCCGTATATGCCATCAAGGCGGCGGCTGAGAAGGCCGGCATTACTCCGGATATGGATGCCTCTGCGATCTGTGATGCCATGAAGACGGCTATGACTGAGATTACCATCGATGGCCTGACCGGCGATGGCATGACATGGGACGCTGCCGGTGAGACCGGTAAGGCCCCGAAGGCTGTTAAGATTGTAAACGGCGTTTATGAGATGCAGTAATTTTTCGGTTAGCTTCTGTTAATTGGAAAAGGCGCCAAAAATATTTTCCGGGAAATCTTCAAAACGAAGGCCTGACAGGGGGTGTTTTAGGACGCCTCCTGTTTTTTTCATTATAGAGAAACCTTGTTGGAATAATGTTTTACTTGCACATCATTTCTTCCTATGATATAATTCGACTTAATATTTTGGTTATTTGACGTGTTAAACTATTAAACCTTAACACAAAAAGAAAAAAGGAAAAGGGGTAGGATTTCATGAGTTTTCTGTCATACTTGATCAATGGAATCAGCCTGGGCAGCATTTATGCTATCATCGCACTTGGTTACACCATGGTGTACGGGATTGCCAGGATGCTGAATTTTGCCCATGGGGATATTATTATGGTGGGAGGATTTGCCATCTTTACCATTGTCAGCACCATGGGGCTTCCGCCGCTTTTAGGCATCTTCGTGGCTGTGGCGGTCTGTACGGTGCTGGGAGTGACCATCGAGCGGGTGGCGTACCGTCCCCTTCGGGGCGCGTCTTCCTTAGCGGTTCTGATCACGGCCATTGGCGTCAGCTATCTTCTGCAGAATGTGGCCCTTTTGATATTCGGGTCCAATGCCCGTCAGTTCACTTCCGTGGTGACGCTGCCCAACTTAAAGCTGGCGGACGGGGCGCTGACCATCTCCAGCGTAACCATTGTGACGATCATTTCCTGTATTGTCATTATGGCGGGACTGACCGCTTTTATCAATAAGACCAAGGTGGGGCAGGCTATGCTTGCCGTATCGGAGGACAACGGGGCGGCTACCCTGATGGGAATTGATGTGAACCGGACCATTGCCATCACCTTTGCCATCGGTTCCGCTTTGGCGGCCGTGGCGGGGGCGCTTCTCTGTTCCACCTATCCGTCCCTGACGCCCTACACAGGCTCCATGCCGGGAATCAAGGCATTTGTGGCAGCCGTGTTCGGCGGGATCGGCTCCATACCGGGAGCGCTGATCGGGGGCGTGCTGTTAGGCGTGATCGAGAACCTGTCCAAGGCGTATATTTCCTCCCAGCTTTCGGACGCCATTGTGTTTTCCGTGCTGATTATCGTGCTGCTGGTACGTCCCACAGGGATTCTTGGCAAGAAGATCAATGAGAAAGTGTAGGTGGCCCTGATGAATAAAAATAAAATACGGATGCAGAACGGCATCACTTACGGAATTGTAGTGGGGTGCTGGATTCTGGTGCAGATCATGGATAAGACAGGCCATTTGACCAGTCTCCTGAAGGGAATTTTGGTTCCTCTGTGTATGTATTCCATCCTGGCGGTTTCTCTGAACCTTACGGTGGGGATTTTGGGGGAACTGAGCCTGGGCCATGCAGGCTTTATGTGCGTGGGGGCTTTTTCCGGGGCGTTTTTTACCAAATGCATGGAACAGGTGCTGCCGAACCTTCAGATCCGGTTTTTTCTTGCCATTTTAATCGGCGCTGCAGTGGCAGGCGTGTGCGGGATCCTGATCGGGATTCCGGTGCTGCGGTTAAAGGGAGATTATCTTGCCATTGTCACACTGGCTTTTGGCGAGATCATCAAGAATCTGATCAATGTGATGTATATCGGCCTTGACCAGAAGGGGTTCCATTTTTCCATCAAGGATACCATGTCCTTAGGGATGGATGAGACCGGAGTGGTCATCATTAAAGGAGCCCAGGGGATCACGGGCACGCCGAAGGCATCGACCTTTCTGATTGCTGTGGCGCTGCTTTTGCTGACTTTGTTTATTGTGCTGAATTTGATTCATTCCAGGGCCGGGCGGGCCATCATGTCCATCCGGGACAACCGGATTGCCGCGGAATCCATCGGCATCAACATTACCAAATATAAGCTGATGGCGTTTTCCATCTCCGCCGCCTTGGCAGGAGTGGCAGGGGTGCTCTACGCCCATAACCTCTCCACTTTGGCGGCCACGCCCAAAAATTTCGGCTACAATATGTCCATTATGATCCTGGTGTTTGTGGTGTTGGGCGGACTGGGAAATATCCGCGGTTCCATGATTGCGGCGGTAGTGCTGACCCTCTTGCCGGAGCTTCTGCGGGGACTGAATGATTACCGGATGCTGATCTACGCGGTGGTCCTGATTGTGATGATGCTGTTCAATTCCAGCCCCAAGGCCATTGAACTTCGTTCCGTCTTCCTGGAGCGGTTTAAAAAACAGAAAAATCCCCACACAAAGGAGGCTGCATAATATGGCAATGTTGGAGGTAAAGAACTTAGGCATCTCCTTTGGCGGTTTAAAGGCAGTGGATGATTTCAGTGTGACCATTGAAAAAGGCCAGCTTTACGGGCTGATCGGCCCCAACGGCGCGGGAAAGACCACCATCTTTAACCTGCTCACCGGGGTGTACCGGCCGGATACGGGAACCATTCTGTTGGACGGGAGGAATATTACCGGAAAAAGGACCATTGAGATCAACCAGGAGGGGATCGCCAGGACCTTTCAGAACATCCGGCTTTTTAAGGAACTGAGCGTGTTGGACAATGTAAAGGCTGGGCTTCACAACCATTTTAAATATTCCACCCTTGAGGGGATTTTCCGTCTGCCCCGGTTTTATAAAGTGGAAAAGCAGATGGATGAGCGGGCCATGGAGCTTTTAAAGGTATTTGATTTGGACCAGGAGGCGGATTACAAGGCGTCCAACCTGCCCTATGGAAAGCAGAGAAAGCTGGAGATTGCCAGGGCTTTGGCCACAGAACCCAAGCTGCTTTTGTTAGACGAGCCGGCGGCAGGCATGAACCCCAACGAGACGGCGGAGCTGATGGAGACGATCCGTTTTGTGCGGGACAATTTTGATATGACGATTCTCTTGATTGAGCATGACATGAAGCTGGTTTCCGGGATCTGCGAGCGGCTGACCGTGCTGAATTTCGGGCAGGTGCTGACCCAGGGCGAGACGGCGGAGGTGCTCAATGACAAGCGGGTTATCACAGCTTATCTTGGAGAGTAGGAGGAGAGACGATCATGGCAATATTGGAAGTGAAGGATCTGGAAGTGTTTTATGGTGTGATCCAGGCCATTAAGGGCATCTCCTTTGAAGTAAACCCGGGCGAGATCATCGCCTTGATCGGAGCCAACGGGGCCGGGAAGACCACCACGCTGCAGACCATTACCGGGCTGATCCCGTCCAAGGCGGGCCACATTGTCTATGACGGAAAGGACATTACCAGAATGCCGGGCCACAAGCTGGTGTCCATGGGCATGGCCCATGTGCCGGAAGGGCGGCGGGTGTTCGCCCAGCTTACGGTGCTGCAGAATCTGAAGCTGGGGGCCTATACCAGAAAGGACAAGGCGGAGGTGGAGGAAACCCTGCAGGTGATCTACAGTCGTTTCCCCCGGTTAGAGGAACGAAAGAACCAGATGGCGGGAACTCTCTCCGGCGGAGAACAGCAGATGCTGGCCATGGGGCGGGCGCTGATGTCCCATCCCAAGCTGATCGTGATGGACGAACCGTCCATGGGCCTGTCGCCCATTTATGTGAACGAGATTTTTGATATTATCCAGAAGATCAACGGAGACGGGACAACTGTGCTTTTGGTGGAGCAGAATGCCAAAAAGGCGCTTTCCATCGCCCACCGGGCCTATGTCCTGGAGACAGGAAAGATCGTGCTCAGCGGGGATGCCGGGGAGCTGATGAATGACGATTCGGTGAAGAAGGCGTATTTAAGCGAGTGATAAAAAGTTATTAAGTATTCAGAAAATACTTGGATTTCAAAGGAAAAGTTATAGACTTTTCCTTTGTTATTGTGGTAAGATAAGAGTATAGCAAAGCAAAGTATCAGAACAAATATTATTATCATGAAGGAGGTTTTTTTTGCTATGAAAGGAAATGTGATTGTCGGACAGTCCGGAGGTCCCACGGCGGTAATTAATTCCAGCCTGGCGGGGGTATACCGTACCGCCATCGACCGGGGGGCCAAGAAGGTTTATGGAATGAGATTCGGGATTCAGGGGCTTTTGGACGAGCAGTATGTGGATCTGTCCAAGCATATCAAGAACGATCTGGATGTGGAGATTTTAAAGCGCACTCCGTCTGCATTTTTAGGTACCTGCCGTTACAAGCTGCCGGATATCCATGAGAACCAGGATATTTATGTGAAGATTTTTGAGATTCTGGATAAGCTGAACATCGAGTGCTTTATTTACATCGGCGGCAACGATTCCATGGATACCATTAAAAAGCTTTCGGACTATGCCATTTTGATGGGCAAGAGCCAGAAGTTCGTAGGAGTTCCCAAGACCATTGACAATGACCTGGCACTGACCGACCACACGCCCGGATACGGAAGCGCGGCCAAGTATATCGCCACTTCCACCAAAGAGGTTATCCGGGATGGGCTGGGCTTTTCCTACAAGAAAAAACTGGTGACGATCATTGAGATCATGGGCCGGAATGCAGGGTGGCTGACTGGCGCTTCGGCTCTGTCAAGAGGAGAGGACTGTGACGGGCCGGATCTGATCTACCTGCCCGAAGTGCCTTTCGAGATCGATAGGTTTGTGGACAGGGTGAGAAAGCTGTTGGAGAAGAAAGACGTGATTGTGGTGGCCATTTCCGAGGGGATCCGGACTGCGGAAGGTAAGTACATCAGCGAATTTTCCGCCGCTACGGATTATGTGGACGCCTTCGGTCACAAGCAGCTTACCGGCTCCGCCAGCTACTTAGCCAACGTGATCAATCAGCAGGTGGGCTGCAAGGCCAGGGCTGTGGAATTCAGCACCCTGCAGAGAAGCGCCGCTCATCTGGCTTCCCGTGTGGATGTCAATGAGGCGTTTATGGTGGGAGGCGCCGCGGTGAAGGCGGCGGACGAGGGCGATACCGGCAGGATGGTGGTCATTGACCGTGTGTCCGACGACCCGTATCAGAGCGCTACCGGAATTTACGATGTTCACAAGATTGCAAATGGAGAGAAGCTGGTGCCGAGAGAGTGGATCAACAAAGAAGGCACCTATGTGACGGAAGAATTTATTGATTACGTGCGTCCGCTGATTCAGGGCGATTCTCCCTGTGTCATGGTAGGCGGCATTCCGCGTCATCTTTACATGTCTTCCGGCCGCGGGAAGAAAGGGGAATAAAATTTATGTTGTCAAAGGCAATTGGAATCGCTACGAATGCTTTTCAGGGCGTAATCGACGCCAAAGGAAATCCTTATATGGATCATGCCATTCGCGTTATGAGCCGGATGGACACGGAGGAAGAAAAGATCATAGCGGTGCTTCACGACGTGGTGGAGGACACGGAGATTACCCTGCACGAGCTGCAGGAGGCAGGTTTCTCCCGAACCGTCCTGGATACAATTGGCATGCTGACAAAGAAACCCGACATGAAATATTTTGATTACATTGAGGACATTCATTCCAGTGAACTGGCTTCCAAGATAAAGATTGCGGAGATCGAGGACAACCAGGACATTATGCGTGTCCGGAAGATGTCGTTTCAGACCTACACGCCTGCAGAGAGGGTAAAAAAGACACTTGCCATCTTAAAAGACGAGGCAGGCGCCGTGAAGATTTAAAGAATAAGTGATAAAATGATGCCCCCTGGCATATGCTTATAGCAGTAAAGTATTGCCGGAGGCCTCCGGAGTAAAACTGCTGTCCCCGACACACGCCGATGGATAACAGGAAGCCTGGCTTTCCGGCAGTACTCCAGCATAGCAAGGGGGCATTTTTTCATGGAAAGTTATAATGTATACAAGGATATCAAAGCCCGGACCGGAGGCGAGATCTATCTGGGTGTGGTCGGCCCGGTCCGGACGGGGAAATCTACCTTTATCAAACGTTTTATGGAGCAGCTTGTCCTGCCGGAGATGGAAGACGAGCACAGGAAAAACCAGACCAGGGATGAGCTTCCCCAAAGCGCCGCAGGCAAGACTATCATGACTACGGAGCCCAAATTTATCCCCAAGGAGGCGGCTCTCATTCAGCCGGCGGAGGGGATCCAGGCCAAGGTAAGGCTCATTGACTGTGTGGGCTTTATGGTGGAGGGAGCAGCCGGGCATGTGGAAAATGAGCGGGAACGGCTGGTAAAGACCCCCTGGTTTGAGGAGGAGATCCCGTTCACCCAGGCGGCGGAGATCGGCACCCGCAAGGTGATCAAGGACCACTCGACTATCGGGATCGTGATCACGACAGACGGATCTTTCGGGGATTTGAAGCGGGAAGCGTACATAGGTGCAGAGAACACGGCCATCCAGGAACTGAAAGAGATCGGCAAGCCATTTCTCGTACTTCTCAATTCCGACCGGCCTTATTCGGAGGAGACCGTCCGTCTGGCACGGGAACTGGAAAAGCAATATCAGGTCACGGCCATGCCGGTCAACTGTGAACAGCTTAAAAGAGAAGACGTCCATCGGATTCTTGAAAAGGTGCTGAAAGAATTTCCTGTGACAGAGGTGGATTTTTTTATTCCCAAATGGCTCGAGATCCTGCCGGGAAGCCATTGGCTGAAGGAACAGGCCGTAAAGACGGCCCGCGAACTGATGACAAAGGTGCGCCAGATGAAAGACGTGCCGGCGGATTTCGGAAGCGGCGATTCAGACGTGATCCGCTCTATGAAAGTAGACCAGATGGATCTGTCAAACGGAAGCGTCTCCGTACAGGTTGCGCTGGAGGACGGATATTATTACCAGACCTTAAGCGATTTTGCCGGAATTCCCATTACGGACGAATACCAGCTCATGCAGAAGCTCAGGGATCTTGCCTCCATGCAGATTGAATATGACAAGGTGTTAAACGCCATGAACCAGGTGCGGATGCGCGGATACGGCGTAGTCACCCCGGAGCGGTCGGAGATCATTCTCGACGAGCCTGCGGTGATCCGCCACGGTAATAAATACGGTGTCAAAATGCGCGCGGAAGCGCCCTCCATCAATCTGATCAAAGCCCACATCCAGACCGAGATCGCTCCTATCGTGGGAAGCGAACAGCAGGCCGAAGATCTGATCGCCTACATGAAGGAAAATGCCCGGAAGAAAGAAGACGGCATCTGGGACACCAATATATTCGGCAAATCCATCGAACAGATCGTAGAAGACGGAATCCAGGCCAAGGTCAGCCAGATGACCGAAGACTGCCAGATGAAACTGCAGGATGCCCTGCAAAAGATCATTAACGACAGTAACGGAGGGATGATCTGTATCATCATCTAGCAGAGCCATATCCCCATACCTCTCGTTTCCCCCAAAAAACGAAAGAGGAGGAAAACCCTATGCGTATCGTATTCAGCGGCGCCGCCCACGAAGTAACCGGAAGCTGCCATTACCTGCAGGCCGGTGATACCCACATTCTTGTGGACTGCGGCATGGAACAAGGCTTAAACATCTATGAGAACGTAGAACCTCCCGTCCCCTGGTCCCAGATTGACTATGTGCTTCTGACCCACGCCCACATTGACCATGCCGGAATGCTCCCTTATATCTATGCCAGGGGCTTTTCCGGCCATGTGATGGCGACTACCGCCACCTGTGATCTGTGCAACATCATGTTAAAGGACAGCGCCCACATCCAGGAGATGGAGGCAGAGTGGAAGAACCGCAAAGCCAGACGTGCCGGAGGAAACCAGGTTGAACCGCTTTACGAGATGAACGACGCTTTAGGCGTCCTGGAACAATTTGTCCCCAACACATACGGAGATATCATAAAACTGTCTGACAACGTTACCATCCGGTTTACGGATATCGGCCATCTTTTAGGATCCGCATCCATTGAAGTTTGGCTGAAGGAAGACGGTATTGAGAAAAAGATTGTCTTTTCCGGTGATATCGGCAACAAAAACAAACCGTTGATCTGTGACCCGACCTATACGGTGTCCGCGGATTATGCAGTCATGGAATCCACCTACGGCAACCGCCTTCACCAGAAAGGAACGGACCATATTACCGAGCTGGTGCGGATCGTCCAGGAAACCCTGGACCGGGGCGGCAATGTGGTGATTCCAGCCTTTGCCGTTGGCAGGACCCAGGAATTGTTATATTATTTCCGCCATATTAAGACCCAGCGCTTAATCCGCGGCCATGAGAATTTTGAGGTCTATGTAGACAGCCCGCTGGCGGTCGAGGCTACTCATGTGTTCAAGCAGAACCAGTTGGAGTGTTACGACGAAGAGACCAAAGAGCTGGTGCGGATGGGAGTCAATCCCATATCTTTCCCCGGACTGAAATTGTCTATCAGCAGCGAGGAGTCGAAAAATATTAACTTTGACCCCAGCCCCAAGGTCATTATCTCAGCTTCCGGCATGTGTGACGCAGGAAGAATCCGCCATCATCTGAAGCATAATCTCTGGAGGCGGGAGTGTACGGTCATTTTTGCCGGATACCAGGCGGAAGGCACCTTGGGACGGAGCCTGGTAGACGGAAACCGGACGGTAAAGCTGTTCGGCGAGACCATTGAGGTGGAAGCCCATATAGAGATCCTCCATGACATCAGCGGACATGCGGACCGGGACGGCCTTCTGGAGTGGGTGGAGAATTTTAACAAAAAACCGGAACAGATTTTTGTGGTACATGGCAGTGACGAGGTGTGCGACCAGTTTGCCGAGCTGATTACCGAGCGGACAGGCATTCCGGCCAAAGCTCCTTTCAGCGGGGCCGAATACGACCTGATCGCCGGGCAGTGGGTGAAAGAGACAACCGGGATTCCGATTGTCACAAAGAGCGCGGCGACGAAAAAGGCCAAGGGGATCTTTGCCCGCCTGCTGGCTGCCGGTGAGCGCCTGATGGCAGTAATCAGCCGGAATGAAGGCGGCACCAATAAGGATCTGGCTAAGTTTGCCGATCAGATCAATTCTCTGTGCGATAAATGGGACAGATAGACAGAAAGAAAAGAATCGCAGGATCAAACGGCAGCAGATTGAGGAGAGTTATCGGACATGACAAAGGTGCAGATTTATACGGACGGCTCTGCCAGGGGCAATCCTGACGGCCCGGGAGGGTATGGGGCTGTGCTTCAGTTTACGGACAGTAAGGGCCAGCTTCATGAGAAGGTCCTTTCCGCAGGATATAAAAAAACCACCAACAACCGGATGGAGCTGATGGCTGCTATTGTAGGGCTGGAAGCGTTAAACCGTCCCTGCCAGGTAGAGCTGTATTCGGATTCTAAATATCTGACAGATGCTTTTAATAAACGCTGGATTGACAACTGGGTTGCCAACAAGTGGAAAAGAGGAAAAAACAGCGCGGTGAAAAATATAGATTTGTGGGAGCGTCTTCTGGATGCCAAAGAGCCTCATCAGGTTGTATTTATCTGGGTGAAAGGCCATGCCGGCCATCCCCAGAACGAGCGATGTGACAAACTGGCCACTGCGGCTGCAGACGGAGACTGTCTGCTCACTGACCACGGAGCGGAAAATCCATAACTTGCCACGCGGAACCTGACCGTTGTGTTCCTGCCTGAAGGACATATATCCGCAAATGCCCAAAAGAGTACCGGAATTCGTTAAGGTTCTCTTACAAATATTTACTTCTTTTGTTATCCGGTTCCCTTTCCTGGAAGATTGTGTTATGGTATAGGAGAGGACAACGAGCCATATAAAAAGGAGAAAGGTTTCCCGTTGTACTTGTACAAGGGCGAAAGCTTTCTCCTTTTTTCCTTCATAGAGAAAATATTGGAAAACAGGGTGGGGTGATTATGAAACCAAAAGGAATCTGGATTGCTATTTTCCTGATTTTGGCCATTGGGACCGCTGCAACCAGTTATGTTAATAAGAGGACCGGAGACATGGAAGATGACGCCGGCAAAGAGATCGAGATGTCTTTTGCCCGGATGGAATTGTCTTTGGAAACCGCTGAAAGGGCGGCGGAAGAGGACTGGGAGACGGCAAAAAGCCTGCCGGGAGATGAAGCCCTTCTCCGGAGAGAAGAAGCTGAAGATGAAACGAAAGGAGACCGTTCTTTCGAAAACCAGGACGGACAGGAGAGCCGGAAAATACGGACAGGAGAGCCGGAAAATACGGGCAGGAAAGACACAGGCAGAGACACGGTTAAAGAAGAACCGAGCCAAAGGGAGGCACTTGGGGAGAGTGTCCTCAAAGAGGCCGGCATCCAGGAAAATACGGAAGATTTGAACCATGCATTTTCCGTTGCCACGGCGGCTCAATCTCCGATGCAGGAAAACAATCTTGGCAGGCCGGAGGAAGAAAACCTGATGCCTCTGTCAGAAGAGGCGCCTGCGGCAGGCACGGCAGTACGGGAAAACGGCCCAGGGGGAATCCGGCAGGAGGATGTTAAGTTTCAGAATGCCATTCTGGCAAGGCTTGAGGAACTTGACAGCCTGATTGCCCGCAACCGGGCCAGGGAGACAGATATGACGGCCAATTCTCAGAAGGCGGCAGCAGAAAATGAGTGGAAGCTGTGGGAAGCAGAGATGCAGCGGATCATAGAAAACATGAAGGAAGCGTTAGACCCCGGCCAGACGGATTCCCTGATGAGGCAGCAGAGGGAATGGATCCGCGACCGGGAAAGCCAGGCAGTCGCCTCGTCAAAAAAACAGATGGGAAGCTCGATGGAAGAAGTCAGCTATAATCGCGCCCTGGCAGAGCTGACCAGGGAGAGAGTCTATGAACTGGCAGAAGTTTATGGCGGGCTGCTTCCATAAAAGCAGCGCCAGCGAAGAGCTGTCCAGCCAGGCGGCGATTCTAAAGGGACTTGCAGGTCGGTTTAAACTTTCAAATGGCTGAACCAGAAAGCCGTTTGAACATTATGTATAATTGAACAAGACAAAATGTAACCGATGGCCTCTGTTGGAATAATGATAGAGGCTGTCGGCTTTTTGTAAAAAAACGGCCTTATCTTGCTTTTTGTTGTGGAATTTGCTATACTATCCATAAAGTATCTGATATACAAAATTTGCATAATCCTATAACTTATGCAGAGAAAGAAGGCAGTTTCCTGACTGATTTATGTTAGGGGAAAAGAGGTGTGTATGTTACAAAAGATGAAGCTGGCATCTAAGCTGGCGTTAGTGATAGGAAGTGTCTTGACATTTATTCTGGTAATTCTGATCGGTATCACCGTTACCCTGTCGAGAGCGGCGATTTCAGCGTCTACCTATGGTGAATTAAATGCCGTTTCAAGGGCAAATGCCCAACAGATTCAGCAGATCTTTGATGAGGCGGAAAGCATTGCCCGCGATATGCAGTATTATCTGGAACAATCTTATGATATAGCCGATGAGAATCCAAACCTGACTACAATTCCGACCCATCCGGCATCAAGAAACCTTTGTGAAAGCTCTATTTATGACGAGGTCCTTACACCAATTACTTATGATGTCGAAGTATACTTAAAAGAAACTGCCCGCAGCAGTGCGTCGCGTAATGACGACCTGGCAGGTGTGGGCGTAATGTTTGAGCCCTATAAATTCCAGGATAATATACGCGACTATGCGTTTTATGTGAGTGAAAAGGATGCTGATCAGGATGTATCTCCTTTTGGCTCCTATGAGGCTTATTCCCAGGAGATTTATTATAAGCTGGCTGCAGAAGGACGAAAAGCGGTGGTTACGGAGCCTTATGATTATGAAGGCACCACCATGGTATCTTATGCAAGCCCTGTCATCCATGATGATGAACTGATTGGTGTTGTCATGGCGGATATTAAAGTGGAGAATTTTGACAGGGTTGAGACTACCAGTGAGAACTTTCCCAGTATGTATTCCACCATTTACAACGATGCCGGAATGATCGTTTATGATAGTGAAGATAAGAATGACATTGGAAGGATGCTGCAGGAGTTTACGCCGAAAGCGTCAGAGCTGAAGGAAATCCGTGACAGTATGGCGAAGGGAGAGGCGTTTCTGATTGAGACGACCCGGGAGGACGGAAGGAAAGTCACCCGTTTTTTTACGCCGATCCATGCAGCGGAGCAGACTTGGTGGTCCCTGACTGCCATCAGTTCACGGGATATTGACGCATCTGTGAGAAAGACCGTGTTCTGGATGATTTTGCTTTCTGTAATTGCCCTCTTTACCATTATTTTGACGATTGTCCTGGTGCTGCGCAAGATGCTCCGTCCTGTACAGGGAGTTGTAGATGCGGCTAAAAATATTGCCGAAGGCAATCTGGATGTACAGTTTGGACAAACTTCTGAAGATGAGATCGGGGTTCTTTCCAGAACCTTTGAGAAAATGGCCGAAAACTTAAACCAGATTGTAACAGATATGAAGCGTATTTTAGGGGAGATGGCAGAAGGGAATTTTGATGTAAAAACCAATGCAGAGGAAAGCTATGTAGGGGCTTTTGAGGGGCTCCTAAGTTCCGTGCGCAAGATGAACATCCGGCTCAGCGGTACTTTAAGCCAGATCGGCGTCTCCGCAAATCAGGTGTCCATCGGAAGCGACCAGATGTCTTCCGGGGCCCAGGCCTTGTCACAGGGAGCCGTGGAACAGGCAGCGTCTGTGGAAGAACTGGCCTCTGCTATCGAAGGTATCTTAGGACAGGTTCAGAACACGGCAGGCAATGCTGCTGATGCCAGGACACGTTCCACTGCCTCAGGGGAAGAGATCTCCATATGCAGCAGCCAGATGCATGATATGGTAGAAGCTATGGATGAAATCGGCAGAAAATCCGCGGAGATCGGCAAAATCATAAAAACTATAGAAGACATTGCCTTCCAGACCAATATTCTGGCGCTGAACGCGGCAGTGGAAGCCGCCCGTGCCGGCGAGGCAGGAAAAGGATTTGCCGTCGTAGCAGATGAGGTCCGCAACCTTGCCGGCAAATCTGCCACGGCCTCCAACAGTACCTCTGACCTTATTAAGGGAGCTGCTGATGCTGTGGATAAGGGAGTCAGGATTGCCAACCAGACAGCCGAATCCCTGATGAAAGTAGTGGAGAGTACACAGACGGTTTCCGGGATTGTAGATAAGATCGCAGAGGCGGCCGCATCCCAGTCAGAATCTTTGAGCCAGGTTACTACGGGGATGAACCAGATATCCAGCGTTGTCCATACCAATTCCGCCACGGCAGAAGAAAGCGCGGCTACCAGTGAGGAGCTTTCCAGCCAGGCTCAGTTGCTGCGCAATCTGGTCAGGCAGTTTAAGCTCCGGGGAGATGGAAGCAAATGAAAATACTCCCAATTGTGTCTTGCGAAAAGCCTTGTCCTATGGTAAGATACAAGGATGGAATCGTTTTATCAGTTTTACTATATCGGAGGTATGACAGAATATGATGGAAGTTATGGGAAGTTTATTAGGCTACGGGCTGAAAGTGGTCATCTTTGCCGTGATTGCATACGCAGGCATCATGGGAGGCAAAAAATTCAGAGATAAAAAGGATGCTCAGAAGGCTGCAGAAGGCCAGGGCAGATAGTACGGAGGACATAGGACGTGAAAAAGTACGGCGTAAATGAACTGAGAAGAATGTTTCTGGAGTTTTTTGAGGGAAAGGGGCATCTGGTACACAAAAGTTTCTCTCTGGTCCCTCATAATGACAACAGCCTGTTGCTGATCAACTCCGGGATGGCGCCCTTAAAGCCTTATTTTACCGGACAGGAGATCCCTCCCAGGAGGCGGATGGCTACCTGCCAGAAGTGTATCCGGACAGGCGATATTGAAAATATCGGTAAGACGGCGCGGCATGGCACTTTTTTCGAGATGCTGGGGAATTTTTCATTTGGCGACTATTTTAAGGATGAGGCCATCCACTGGTCCTGGGAATTTTTGACAGAGGTGGTGGGGCTTTCTCCCGACCGTTTGTATCCGTCCGTTTACCAGGACGATGACGAGGCCTTTGAGATCTGGAATAAAAAGATTGGCATCCCTGCGGAGCGGATTTTCCGTTTCGGCAAGGAGGACAACTTCTGGGAGCATGGGGCAGGCCCCTGCGGACCCTGTTCCGAGATCTACTATGACCGCGGCGAAAAGTACGGCTGCGGCAAGCCAGGCTGCACGGTAGGATGTGACTGCGACCGTTATATTGAAGTGTGGAACAATGTGTTCACCCAGTTCGAGAATGACGGACACGGCAATTATACGGAACTCACCCAGAAAAACATTGATACCGGTATGGGTCTTGAGCGCCTGGCCGTGGTGGTGCAGGACGTGGATTCCCTCTTCACCGTGGACACCAACAAGGCTCTGTTAGACGCGGTGTGCGCCATAGCCCATACAAAATACTTAGCGGATGAGAAAAAAGACGTCTCCCTGCGTATTATTGCGGACCATGTGAAATCCTGTACCTTCATGATATCGGACGGCATTATGCCTTCCAATGAAGGACGTGGATATGTGCTTCGCCGCCTGCTGCGCCGCGCGGCCCGCCACGGCCGTCTTCTCGGCATAGAAGGAAGGTTCATGGCCGGGCTGGCAAAGACTGTGATTGAGCTTTCCAGGGACGGTTATCCGGAGCTGGAAGAGAAGCGGGTGATGATCCTTAAGGTGCTTGCGGAGGAAGAAGAAAAGTTTAACCGCACCATTGACCAGGGGCTTTCCATCTTAGCGGAGCTGGAAGCAGACATGGCGGAAAAAGGGGAAAATATGCTCTCCGGCAAAGATGCGTTTAAACTCTATGACACTTATGGCTTCCCCCTTGACTTAACCGTTGAGCTGTTGCAGGAAAAGCATATGACAGTGGACGAAGACGGATTTGCAGAAGCCATGAAAGAACAGCGGACGAAAGCCAAACAGGCCAGGAAGACCACCAATTACATGGGCGCTGACGTGACGGTCTACCAGTCTATCCCGGCGGAGATTACCAGCAGTTTTGTCGGCTATGACCGGCTTTCACATACTTCGAAGATCACAGTGCTCACCACGGAGACGGAACTGGCAGAGGCGCTTACAGACGGCCAAAGAGGTACGATTCTTGTGGAAGAGACGCCTTTTTACGGCACGATGGGCGGACAGACCGGCGATACGGGAGTGATTGAGAGTGACCACGGAAGCTTTGTGGTGGAAGACACGATCCATCTTCAGGGCGGAAAGATCGGGCATGTGGGACGGATGGTCTCCGGCATGTTTGTGGCAGGCGAGACGGTGGGATTGAAGGTAGGCGCCCAGGCACGCAGATCTACGGAAAAGAACCACAGCGCCACCCATCTTCTGCAGAAAGCCCTTCGGATCGTGCTGGGAGAGCATGTGGAGCAGGCCGGATCTTTAGTGACCCCGGATCGCCTGCGGTTTGACTTTACCCACTTTTCCGCAATGACAAGAGACGAGATCCGCAAGGTGGAGGAACTGGTAAACCGGGAGATCCAGGAAGATCTGGATGTGACCACACAGGAGATGAGTCTGGATGAAGCGAAGAAGACAGGCGCTATGGCGCTTTTTGGCGAAAAATATGGCGAAACGGTACGTGTGGTCAAAATGGGCGATTTCTCTACGGAGCTTTGCGGCGGCACTCATGTGGCTCACACTGGTCAGGTTCATGCTTTTAAGATTTTGTCGGAGGCAGGAATCGCGGCCAATGTCCGCAGGATCGAGGCATTGACCGGAGACGGCCTGATGGCTTATTACCAGAAGGTGGAAGAGGAACTGCACCAGGCGGCAAAGACGGCTAAGACTACGCCTGCAGAACTGAAATCGAAGATTGAGTCCATGGCAGAGGAGCTTCGGACGCTCCACTCGGAGAACGAAAAACTGAAGGCACGGCTTGCCAAGGATTCCTTAGGGGACGTGATGAATCAGGTAAGGGAGATCGGCGGCGTCAAGGTGCTTGCGGCAAAGGTCAGTGACGCGGATATGAATGGCCTGCGGACTTTAGGCGACCAGTTAAAGGAAAAACTGGGCGAAGGCGTTATTGTTCTGGCTTCTGTCCTGGACGGCAAGGTCAATCTGATGGCCACAGCCACCGATGCCGCCCAGAAGAAGGGAGCCCATGCAGGAAACCTGATTAAGGCCGTCGCCGGCTTAGTAGGCGGAGGCGGAGGCGGTCGTCCGGGCATGGCGCAGGCAGGCGGCAAGAACCCGGCCGGAGTGGATGAAGCGCTGGAAAAGGTGTATGAAGCCGCCGCCGGACAGATAAAATGACATTTCCTTTATCCGTCTTCATCAAAATCGAAAAAGAAAAGATTAGAAGGGGGATCCGGGAGGCCGCGGAGAAACACGCTGCGGAAAAAGGAACAAATTTCCCCAGGTTTTGCAAAAAATAGTTGACGAATAAAGATTTTATGTTATAATTTAAGCAGTGCGAATAAATACCCAAACAGTTGTATTATGCACAAGTACACAACTGGAGGGAGGTTAGGTGTGAGCGATGTCGAACGTAATTGTTAAAGAAAACGAGAGCTTGGACAGTGCATTGCGCAGATTCAAAAGAAACTGTGCAAAAGCAGGTATCCAGCAAGAGATTCGTAAAAGAGAGCATTACGAGAAGCCAAGCGTCAGACGCAAGAAAAAGTCTGAAGCCGCAAGAAAACGTAAATTTAATTAAGCGTTTCAAAATCCTCAGTCATAAGGCTGGGGATTTTTTCGTACAATATAGTAATTACCGGCGGAGGATGGGTATTTGTTTGAGCAGATGAGAATTGCGGCGGCAGACAGCCTGAAGCTTCCCAAGGATGTAGTGCTGGGAGAAGTATTGGTGTCCTTTATCGGACGCACCAGCGCGGTGGTTGAGAATTATCGAGGGATTTTGATTTATGATGACCAGACAGTGAAGCTTCAGGCAAAAAACTGTAAACTTCAGTTTAAGGGAAAACGGCTTCATATTGATTATTATAACCATGATGAGATGAAGATCAGCGGACTGATCCAGTCCATGGAATTCGGAGATTAGAAGGGCGAGGGGGAAGAAGGGGGCAGCTTTTCAATAAGTATGCCCGCAGGTATAAGGGTTGTCCGGACTGTAGTGGAAATTAAACGGAAACGGAGTGGAATCTGATTGATCGAGATCTTGAAACATTATTTTGGCGGATACTTGAGAGTCCGCCTGCATGGATTTTCCCCGGAAAGGTTTTTAAACCTTTGCATGGCAAAACAGATCGTCATATGGGACTTAAAATACCAGGAAGACGGGTATCAGTTTCTCATTACGGTAAAAGATTTCCGGCGGGTGCGTCCATTGGTTCATAAAGCACAGGTGAGGCTTCGGATATTGGGAAGATTTGGACTTCCCTTTTTTTTATACCAGAACCGCCGCAGGAAGCTGTATGCCGTGGGGGTCGGGGCGTTTTTTCTTGTCCTCATGGTTATGTCACGGTTTATATGGAACATTACCATAGAGGGAAATTATCGCTTTACCGACGATATGCTGCTCCATTATCTGGACAGCCAGGAGATCCGGTATGGAAGACCTAAAAAAGGGATCGACTGCAGCGCCCTGGAAGAATCGATCCGAAGCCAGTATCCGGAAATTATATGGGTTTCGGCAAGAATCTCCGGAACCCGCCTGATGATCAAGATCAAGGAAAACGAAGTCATCGGGACAGTACCTCAAAAAGAAAGCAGCCCAATAGATTTAATTGCCGAGAAGCCGGGAAAAATTACCAGGATGGTGGTACGGAAAGGGAAAGCCCAGGTAAATATAGGCGATACGGTGGAGGAAGGGCAGGTTTTAGTCAGCGGGATTGTGCCGATTTATAATGACGCAGAAGAAGTGGTGAGAGAACAGCTCGTGCGGGCCGATGGGGATATTTATGCGGAGACAGAAGCCCAGTACCGGGAAACCGTGCCGTTTCTGGCCATTCGCCGGACAGAAACCGGGAGGCACAGGAAAGGGCTGCGTATAAGGCTGGGAAACATTTCCTTTCTTTGGATGCTGCCGGCTTTAGGAGAAGATCCGTGGGAGATCACATCAAAAAGCAGTCAGGCAACGGTTCTGGGAGATTTTTACCTGCCGGTCTGGATGGATTTTATCCAGGCAAAAGAATATCAGATTTCGGAACATTTTCTGACAAAAGAGGAATTGGAGGCGGAAAAAAATGCCATTCACCAGAAAATGATCGAAAGTTTAGCAAAAAAGGGTGTACAAATTCGTGAAAATAGTGTTAAAATAGGGAAGAAGGATTCCGGATGGGAGATTCAGGGGGGATTCCTTCTGGAAGAAAAAATCGGAGTAGAGAGAGCGCTTAAGCAGGCAGAGGCAGAAGAACCGGCGTCATGAACCATAGCGAGAAGGAGAATAAGCGACAGGATGAGCGTAGTAGAGACAATCATTGACATCCCCATTGAACATGAGCGGAATGTATGCGGCCAGTTTGACCAGTATTTAAAAAAGATTGAGCGGACATTGCGGGTGACGATCGTGGCGCGGGACGGCGCGATTAAGCTGATTGGTCCTGACGGCATGATCCGGAAGGCCAAAAGCGTGTTCAACAACCTGGCAGAGCTTTCAAAACGGGGAAATGAGATCACGGAACAAAATGTAGATTATGCCTTGTCCCTTTCTTTTACGGATTCGGATCACGAGCTTTTGGAGATTGACAGGGACATTATCTGCCGCACCATCGCCGGAAAGCCGGTAAAACCAAAGACTCTCGGCCAGAAGCAGTATGTGGATTCCATACGGAAGAAGATGATCGTATTCGGCGTCGGCCCGGCAGGTACGGGAAAGACGTACCTTGCCATGGCCATGGCCATTCAGGCGTTTAAGAATAATGAGGTCAGCCGGATCATCCTGACACGTCCCGCCATAGAGGCAGGGGAGAAGCTGGGGTTCCTTCCCGGTGATCTGCAGAGCAAAATCGACCCTTATCTGCGGCCTCTTTATGATGCCCTGTATCAGATTATGGGAGCGGAAAGTTTTCTGCATAATTCGGAAAAGGGACTGATTGAGGTGGCGCCTTTGGCCTACATGCGCGGACGGACTCTGGACAATGCTTATATTATCCTGGACGAGGCGCAGAATACCACGCCGGCCCAGATGAAGATGTTTTTAACCAGGATCGGTTTCGGTTCAAAGGTGGTTATCACGGGGGACCAGACCCAGAAAGACCTGCCCGGCGGGGCTGCGTCCGGTCTGGATGTGGCCATGCGTGTATTGCAGAAAATAGATGATATCGGGTTCTGCCGCCTTACCAGTGAGGATGTGGTGCGCCATCCCCTGGTCCAGAAGATCGTACAGGCCTATGACGCCTATGAAAAGAAGGAGGAGCATAAGGACGGCAGGGAAAGGCCGGACCGTGACAGAAGGCGGCATACGCGGCAGCGCAGGTAGGGAATGGTTTTCGGGATGTGCTTCCCAAGAAAAGGAAAGGGGAATGGAATGACAATTCAGATTGAATATGAGACAGAGAAACCGCTTGATATCCCTTATGAGCAGATTGTCCGGGACATCATTCCGGCAGTGCTTGACTATGAGAAATGTCCGTATGAGGCAGAGGTCAACGTCCTGTTTACGGATAATGCCGCCATCCGGGAGATGAACCGGGATTACAGGCAGGTGGACAGCCCTACGGACGTCCTTTCGTTTCCCATGATTGAATACGAGCGCGAATCGGATTTTAGCCATGTGGAGGACTGCGTGGAAGATTATTTTGACCCGGATACAGGCGAGCTGATTCTGGGGGATATAGTGGTTTCCGTGGAAAAGGTGGCGGAACAGGCCAGCCAGTACGGCCATTCCCAGACAAGGGAACTGGCATTTTTGATTGCCCACAGCATGCTGCATCTGTGCGGCTACGACCACATGGAAGAAGAAGAGAGGGAAGTAATGGAACAAAAGCAGAGAGAAATTTTGTCAGGGAAAGGATATGGCCGATGAGGAAAAGAACCGGGGCAGGGATGGCTGTCTTTTTGGCAATGTGTCTGGCAGGATGTGCCAGAAAGGCAGGATCCGATCAGGTGATCCTGACAGAAACCGAACCTGTTGTCATCATAACAGAGGCCGAGCCTGTTGTTTTGGAGGAGGAGACCGTGGAGGAGACGGAACCGGAGCCGGAATTTTATGAACCCTGGGAACGGCCGGAGAAAGACGGCATGGTGCGGAGCTACCTGACCGGGGAGATGGTTCCCGCAGAACAGGGAAAACGCAGGCCTTTGGCCATCATGATGAGCAATGACAAGGAATCCCTGCCCCAGTACGGGATAAACCGGGCGGGCGTTGTCTATGAGGCGCCGGTGGAAGGCGCCATGAACCGGTACATGGCGATCATGGAGAATTATGACGACTTAGACCGGATCGGCTCGGTGCGGAGCTGCCGCACTTATTATACTTATTTTGCCAGGGAATTCGACGCCATTTACGCCCACTGCGGGCAGAGCACCTTTGCGAGGCCTTACCTGAAAAACGTAGATAATATTAACGGGGTGGAGAGCATAGGCAATACGGCCTATTACCGCACCAGTGACAGAAAACGTCCCCATAATTTTTATGCAAGCTTTGAGGGAATCCAGAAAGCCATCGAGACTCTGGGATATTCCCAGGAATATGATGAGGAGTACAGGGGGCATTATTATTTTGCCGGAGAAAACCATCCCGTAATCCTGGACGGGGAGGGGACTTTTTCTGGGGTTTTGATTACGCCGGGGTATCCTTTCAGCAAGCCATGGTTTGCGTATAACGAGGAGGACAAACTGTATCATCGTTTTCAGTATTCCGGGGAGCATCGGGGCAGCGAAGGGCAGATTGCAGTAAAAAACATTATTATCCAGTGCTGCGCGTCAGGTTATTATGCTACTACGGATTATCGGAATATCAATGTCCATGAAGATCTGGGAGGAGGTTTTTTCATTACCAACGGAAGGGCGGAGCGCATATCATGGAAAAAGGACGGGGAATTTGGCGTGACCCATTATTACGGGCCGGACGGCAAAGAGATCGTACTGAATCCGGGAAAGACCTGGGTATGCATCGTGCTTTCCTCTCAGATGGATAAGATTGAGATCCAGTAGCCAAAAACGTTCTTTATCTGTGATAATCTGATTTCTTGGAATAAAAAATGGAATAAATGGGAAAAATAAGCAGACAATATCCTTTTTTATGGGAGGTTTCATGATGAAACGGTATATGATCTGCTTATTTTTGTTTGTGGGAGTCAGCGGGGCCTGCCTGGCTGCAGGGTATTTCCTGACCAGAGAATACGGCAACAGGGCGGCAGACACGTCGACGGAGACATTGGAGGAGATAAAAGGGACTGCAGCGGAGACCGGGACCGTGGCGGAGAACCTGGCGGCAGTAAACCGGGAACAGGTACAAAATCAAATGGAGCCTGCAGAGAAAGAATTTTACCTGGTGTCGGAAGACGGTTTTTTACTGGTGTTCGGAAAAGACAAAGAGACGATCTGTTTGTATACCCACATCCCGCTGATAGATTTTCCGGAGAGAGAACAGGAACGGCTCCGGGAAGGAATCTGGTTTTCGGATATGATGGATGTGATCCATTATCTGGAGTCTTATACCAGTTGAGAAGGCGGCTTTATTCAGCCGCCCGCGCTTTTTCCTGCCAGGCATCCGGTGGACCAGGCCCATTGCAGATTGTAGCCGCCGCAGATGCCGTCTACATCGAGAAGTTCCCCTGTCACATAAAATCCCGGCACCAGGCGCGATTCCAGATTTTCCGGACGGATTTGACGGGTGTCGACCCCGCCACAGCAGACCTGGGCCTGCTCAAAAGAATTGGTCGCCGTCACGGTTGATTCAAAACATTTGATTTTTTTCAGCAGCCGGTTCCAGGCGCCGCTGCCCGTCTGGCCTGTCAATTGTCCGGCCGGTATGCCGGACTGCTTTAAAAGAACTGCAGCCAGCTTTTTGTGGAAGATTCCTGCAAGAAAATCACTGCATGCCAAATGTCTCAGCCGCTCTCTGCGTCGACTGAAAAAGGTTCTGGTTTCTTCCGTGCTTAAAGAAGGCAGGAAATCAAGGACTGCTTTTACGGTTTTTCCTTCTGCCAGCGCCCGGGAGGCAAAACGGCTGACCTGAAAAACAGGGATGCCAGAGATGCCGTAGTCCGTAAGCTGCACTTCTCCCAAATCTTCAGCCATTTTTTTTTCGTCACAATATAAGGAGACCTGCGCCTCGCATCTTACGCCGGCTAATGCCTTAAAATGGCTGCCTTCACAACGGAGCTGCACCAGGGCGGGAAGGGGCAGAATGATCCGATGCCCTAAGTCTTTTGCCAGTTCATATCCGCTTCCGTCCGATCCTGTAAAAGGAGCTGCTTTTGATCCTGCGGCCAGTATGAGAGAATCTCCCTGGAAGGTTTTAGAATCGGTTTCTATCTTGAACCGCTGCGGGGAGTTTTCGTGACGGATTTTTTTGACCCGGCATCCGTTTACGACCAGTATCTTCCGGCGGGAGAGTTCCAGACGGAGGAGGTCCAGAACGGTTGAGGCCTGTTCTGAGTTGGGATAGAGATAACCGTTTTTGTTTTTTGTCATGAGGCCTAATTCTTCAAAAAATGATAAGGTATCTTCCACGCCGAATTTACTTAGTACTTTCATGGGAAATCCCTTCTGGCTGCACCGATAGCAGTCTTCTTGGATATTCATGTTTGTGAGGTTGCATTTGCCGTTTCCTGTGGAAAGGAGTTTTTTGCCTACCCGGTCCATATGTTCTAAGATTGTCACGTCTGCGTTTTGTCTTGCCGCCGTAATGGCGGCCGCCATGCCGGAAGCTCCGCCTCCGATCACGATTACTTGTTGTTTTTTCTTTGCCATGGATGATTTGAAAAATCCTTTCGTGTTTTTGTGGTTGATTATTGTTTTTTCTGGGTTGTTGTGTCTATTGTATATATTTTTATGGTGGTTTTCAAGTGTGTGTTTTCGGAAGCTTTTGGTTTGAGGGGAATGTTCAGGGGTGTTTGCAGGGGGTGTCCATGGGGGTCCGCCCGGGCTGTTGCCAGTACCCCGGAAAACGCGCTCTCGCTCCGTGAAGAACGTAGCGGACGCTAAATTCGCTGAGAGGAGCATCTCAGCTCATTAAGCGCCGACGTTCTTCGAGGGTTTCCCGGGGTACTGGCAACAGCCCGGGCTACGTTATTGGCTATTTTTTGGAGGGTAATCGGAGTGGAAGTAATGATAGAACGTATGTTCTTGCTGGGTTGAAATTATTTGGCGGGCGTGTTATACTGGAGCAGGAAGGGTGAATTTTTCTGAAGAAAATCTAAGTTGGTTTAGTTGGTTTGGCTGGTTTGTAAGTCAATGACAAGAAGGTTGACAGATTGGCGTGGTTTGGAAATGGTTTTGGAGATTATGGAGGGATTTATCGATTTTACAAAAGGGGAAGGAGCGGCATGATTCGGATTACGCAATTGAAATTGCCTGTGGAGCATTCTGTGGAGGAACTTAGGGAGAGGGTGGCCCGAATGCTGCGGATAAGCCAGGATGAGATCGGTTCGGTAGCCATACGGCGTCAGTCTTTGGATGCAAGGAAAAAGCCGGATCTGTTTTATGTTTATACGGTGGATGTGAGACTGGTTTCATCTGACAGAGAGAAAAATACGGCGCGCAGGGCGGGAAAAGCTCAGGTGTCGCTTTGCAGAGAGGAAGTCTACAGGTTTGTAAAAACGGGAGAACGGCTTCTTGGCCGCCGGCCGGTAATCATCGGCACCGGGCCCGCCGGCCTGTTTTGCGGGCTGATGCTTGCCCGCCATGGGTATCGTCCTCTGCTTTTAGAGAGGGGGATGGAGGTGGAGCAGCGAAAAGAGGCGGTCAGGCGTTTTTGGGAGATCGGGGTACTGGATGTTCGTTCTAACGTGCAGTTTGGCGAGGGAGGCGCCGGAACTTTTTCAGATGGAAAGCTGAATACCCTGGTTAAGGATCCCGGGGGACGGAATCAGCTTGTACTGGAAATCTTCCGGGAATTTGGGGCGGATGCGGCAATTTTGTATGAAAACAAACCTCATATCGGAACCGATGTGCTGAGCCGGATTGTCAAACGAATACGGGAGGAGATTATCCGGCTGGGAGGGGAGGTACGGTTTGGATGCCAGGTGACAGGGCTTATCATGGAGCAGGATCCTGTGAAGGGAACTATTGCGGATTATGTTCAGGGGTTGGGAGCGGGGGCGGGCCAGAGAAAATCCGGAGTGGTAAAGGGTGTTGTGGTCAATCAGGTGGAGAAGATTTATTCTGATGTGGTGGTTTTGGCTGTGGGACACAGTGCCAGAGATACTTTTGCCATGCTGGACGGCTGTGGAATCCCTATGTCGGCAAAGGCATTTGCTGTCGGGCTCAGAATACAGCATCCTCAGAAGATGATCAATCTTTCTCAGTACGGGCGTGAGATGCCCGGGAGGCCGGGCGCTGCGGATTATAAGCTTACCTGGAAAGCTTCCAACGGGCGGGGAGTGTATTCTTTTTGCATGTGTCCGGGCGGCTATGTGGTCGATGCTTCTTCCGAGCCGGGCAGGCTTGCCGTCAATGGCATGAGTTATCATGACCGAAGCGGCATGAATGCCAACAGTGCCTTGATTGTCACCGTGACACCGGAGGATTTTCCCGGGCGGACGCCCCTTTCCGGGATTGCATTTCAGCGGCGTCTGGAGGAGTTAGCTTTTCAGGCGGGAACAGGGAGGATTCCGGTACAGCTTTACGGTGATTTTAAGGCCGGGAAGACATCGTCTGTTTTGGGGGATGTAGAGCCTCAGATGAAGGGAAGATGGCACTTTGCCGACCTGCGTCAGATCCTGCCTCCTTCGGTCTCTCAGGCCCTTTTAGAGGGCATGGAAGGATTCGGGCAGGCAATCAAAGGGTTTGACCGGGCGGACGGGGTGTTTGCCGGGGTTGAAAGCCGTACATCCTCCCCTGTGCGTATCTGGCGTGATGAGGGGTTGGAAAGCCCTGTGAGAGGGCTGTATCCCTGCGGTGAGGGGGCTGGTTATGCCGGCGGGATTACCTCGGCCGCCATGGACGGGATCCGGGTCGCCGAGGCTGTTGCCGGACGTTATAAACCTTTGTGAGGAACCGTCAAAAGTTGTTTTTGGACGGTTCCTGCATGCGGAATATTCCAAAAATATATTGGGATTCATTTTTGAGGAAGGATAATCATGTATATTCAGGAAAGAGCAAAATTAAAAGATAAAAACCGTATTGTGGTAAAAATCGGTTCTTCGTCCCTCACTCATCCGGAGACCGGCAAGCTGAACCTGTTAAAAATAGAAAAGCTGGTTCGGATTCTCTGTGACCTGAAGGGAGAAGGGAGGGATGTCATTTTGGTGTCCTCCGGAGCTATTGCAGCAGGGAGACAGGCATTAGGGGGGCAGGCACGTCCTGTTACGATTTCAGAAAAGCAGGCATATGCGGCGGTTGGCCAGGCACGTCTGATGATGGTCTATCAAAAATTGTTTTCCGAGTACAATCATGTTGCGGCCCAGGTGCTTCTGACGAAAAATACTATGACCAGTGAAATTTCACGGTATAATGCCCAGAATACTTTTGACGAGCTTCTCCATTTAGGGGTAATCCCTATAGTTAATGAAAATGACACGGTTTCTACACATGAGATACAATTTGGGGATAACGACCGGCTTTCTGCCATTGTGTCTGCCCTTGTGGGAGCTGACCTGCTGATCCTTTTATCCGATATTGACGGCCTGTATTCTGACGATCCCAGAAAAAATCCGGATGCGCAATTTATAGGTCTGGTGGAAGAGATCACACCCCGGCTTCTGGAGATGGGAAAAGATACGGCCGGAAGCGACATAGGCACCGGCGGGATGTCTGCAAAACTGGCAGCAGCCCGGATTGCCACGGACAGCGGTTCTGATATGGTCATTGCCAACGGAGAAAACGTAGAGGTGATTCATGAGATTATGGAAGGAGCGGAAAAAGGAACTCTTTTCATGGCTCATCCCAATCTTGACTTTGATCTGATGGACTACATATCTTATGGATATTAACGAGAAGGATGTTTTGTGCAGATTTGAGACAGGCGGCAGTAATATATCTGAAACAGAAGGAGGAAATATGGATACCGGCAAGATTGACAGAATCAACGAATTGTACCACAAATCGCAGTCTGTGGGACTGAGCGATGAAGAAAAGGCAGAGCAGGCTGCTCTGAGGAAGGATTATATTGAGACGATCCGCAGAAATATGAGAGCAAATCTGAACAGTATTTCCATTCAGGAGAAGGATGGGACGGTTACGGATTTGGGTAAAAAATATGGCGGGGTACAAGATGAATGACCGGAAAGAAGATATTCGAAATGAAATACGGGCTTTGAGAAAAAAGCTCAGTGCAGAAGAAAAAGCTCAGATGGACAAGAAAATTTTAAGCCGTTTATTTGCTCTGCCTGACATAAAACAGGCAGAGCTGGTTTATGTCTATGCGTCAATTGCCGGAGAAGCGGACACCTGGGGACTGATTCATGCATTGTGGATAAGTCATATTTCGGTTGCATTGCCTAGAATTGAGGGAAAATGCCTCCGGTTCTATATTGTGGATAACTTAGATTCCCTGGTTCCGGGTCTTTTTGGGATTTTAGAGCCGGGAAAACACTGTGAACCGGCTTTGGGGATAACTTCGCCTGTTGTCACACCGGGGCTGGCCTTTTCGCGAAACGGGGACAGGCTTGGATACGGCGGCGGTTATTATGACAGATTTTTTGTGAATGAACCGGAACACAGGAGAATCGGGCTGGCTTACTCTTTTCAAATACTGCAAAATGTCAGCCCTATGCAGTATGACCAGAAGATTCATTGTATTGTGACGCCGGAGGAGACGATCTGTACCGGATAGACAGGACCTGGGAAAGATATGGGGGGAGAAACGGGAAAGATACAGGAAAGAAATAGAAAAATATAAATAGGGAAGATGTGGAGATATATGCAGGAAAAATATGGGGATATATGTAGGAAAAATATAGAGAAATATGGGGTAGAAATATAAAGATGTAAAGATGTAAAAAATAAAAATATAGAAATATAGAAAAGGGGAATGCAAAATGGATTTAATGGAAATCGGAGCCCGTGCCAGGACAGCGGCAGATTACCTCAATAAGCTGGGAATGAGCAGGAAAAACGAAGGGCTTTTAAAGGCGGCTCAGGCGCTTGTGGACAGACAAGAAGAGATTTTATCTGCAAATCAGACGGATGTGGAAAATGCAATCCGGTCAGGAATGAACGAAGGGCTTCTTGACCGGCTAAAACTTAGTCCTGACCGGATTAAGGGGATGGCTGACGGACTGGTCAAGATAGCGGCGCTGGAAGATCCGGTTGGAGAAGTGCTGTCCATGAAACAGCAGCCTAATGGTCTGATGATCGGAAAAAAGAGGGTTCCTTTAGGAGTGATCGGGATTATCTATGAAGCGCGGCCCAATGTGACGGCGGATGCCTTTGGGCTTTGCTTTAAGACGGGAAATGCGGTGATTTTAAAAGGAGGAAAAGACGCGCTGAATTCCAATCGTTCTATTGTGACGATACTTCGGCAGGCTCTTGAAAAAGAGGGGATTTTACAGGATTCCCTGCAGTTGATAACAGATACGGACCGTGAAGTGACAAAAAAGCTTATGCGTATGAACGAATATGTGGATGTCCTGATTCCGCGGGGCGGGGCGGGGCTTATCCGCACGGTGGTGGAGAACAGCACGGTCCCGGTGATTGAGACGGGAACCGGAAACTGCCATATCTATGTGGATGAGGGAGCTGACCTGGACATGGCATTGAAAATCATTGTGAATGCAAAGACCCAGAGGATCGGGGTATGTAATGCCTGTGAATCTCTGGTGGTGCATAAAACAGAGGCGGAAAAATTCCTGCCAATGCTCCAAAAAGCCATGGAAGAATATCATGTGGAAGTGCGGGCGGATTCTGATGCCTGTCTGATAATACCGGGATTTTCCGAAGCGACGGAAGATGATTGGGGAACAGAATATTTGGATTATATCATATCACTGAAATTGGTGGGTTCCCTGGATGAAGCTATTGCCCATATTAATCGTTATAACACGGGACATTCGGAAGCGATTATTACGAAAGATTATGAACGGACCCAACGGTTTTTGAATGAGATTGATGCGGCGGCGGTTTATGTAAATGCTTCTACGCGGTTTACGGATGGAGAAGAGTTTGGATTTGGGGCTGAGATTGGAATCAGTACTCAAAAGCTTCATGCCAGAGGGCCTATGGGGTTAGAAGCGCTGACTACTACGAAATATATTATATATGGTAATGGGCAGGTTCGGTGAAGAAAAGAAGTGAAGAGATAAAGGGGGATTCTTTCCCCCTTAAACCCCCTCTTGGGTGTCATTTTATCACAAAAATCGACAAAAGTCAAACAATAATTATTGGAAATTTAGAATGCAAAAATTTAGAAGTTACTTTTCACGGGATAGGGAAATTAAGGCATAATAACTAGGGGGCTCTTTTGAGCCCCTCATTTTTCTATCCCACCAGATAGAATCTCATTTGAAGCTTTCGGTTTTTGGGCTTTCGGTTTCGGC
>CATKXR010000009.1 GCA_949840805.1 uncultured Lachnospiraceae bacterium | reverse complement strand
TCCTCCCTTTCCATTATACCATAAAAAGCCCCAAAAGCCTATATATAAAAACAAAAAAGTTGACAAAAAAATATAGGCTTTATGCGGCCTGTAGAGATTTTTCTTTAATTTAGCTGTCAAACGCCCGTGGATAATTCAAATAAATCGTGCATAATATCATTTTCCTTTCTACTCTTGAATTTCCCGAAAGGCATGATATAATAGATTTATCATTTTCCTTTCGGGAGTGATAACTTTAGAGGTTGCTTAGTTTTCCAGACGGGGCAACCTCTACTTTTTGTTCCTCTGCTCGTACTGAATTTCAATCCCTTGTCTGATAATCTTTGACCTATCGGAATTTTGTTCAGATACCAAGCAATCCAACTTCTTCACCGTTTCAGCGTCCATTCTTGCCCTTACAGTGGTATCTTTCGGATTGTCTGTCAGCTTTTGTCCCATTTTTGGCGACACTTTATCATCTCCTTTCAGTTTGTGGCTACATACTAATAATAACATTGTAGCCACAAACTGTCAAGAGCATTTTTAAAATTAATTTTCTTCCTTTTCTTTTATTATCTTATATACATCTTTTGCTATGCTTTCTACATCATCTATGTTTTCAACACCACCAACAAATACTCTTTCTTTCTCTGTGCTGTCCGTAGACAAAACTATTCCATCCCCTAAAAAATTATATGTATGGCTACATTCCTCGTTTTTATAATTCACGTAAACTATATCTACATAATTTTCAAAATATACACTGACACTATATTCTTTAAATAACTCTTCAAGCTTTAAATCTAATTCAGATATAAATTTGTCATATTTGCTTCCCTCATATCCAAAAAAGATAAAAGATTTATTTCTCTCGTCATAAGAAGAGGTTATTCCGTCTGATTCTTCAAACATTCCAGAAATATACAGTTTATATATTTTTTCCGTTTTTGTTTCAGGTTCTATTAAAAATATAGTAGCATATCCTCTAACGCCATATAAAAAAGCTCTTTTTATTAACCCTCCCTCATTTTTTATTGTATACATATTTTTTATATAATAATTATCTTTACTTTCAAATCTTTCTATAACAGGTTCACATTGAATAGTAAAATAAGGTTCCCTGTCATTATCTAATATTTCTAACTGTCTTTGGTATATTTCTGCGGTTCTTATATTTGTTTGCCACCCAACATAAGATATTATAATTCCCATAACCCCTACAAAAAGATAAGAAAAAACTTCAAAGAAAATTTTATTTCTATTTAAAAAATTTCTTCGCTTTTCTGTTTTTGATTCAAAAAAATCTCTGACCCTTTTTATTTTTCCTTGATTTTTTACTTCTACTTCTGCTTTTTCGTTTTTGCTTTCTATTATTTCCTCGCATTCAACAATATCTATCACTTTTGTATTCTCATTATATATCAGTTTCTTCATGAAATCCCCCATTTCGTAAAAATGATTCTATTGTACCATTAAAAAGAAATACTGTCATTTAATGCCAATATCTAAAAAGGCAATAGATTTTTTCTACTGCCTTTTTTCTCTCATTTACACTTATCTACTTTGAATTTTCAACTCGCTTTTGAGTGCCGCCGTTAATATCGCTGAAAAATTTACCCCCGCTTTTTCGGCTTCAAAATTCAGCCATGATGGTATTGTACAGTTTTTCTTGACCGCCCTCATATCGTTCTTTCTGCGATACTCTCCAAAGTCCACATCAACAAGCGTCACAATATCCGCCGCCGAATCAGCCTTTACCGCTGATACCGCTGTCGGTTCTGGTAAAGACTCCCCATCATCTTCCATATCAATTCCAACAACCCCTATTGCGTCCCTTGCCATTTCGATTGCATCGGCAATATCTGTACCTTGTGTATTGATTTCAAAATCCGGCACATATGCCACAATAAATTTTTCTCCCTGAGACAGAATAATTGGATATGCTTTTTTCATTCTGCTGACCTCCTTAACATGACTTTATATATTATATCCTGCGGATACCGGGCTTATTTCAGCCCGTTCCGCTTGATGATTGCTTTAGCTAAATCTTCATCTGTTTCTCTGTGCCTTACGATGCTCTCCCTCTTTCCGTCCTTTACATAGACATCATGGTTTCCACCGTGCCGCTTGAACTTCCAACCATTGCTTTCTAATAGCTTAATCAGGTCTTTTGTTTTCATTCCGTTCCCTCCTTACAATTATAATTATACGCCTATTATACGTATAAGTCAATACCTTTTTGCAGAAAAAAAGAGCATTTCTGCCCTTTTATTTTCCATTCCCAAACCTCCGCTCTGTATTTCCCCTATTATAGCAATTTTAGGGAGGGGTTGCAATCAAATTTAATCACTCTGTCTGTTCCAAGCCGCATTTTCACAACACCAAGCTCCGCTACCGCCAACTTTCCGGCACATAGCATTTTCATTATCGTTATGTATGCAGAACTGACAAGAAGAACCATATTCACTACACAATAGCTTTCTTATGGTTTCTTTTGCGATTTCCAGTTCTTTCAATGCCGAAACTGCTTTATCTATAGCTGGACTTAATTTTTTCCATTCTTCTCCGTCGCATTTTGTCGTTCCAATGCTTGTATGCTTACTGGTTAATACCTCGATTGCTTCTTTGGCTATCATTTCCATAAATTTAACGCCCCCTCTCCCAAAAATAAATAACACTTTTCCCGGACGAATCCCAAGTATCATAAAACCGCCCGTCCACCACCGTCACCACATGCCCGTCAAGTCCAAGCACATATGTACCATGTGGGAAGTTGCAACAGAACTTGTAAACGTCCATAGGATAATCCGGCTCTATTCTTACAAATCCGTTCCGTCTTAGATATTCTCCCCACACCGCATTAGAGGAATTGCACCCGTCAGCCATGTCAAAGGCTATGTTCGATAAATCCCAATATACTTCTTCCCAACTTCGCCCGGTAGCTTTGCAACACGCACGAATGGCGCAGTCACCGACACGTTTATTTAGGGGATTACTATTATAATGAACCCATCTGTCCATGACTTTTCACATACTCCTTGATTATATTCTCGATTTCCGATTCACTTTTTGCGTGTTCAATGTCAACTACCGCATCAAGAGTTCTGTTATCGTCATATTCTTCATTTCCGACCATTTCAGCCAGCCGCATAGCTGTCATGAGGAAAATATCATTACTGAATTGATATAAGATTCCTCCCTCTAATGAATCAGTTCCGAATAGACCAATCTCAAATTTCCTTAACTGTGTTGCAACCTTATTCGCCTTTACAAAATATTTTAATTCGTTCATCTTCCCTACCTCCTACCTCAATTTTACAACAGATTCGGGCGGGGGTTGTACCAATTATTCACACTCTTCGTCCGGATTTTTCCTCACATGCCGATAGCAATAGCCTTCTTCATGCACATATGTTTCTCTTTCATCGCAAAATTGATCGCCGTCTCCAATATCCCCATTAAAATACATGCAGTTGCCACAACAATCTTTTCTCATTCTTCCATTTCCTTTTCTTGCTGACTCTTTTTTGATTGTTCCTAAGCTATCCCTTGCTATCACATCCCAAGCACAACTCATAGCGGTATCAGCAAATACACACTGTCCATATTGAGAGCATGACTTACATCTATCAAAGAAATTAACCATCGTCCTTCTCCTTCCTGTATCTCCTTGCGCCCTGATTCGCTTGTTTTGTCTGCTCCCTACCAAAATCAGCTACCTTTATGCGGTCATACTGTGGCTGTAAATCGTTAGTGGCGCAGAAATCGTTGTATGCCTTGTTTTTCTGCGTCAGTTGGTATGCCATGCGGTCATAATCCCTCTGCAAAATCTCCTTAACGTCCGTTTCTGCTACTCCTGCTATTTCCTGCTCTTTGACAATCAGCTTTCGTTTCCATGCCCGCAGGCTCCGTTCCATAGCACGCTGTTTCTGCTGTAATTCATACCGCTTGCGGTTTTCCTCGCTGTCGATTTTCAGATTGCCGTTTTCGTCCACATAGGGGTTGCGTAGGCGCTTATCCCAAGGTTTGTGTGAATGTCTGCAATTATATCCATGAAGCGACAGCGGATTTGTGACAGTTCCTTGCCCGGTTTTCTGGTCTATCCTATATCCAGTACTTTCAAGCATGTTAGGGTATCCCGGTTCGCTCCCGGTAATTTTGTAAACCTTGCCTTGCCACAAAGAATGGTCTGCTATTGGCGGCTGCCCTTTCTGCGCCACTCTCGCCCCAAGATGTGCCGATACAAGGACATACTCACAGCCGCCCTCAACTATGTACTGGTTCGTGACTTGTGCCGCTGTCTGGTTCATGCTCGTCACCACGCAGCACCGCACCGCCGCCTCCAGTGTCCGCCGCGTGCCGCTCGGATAGTCCATATATATGCCACGTCCGGCGTATCTGTCCAGAATATCGCACACCGCTGCAGAATAGCTTTGTACTCCTGCGGCCACTCGCAAATCAGCTTCATCAAGCATATTTATCAAATCTATCTGCGACTGCTTCATGGTCGTGCGTGTGAGGTTCGTGAGTTCTCCAAGGCTTTTCTTATATTCAGCGTCCATAACACGGATTACAGCGGCATTTTCAAGCGGATTGGACAATTCTATACCTAACTGCCCTAAAGTGGCTCTATCGTCCTCCCATGAGGTCAGAACAGTGTCTTGCAGGAGCGCGCGGAGTTCTTTCCTTGTCAGCCCTGTCAGCTTTTGCAATTTCTGTTCAATCGCCGCTTGGCTCTCGCCCATCTGCTTTAATTTCCAGATAAGCCGGTCGGCGGTTGCGGTCATTTCCCCGGCGGATAGCAGACGGCGGGTTATGTCTTTGAGAATAAAGTTTTCAAGTTGGCGGTATAACTCTAAAAGCCTGTCCTCTTTGTTTGTGAAGTAGTCCGGCGGTAACATCAGTCTTTTACCCTCTTTCCAAGAATATACCGTAATCTTGAAATGCCATGCTTTTGATAATATCCCTTACTCCTGCCCCATTTTACCCATGCACGGACGGGATATAGTAATGCGTAGACAATAGGATATAAGATTCCAACTGCCCAATACAGCGCATATTCTTCGTTAATCTGCGTTAAAATCAAAGTAATTGCACACATGACAACATACGTTATCAACACTATCCAATACCAATCCATTCCCCTACTCCTTTCCTGCTGTCCTCTTGACTAAATCTATCCATTCCTGCGGTAAAGCCCTGCTACCATGCCGGACATCATCAACAATCTTTGCAAGGCTTCTCTCGCTTCTCTGCGATCTTTCTCTGCCTTTGCTTTTCTGTATTCTTCTAACCGTTGCTTCTGTTCATCTGTCAAAGAATTGTACCAATCATCATACAATTTACGCTTATATGCGTGTATCATATCAATTCCATTAATGCAATACCACTTTCTGCGTTTTAATTCTGCATACCATGCCATTTTCTAATCCTTTCCGGCGGTTTGTTTGACAAGGCGCACCCATTCATCTTTGTGTTGCTCTTTTGCCTTTTCAAACCAATGGTCGCCCGTTCCTGCGGTGTGATATGTAAGCGGTCTGCCTGTCGGGTGTTTCTTTGGCGGCGACCAATAGCCTGTTATATTTCCCTCTGCGTCTCTTATGGGGATATTCGGGCCGTATACAATCCCAGTATATTGGTAATGGGCATTGGGTGCATTCCACTCCAATTCTCCACCATATACACCTTGCGGATACGTTAAACTATTTCGTAATTGCCCTTGCTGAAACGGAATGAGCGGTTCACAATCTGCGGCAACTTGTAAATTCAAAACTTTCTGACATTCCCTTAGATTGCGCCGTAACCTCGCATCGCTTATATCAATATCAACATTCCCTATGTGCCGTCTGATTCTCATAAAATCACCTTAATCATCATCTTCCTGCAAATCGTCCGCAATATCATCAAACTTTCCTGCAAGGGTTAAATATCCCTCTATAAATTCTTTTGCCTTTTCTTCTGTGACTGGCCTATTATATGGAACGTGCATTACCATGTGTCCGTCTGGTGCAAATATCATGTAATGATAATTTACTTTTGCTCCTTGCTGTAATGTGTATCCTTTATATTTGAATGTCATTCCCTATTCCTCCCCAAACAATCCTTCCTGCGGCTCATTCTCGTTTTTAGTATCTAATTTAATCAATGGATTGGTTTCCCTATCCATAAAATTAATTTGATGTGCATATACCTCTTCAATTTCACCTTTCTCGGACTTAACTATGGCCATAATCAGTTCCTTTGGCTTGTCTTTAAATCTTCCTTCTCTTTTAAACCACATATGAAAGAAATACTTTTCATATTTCTCACCATTATATACAGCACATGGCCTTGCATCTTCTTTTTTCATTTCAATGTATTTACTCATTTCAAAATAAACCTTCTTTCATTTTGTTATCGGTTTAATATTTAGAATTTTATTTACATTTGCTATTCATCATAGCTGATTGCCTGTCCACATTCCGGGCAAAATTTATAAGTTTCTGATTCTCCGTAGCTTTCATTAACGCCGCCTATATCTGGGAATTCATATCCGCAAGCAGGGCAAACGTAACATTCCTTATCTCCATCGGCCCTTCTTGGCATCTGGCTTTCCAATGCCAATTTTGACAGTATAACAACCTCTATTTTCCTTTCAAAATAGGATATGTCTGCATCCGGTTTGTAATGTTGTATATGTGCAATAATTCCTTCATACATTAATATTTGTGTTTGCAATTCTTCTATTGCTTCTTGTTTTGTAATCATTCCTTACCCCCATCTAATAATTTTTTATCAATATATTTTTCAGAATTTTTTATATTAACAGAAACACACTTCAATGATAAAAGGAACAGTGGTATAAATATCAAATATGCAATATGTTTAGTTTCGATTAACAATTCTAAATCGAATACAATAAAAAATACAGAAAGCAGTCCATATGCAATATTGAAAACGTACCAAACAAACTCTTTTAGTTTTTGCATCATTATTCCTCTCCAAATAGCCTACTATCTCCCTGTCCGTTCGCCCGGCTTTCCTCTACTGCTTCCTGCACCATCTTTCTTGCTTCTTCCTCGGTATACCCCCGGTGAAGTACAAGGAATCTGAATTTTGCCATGTATCCTTGATTGGCAAGCTGCAGATCCATAGCAGCGTCCTCTTCCTCATTCTTGAGCAGATCAGCAAACGAACAGAACAACTCATAGTTCCCATTGTCCGTCAGCGGCACGTCACCATTAATCACCAACATTGCATTAATGATATAGGCTATGTCATGGATAGCGCCCACACGCCCGTCCCCGTTGGTGTTCGGCTTGTCCAGTACATCTCGGTATGATAGCACTGTGTCGGCTGTTCGCTTCTGCGTGACACGAACTTGCGTTGCCGTGGCTACTTGTATGGTCTGTCCGTCAAATACAAAATATCCCGGGTCGAAGCCGCATTTAAACCCAATAATAGAAAGGTAAAAATTGATTCCTTCTTTTCTTGTTGTTATCTGTAATGTCGGCTGCCATTGTTCAACTGGACTTCCGGCAGTTCCGTTCACTATATCGAGATTTCCAACATTTTCCACAAATTCAGGAAGTTCAATACCATTCTGATTTGCATACATAATAACCGATTGGTCAACAATCAGCATGGGAGAAGAGTTTTTCGTTTCTTTCCCCAGTGTTGACATTGCTATATCGAGCCACCGCAACTCTTCTTTACAATTCGCAAAACACGGAATCCCTAGAGGGCTGTCTGAATCAATGAAATTGTAAACCGGGCATTTTATGTACCGAAACAACGGTTTTTCAAGATTCTCTGCCCAGAACTCCGGCTCAATGTCTTTCCACTTCGTTTCCGACAGCGGAACTTCACGTCCAATATCATCCTGGTTATCAGACCGAAAAGCCTTTGTGGAAACATGGTATATCTTGGTGGATACTCCGTCCTTTGTTTCGGTTTCAAACCTATGCCATTCTGCCTTGGTGTAAAATTTCTTGCTTGCCTGGTAGTAGGAGAAGAATATTGCCGCCTTTATCTCGCCGCTGCTGTCGTATTCCGTTGGCAGGAACATATTTGGCTTCAGAAACTCTATTCCCTCTCCGTTCCATTTTGCCATAATGCCACCCCAGAACACCATAGCATGGATGTTGTCCCTGGCATTTTGTAGAAAGTATTTGTCAATGATTTCCTGCATCTTCTCCGGCATCTCCCCGGAACGGATGCCCTGCACTTTGATGTCAATGTTCTGCGTGATCAGCTTCGCCCATTCTTCGGCTATGGTATTCCAAAAAGCAACCGTGCGTCCGTCACTTTCCTTCAGCCACGGCGGCTTACCGCTCTCCAATTGCCCCCACAGCTTAATAGCAGCATCCATCTCTGGCGAAAGGTATGTTTCAACCTTGAAAGCCTTTTCAGCGTCCGTCTTAAACAGCATTTTGAATTTCTCCTTTATCCATGTTATCAGTCCCATTTAATCACCTAAAATTTTCTGTTAAGTTTATCGCCCAGTTGAAACACTATATCAAACAGTTTGGCAACTGCCAGTATCGGAACAATCACAGGCCACAACACAACCATTCCTCCAACCGTATTCCCGGCAGAATCCGGCAACAATCCCATAAAAAATGTCCCAATAAGCAGATATGCTATCAGAATAAAAATTATCATTCAATTACCGCTCCTCTCATGTTCTTCCAACTCCTGCACCTGCCGCAGTTTCCTTTAGTCATATTCACCGTTACTTCGCTTATTCCATGCCCTTCGTGCGCCGTTCTTTGTTGTGTGCCAATATCCAGCTTTCCCTTCCGGATTTTTAAAACAGCACATATATTTATAGCTACTGTGGGTTTTCAACAAATGAGGATACTCACCGCAATATTGACACCTTTTCAATTTGATTTTGCCCATTCTCTATTCCTATCCTTTCTATCCGTTTCGCTCCCTGGTATGGCTTGCGGTGTTCTTTGCCGTGGGTGATGGATTTGTTAAGGCTCATGGTATGCTTTAATGGGTTTCCATGCTTTTACAGCTTTAAGCGGATATTTCGCACTAGGAGAAACCCATTCACTATTATCTCTTGACCTTATGAAAGAAATGTCAAATGTTCTATCTTCGTCCCCAGTGATTCCATCCCTTTGACTTTTTAACTGAATCAAGACAGTGCTTCCCGTATCCGGCATATTTCCAGTGCTGCACGGAATCCACCCACCACTGCAATCCTCCGCTGACCGCTCCATATCTTCCAGCTTTTCGGATAGGGATTCTATGGTGTCGGCGGCTTCTTTCAAAATCATCCCTAATCCATTATGCTGATATGCTCCTGCCACATCTCGCAATGCGCTTAATTGTTCACTAATCATGCTCATTTCTCTATCATTCCCCTTTCTACCACATAGCCAGTTTCTTCATGTAATGCGTAATTGAATAGCAGAAACCGTCAAAGTAATCATTTATTGAACCTATATTTAAGTCCTCAATTTCATCTTCTTTTTCATCATCCCACTTCAATTCAGATAATGCTTTAATCAGTCCGGGGCAATTTCGGGATATAATCATACGTCCGCTTCTCAAAAGATTATCTATCAAACGGATTCTATCAACGATTTCCGGCTTATCACATCCGTTCATTCTGGTATTGATTCCGTTTTCCAGGATAACTTTTTTCAGTGTGTTTATCATCGTTGGAGAAGCATTGTCCCCAAAACACTCCTGCACATACCCATATTTCTTATCAGTGTAATGGTGAAATTCCACAAACTTATCTGTAATCTGCTTTGTGTCAACCTCTTCACGCACTGGAAGTTTTTCCTCTGCCAGAACAATCATTTTCTTGAATCCATTCAGGAATCCAGTGGCATAGTATGTTGTCCGGGACTTATTGCCGCCGAAGTCAATACCGATAGTCCGCATGGTGAAGTTGAATCTAATCACCCCGTTTTGATTGAACAGTTCGGAATCATCTATCAGATACGGGTCTGGATTATCTGCAAAGTATTTGAATATCAAACCCTCTGCCGCCGTCCGGTTCCCCAGGATGTCACGCTTGTACCACACTGTTCCTTTGTCATAGGTTGCCAGTATCTCCCGGAGCTTCTCGCCGCTGATACTCATATTGTCGGCTATTGTGAAGTGTCCGTAATTGTACCCATAAGACGGATTCTTTTTCTTCTTTTGCTCATGGAAGCCCAGTATTTCCTCATAGTACCAGTTTGACGGTGCTTTCGGGTTTAGGTCATGAAATACCTTTCTGTCATCACTAGAAAGAGTACGGTCGAATACCTCTTTGATGAAATTCGGGTGGCATTCATTCGCTTCAGTTATGTATGCCATTCCGTATGTGTTCCCCTTAATTAGCTTTTCGTCCCCATCCTTTCCGCCGCCGGACACAAGCACTATCTTTTCCCCGGTTTTGGTCTGGACGTAGACACAATCCCGGTTCTGGTACTTCCCGGTGCGGTATCTGCCCTCGAAGTAGTTTAGAAGTCCGTAGCCGTCACAATCTAGGATATTCAGCCGGGCGGTTGCAGTGGACACGCCGCCGATTAGGTGAATGTGGTTCTTGTGGACTTCCAACATCATGCAGAATATGAGGGTTTGCAGAACGTTCTTTCCGCCACGCTTACCGGTGGTTAGCCTCCCTCCGCCACATTAAACCACGAAGTAAAACAGTTCTGCATATAATCGTTTTGATTCTGCGTGAATGGCGCAGGGAAGTTCATAGAATCACCACCTTTCAAACATTAAACCCTAAATAAATATAGCATTTCCACACTGTGCATGAACAAAATCACTATCCAACATCTGCCGCCATTGTTCCTTTGTCGCTTTCATGCTACCAAATGTTGTTGCGTTTTCCTCACACCATTCACACAGTTCATCAAGCGTTTTAAATACCGGACTTACCGGGCTTCCCTCTGATGTGGTTTCCCATAACTGGAATCCATCACCAACCGGAGGCCCTAAAACCGGCTCAAAATCCGGGCAGTTGTAAGATGTAAGAGCGATTCCTTTCATCTTTGCAAACTCTCTGCAATCATCACACTCACCATCACGACAATATGAAATGCAATACCCATACCACACTTTATTCAGTGGGTAATCAAAATCTAATGGAACTCTTTTTAATGTTCTTCCCATTCTTCCTATCCTCCGCTACTCAAAATCCTCAATATCCCGGTTCGGCACTGGCTTCAAGCGTTCATACAGTGTATCCATGTTCTGCAATATCTTGTCCAGCTTATCCCCGGAATCCTCTTTAATCTGGCTGTCTACTTTGCGCCTCTCAAGAGAAAGTTTCTCACGCTCGTTTTCAAGCCGCTTTTCCTCGGTGTCATTCCACCCCTTGAAATTATTCCGCAGGCTGAATTGTGCGCCGTTGGAGCCGTCCCGATCAAACAGGCGGCTCTCGGCGTATTCCTCGACACGAGACTTCGCGCGCGTTATCGTGTCCACAAACTCTTTCTTTGCTTGATAATTCAGCAATGCTTGTCTGCCAGTAAATCCTAAAGCAAGCGCAAGTCCCGTTACTGTCGGCGGTTTCTGTCCAATCATAATCGGATTCTGCCATTTATCAAGCATTGGGTTCCCGTCGGCGCCTATAAGCGGCTCACCCTTACAGTCCTCAAAATACTGGTCTATCTTCTGTTGTATTTCCTCTTTGCTTTTATACTTAGGGGGCTTACCGCCAACGTTCGCCACTTTCTATCACCTCAATCCGCATATTCTGTCATAGCTTCTTTCTCTATCAATGCAAGCCTTTCTCTTGGATACCATATTGAATATCCATCCAGCAAATAATAAAATCTGTTTCTATTTTTCTGTTTTCCTATTACGGTACGTTTCACGTATTTATCAGGAAGCAACAAATAAACAGTATCTCCTACATTTATTTTCTTTGCCATATCCTCACCTTTGCTTTCTGCATTGGAGTTAGCTTATCCATTCAACCACCGCCCATATGCTCACCGATTTCATTCAATCAAATACCCGCTCATATTATCCATGCTTTTCCAAACGATTTTATGTATTGTCAAAACATAGTAATCAACGCCTTTCTCCGCTCCCCATTCCGCTTTTCCTTGTCTTATGTCAAGCGAACAGTCAGCAATAAAAGAGGGAGAATTTTTGTTATATCCATTCCTGAACATAATCTGTTTTTGCTCATTACCGGCAGGAATAAAAGAATATGGCGTCATGTAAAATACATTCTTGAATCTGCTTTTGTAATATGGCTTAATCTCCCGATATTCCTCTTTCTTTTCGCCTGATAGTATCATGTCGAACCATTTCTTTTTAATTGGCAGTATCAGCATTTATTTTCTCCCATTCTCCCACAAACCATTTAGAATATAGGCAGTGGGTCTGCATCTCTGTCATAGCAACTGCAATAATCGTCTATCGCCTTTTCCTCTGGCCTGCCTAATATTTTCTCGCAAATCGCCACGTCCTCATTGTCCGATTTGTTGTACCCACAAGTTGCGCAACATACATCATCCATAATTTCATCCATTCTCTTTCACCTCATTCCAATTTTTAACAAACCACTTCAACACTTCCACCTGCGAACAGCTATTCAGCAGTTCCACATCTTTCACCGACATTTCCCCGTTTTTCTTCTGATACGGCTGTTTCTCTGTAATGCGGTAGCCGGTAATCATGCGGTTCTGCTCTTTGCTGTAGAATTGGTATGTGTTTATTTTATAGATATAGCCTTTCGCAATCAAAGCAGATTGCAGTTTGTTTATGGTTTTGCGTATGTTCATTGCTTTATCTTCTTTTCCTTAAAGTTACAACCTTTTCTGCATCTGCATAATATTTCTTCATCGTCATTTCTTCTCTTATAGCAATGAGTACATTTCATGCATTTTTTTAACCATTCTTCCGTATCATTTTTTTCTCTTTCTTTCATATTTCCCTATCCTTTTCCACGCTGTATCAGTGCTTTTTGGAGTTTGTTTATTGTTGCTCGGATGTTCATATATTCCCAACTTCTTTTTCTTTCAACAGCAAATTCAATAGTTTTTCGGAATAATCTCTCAAATCACTTTCAGACGGAATTTTTGAGAAATCAAGGCCTATCTTTTCATCAAGATAAGAAAGTATGTCTTTGCTTTTTACATGGTCTATTCCAAGCATATCACACAGCTCATCATGTATTTTAATCCGGTGCTGTTCCAAGCCGTATACAGCAAACATTCCGCCGTCTTTCACACTCTCGATACACCAAATCTGATGTATGTATTCTTCGCACAATTTAAGCGCATTTTCTCTTTTTTCCATATTTCCCTTTCCCTCCATAATCCCCCTATTTCAGGATATTTCTTATCTCTTTGATGTGCTGCCGAATTGCAGACACCTTTTCCTTCTCTAAATCATCAACAGAATTGTCAACAACTTCTGCCAAAACAGCAACAACATTCATCAATTCCCCTGCTGTATTATATTTCTTTAAAACTATTCCGTCAGAATCAGTAAATATCTCCATTGGAGTACCCTCTGTAATTCCAGCTTTTCTTCTTACCTCTTTTGGAAGTACGACCCTTCCCAAATCATCAACTCTGCGAATAATTCCAGTTGTTTTCATATTCTCCTACCTTTCCACAATCCCCTAAATCCCCTGATTCTATTGTACAGGAGATTTGAGGGGGAGTTGTACCAAATTAGTCCTTGTCATTAGCAATAAGGTCTTTTCCGCAATAAGGGCAATACCTTATTCCATGCCCTTGATTTCCTTTCTTATCACTCCAAAATATCCACGTCCAACTACCATTTATCTTTTCAATGCTGATTTTGTTGGAATCGCTGTTGGAATTTTTTATTGTCTTACATTCGTGGAATTTATTTTTCATTTTCCTATCCTCCTTAACTCCTTGTCAAAAATACTAAAGAAATATCTCCTAATACCATAAAAATCCGTCCGGCAGTATGGAATCCGCTCCATTTCTTTCAACTCCCATTTCATCCTAAGAGCATCATAGGACTTGTTTTGCGTGACGGACAGTAAAATGTACTCTGCAATCGTTTCGTTGGCTGTATGAGCCGCCTGTGAAGCGAGAGCGGCATATCTGCCGGACTGTATGTACTCGGTAAGCTGCCTGTACCGCTCTTTGCTGATGCCGTAATACTGCCAGGAATGCCGGGGGACTGAATAACACTGCGGCTCCTGGGGCGTATCGAAAATGCTTAACTGTCTGAAGCCGCTATATCTTTCGCAGGATTCTTTCTTTCCGGTACAGTTCTTCCGGTCGCAGCATACCGCCAGGCATGTCCGGCAAAGGCAGGTGTCGCATTTTCTACGCATGGTATCATTCTCCTCATACCCATGTTACATATTTTCCCGCTTCCAATCTTCTATACCATCCAAAAGGTCATTAGTTTTCTCAATTTCGATTTTCGCACTACGGATTCTATTCATGGCCCGAGAGATATCATACTGGCATCTGGTAAAAAATAATCCGGCTATCCTTTCTGGATCATTTTTCGTCAAGATTATCAAATCCTGATTAAACATCAGAAATCTTCCAATATCATCTTTTTTTAACAAATTGGTTATAAAAACCTGATGGAAATCCATTTACAGGCCTGTATGTTTTTGCCTTTTCCTTGACTTCACACTCTTCCATGCGGATGCAGCTTCTCTTATTTTTTTCCAAAAAGTAAAAATAAAGCTTCATTTTATTCATATCCTTTCACATAATTCTAAACATTAATACCACACAGATCATGTATATTTGCCTTTAGAAATGACCTATTTCAATTTTTATAATTTCATTTTTGCTTTAATGCTAATATCATAGCGTCCTCACCGACATCATCTTTTCGCTCCTGTCTTTTCCGGCATTTTTTATACATCTTTTCCTTATCCAGGCATATCTGCTCTGATAATTCTCCAGATATCCTCTCAAACTTCCCGATCATATAATCTGTGTGAAAGTCCCTTTCCCTACCTGGCTGCGTCAGCACACTGACATAATCATCAAGCATATTGATAATCAAAAATATGTCTCTGTATGTCGATTTAACGGTATAATCTGACACAGGATATGATTTGACGTTTACAACCTCCTTTATACTCACCTGGTCATTAGAAATTGTCTCATAATTCTCTGTTAAGAATTCAAATAGCCCTATCTGCCCAGGAATCTGCTGCTCAGTTTTTTCCATTTCTTTCATTAAGGAACCCGGCGCGCCTTATTCCCGGGAAGGTTCCGGCTCCTTTCTTGAGTATTTTCTAAAAATTATGGTCTTTCAAACAGGCTTCGTAGCCTTTATTAAATTCATCTTCCGCTCTGTCTCCCAAGATATCTTCTGGGGCATACATCCACCAGCAGTCTCCTGGATCATAAAGCTCAAAGGGAACATCTTCAGGGACTGGGAAGTCTATCAGGAATCGTCCGAAATGTCCGGCGGACTCCATTGCCTCATATGCCTCTCTTCTGGAAATAGTTCCTTTTTTCTTTTCCAGCCTGTAATATTTCCTATCCCTGGAATCAAACGCTTCTGTTACAGTCACTTTTGCCATTTCATTCCTCTTCCACTACTACTCTAAAATATTTCTGCCTCTTTACTTTTCCCTTTTTGGCATTACTTAACTGTGCATATATAATATTTTCGCTCACGCCCATTAGTCTACTGAGTTCCAGCGCATTATCCGTAACTGCGACAGGCAGCTCATATTTATCTTGTGATACTGCCAGGTACAGGACCATAACTATCCCCTCTTTCTCATTCTCTGGTCAAGCTCAATTTCCAGATCAACCACTGTCTGCACAAGGAACGGATACTTTTTCTTAAGAACTGTTACCCAATCATGTATCCTGTCCCACTCATCAGAGTTTTTCTCAGGAACATTGTTCTTGTATTTATTCCAGAATTGATTATATACTTCTGTAAATCCGTCTCTTACCTGCTCATTGGTCATATCTTTCCTCAATTTTTTCCTGCATGATAATCTCCTAAATTACACATTTTTGTTAAAAGTAACACGTATTTACACCGACACGTTACACACAAAAACATAGTATTTATGCGGTGTTTACACTAGTTACACCATTTTGTCACTGTTTTTAAAAATCGTAAATGACATATAACATATACATATTTATATACATCATTACTAGCATAATTTTAGTGGTGTAATTGGTGTAAAAGTGTAACCAAACAAATCAATCAAAGGGCAACTTCATCTGTTCATCAACCTTGATAAAGCCGTTTTCGTCCGTTTCAAATTCTGAATCATCTGTCACATTTTCAACCTTTACCCAGACGCACCGCACAAGCGTTCCGTTAATTTTTGTAGGTTTCGTGTTCTTATCGCCATATTTATCAATCAGCTTTTTCTTTGCTGCCCATGACAAGAAAGATTTCTTTGAAAATCCACCTGCTTTGCACAATTCATCAAAAGCATGATTGAAAAATACCGCAAAATCTCCTTTCATAATGCCCCATTTTTCGCAGTTAGTATCAGCGTCAAACCGTATTTCATTCATTGCTACCTTGTCAAGTATGTACTGGTAACACCTCTCATTATCAGACAGCTCATTCCGGTCAATAAGCACCTTTTTAGCTTCGTCTATAGAAATATACTGCCCATCCTTGAAAAGCGCATCTGTAGCGATTTTATCCGCTGTCAGAATGATGGAAAGCGATATGCTCTGCTTCTGCATTTTCTCATCATCAAAAAGCCGCTGCTGAAAATCTTTCTGTATCTCCCGGACTGCATCCGCTCTCATAGCCTTGACCACTTCCACGAAATCTTTCCCGGCAAAGCCATAGTTCTGTTTCAGCGTGTCAGCCGTCAGTTGTGGGTCTGCATACACCTTTTCGCCGCATTCAATCTCCAGAATACGATTTATGGCGCCGCCCTGGTTGACATAGGATGTCAGCGGACGCTCCCCATTCGTCAGTATGCAGTTGTTCCAGTGGCTTTCCGTATTGATGCCGATATCCCGGTTGGAGCGTGTCTTTCCCTTGCCGGAGCATAGGTCATATACCACGCCTTCAAAGTTTTCCTCAATGCGCCGGTTCTTCTTGCTGGTATCGTCCAGGATCATAGGGAGGTGGTTCAGCATATTGGCTTTTGCTTCCAGCGCTACATCAGTTGTCTTAAAATCCCCGATATATGCGCTCTCTGCCGGGTTCGCCCAGACGGATGCCGCCAGCATCAGCGTCACGGTCTTGCCGCCCTCTGTTTCCCCCCAAAGGTCAATGAAGAACGGCAATGCGCCCACTTGGTGGATAAGCACGCTTGCGAATGAGGCCGCCAGCATCAGCTTGACTTCCATTCTGCCGGACTGCCGCAGGCTTTTGACATGTTCATACCATTTATCCCGGCCCCCATGCTCCCCGATACTCTCAAAAAGCTGCCGGAACCGGCTATCCCCGTCAAACGTGATTTCCGTATCGTAAGGCAGAAACTCTTTCTTAATCCATCCAAGTTTTGAACTTGAATACTGCACCGCTATTTGCGCCGTATTGCGGTTTTCCACATCTGACAGGTATCTCACCAGCAGCTTTGCGTTTTCGCTTGTTACGGCCACCCCACGGCCCGACAAAGCCACAATTTTACTGGCAGACGTTATCATGGTTTTAGGGATGATGATTTCCTCCCACCTTCCATTACGCTTGAATGCCAGCTTGATCTGCTCCTCGCCCGTCTCAAGGTTCTTTAGGCGCTCTATTGGCAGGATTGGGTGGTAACACGCTATCTGCTCCACCGTGGCCATGTTCTGGGCGTATATGCCTGTTTCCCCGGCAATCCACGAGCCGCAGTACATATTTTCATATGGCCCGTCAAAATCCGTATAGTTGTTCATCCCGGCGGCCTGCTGCTGTTTCTTACGCTGCTTCGTTTCCCGGTCAACACGCCTGTAGGCTTTCACCATCTGGTCAAATTTTCCTTTTACCCCCAGTTCTGCAGCACGGTCCTGCAATGACAAAAGCAGCCTGGCCTTATATATCTCATCCTCCTGGTTAAAAACTTCTTCAAATACTTCTTCCGAAAGGATTGTTTGTTTGGTTAATTCATTTAATGGCTTCATAACATTCCTCCGGATCATTTAAAATTTCCCATAGATATTCTTGATATTGTAATGCGTTGTAGGTATCTGCCCAGGCATCAGAAAGCGGTTCCAGCCGGTCAAGCCACTTGTGGTATACATCCATCAACAGATAATTTAGCTCTCTTTTCCGCTTTAGTTTTTCCTCAGTTTTCCTCTGCATTTCCCGCTTTTTCTGCGCCTGATAGATTTTCAGCCTTGCGGAGAAACTATTTTCATAGTCTCCCCCAAGTGCTGAATATGCCTCTTTGAAAGATATTCCGTCCATTAACATGACAAACGTAAATATATCTCCATTTTCGCCGCATCCAAAACAATGAAAATCCTTTTCATAAATCTTCATGCTCGCCGTCTTTTCCTTGTGAAACGGGCAGCATATGAACCCCGTCCTGTTCGGCTCCGGCAGCCCGTACCGTTCCAGAATATCTTTCATGGAATAGAGGTCTTTTATTTCTTCCTTAGTCACTCGTACCAACTCCACCCGAACGCACAATCTCAATACATTCTCCAATTGTTTCATTCGTCATATCAACAACCCAATTATCACAAGGCTTTCCAGTATCCATATCAACATTTGGGTCAATCTTTTCACAAAGCATATCCAAAACTCGCTTTAAGTCATAAGCTGTTCGCTGCTCATTGATAAATTTTCTAAGGTCGTCAAAAGATATATGTTCTGCTCCATTTTCTTCTAACGCTGTCATAAAACCAACAAAAGAATCTGCATCAATCAATCTCATTTCCCAGCACCTCCATTCTCCAAAATTTCTATGATTTTACGCCCTGTTTCATCCTTTTGGCAGAAAACGAAATCAACATTGTAACGGTCTCTGATTGTGCAGAGGGATTTGTAAAGCTGATTTCCGTCCACTGCCTTAGCTGATATTACATCCTTTACACGCTTGCCATTGACCGTTTTCCACCGTACTTCATGCTTGCGCTTATTTTGCCAGAAATACACATCACCAAGACATTTCACATCTTCCCCATGCTCTATTAATATCACAAGTTTGGAATTGTGGTGTACCGGTTTGAGAAGTTCCTTTTTGAATCTCTCGTGCTGTTGGCAGACATTACCGCATAATTCATCAAGATTTTTCTTCGTATCTATGGACAACTTAATAACATCTTCCAAGTCCTTTTTCTTGACCTTATCGCCTTTTTTATCAAGCACTTCTCTGACAGAATCATCAATCAGGGCATAGTCCCCAAAGGGGAGTGAAACCGGTATCAGCTCCACTCCAAGCTGTTCCATTTGCCGGTGTTTCTTGCGGTTTGACGCTCCATGACTACCGGAAAACTGGTTTGTATCTACTGCTATCTGCATATCATCTTCTTAATTGAAAGGAAGGGAATCGTCATCTACATCATCTGGTATATTCATCCAACCATCATTAGACGGACTTCCAAAATAAGGCATACCACCGCCCTGTTTATACTCCTTATATTTCTTTGTCTCACTCATATCAGGAATGGCGGCATCTGCAACTTTGTCTAATGAACAGAACCACCGAAGGACACGCTTTTTCTTTTCCTCACCATTGTAATAGTCCATCTGTTCCCCGAACACGCCGCCGATTTTCTTACCCTTGAAACACTGACAGAACTTATCACCCCACTGCGTTTCAAATCCGGCATTGGAATGCTCTACGCAAGTTGTGAATGTCTTAAATGAACGGCTGCACTTCCCGTCATCGTCCGTTGGAAGTATGTATTGTGTTGCCTGATTAGGCCACTTTTTATCCGGGCGAATATCGTTCCGGAACTGTTCCATGAAATATCCCGGCTGCTTATCATCATCAGAAAAGTCAAACAGCACAACAACCATGTCTTTTCCAGTCTTTGACTTTGTTTCGTTGACCTGTTTAATTACCAGTCTATGCCCTCCAAGTTCCACGGGGGTAAATTCTCCACCGGCCTGTGTTTCGTCATAGTTTGTAGGTTTCTGCATTCCTAATCCTCCTTGTAATAATCCCTGATTGCCTTTTCCACTAAAAGCAAATCATTGTCGATTGTTAGCGTCTCAAACATTCCGATTGGGGACTTTGATACCGCCCCGTCTGATGCCTGCGTAACGAACAGATGCTTGCCTGATTCCTCGATACACCGTAGTACAATGGTAAACATGCCCTCCAAGCAAACTTTGTCATCAATCAGCTTTCCGATTGTTTTTGCTTTCACATCTCCAAAATCGTTCTTATCCTCATGCATTAGCACATATACAATCTTATCCTGCTGCACTTTTTCCGTAATAAAAGTAATAAGATTCCAAAAATGGTCTCCTATTTTATTGTAAAAAACAAAAGTATCATTTCCCTTTCCAGCACTGGAATGTCCTCTCATAAACATATTTGTAAGGAGATACCCGGCATCATCAATGACAATATTTCCTGCCTTTGAACCGATAAGACATTTCATAATCGTCTGATAATCGTCCGTTTTCCAACCGTCAACCTTGCCCTTAAAAGGCAACGGCTTGTTTATCACTCTGATAATATTCCAGTCAGGATTGCCCGAACAATTCCGCAGGCTCGTACTTTTCCCCGAACCCGATTTCCCAATAATCAATACTGGTGTCGCCATATTTCCCTGATCCTCCAATCTCCTAATATTCCCAATGCCCATATGCAAAATGTCCTAAATATCGCCCGCAACCCTTACAATACAAACTCTATTCCACAGGGATATATGTTCCTGCAATATCTTCCATTTCTACATTTCTTTCTTCTGTTTCTGTGCATCCACAGTCACAGTCCAATGGTAATGTTTCCATACTAATTCTCCTAATTCAACAGGACAGCCGTTACACTGCCCCGCATATTTTCTTTTACAGTTCAATCACGGTCAGTTCCTTACTGTCGGTGGTTCTGGTGGAAATAAACTGCAATCCCTTTTCCCTGCACTTACTGTATAACCGCTCCCTCATTTCCGTTGACAGCTTTTCCACACCATCAATGAGGATAATCTGCAGGCCTGCCGGGTTCTGGATTGCCACATCAATGCAGAGGTCAAGCTTCTCCCCCTCCGACAGGTTGCTCACTGGCAGACCATTGATAAGCGGAATCCCATCCTTGACAGACAGCCCCTCAATCGGGATAGTTGCTTTCTCTAAAATCTCACCAGGTAAATTTCTGGCTTTCTCAATCTTTTCAGTATAGGAAGTAGATTTTTCTGTCAAATTCTTTATATCTTCCTGCAAAGACAGCATCCGACGCCACTCGTTGATGTGGGACTTCATCTTCTCGGTTTCTTTTGCCTTTTTCAGCAGCGCATCCACCGGCTGCGGATCCTTGCCGGCATATTCCTCATAGGCTGCAATGTCCTCTTCATACCTGGCCACATTCTCATTAAACTCACTGCGAATAACCTTTTCCCGATCTGCCTTGGTCGCCGCAAGCCCCTGCTTCTCCTTTTCCAGTGACGCAATCTTTTCTTTCAGCGTGGCAAGCTGTGTTTCAATGCTGTTTCCCCTGGACACAATCTCGCTGTTCAGCGCCGAAAGGGCAATATCCCTGTCAGCTTCAAAAGAGCGGATTTTCCCATCATGTCCCTCTTTCATGCGCTTTGCTTTCTCAATTTTTGCATTGGACTCCCTTATTTTTTCAATCTCAGTATACAGCGCCCCGACATTTACATTTTCCCACTGGCTGCCGTCATAATCCTGCGGTAGCGCCGCCTTGATATCTTCCACCACGGATTTCTTTGCCTTGATATCCCGGTTTACATCCTGCCGGCTACGGAAGTATGTACCGTTCTCTGCTTGGATATCATTCAGTACGGCAAGTATATTCTGCTCATAATTCACATCTGTCGGAATCTCCCCGAACCATCCCTTGATTGTTTCCATGTTCCACGGAAAATCAATCATGTTAAGGATTGTGGCGTTCTGTTCCTTCTTTCCCATGCGCATGAACTCCATAGGCTGCAGCTGTAAGGGAGTGATAATGTCACGCAAAAACGCCTCCGGGGACGGTACGATATTCCCATTCTGCTTGACAGACTTGTAATCTGTCTGTGTTGTCCGGGATTTACGGTTGATACTCAACCCAGTATCCGTCTCAATGATGATTTCACCCTCCGTTTCACCGTTCCTCACGATGTAGTCCCGGTCTGATCTGTTGGTCAGCGCATACTTGATGGCATCAATCACGGACGTTTTCCCGGTTCCGTTCTCGCCGATCAGCTCTACGCTGCGACTGTCAAGCTCCTGCTCTGTGATTCCAAAAAGATTCTTGATAATGATTTTTGATACCTTCATTTTTTCCTATCCTCCTATGATTTTTTATCTAATAACCAAATGGTCTCCCCGCTCTTTCAGCACCGCAAAAGGCAGTTCCGCGCCGTTTTTGAGCGCTTCACGAATTTTCATGTTGTCCGGCTCTTTCCGGCAGTATTCGTCCGGAATATCCATATCCGGCACAATCTCCATTGGCTGTAACCCACCGTTTTTCTGGATACCGAAGCTGAATAAATCCGTCTTGAATTTTGTCTTTCTTGTGGCTTTCATTCCCTCATAGAGATGTTGTTTTAGCATTTTACTGCGGTTATTGAGGGAATCCCGCCTTGCGGTCATGCGCTGGATTTCAGCATCATACTTCCCGGCTTCTGCCGCCAGTTCCTTCAGCACTCTCGCATAGCCGTCAGCCTTGATCTCAAACTCCCCCTCAATTCCCTCCAGGGTGTCCGCAAACGCCTGCGGGTCAATGTTTTCCTCCTCTTCCTCTAACATTTCCAACAAGTGAAGGTAATCTCCTGTGATTTCATATAATGTACTCATTTCCCTTATCCTCTCTTTCTGCCTCCTCATATGCCTGTCTTTCTCTTTTTAAACGTTGCTTATTTGGAACTCCATATTCCACTTCATCCCATGGCCAATCTAATACCATCTTATTTTCAATCTCTTGCATCTTCGGTCTCCTCATAATCTTGACATACCGGATATGATAACAGATGGCCGCTGCGGAACTCTCCGGTTGTTTTTGTCTCTATGAAAATATGATCCTTTCCGCATCCACCATCTTTATAGTGTTTGCAGTAATTAATGTCGCAACAAACATACGCCATCACTTGCAATTTCCTCCATTTTCTGCTATCCTATCATTGATTGATTTGCTAAGTGCCTCAATGGGAGTTGCCGCTCTCTTGGGGCGTTTTCTTTTACGCCGTTGCCACATCCATATGGATTAATGCCTAATGTTACAACGGCTCGGTTTGTTCTGTCCTGCATCCTGCTCATATTGCATTTTTATATGTAGTAATGCAGGCATGCCGCCAGCATCAATGTACTGATTGCCAGCCCAATGCAGAGGCCGCCTAAAATAGTTACCCAATTTTCCAGCTTTTTTATGTACCTGGCTTGCTGCTGGGCCGGGGATAAGTACACCATTCCAATCGGATCAAATTTAATCTTGCTCATGAATCCTCCTATAATGTTAATAATTTTTTCTTATTATCATCTGACACATCCAGGAATTTAAATAATGTCAAAAGTTCGCCGTAGCTAAAAACGTCCGGCCTCTTTCCATCTTTCTTTTTTAGCCTCCGTCCAAAAGCCTGCGGACTAATCCCAATGGCTCCTGCTAAATCCTTTTGGTAAAGCCCTTTTTTTCTGGCCTCCTTGATAAGCCAAAAGGGAAGATCATCAATCATATATTGTTTTTTATTGGACGAAATAATTAATACCCGGGGCACCTTGCATCACCTCCTATCTCCCAAAATAGAACATCATAAAAAAGAATCCAAACATGAGAATCATTCACAAGGCTCCCAGGTCATAACCCAGAAGCATTTCCAGGCGTTCCTTGCTCATAGGTTCCTTGGGGCAACGTTTCAGCCGTGCAGCCTTCAAAACCCGGTCAACGTCCTTCTCAATTTAATTGCCAGAGCCGAGAAATCATTTAGAATCTATCCTTTATATATGGGAGAATGATTTCCTTGGCTTTTCTCATTTCATCTGCTGGAATATCCGCCAAAAGGCCGATCATCTCATCAACGTCGATATCCACAACAAGATGGTTTCCCTTCCCAGGCTCCCCGGAATACAAAGCGGATTTTACTCCCCGGCTGACATCAATCCCGCACACAAACAGCTTAGATGACTTTCCCCATCCCTCAATGTTTATGATTGGGGCTACCTTTGTGCATTCTGCTGAATCGTGTTCAAGCAGTAGCTTTGTTGCTTCTTTTACTTTATCCACCTTTCTCACCTCCTTTTCTGCTCCCCGCTCTAAAATTTGCGAGTTGTAAATTATTTCCTTATATTGGTTTCGCTTTATTGATTTTTATTGTATAATTCCCTTATAAACGAAAGGGGTATATTATGAATACTAAAGTAATGATTGATTTTTTTAATCAATATCGCGAAAATATAACGTTAGCTTTGTCTTTGTTTGGAGCCATTGGTACTTTCTTTACATTTATTTCAACTTGCTTCTCAAAAAGAAAAAACTTAAAAATTACAGTAAACAGAATCGCTCACAATAACAATATAGCAATGATGTCTGTTACCTTTGAAAATCGCTCCTCGCTCCCTATCACCATAGTGTCTGTGAATTTAAAAAGCGGGAATAGGATAATTCATTTTGATGAATACCCAAAATGCGCCAAAGAATATAAACACTTAAATGGAACTGAAATTGTTGACCGAAAGTTTCTTTATAACCTCAATTTTCCGGTTTCGATTGATCAGTTTGGAGCCTCTTCTGGATATATTCTTCTTGAGATTTCTCAAGAAGATCTTGAAAGGATTTCCACTCCTTTGATTTTTCAAGTTCACTCCACGCGAGGTTCGGTACAAGAAATCGCACTTCAACGTGATTTGATACAATGCACCAGTAAGTGACATATCCTTTTTCCGGCGTTGGCTGACACATATCGCAAGGCCAACGTCCTCTTTTTGTTCTTGCCTGGGCAGCTTCCGATTTAAGCTGATCCAGCTTTTTCTTTGATATCCACATCTTAATCTCACCTCCTTTAATTTTCATTTTGATTGATTCTCCTTGCAAAATGTGTTAAAATATTTGCACAAATACCACATACAGAAAGGAAAATTCATATGACCGACAACGAAAAACGCGCCCATGACTTAGCTATTGCAGTATGCTCTGATATTTGCAGGTTAAAAATCAATACACAAATCGCCAATGGGGAAGGCGATGTAGCAGTTGATTATTTTCATGAGTACATGAATGCTTACAACGCTGCTATCGAATCATTTAACCGCGAATTTCCATACGGGAAATAATCTTTCCATCCAGCATCAAATTCACCGTGACTGGCTTTCCGGGCGATTGTACTGCCTTGAAAGCCTTTTTCAATTTCATCCACCGCCTCAATATTTTCTCACCTCCTCGTCAAATATTACGTATTCCGTAAGTCTGGACTAAAAAAAATTGCTCCCGCTCTTTCTGGCTGGATATGAAGGGCTGACATCAACTTTTCAATTACAGTTGTTGACGGCTTAATATCTTCATTAATAACTTTCGACAAAGTATTCCTATCTACAGTTGATGCTGCTGATAAGTCAATGATTTTGTCAAGATTCTGCTCCACCATGATTTTCTTTAGTTCAACAACATCGACTCTATATTTCTGTGCCTGACCCAAATTATCATCTCCTTTCTTACGGATTTCGTAAGTTCATAATAGCACTGTCTTTTATAAGTGTCAATAACTTTTTGCGAATTTCGTAAGTTTTTTATTTTCTTGCATAAAATCTATTGCATTTTGCGTAAGAATATGTTATTTTCTATTTAAACACAAAGCGAGGTAATAAAATGGCTATTTGGAATGAACGAATACGCGAAAGAAGATTAGAAAAGGGAATTACTTTAGCGCAGATCGCAGAAAGATTAGGAGTAACGGAAGCTACAGCCCAAAGATATGAATGTGGAAACATAAAAAGCATACCATATGAATATATGTGTGCTTATGGAGAAATTTTGAATTGCTCTCCTTGCTATCTAATGGGATGGGAAAATAAGGAAGAATCTCCCAAAATCATGAAGTTTTACGAAAAACTCAATGACATAGGAAAGGACGCCGCCACCGAACAAGTCCGGCTCCTGACCCTGGATGAAAAATACACCAGGCCTGATAATATTATTTCATTAAACCAACCAGAGGAAGAACCTACCGGAAATGCCGCCCACCGCCGTACTGACCTTCCTAAAGAAGAACTCACGACGGATACACAGCAGGAAGATGAAAATATGATGGAAAACTTCTAAGAGGTGATAAATTTGAGTTACGACGAATTGCTTGTAGAAGCAGAACATTCTGGTCTCGTTGTAAAAGAAAAGCCATTCAAATTTTATGACGGAAGGATAAAAGGAAAAAATATAGCTATCCGTCAGGATATCCCTACACTAAAGAAAAAAACCTGTATTTTAGCAGAGGAAATCGGTCATTACTACACAAATACTATGGATATTCTTGACCAGGGTCAGGTTATGAATCGTAAATTAGAACGAGCGGGCAGATTATGGGCTTACAATAAGTTAATCGGGCTTTCTGGAATTATACAGGGATACCGTGCCAGGTGTAAAAACCGTTGCGAACTTGCAGAATGTCTCGGAGTTACAGAAGAATTTTTACAAGATGCTTTAAATTGCTATAAAGAAAAATATGGGATTATGACAGAGATTGATGGATATGTCATTATGTTCGAGCCGTCTTTGGCAGTAATTGAAAAAATGTGATTAAACCGCTACGGCGTTTTGATAAATAAATTTAGGGAGGGACTTATGAAAAAACAAATTATTATTTCATCAATTGTATTATCTGTTGGATTGGGAGCATGTAGTTCCCAAAAAAATCCAGAAGTTACAAGTGTTGCTCAAGACATCACCTTTGCCGAAGATATTGAAAGCGATAAGCAGGAAGAAACGGAAGAACAAACCAAAGATGATCTGCCGGAATATGCTAAGGTTGGACAAATAGTTTCTGGAGACAAATGGAGCATCGCTCTCTTGTATGCAAAAGAATATGATTCTTTTGATTCTAGCTTTTATTCAGAAACGCCGACAGAAGGAAATAAATTTTTAGCACTATTTTTTGATATAAAAAATATATCATCTAAAAATGATTTCTTTAATTCCTTATACTTTGAAGGATATTGTGATGATTACTCTGTAAGTTCATCAACAACTATAAATAATCCCGATGGATTTCGTTCTATTGGAGGTGACGTTGATTCAGGAAAAATGGCAAAAGGCGTTATTGTTTATGAAGTGCCGGAAAATTGGAATATGTTTGAGATATCATATAAAGACGGAATATGGACTACTCACAGGGAAGCCACATTTATTATAAGCAAAAACGAATTATCGCCTATTGATTATACATATTCTGATTCAGTATATGAAAAATATGTATTTGATGAAAATAAGAAAACTGAAAGTGGATCAGAAATTGAAAGCGAAAATTGGAATATTAAATTATTGGATGTAAAAAGAATTGATGAAACTGGCGGAACCTTATCGCAGAAAGCAGAAGATGGAAACGAATTTGTTATATTTTTTATGGAAGCAAAAAATGTTTCTGACGAAGATGATTATTTTAATACTCTATATTTTCGATCTTATGTAAATGGATACTTAACAAATCCATCTACGCTTTTATCTGATATTGATGGGGAAAAGCCAATTGGAGGAGATGTAGCAAAAGGGAAAATTACGAAAGGATATTTAGCTATTAAAGTTCAAAAGGGATGGGAAAGCATTGAATTAATTTATGACGATGGAGTATTATCAGAAAACAGAGTAGCTGAATTTGCTATTATCAATGAATAAGTAATTAAAATGTAAAACCGCCCGGTGTTACCAGCACTAGACGGCTTTAGATATATCCCGGAGGATACAAGGTCTGCAAACCTACAATGATTGTATCATCTCCGGGAGCATCCAGTCAACCAGAAAAAACGGTCTGGGTGTATTTTTTATACCCAATTTTAAGGAGGATGATACCATGAAAATTGAAAAACGCCCCTCCGGCTCCTACCGGGTGCGTAAGATGTACAAGGGCCAGATGTATACCGTATCCTTCGATCATAAGCCCACACAGAAAGAAGCTATGCTGGCCATGGCGGACGAGCTGCAGAAGGTTCAGAAAAAGCATGAAAGTTTAAATTTTAAAGCTGCTGCTGAAGAATATATTGAGGCAAAGAGAAATGTACTGTCCCCAACTACCATAAAAGGGTACAGAAGCGCCATGAGGACTATATCAAAAAAATTCCAGGAGATCAATGTGCATGACATTACTGCATTGGATATCCAGACAGAAATCAACCGATTAGCAAAAGATCGAAGCCCTAAAACCGTGCGCAACTATCATGGCTTCATATCGGCCGTTCTAGGAACTTTTTGTCCAAGCCTTAAAATTTATACCACCCTTCCGCAAAAGATCAAGAATGAGCCGTATATCCCCTCTGATGAGGATATAAAAAAGATACTAGAATATGCAGAAGGAACCGAATACGAGATACCGATCATCCTGGCCTGCTATGGGCTACGCAGATCAGAAATATGTGCACTAACACTTGAGGATTTGGAAGGAGATATTATAAAAATTTCTAAGGCAAAGGTTTTAGGGGAAGGTGAAAAGTGGGTGACAAAAACTACAAAAACCACATCAAGCACAAGAGAAATTGTTATTCCTATGGAAATCGCTGATAAAATCCGGCAGAAAGGGTATATCTATAAAGGGCATCCAAATATTATCACGCGATATTTAGAGCGGGCAGAGGATAACTTAGGAATACCCAGATTTCCTCTGCATAAATTACGACATTATTTTGCATCTAAAATGAGTGCCTTAAATGTACCCGAGGCAAATATTATGAAAATGGGAGGATGGGAAACAGACCATGTGATGAAGGGAGTATATCGGCACGCCATGAAAGATGAAAATCATGAAAAGCAACGAATGGCTTCCAGAGAACTTGGAAACGTTTTTCTACAATGAAGTTACAATGAAATTGCTGGACAAAATCGGGACAAAAAAATTATAAATACATGCTTTATTTAGAAAAACACATGTTTATAAAATAGGGAACGATAAAGGCCGTAAACCCTTGATTTTATGGAAAAATCTTAAATTTACGGCCTTTACATAAAAAAGCGGGTGATGGGAATCGAACCCACGTATCCAGCTTGGAAGGCTGGTGTTCTACCATTGAACTACACCCGCATATCAAATATAAAATTATTTACTTGCGCAATCGGGGTGACAGGATTCGAACCTGCGACTTCCTGGTCCCAAACCAGGCGCTCTAGCCAAACTGAGCCACACCCCGAAACATGGAATGCTGCCATCCCGCCTAATCAACATTATCTCTTCTGTTGACCAACGCAAGTAATATTATACAATAGCCATCCTGTTTTGTCAACCAAAAATTTTCCTCAAAACGGCAAAAAATTTCCGGCTTAATTTTAAAAGCTCATGTTCCTGCCTGTTCTTCCCGGCAAAGTATACATCCTCCGGAAACATATCATCCAGTTCCAATATACCTTGCCGGGAGTCAGGAAACAAAGTGCCGTTCATAGCGCACGCTTCCATCCTCCTCCATATACATAATCATATAAGAAGGTTTGCGCCCTTCCTGACGCGGATATGACAAACTTCCCGGATTCAGTATTGTCACCCCGCCCCGCTCTTCCAAAAATGGCCTGTGGGTATGACCGTACATAGCAATATCACATTCCCGGTCCAAAGCCTCATGATATAGACCTTCCACTCCCAGGGATACGTTATAATAATGACCATGAGTCAGAAGGATTTTATGGCCCCTCAGCTCAAGCTCAATCTCTCTCTCCAAAGAAGAAAAGAAATCATTATTCCCCATGACCATCTCCAACTGGCAGCCTTCATTCACCCATTCCCCAATCAATGTCTCGCTGCCTTCAGAATCTCCCAGATGAATCAGCATATCTAATGGCATCTGCTCTTCAATAACCCGCTTCAAATTATCGTCCTTGCGATGTGTATCGCTTACAATTAAAATTTTCATCAGGCTTCCTCCCCAAGAATTTTTCTCAGTTCTTCTTTCATAGCCTCTAATGCTTTGCCACGATGGCTGATCTTGTTTTTTTGTTCGATATCCAGTTCAGCCGAAGTAACTCCGTATTCCGGAATCAAGAGAATTGGGTCATATCCGAATCCGCCGCTCCCTGCCGGTTCCATAGCAATCATGCCTTCCATAGCCGCCTCTGTATGGACAATCCTGCCGTCCGGCAGCACTGCGGCAATATTACAGATAAATCGTGCTGCCCGCTGATCTCCTTCTGCCCCCTTCAACCGTTCAATAATATTTTTATTTTTGATCTCGTAGGATGTGTCTTCTCCCATATATCGGGCCGAATAGATCCCTGGTTCTCCCCCTATATAGTCCACTACCAGCCCCGAATCGTCTGCCAGCACAATGTCTCCCGTACAATCCCAGACTGCCTTTGCCTTAATCTCCGCATTCTCCCCAAAAGTTTTTCCGTCTTCCACAATCCTTGGATCTGCCCCTGCCTCTTTCATAGAAAGAATCTCACATCCTAAATCTCCCAAAATCAGGCGTATTTCTCTCATTTTTCCTGCGTTGCCGGTTGCAAATATTATTCTGTGCTTCATAACCATCCTCCGTATATTTTTCCTGGCTGTAATAGTTCAAAGCTAAAACCGCTATGGGCTTTTTCTCTTAATAAGCATGTGGGCTATCGTCTCCTTGTATATGCTTTCAGACAAATATTACAGCCCTGCTTTTCTTCTGCACTCCCCCAGTATCTCCCTTCATAACTAATGTATCCTTCCCCGTCACTCAGATCAATATCGCTCTTTTCATTCTCTGCATCATACTCAATCGCAATAGGATGGACAGTACCTGGTGTAGTCAGACGAACCATTACAGCAAAACGCTCCCCCGGTTCTACATGAACCGGTTCCTTCAGAGAAATCGTATAGTACCCTGCATTCCTCAGCTCCCCTTCTGCAAGAATATTTCCCTTATTTTTCAGCTCAGGAGCCGCATTATCCGGTACATAGCGTATGACATATACTTGATAAGCAGTATTTTGGTCTGTTGCATAAAAACCCACGGCCTCCACCTGCTCCCTTCCTGCCGCCGTATAAACATTAGCCGCCCATGCCGTATCTTCCCCGTATCCCATCTGTCCAACCCAACCGCATAGATCACTTTGATAAATCAGATCAAAATTATCAGAATCTTCCACAGCCGTATAAACTATATTGGTCCTGCCCAAGTTTTCATCGTAATAGGATACATAAAAAAATCCTTCTTCTCCAAATTCTGTTCCCCAACTGTTCTCACACAGAAATGCCCCGTTACCTGCCGCTTTTCCCCGAAAAGCTTCTTTCGGAAAATCATCATCCCACCCAACGATCACCACATCATGATTCGGAGCCCTCTCCTTGGGATAACAGTAAGCGCTTGTATCTGGATTATAATATTCTGACCGGCTTTGTCCGTTCTGCATAGTAGTATACAAAGAACTTTGCACACCGCCACAAGCGAGCACAGCCCGTTTGATCACCTCAAATTCTTTTTCTGGCAGAATCTGAATCTCCTGTACATGTTTCACCGGCTCCAAGCCTTGCGGAGAAACACCGTCCCCATAAGGATCCTGCTCTTCCGTGACAGGACCCTGCCATGCCAAAAGATATGCCATTGACATAGTATATTCCCCGCCATTTTCCTGTCCTAAAATAAAATTTGGATTATGGGACATATGATCTTCTGAAAAATCCCACTCTTCCGTTGGAAGCAATGAATTTTCCAGTGCCAGCAAAGATGAAAATGCCCAACAGGTTCCCAGACCCTTCTGATCTTTAACCGGAGCCGCGCGCCCTTCTTTACGCGCATCATAGCTAACCGGCAAATCTATATCGCCTTCCAATATCTGGGAGATCCGCTCCTGCCGCAGTTTCCGATTTCTTTGTTTCGCTGTATACAGAGATTGCCCGATTATATCGGACACCAAAACAGACCATTGATCCGCATCCGGCTTTTGCCCTCCGTCTGATGTGATTTCCGGCCGGTTTCCCTCTTCTTGAATTTCATATTTTCTATTATACCGGTCTTCCTTTGTGTTTTTATCCGGTCCGTACTGCCGGATTTGTTCAATCATATGGCTTTTATCTTTCTTACCGTCTTTCTTTGCAGTTATGTTTTCTCCGCTCTGCCAGTCTGCCTCTTTATTTCTGCTCTTTTCTCCCTGCTGTCCTTTTTCTATATTTCCATTTTCTTCAGCCTGCCAGTCTTCATTTGTATTTCTTCCTTCTTCATCCCACAAGCCTTGTTCTGAATTTCCGCTCCTTCCATTCCGCCAGTTTTGTTCAGCATTATTGTCACCGCTTTTTGGGTATTCCTCATAGAGACCGCACCCCCACAGTAACAATACTGCCGCTCCGACGATCCCCCAACACCAAAACCTTCTAACTGCTGCCTCCATAACTCACCTTCCGCTTTGGCGGCTTTGGCCCTAAAAATTGATAATAGTAGGTCTTCATCATCCCATTATAAATTTTCCGGTTCCTGTCTGCCTTGCGTCCCATATATTTTTCTACATCTTCATATGCCGTAATAATATATGCCGACCATGCATCTAATGCCTGATATTGCTTCCCCAATTGTGAATACAATGCAGGAAGGTTTTCTTTTTCCTCAAGCCTTTCCCCATAAGGCGGGTTCGTGATGAGAAATCCGTACTTTTTCGGATGGCTAAGTTCTTCTACCGGCCTTTGTTGAAAATGAATCAGATGCCCTACTCCTGCTGCCTCTGCATTGGCACGGGCTGACCGCACAACATCCCCATCCGCGTCATACCCCTGTATATCCACAGTTATAGAGCTATCTGCCATTTCTGCCGCTTCGTCCATAGCGCTATACCAACATTTTCTGGGAATCAATTCCTTCCAATCTTCTGACAAAAACGACCGGTTCATTCCCGGGGCTATATTGGCGGCCATCATGGCTGCTTCAATCGGGAAAGTGCCACTGCCGCAAAACGGATCCACCAGAATTCTGTCTTTTTTCCAGGGTGTCAGCATGATCAATGCCGCTGCCAGTGTTTCTTCAATCGGCGCCTTACTGGCCAGCTTCCGATATCCCCTCTTATGTAAGGACTCTCCTGTGGTATCCAAGCCTACCGTAACCTGATCCTTATACAAAAATACTCTCAGCGGATAAGAACTGCCGGTCTCCGGAATCACTTCCATGCCATAAGCCGTCTTCATCCGTTCCACCATAGCTTTTTTCATCACCGACTGAATATCCGTAGGACTGAACAGTTTGCTCTTTACAGAGCCTGCCTTTTTTACCCAAAATTTCCCATCTGGCGGAATAAACTTCTCCCAGGCGATAGCTTTTGTCCCCTGGAACAAATCTTCAAAACTGACGGCATGAAAGCTCCCTGCTTTGATCAATATCCGTTCTGTAGTACGCAAAAAAATATTGGCGCGGCATACTGCTTCCACATCTCCCAAAAAGGTCACTCTTCCATCTTCTACCTGGGTAATCTCGTATCCCAGATCCAGTATCTCCCGCTTCAGTACTGCCTCCATCCCAAAATGGCAGGGCGCCATCAGTTCATAAACTTTATCTGCCATATGTTCCTCTCTCTAAAATGTTAATTCCTTCACTACAGCTCCCTCAAAATCCTGAATCTTAAACGTTTTTCCATCTAAAATCCCATAGGTTGCAGGATTACCTCCCTTAGGAATCGAAACAGAACCCGGATTGACCACATAATAGTCCTCAAAAATTTCTGCCCTCAGCAGATGGGTATGCCCATAGACCAGAATATCTCCTTTTTTCATAGGTGGAAGGTGATCCGGATGGTATATATGACCGTGAGTGGCGTAGAAAGTCAGCCCGTTCAATACCAGGACCCCATAATCCGCCATTATCGGAAATTCCAGAACCATCTGATCCACTTCCGCTTCACAGTTGCCTCTCACTGCATAAATCTCATTTTTCATACCATTAAGCAGGGCAATTACTTCTTTTGGTGCATACTCTTTAGGCAGATCATTGCGGGGACCATGGTACAAAAGATCTCCCAGCAAAATCAGCCGGTCCGCACCAGACCGGCCATATTCTTCCAACAGCTTCCGGCAATACCATGCCGACCCATGGATATCCGACGCAAACATATATTTCATCTTAACTTCCATTCCTTTCCCGTTGTCAGGGTATTCATAATTTTATTTTTCATAACTTAACAATACTATTTTATAGCCTGCTTATACGGTTGTCAACGAAAGCCTTTGAAAAACCTGTAAATTCCGTAAAAATCCTCGCATTTTTTCTATCGCACCAGATATTTCCCCCGGTACGCTTCAATCCCTCCACAAATATCTGCTGCCTGATAGCCGTAGCGGGCCAACTGTTTTGCTGCCAGCATACTGCGCGGCCCCCGATAACAATATAATATAATCAGCCGATCTATAGGCAATTCTCCTATTCTATCCCAAAACTCTTCGTCCGGTATGTTCACTGCCCCCTGGATATGAGCCTGAGAATAGGAAATTCTGTCTCGCATATCTACCAGATAGATCCATCTGTTTTCATCCAGGTATTGTTCTAATTGTGCCGCACTGATCATGTACCACATTACTTACCGCCTGTTTTATCGGTTTGCTTTTATTATATGTAGAAAAGCCGCTCCTTGTCCCGGAACGGCTTTCCTCCCATTAAATCGTGTTCGTTTTCCAGAATTTACAAAGACATTTTAGCGGTTGTTGTTCTGGCTGTTATTGCGGCTGCTGTTCTGACTGTTGTTCTGGCTGTTGTTACGGCTGCTGTTCTGATTGTTGTTCTGGCTGCTGTTCTGGTTATTATTCTGGCTGCTGTTGCGGTTGTTGTTGCAGTTCCTGCTGTTATCCATATCATTGTAATTGTCTTTCATGATTGATACCTCCTGATTTCTCGATTAAATTTGTTACAGGAGTAGTATGGCTTGTTGCGGCCAGATTATGCGTTTCAGAAAAATATTTTGAAACATTTTTTTAATTACTATTTTTATTTGCTTTTTATGTATAGATTTAGTATAATTATTTATAGAAGAAATTGATTTCCCTTAAATCAATTTCTTCAGCCTTATTAATTATTTATACTCCCCTCAAAAAGTCAGGCAGCTCCCCTGCCTGGCTTTTTCTTGGCTGGCGTGTTTCCTATGTCCTTCCTTTGGCTCTGCTGTGTTCTTTAGGAGATAATTGCTTTTTTCTTCGATTTCTGGAATTTATAGTATCATTGTAGTATCACTCGTTGCATCCTACATTTTCTGATGCAGTTCCATCCGCTGACAAAATCTCCCCAGGTAAGAACGCAATCTTTCACCTGGCTTACTTTAATAAAAGGACACTGCTTTATTTTCCCTGCTTCTAGCTGAAACCTTCGGTTCGCCACCAATACCTCATAAACCGCCTCTGGTATAATAACCTCTCTTATCTGAATGACGGTATATTAAGACCTGTTTCACCGATTAGGCAGTCTTCTTTAATTTAAGAATGAACCTGAACCGCTTAAATTCAAACGTATAAATTCCTCTGTTTTACAAATACTACATTTACAGCTAAAACAACAGGTATATGTCAGAATGCAAAATGGAGGAATTTTTCTATGAAAGCTACGGGAATTGTGAGAAGAATAGACGATCTTGGACGTGTTGTAATACCAAAAGAAATCAGAAGAACACTTCGCCTCAGGGAAGGAACCCCCCTGGAAATCTTTACCGACCGGGAAGGGGAGATTATTCTGAAAAAATATTCCCCCATGGTAGAATTGGCTGCATTTGCCACTCAGTATGCGGAAGCAATGGCTCAGTCTACCGGGCTGATGGTCTGTATCACAGACCGTGACCAGATCATCGCCGTGTCCGGCGGTCCTAAAAAAGATTTACTGCAAAAAAATATCAGTAAACAGTTGGAACATGCAATCAATGAACGGGAAACCATTGTGGCATCTAAAGATGACAAACAATTTGTGCCAATCATGGCGGAGGAAATGGAAGGTATAACCTATGAAGCAGTAACCCCTATCATCTGCGAGGGAGATGCCATTGGGGCAGTGACTCTCTTAAGCCGGGATATAAAAGGTAAATTCGGAGATATGGAAATGAAGCTGGTAACTACAGCAGCAGGATTTTTGGGAAGACAGATGGAAGGGTAGGTTTTATCTGCAATAACAAGGAGCTGACGCACTCTCTGGTGCAGCAGCTCTTTTTTTATGCCATTTCACCCTGTTCTCTCTGAAGGATTAAAAAAAACAGGAAATTTTTTCCAAATAGTGTATTATTTGGAAGCAGTTTCTCAAAGAATAGAGATAGACTAGATGTAGTACCAAATTCAGAAGGAGCATACTCTATGAGGGAACAAGAATTGCTATCAGCCCGTATTGAATTTTATTGCAAACAGCAAAGACTTACTTATTATAAACTGGCCAGCCGCTCGGCAATCCCACTGACAACTTTGATGCATATTATAAATGGTTCTACAAAAAATCCGGGAATCTTTACCATAATAAAAATCTGCAGCGGATTGAATATTACAATAGGAGAATTTTTCAATTCCAAAGAATTTGAAAATATTGAGTTTGATGTAGAGTGACATAACCGCTCAGAAAGCATGGAAGATGAATCAGAATGATCCGCTATAATACAAAGTATGATAAAGGAGACATACTAAAATGAACAGACAGGAACTGTTATCCTCCTGTGCCGAAGAAAAAAGCAGAAAGAAAAGATTGACCTGTTATATGTATGCATACCAGGAAATCATTTTAAAAAATAAAGGAAATGAGAAAAAAGGGAAAAAAAGCCCTCGGCAGCAGTCATTTTGAATGCCATATGGAAAATTGGGCATGATAAATAACAATTCATACGCAGATAATAAAAAAGCATTAAGAATTTTTAAATTGCGAAAAATGGGATAAAATGGTATACTGTGCAGAGAACAGACGGCTTGTTTTTATATAACGCCGTACAGGCAGGCAAAGCTAAAACCGAAGCATTCCTGCCATAACAACAGACACGAGGTTAAACTGTGAAAAAGTACGAACGCTACAAGCGGATAATACGGCTGACTGCATCCTTGATATTGGTCATATTGCTGGCTGCAATCTATATAACATTCTGGTACAAGCTGATTTCCCCCACTACCCAGGTATGGTATTGGCGAAGGGGAAACTGGGTCATTGCAGGATTGTATGTTATTCTGGTTCTGTTTTTTATGTCCATGTACGGAGGCTTCCGCCTGGGAGATCTGGAAAAAGGGAATGTCATTTACTCCCAAATCTTGTCGCTGTCTTTTGTTAATTTTGTCACTTATATTCAAATGTCGCTGTTGGCATACCGATTTCCTAAAATATGGATTTTTTTGCTGCTTACAATATGTGATATTATTTTGATTGTTTTTTGGACCAGCCTTTATGCCGTTATTTATCAGCATATGTTTCCTCCCCGCAATCTGCTTCTGGTCTATGGACAGCCTCATGCTTTAGAACTCCTGGGCAAACTCAGGCAAAGAGAAGATCGTTATCAGATCAAAAAAATAGTGGCAGCAGACATTGGAGAAGACAATATTGTTTCCATGGCAGAGGAATACGACGGGATCATGCTCTGCGACATTCCGACAGCCACAAGGAATTTCATATTAAAAGCATGTTTTGAAAAATCGATCCGTGTCTATATGACACCGAAGATATCAGATATTCTGGTACGCAGTTCCCAGGAAATGCATACCTTTGATACGCCTCTTCTGCTTTCAAGGAATAATGGACTGACGGCAGAACAGTTATTTGCCAAACGCACCTTGGACATCATCTTTTCTGTACTGATACTCCTTATTGCATCTCCGCTTATGCTGATCACGGCATTGGCAGTAAAATTATACGATGGCGGCAGTATCATATTTAAGCAAAAACGCCTTACATTGGACGGCAGGGAATTTTATGTTTACAAATTTCGCAGTATGCGGATGGATGCAGAAAAAGACGGGGTTGCCCGTCTGGCCAGTGAAAATGATGACCGGATTACACTTGTCGGAAAGCTTATCCGCATGACCCGCCTGGATGAACTCCCACAATTATGGAATGTGCTCAAAGGAGATATGTCCTTAGTAGGCCCAAGGCCGGAACGTCCCGAGATTGCCGCTGAATATGAGACATGGCTCCCTCAATTTAAAAGCCGGCTAAAGGTAAAGGCCGGCCTTACCGGATATGCCCAGATTTACGGTAAATACAATACAACACCTTATGACAAATTAAAACTGGATCTAACTTATATCCAGAATTATTCTTTTGTCCTGGATCTGAAGCTGCTGCTGCTGACAGTAAAGATTCTGTTTATGAAAGAAAGTACGGAAGGAGTAACCGATTCCGATAAACCGAATAATCCACAGACTAAGGAATGGAAAAACAGAAATGAATAACCGCAAATTAAAGGTCTTGCAGCTTGGAAAGCAATATTATCCTCACATTGGAGGAATTGAGATCACCATGCAGCAGATTGCCGAAGGAATCCAGGAAGAAGTGGACAGTTACGTGCTGGCTTCTCAGGACAGGGGACCGGCTTACCGGACGGTCCTTAACGGAGTGCCGGTGTATTTCGCCAAAAGCTGGGGTATCATAGCTTCTCTGCCTCTCTCCTGGGATTTAGTATGTTATCTTAGAAAGCATTGTTCCGAATATGACGTGATTCATCTTCACATGCCGTTTCCTCTTGGGGATCTGGCCTGCCTTCTGTCCGGATTTAAAGGCAAGCTGGTATTATATTGGCACAGTGATATTGTACGGCAGAAAAAGGCACTGTTTTTCTATAAGCCCCTGATGAACTGGACGCTGCGAAGGGCTGACGCTATCGCTATCGCTACCCAGGGAAACATCGATGGCTCCCCCTATGTGAAGCCCTTTGAAAAAAAATGCGTGCGGATTCCCTTTGGGCTCAGAAAAGAATGGGAAGAAAAAAGTGACGATTACTGGAAAAGACAGGTTCCCTGCCACGATCAGACGCTCCGTCTTCTCTTTATCGGGCGTCTTGTGTATTACAAAGGATGCAGCATTTTAATGGACGCCATGAAGCTGTTGAAAAAAGAACTGCAGGAACAGATCAATCAGGTGGAACTGGTAATCGTGGGTACCGGTGTGCTGGAAGATGAAATGAAAGCCCAGGCTGCCCAGAACGATCTGGAATCCGTGATCCACTTTTTGGGAAAAGCGCCGGATGAAGTGCTGGAAAAAGAGCTGGAGCGATGTGATGTGTTGGTATTTCCTTCTGTTGCAAACAGTGAAGCCTTTGGATTGGTGCAGTTGGAAGCCATGTCTTATGGAAAACCGGTTATTAACACCCGCCTTTCCACAGGTGTTCCCTGGGTCAGCCTTCACGGTGAAACAGGGCTGACCATTCCCCCGGAGAATGCCAAGGCTCTTTGTAAGGCAATCCTGTGGATGAAGAAAAATCCTAAAAAGCGACAGAAAATGGGATGTAAGGCAAGAGAACGTGTAAAAAAAGAGTTCAGCCAGGAACAAATGCTGAAACGGATCGTAAAACTATATAAAAAATTATGTGGACAATAATATGAAAAAAATATTATACATTGCGATTAGCTCTCAGACCGGCGGAGTTCCAAGACATATCCTGCAGGCACTGCGCCATGCAAAGGAGTATGGATATAAAGTAACCGTCGCTGTTCCGGATGACGGAGATTATTACCCATGGTTCAAAGAACAGGCGGCTGATATCTTAAAGGTGGATTTAAAACCTTATTCTTTCCGCTCTTTATGGAAAATACGAAATTACATCAGAAAGAACAAAATCATGCTGGTACATTCCCATGGAAAAGGTGCCGGCATGTATGCCCGGCCTTTGAAGCTTTTATGTCCGGGATTAAAGGTGGTGCATACCTTTCATGGCGTTCATATTGAAGCATATAAAACGTTGCTCAGAATCTTTTATTGTCAAATCGAACATATTTTAAAACTCTGGACAGATTGTTTCATTTGCGTATCTAAAAGTGAACGCAAAGAAGCCATACGCTTGGGTTTTGCAGACAGAAAACGTACAAAAATAATACAAAACGGAGTCGATTGCCAGTCTTACCAACATATATCCGTCAACAGAGAACACTATCTGGAGAAATTTGGCTTTCCCCGGGATGCTTATATTATCGGATGTATAGCGCGGCTGGAGCAGGTAAAAGGCCATCATTACTTACTGGCCGCATTTGCCAGACTGATAAAAAAGGCTCCTCAGTGCCGGCTTCTTTTAGTGGGCGACGGCCCGGACCGCAAAAAAGTGGAAGCTCAAATCCAGGAACTTGGACTGGAGGAATTTGTATGCCTTGCCGGTTTCCGTCATGATGTACCACAGCTTTTAAAACTTTTTAACGTATTTGTGTCTGCGTCTCTAAAAGAGGGGATGCCCTATACCCTGATTGAAGCTCTGGCTGCGGAGACTCCGGTTGTTGCTACCGATGTGATCGGGAACCGGGATCTCATTAAAAAAGGAAAGAACGGTTTTCTTGTCCCGGCAGAAAATGCCGATGAATTGGCAGAGACACTTTATATGGTCATAAATAATCCTGATTTATGCAAAAAATACAGCAAACAGGGTAAAAAAATGGTACAGGCTTTCTTTACGGAAGACCGTTTTGCTGAAAAGTTGTTTCATGTTTATGGCGAGATATTATAACGATTTCCCTAACAGCCGTTATAAAAACGAAGCCGCTTTGCTCCCTATATATGAGCAAAGCGGCTTTTCGTATCCGGGAACCGAATGATTTGCCTTATCCCTCTGCAGGTACAAACCTTCTGGTATCCTGTACATCCGGATTGATCTCCTGCTTCTTTGCCTCTGCTGCGGCTACTGCTTCTTCACAGAATTGCCGCTGGGCCATCACCAGTTCTTTTCCTCTTTTGTCGATCTTCTCATAAGTCCCGTCCGGCTGCAAAATATGTGCCTTTACATTGTCCTCCAACTGCACCTTCAGAATATGGATCACCTGCTCTTTCAGCTCAGGATCCTCCACCGGGAATAAAATCTCCACCCTCTTATCTAAATTCCGCGGCATCCAGTCTGCACTTCCCATATATACTTCAGGGCTTCCGTTGTTCTCAAAATAAAATATCCTCGCATGCTCCAGGAAATTTCCCACAATCGAATGAACGCTGATATTTTCACTAAGTCCCTTGACTCCCGCCTTCAGACAGCATATTCCCCGTATCACCAGCTCTACCTTAACCCCTGCGCAGGACGCTTCATAAAGGCTGGCAATAATCTCCTTATCGCACAGGGAATTCATCTTGGCCATGATATGGGCATATTCGCCTGCCTTAGCATGCTGCGTCTCCCGGCGAATCATCTTGATAAATTTCCCGCGCAGCCATAAAGGTGCTAAGGACAGTTTATTCCAGGTAGGCGGCTCCGAATAACCAGACAGCATATTGAACACAGCCGTGGCGTCCTGGCCGATCTTGGGATTGCAGGTCATCAATCCACAGTCTGTATACAGCCTGGCAGTAGAATCATTATAGTTTCCCGTTCCCAAATGGACATAGCGGCGGATACCGTCTTCTTCCCGGCGCACCACCAAAGTAATCTTGCAATGGGTCTTAAGCCCCATCAGGCCATAGATCACATGGCAGCCTGCCTTCTCCAGTTTCTTAGCCCAGTTAATATTGTTTTCCTCATCAAAACGGGCTTTCAGCTCTACCAGCACAGAAACCTGCTTGCCGTTATCCGCTGCCTCTGCCAGCGCCGCCACTATGGGCGAGTGGCCGCTGACCCGGTAAAGAGTCTGCTTGATAGCAAGAACTTCCGGGTCTCTGGACGCCTGCCGCACAAAATTCACTACCGGATCGAAGGTCTGGTAAGGATGGTGCAGTAAGATATCGCCTCCCCGGATATTGGTAAAAATATCATCCTCATTCATAAGGGCCGGAACAGGCTGGGGTACATAAGGCCTGGCCTTTAAATGGTCAAATCCGCCCGCGCCATACAGCTTCATCAAAAAGGTCAAATCAAGGGGACCCCCGATCTCAAAAATATCCTCTGTCCCGACAGAAAGCCCCTTGCGCAGAATTTTCAGAAGCCGTTTATCTACCTTTTCCTCAATCTCCAGGCGAATCACTTCACCCCATTGGCGTTTCTTAAGCTGTTTTTGAATCTCCTCCAGAAGATCGATTGCCTCTTCCTCATCCAGTGTAAAATCCGCATTCCTCATAATCCGGAAGGGATGGGCCGATACAATATTGTAGTTTAAAAACAGCTCATGAATATTACGCTCAATAACCTCCTCCAACAGTATGACACGACGTACCTCCTCTTGTCCGCAGGGGAGTTCCACAATCCGGGGAAGTACCGATGGAACCTGTACCATGGCAAATTCCAGGGTATCGTCTCCATTTTTCTTCTGCACCAATGCCGCAATATTCAGGGACTTATTGCGGATCAGAGGAAACGGGCGGGAGGAATCCACTGCCATAGGCGTAAGGACCGGATATACGTTTTCCCGAAAATATCCGTCCACATACCTTTTTTCGTCGTCAGTCAGCTCTTCATGCTCCCATAAAATCTGCAATCCGTTCTGCTTCAGCGCCGGAAGCAGAGAACGGCCATAAGTAGAATACTGCTGCTCCACCAGGCGGTGAGTCTTTTCCGAAATAAGCGTAAGCTGCTCTTCCGCCCGCAGCCCCGCAATATCCGTCTTCTTGTATTTCGCATGGACCTGATCTTTTAAGGACGCCACGCGCACCATACAGAATTCATCCAGATTAGATGCTGTGATACTTAAAAATTTTATTCTTTCAAACAATGGGATCGATTTATCTCTGGCCTCCTGCAGAATACGATAATTGAATTCCAGCCAGCTCAGCTCCCTGTTTACATAATTGCTTGGATCCGTATAAATATTTTCCATCTCTGCCATAATATGTCCTAAACCCTCTTTTTCTGCTTCAATACCGGACGGATCCCAAATATTTCTTCAAAGAAATCCGCCTTCTCCTCAATAGACAACATTTCCAGAGTAACATCTCCTACATAATCCGTATTAATGATCAGTTTATTATTCTTGATGACAATCCGGCATCCTGCCAGCTTATTGCTGTGGCTGCGGTCCATGGAATTGGCCAGGCGCAGAATTGCCGTCAGCTTTGCCACAGTCATAGTCAGATTGTCCGGAGTGGCAAGCCGGGAAAATCGTGACGGCCTGGCGTCAATCTTAATATCATTGTACTGGAAAGCATGCAGATGACAGCGGACTACATTGGCCACAATCTCCCGCTCCACATGGGAAAGGCCGATGATCTCCGTAGCCATTATAATATTGTAGGCATACTCTGTGGCATTACGCATCGTTACAAACTTGCCGCAGGAATGGAGATCTGACGCAATCTGCAGAAGAAGCCGCTCCCGCTCCTTCAATCCATGATACTTTTTCATGGCGTCAAAAACCTGCAAAGCCGCATTTTCTACTGCCTGAATATGAGGCATATGACATTTATACCGTTTTGCCATATTACGGGAGGCCACGATAATATCATTATTAAAATTATGGTTGAATTTTAAAATCTTCCGCTCTTCCCCATAATCCGCCGCAATTCCGTCCAGCATCATAGTACCCGGAACCCAGATACTGTCCGCCCCTGTCACTTCCAACACCTGACGGATAACCGTAGCCGCCGGAAGAAGCAGAGAGGCATAGACAGCATTTACCCCAAAAGTGTCCTCAATCTGATCCAGGGTCATCCGCCCGAGCATATCATAAAACTGTCCAAATTCTTCCCGTGTGATCCGGTCCCGCTGATTCACGCTTTCCATGATTCGCCGGTATAAAATCAGCGTGACCTTTCCGATTCCGATCAAATGCTCGATCTTCCGGTCTTTTAAATAAATCTTCCTGAATGTTACCAGCTCATTGTCCACGATCTCCTGAATAAGCTTCTGCTCCTTTTCCGCCGTGGTTTTCATATGTCTCATCATCTCCACCAGACGGATAGCCCCTAAAGGCAGATTCTGGGTAGAAACCAGGGAGTCTTTGTCAAACAGAGAAATCTGTGTACTGCCGTTTCCCACATCCAGAATCGCTGTTCCCTTCTGGATCACCTTCTGAAACTCTGCATCCTTATAAGCAATGGCCTTATAACTGATAAACCGCTGCTCTGAATTGCTGAGGACCCTGACGTCAATACCGGTCCTCACCCGGATCTGATCTACAATGATCTGGCTGTTATGTGCCTCTCTTAAAGCACTGGTGGCATAGGCACGGCAGTTCTCCACCTGATATCCCTTCATGATGCGGGCAAACTCTGCCAGCACCTCGCACGTCTCATCTGCCTGACGATAGCTGATCTTTCCGTTTCGCCAGGTATCTTCCCCAAGGGCAATCGGATATCGAACCTGGTCGATAAGACGTATGCCGAATTTCTCCGACAGCTCATAGATCCCCATCTCCAGGCCGGACGAGCCTATGTCGATTGCCGCAAATGTGCGTATCATGCTGCTCACTCCTTTCTTTCAAGCTCAATAATTACCAAGAATTCTCATATTCTGCGCCTCCGCGGATACCCCGTTTAACGCATTTTGTATGGCTGCGTCTGACAGGTTCCCTTCTATATCAACAAAAAACCGGTATTCCCAGCTCCTCCCCGGAATCGGCCGGGATTCGATCATACGCATATTCACCCCGTTAAAAATAAAATGCCCTAAAATGTTGTAAAGCGTTCCGCTGCGGTGGGGCAGTTCAAAAGTAATGCTGACTTTAGATGCATCCTTGCGGTATATAGGACGATTAGATAAAACAATGAAGCGGGTCGTATTATTTTTGCTGTCCTGAAGGCACGGCTGAAGTACCTTTAGCCCATACTTCTCTCCTGCAGTCTCGCTTGCTATCGCTGCCTGGGTCCTGTCACCGTCTTCCACTATCTTTTTCGCCGCTACCGCCGTATTCTCCAGGCTTACCTGCCGTATATCCTTATGGCTGCCCAAAAACCGGGAGCACTGCATCAGAGCCTGCGGATGGGAAAACACAGTTCTGATATCTGAAAACTCCGCATCCGGCATCCCCAGCAAGGCATGATTGACTTTTACAAAGGTCTCGGCCACAATATGGTTTGCATATTTGATCTGCAGGTCATAATTATCAATCACTGCACCGGCTGAAGAATTCTCAATAGGAAGCACGGCATAATCTGCCTTTCCCTCCTGCACCTGCTGCATGGCGTCTTCAAAAGCAGGTACAGGACAAAGTTCTGCCTGGCCACAAAAAAACTGCTGTGCAGCCCCATGGCTGTAAGCCCCTTCTACCCCCTGATAGACTACCCGTACCCCGTCCACAGGAAGCTTCTCCACCTGCCTGTATCCAAGCTCCTGCTGCTTTCCCTGCTCCGCCATCATTCTGTACTGATACCGGCGGCTGATCGTCATAATCTGGGTAAACAGCTCCCGGATAGCTGTCTGGTTATATTCCCCATAAACCATGCTGCCGACTGCCGAAAGCTTCTGCTTCTCCCTCTCTCCGTCGTAGACCGGCTTTCCCACGCTGATCTTATATTCAGCCACATTTTTACAAATCTTCATCCGCTCTTCAAACAACCTGACAAGCTGGCCGTCAATCTCATCCAGCTTCATCCTGCATTCCTGTAAATCCATAATCCTGATGTCCTCCGTATTATGCCTTCTTAATGATTCTCGCCTCCGGCTCCACAGCGTCCGCCCGTTCCCTCTGTTCATTTTTCAGCATCTCAATGATCAGATCCCTGATGTATGCGCCGGAACGTTTTCTGATCTCCGGCGGCAGCTTTTTCACATAGATCGGCTCTCCGAACTCGATAGTCACATGGGAGGGCCGCATAAAAGGAATATGACTTTCAAAAATATCCGCAGTCCCCGTAATCGCCACCGGTATCACCGGGCATCCGCTCTTTTCCGCAATCTTTAAGCTTCCCTCCTTAAAAGGAAGAAGCTCCAGAATATCTTCATTTTCATTGCGGGTTCCTTCAGGAAAGATCCAGATAGAAATACCCTGCTTTACCTTTTCAATCCCTTCCAGGATCGTTTTCAGCCCTTCCTTAATATCATCCCGGTTGAGAAAAAGGCAGTTGACCAGCCTCATCCAGTTTACCAGTACCGGATACCGGGTCATCTCTTTTTTAGCCACGAATCCTGCCAGGTTCGGCACCACCGTATAGCCTACAATAATATCGAAATAGCTTCTGTGGTTCCCCACATACAGAACTGCCCCCTCCGGCACCTGATCCTGCCCTTTTATGGTCAGGGTTGAACCTGTCAGGCGGAAAATCATACGAAACATGGCCTGGACAATCCGCAGGCTGTGTTCCTGCTGCCTTTTTGGATTAAATTTTGCCACCACATATTCTCCTGCCACAAGCGGAATGCTGGCAGTCAAAAACCCCAGCAACGCAACCACTACCAGTATAAAACGTATCATTTGTTTTTCCCTTTCCATTCAATTCCTGTCTTTTTCAGTATATAAAAAAAGAAAGGCAAAAACAAGTACTTACCTTCCTTTTTTATAATTTGTTTGTATATTTTAGATAACATTCCAAAATTATAATTGCTGCATTCCTGTATATTAATCCTGCCGCCATAATTCAAATATCGGAAAAGGTGAGCCGGCAGTTGTTATCTGCCGGCTCACCTTCCTTTCTTTTTTGTAATCTGTTCAAACAGTAATCCTGTCATAAACCACAGCGGCGCAAAATCCAATCGAATCAATCCGTTAATACTGGCTTGTCTCCCGCTGTAATCCCAGGGACACATTCCCCTTGCCCTCAGCCACATTCCCGACAAATATTCTGCCGTAAAAATCAATACCATATCCAGCATTCCATGACGCACAAACCGATCTGCGGGACGCATTTGAATTTCCCCGATCCAACGGTCTACAGCTGTTCCGATCGGCGACAAAAGCGCCCCCATCCCGTAAATCGGAAACATCAAAAGTGAGGTCCTTCCGATCAGGCGCCAGTCATGGGCTAAAACAGATTCTACAGAGGTAAACATTACCTCCAGGCACCATCCCGTGACGCCGCATTTAAAAAAATTAACAGGTAGGTCTTTTAATCTGCTCATGGGGATATTATAAACAAACAGGCAAAAACTTATTCTCTTTTTTACAACAACGGTGACAAAAGGCGGCTGCCCTGTTCCCGAAACCGCACCCACAGGCTCCGTCTGTCATAGATCTCCCTGGTCACTTCCTGACAGAATTTTAGGTCCTCCAAAAAAGCATTCTCCAGAATTTTTGTAGTCTGCTCATCATAAATCACAGCATTTACCTCAAAATTCAGCTCAAAACTACGAATATCCATATTAGCTGTACCGCAGCAACTGACACGGCCGTCCACCATCACGCCTTTGGCATGAAGAAAACCATTTTCATAAGTATAGCAGCGGGCGCCGGCTGCCGCCAGCTCTCCCATATAAGAATAAGTTGCCCAATAGACAAAAAGGTGATCCGGCATGCAGGGAATCATCAGCCGCACATCAATTCCCGATCCGGCCGCTACCGTAAGCGCGCTCAGCACTGCCTCGTCCGGAATAAAATACGGCGTCTGGATATATATATGATGCCTCGCCTTGTGGATCAGTCGCAGATAATTATCCCGGACCTGCCTGCATGCAGAATCCGGCCCGCTGGCAATTATCTGTATCCCTATTTGTCCTGCTTCCCGCCTTTCTTTTGCACCCTTTATACTGCCTCTGCAGTTTTCAAAGTACCTGCCATTTAAAAACAGATTTTCTTTCCCTGCATAATTCCAGTCAAGAGCAAACCGTATCTGCAGGCTGATAACGGCATCCCCTGTCAGTTTTAAATGAGTGTCTCTCCAATAACCGAATCGAGGACTCCTTCCTAAATACTCCCTGCCAATATTAAATCCGCCTACATACCCCACCTGACCGTCAATCACTACAATCTTCCGATGGTTCCTGTAATTCATCCGCAGGTTTACCCGTCCAAAAAGAGGCGGGAAAAAGCAGGAAATTTTCACCCCTGCCTGCTCTAACTCCTTCCACCGGCGTCCCGGCACAAGCCTGCTGCCCATCCCGTCATAGAGTATCCTTACCTGGACTCCTGCCTGTACCCTCTCCTTCAGCACAGGTATGATACTGCCAAAAAGTTCATCGTCTTTAATAATATAATACTGAATATGAATAAAATACCGGGCTTGTTTCAGCTCCCGGCACAGATCTGCAAACTTCTCTTCCCCGTCTGTAAAGATCTCCACCTGATTTTCCAATGTCAGCACAGAACCTGCCTGCTCCAGATTATAATAAATCAGATCCCCATAATCTTCTGCAAGCTGTTTATCCAAATACTGCACATTATTTTTTAATCTATGTTCCTGACACCGGGCATTTACACGCAGCCGGTCCTCCACTTCTTTGACGCGGAACATTCTGCTCCTATGGTAATCCTGGGCAAATATCAGATAAAAGAAAAAACCGAATACCGGAATAAAATAGAGAATCATAAGCCAGGTCCAGACTGCCTTCGGATCCCGTCTCTGAAAAAATACGATGGCGACTGACAGAACCAGATTCACATAAAGCAAATGTTCCATCAGCCAGTCCCATATTAACACCGCCTGCGCCATAGCCACCCTCTCGTCATCTGCAGCAGCCATGACCCTGAACGATCGCAGGCATAACTGCTGCCAACATCCGCACACACAAACCTATACCCGTGAGCCAAATGATTTGCCAACACAGTTCCCACCTTTCCATAAATGCACCGAATCATTTGGCAAATAAGTATGCTCGCGAGTATAATCACACAAACTGATTCCGCTCCGGGCTGTAGTGATAATCCACTGCTCCCAGCTTTTCCTCCAACCGGCTCTTATCCAGGCCGAGCGCCTTGCACAGCTCTTCCATGGACGGATAAAAATCCCTTAATTGCATATTTACATAACTGACTAACATGATAGGATCCTTTGGAATTTGCGTCATGATTTCTTCCCCATATTTTTTATATTTGATTGTCTTCCTGATAAAATTTGTGGTAATATTATTTAATAGTGATAAAAAACTTTATACCACAATCAATCACCGCTATCATCATACAATGATTTTCGGGAAATGTAAATAGCGGCCGCCCAAAACGAAAGGAGCCTATTTTTATGAAACATATCCTGATGATTGCCACCGGCGGAACTATCGCTTCCAAAAGCAGCGAAACCGGCTTAAAACCCCTCATCACTTCTGATGAACTTTTAAGCTACGTTCCCGATGCCCGCCGGTTTTGCCAGGCAGACACCCTGCAGCTTTTAAATATCGACAGCACTAACATGCAGCCCTCCCATTGGCTGAAAATTGCTTCTGCAATCCGTGAGCGCTACGATGCCTATGACGGTTTCGTAATCTGTCACGGGACCGATACAATGGCTTATACTGCAGCCGCCTTGTCTTATCTGATCCAGAATTCTCCAAAACCTATTGTCATTACAGGAGCGCAAAGGCCCATTGATTTGGAAATCACCGATGCGAAGACCAACCTTACGGACAGTCTGCGCTTTGCCTCCCATGACCACGCCCATGGCATAACCATTGTCTTTGACGGCAAGGTCATTGCCGGAACCAGGGGAAAAAAGGAGCGCACGAAAAGCTACAACGCATTCTCCAGCATTAATTTCCCCTATATTGCCACCATTCAGGACCAGCATGTGATCTTCTATCTGGATGACAAAGCGCTTCTTGCCGAACCAGTATTTTTCTATGAAAATCTGAATCCGCGGGTAGCTCTTTTAAAATTAATTCCTTCCATGGAAGCCGGAGTGCTGTCCTACCTTTCCGGCTGCTATGATGCCGTGATTATCGAATCTTTTGGCGTAGGAGGACTTCCCTCTTATGAATCCGGCGACTTCCACAAGGCGATTGAACAATGGATCGATGCCGGAAAAACCGTAGTCATGACCACCCAAGTGACCAACGAAGGCAGTAATATGTCTGTCTACGAAGTCGGTAAAACCATCAAACAAGAGCTTGGGCTTCTAGAAGCCTACGACATGACCTTGGAAGCCACTGTCACCAAACTCATGTGGATTCTTGGCCAGACCAAGGACCCGCAAGAAATCCGCCGGATGTTTTATCAGACCATAAACCGGGACATTCTGTATACTGCAAAATGGTGAGCCCGGTACGGCAATACTGCACTAACTCCTTCCTTCTCCCGAAAGCGGAAGCCGCCCCCGCAGGAAACGCTTTTTTAATTCACCCCATTTAAACGGGATCAATGGGTAGATATAGCTCTTTCCCGCGATAGTCCTGTTAAATATGACGGCACATAATGAGATGATTATCCCTGCTCCATATCCCCACACGTTAAATATGGCCGTCAATATTAAGATCATGACTCTCATAAATTTCAGCGCATAACCCAGTTCAAAACTGGACTGGCTGTAATTAGCCACTGTCACAAAAGCCATATAAAGCATGGTCTCACTGTTAAACCATCCTGACTTTACCGAGTATTCACCTAACACAATACCGGCAATAACGCTTAAAGGCGTGGTCAGCATATTCGGCGTATTGATAGCAGCCAGCCGCAGTCCGTCAATGGCAAATTCCAAAATCAAAAGCTGATAAATCAGCGGCACAAAAGAGGGATCCTCAATACGGATGAATTCCAGCCAGGGCGGGATTATGCCGGGATTCATCATCAAAAGCAGCCAGGTAGGCGTAAACAGCAGACATAAAATAGCCGTCGCCATCCGGGAAAGACGCAGATAGGTTCCTGTAATGGGCGGAAAATAGTAATCATCTGCCTCCTCTATGACATCAAATACCGAAGAAGGCAGAATCATGGCTGCAGGAGAGTTGTCCACAAGAATCACTATATTACCCTCCAAAATACATGCCGCCGCCGTATCCGGACGTTCGGAAAACTTAAACTTCGGAAACGGATTGTACCATTTATGAGGGTAAATGCATTCTGCCAGGCTTTCCTGATTCATGGTCAGGGCGTCTACCTTCAAATTCTGAATCCTGCCTTTGATTTTATCCAGCAAATTCTGATCCTGCCTTCCGTCCATATAGCACACGGCAATATCCGTGTGGGAGCTTTCCCCTGCCGTCAGAATCTCCATGGTCAGTCTCGGATCACGAATTCTCCGCCGGATCAATGCCGTATTGAAGATCAGAGTCTCCACAAATCCGTCCCGTGATCCCCGCATGACCTTATCCTTTTCCGGCTCTCCCACGCTTCTGGCAGGATATGTCCGGCAGTCAATGGTCATGCACACCTCAAAACCGTCAATAAACAGGCAGGATATACCCGTTAATAACTGTACCAGCATATCCTCTTCTTTTTTTACCAGCCCGATCTCCCCATAAGGCAGATATTTCTTAGAAAAACCATAGGCGTCCTCCGGCATGTCCTCCTCTTTGACCGACCACCAGGACTGCATCATTTTCAACAACACTTCGTCCTTGGTAAATCCGTCTACAAAGAACAGGGCCGCCTTCCTTCCGGCTATGGTAAAGGTTCTATATACAATATCAAAATTCTTATCTGCCTGCAGCACTTGTTTCAGCCGTTCCACATTTTCTGAAAGAGATTTGGAAAATTCGTCCATGCCGCTCCCTCCACATTTTCTGTTTTTATTCAATCAGTATGTACCGTTTGAAAGGAATTTATCCGGCCTTCTGCATTTTTGCACAAAAATCATTGACTATTTCTTCAAAAAATGGTATATTCTACATTAGTAAGACGCACTCAGTGCCGATTACATTTTATCTGGTATGGGGATACCAAGCAAAGCTTTATAGTGTAACGGTTTTTGATCGTGACCGGAGGGACTGCTTTCTATGGGGGAAAAGCAGTTCTTTCTTTTTAGCAGTTTTACGAAACCAAAAACATTCCATACTTATGGGCCATATGATTTTTTTCATAGGAGGAATCTTTCATGCTTGTTAAAAAATACCGTTCATTACTTACCGGACTTATAATGGCCGTTCTGTTGACCGTGAATGTTTTTCCCGGCAACATACCGGCTGCGCTGGCAGCTCATGGCACTACCGATCCAAAAGCAGTATCTGAAAATTCTTTTACTGCCGTACCCGACACCCCTGCTGCTGTCCATGGAAAGCTTCATGTAAACGGTCCCAGCCTGTATGACTGCCACGGTGAAAAATATCAGCTTCGGGGGATGTCCACCCACGGGATTGCCTGGTTCCCCCAATATATCACTTTAGACACTTTCCGCACTCTTCGGGATGACTGGAACACCAACTGCATCCGCCTTGCCATGTACACAGAGGAATATAACGGCTACTGCAGCGGCGGCAGCCAGGATGAGCTTAAATCCCTTGTCCAAAAGGGAGTTGACTATGCAACGGAACTTGGAATGTATGTAATCATTGACTGGCATGTCTTAAATGACCGTGACCCTAATATCCACAAAGAAGAGGCGCTGCAATTCTTTCAGGAAATGTCCGCATTGTACAAAGACCATACCAATGTGCTGTACGAGATCTGTAATGAACCGAATTCTTCTGTCTCCTGGGACAGCATTAAAAACTATGCCAGAGAAGTCATTCCCGTGATCCGGGCCAATGACAGCGATGCTGTTATCATCGTAGGAACTCCCACCTGGAGCCAGGATATCGACCAGGCTGCTGCTTCTCCTCTGGAATATGACAATCTTCTGTATGCACTTCATTTTTATGCCGCCACTCATACTGACTGGCTGCGCCAGCGCCTTTCAGCCTGCGTGGAGCATGGACTGCCTGTATTTGTCAGCGAGTTCGGCACTTGTGATGCCTCCGGAAACGGACGCAATGACTTCCAACAGTCTGCCCTGTGGCTCCGGTTACTGGACGACTGTCAGATCAGCTATTGCTGTTGGAATCTTGCCAATAAGGCCGAAACCAGCAGCGTAATCTCTCCCGGCTGCAGCAAAGTATCCGGGTGGAGCAAAGATGAATTGAGCGAATGCGGAAAATGGATTTACGAACATTTTCGTTCTGTCCATACACGCTGATCCCATTGAAATAAAACACTTTCCCCTTTTGAATACACGGTTCATTAATCCCTGTTGGACTGCATGTAATTTCTCCTTTGTTTTTTAAGGATTCTCAAAGGTATAAAAATAGTCTTTAGAACACATGATAAGGAAAAACATCTTTTCAAAGACGAAATAATGGTCATGGAGGAACATATGGGGAATCAGAACATTATCAATTTCAGAAAATGGGGTAATGAGAAAGCAAGAGCCTTGTTTTATGAAGCCGACCGGTATACAGACAAATTTGAGGATGAACTCAGAAGATATGAAATGAAAGCCGCCAACGGCTGCCAGGGAACTGACCAGGATATCAGACGGCTTGTAAAGGCATTGGACGGATTGATAGAATCAGATAGAATGTATGATAAAGGAATCCGTTACATGAGAATAAACAATATGGAAAAAGCAAAAAAATTGTGATAAACTATGTGAAACAACGCAAGGAGGATTTTTTATGGCAAAAATCACATTAGGCAGAACCGGTATCACCACAGACCGAAACGGCTTCGGCGCCCTTCCCATTCAGCGTATTCCTATTGGAGATGCCGTAAAGCTTCTGAGAAAAGCCTATGACGGCGGTATAACCTTTTTTGATACGGCCCGGGCCTACACAGACAGCGAAGAAAAACTCGGCCAGGCATTAAGTGATATCCGCAGCCACATATACATTGCCACCAAGACAGCAGCCGAAAAGGCCGAAGAGTTCTGGAAAGATCTGCACAGCAGCCTGACCCTCTTAAAAACAGATTACATAGACATCTACCAGTTCCACAACCCTTCCTTCTGCCCCAAACCTGATGATAGAAGCGGACTTTATGAAGCAGCATTAAAAGCAAAAGAACAAGGGAAAATCCGCTTTATTTCTATCACAAACCATCGCCTTTCTGTCGCCCGGGAAGCCGTTGCCTGTGGCCTGTATGACACGCTGCAGTTCCCCTTCTGCTACCTTTCCGGCGAACCGGAACTTGGACTGGTTTCTGACTGCCAGAAACATAACATAGGCTTTATTGCTATGAAATCCCTTTCCGGCGGACTGATTACCAACTCGGCGGCCGCCTATGCTTTTGCCGCCCAATACCCGGATGTGCTTCCTATTTGGGGTATCCAGAAAGAACAGGAATTGGATGAATTTTTAAGCTACATAGAACATCCTCCTGTAATGACAGAAGAAATCCGGACGATGATTGCACAAGACCGCGAACAGCTTTGCGGAAGTTTCTGCAGGGGTTGTGGTTACTGTATGCCCTGCCCGGCAGGCATCGAAATCAATAACTGCGCCCGGATGTCCCTGCTGCTGCGCCGTTCCCCTTCTGCCTCCCACCTTTCCCAAGAAGGCCAGGAAAAAATGATGAAAATCAAAGAATGCCTCCACTGTGGCCAATGTGCCGCAAAATGCCCCTACGGCTTAAACACTCCTGAGCTGTTGGAAAGAAACTTAAAGGACTATGAGGAAGTTCTTGCGGGAAAAGAAATGACGGCGACAAATTTCTAAAAATTATTGTTTAGTTAGGGATTCATTCTCCGAAAGATCCGCAGGAGAAGAAGGATAGAACGTTTTCAGACACGTTCCCACCCCTATAAACCGGCCAATAACGTAGCCAGGTCAGTTACCCGTACCCCGGGAAACTGACCTGGCGGATCTTCCGAAATAACAACAAATACCTATCCCTGCCTCCCCTCTTCCCACTTCAGCCGATGCAGTTTCCCTTCCTTCGTCATCCTCTCAAACCCGTTCTGCCGCAGCGCCTCATACAGCAAAACCGCCACGGAATTGGCCAGATTTAAAGAACGAATCTCCCCCCACATAGGAATCCTCACACAATTTTCTCTGTTTTTTATCAAAATCTCCTCTGGAATACCCCCGCTCTCCTTGCCGAACATCAGATAACAATCCGGCTCATACACGGCTTCCGTGTATACTTTTTTCGCCTTGGTTGAAGCCATATAGATCTTCGCTCCGGGATTTTTTTCCATAAAATCCTGAAAATCACAATAAACCGTCACGTCCAGTTTATCCCAGTAATCCAGCCCGGCCCGCCTGACAGCTTTTTCATTCAGCTTAAATCCCAGCGGTTCAATCAGATGAAGCCGGGTATTGGTAGCCACACAGGTTCTTCCGATATTCCCCGTGTTTAAAGGCATTTCCGGCTCAAAAAGCACTACATTCATCCTGTTCATCCGATCATTCCCCGTCCAGCCGTTTCACAAACCGTTCAATGCGCCCAAGAGCTTCCTTCAGGCTTTTAAGAGAATAGGCATAAGAAATCCGAAGATATCCTTCCCCACTGTCGCCAAAGGCCGTGCCTGGCACCACCGCTACCTTTTCTTCCTGAAGAAGCCGGTTGGCAAATTCATCAGAAGTCATCCCAAAACGCTTAATGCTGGGGAAAGCATAAAAAGCTCCCAACGGCTCAAAACACTCCAGCCTCATCTCTTCAAAAGCATGGAGCAGATACCTCCGCCGCTGGTCATAGGATTCCCGCATGTGGCTCACATCCTCATCACTGTTTTTCATAGCGTCAATGGCTGCATATTGGCTGGTAGTGGGGGCGCACATAATCGCAAACTGATGGATTTTCAGCATTTGTTTTAAAATAATCTCAGGCGCGCAGGCATATCCCAGACGCCACCCTGTCATGGCAAACGCTTTGGAAAAACCGTTGATCAGCACGGTTCTCTCTCTCATGCCCGGAATTGACGCTATAGACACATGCTCCTCTCCATACGTCAGCTCTCCATAAATCTCATCTGACAGCACAAACAGATCATGTTCCTCCACGATTTTTGCTATCTCGACTAAATGTTCCCGCCGCATGACTGCTCCCGTAGGATTGTTGGGAAAGGGCAGCACCAGTATCTTGGTCTTCGGCGTAATCTTTTCCAGCAGTTTTTCCGGCGTCAGGCGGAACTCGTCTTTATCCTCCAGCTCGATGGGAACCGCCACACCGCCTGCGAGTACCGCGCAGGGTACATAAGAAACAAAACTGGGCTGAGGCACCAGCACTTCATCTCCGGGATCCAGCATGGCGCGAAGAGCAATATCAATGGCCTCACTGCCTCCCACCGTTACCAGGATCTCCTTGTCCGGGTCATAGCTCAAATCACACCTGCGTTTCAGATAATTATGTATCTCTACCCGCAGATCCCGCAGACCCGCATTTGCCGTATAAAAAGTACGCCCCTTTTCCAGCGAATAGATTCCCTCTTCCCGGATATGCCACGGGGTATCAAAATCCGGCTCGCCAACGCCCAGAGAGATTGCATCCTTCATCTCGCTTACTATATCAAAGAACTTCCGTATTCCTGAAGGCGGAATCGTCACAATTTTTTCTGATAGTGGGTTTCTCACGGCGTGATCAGCATCCTTTCATCCTGGATCTCGTCACAAAGAATCGTGCCGTGGTCCTTATATTTTTTCAACACAAAATGAGTGGCAGTACTTAAGACCGAATCAAGGGGCGACAGCTTATCCGAGACAAACTGCGCCACCTGACGCATGGTCTTGCCTTCTAAAATCACTGTAAAATCATAGGCGCCGGACATCAGATACACGGCGTTTACCTCACTGTACTGGTAAATACGCTCGGCAATCTTGTCAAATCCCATGCCGCGCTGAGGTGTCACCTTTACCTCGATCAAGGCAATCACCTTCTCCTCACTTGTATTTTCCCAGTTAATCAACGTATGATAACCGCAGATAATCCTCTCTCGCTCCATCTCGGCGATTTCATTTGCCACTGCCACTTCACTTTCCCCCAGCAATATTGCCAGATCATGGATATCGATCCTGCTGTTCTTTTCTATTACTGCCAAAATTTTTTCTCTCATGGCCAACTGCCTCCTTTTCCCTCAAATCGATCTGCAACCGTTCTAATCTGATTCTTGTTCCCTTCTCTGCACCATTACCTTTTCCAGTTCATCCGGCTGGGGGCGATTCAGAAAACTTCGTTCTCCTACATCTGTAATCACCCGGGCAATTCCCTTGGTAACACTTCCGATCACTGCTCCTCTGATTCCTTTTTCTTCCAGTCTTGCCACCGTTCTCCCGCCATTTTCCGATACAAGAACCCAGCATCCGTCACTGTGCAGACGATAAGGATTCAGTCCGAAAAACTCACAAATCTCAATCGTTCCCTGCATGATGGGAATTTTTTTCAAAGAAAACTCCACACCGAGCCGGTATGCCCCCGACAGGTTCCAGAGCGCCGTCAAAATGCCTCCTTCCCCTGCCGGTTCAAACTCTGCCGCGCCAAAAGATTTCCAATATTTTAATGTTCGAAATTCTTCTTTTCGTATCCTTCCACATTCTCCGCCGCACATGGCCAAAGTTTCCAGATATTCTTCTGAAAAACGATGTCTCAAATCCTGGTTCCTGGAATTCAGGATCATCCTGGTTCCTGATAATCCTGCAAATCCTGCCGCTACCAGATCCTGCCCTTCTTCCATAAAACCAAAATGGCCATGGGGAGAAAGGGGCTTCATGCAGCCGGTTCCTCAGGTGATGACGCCATTGCCGGCGGCTCCGCCGGAGCAGGCACCGATATTCCCGTAGGCGCCGATGTCTCCGCCGGGACAGGTGCAGGATTCTCCGCCGGGGCAGGTGCCTCTGTGGCAGAAGACGGGGCAGAACTTTCTGGCTGGGCCGGAGATTCCGAGCCTGCCGCGGACGGATCCTGGGCTGTTCCTGAGCCCGGCACGTCAGGATGGTTGTCCGGATTTACTGTTTCCGGTTGTCCTGTTGTGTTCTCCTGCCCCGGATGAGACAAAATCTCCCCCGGAACAGGCACATCTGCAGGATCAGGCGCTGCTACAGGCGGCCCCACCATCACGATTGCTTTAGACGCATTGTATGTGTCTGTGTGAAGCAAGGTCCGTTCTGTCTCCACCCCGTCTACCGTAACCACTTTCCAGAGCCTTGATTTTACACCCCGATGGGCTGACTGAACCTGCTTTCTGCTTCCCGGGGCCATAGATGGGTTTACCTGTTCCGTCGGTGCCCCCGGGCTGATGGAACTTAACGTCTCCGATACATATTCCACAGTCCGGTTCCCCGGCCTGGTCTCTTTTCCGTAAATGGTAAAAGTGAGTTTCCGGTTCGCCGTATATCCCTCCACAAAGATGGGTGTGCTGTAATTGTTGGTAATTTTAATGTCTTTTACCGTCCCTGCAATGGCTGCATCCATGGAGGGCTTTACATACCCTACAACCATGGAATGGTTCTGCCGCTGGGTGATCTCCAGCTCTGCCCGCAAAGCCGCATTATAGAGAGTCGTTGCGATCTGGCACACGCCTCCCCCCACACTATCCACAACTCTGCCGCCCTCATAAGCTGCTGCCGTATAATAGCCGTTGGCCGTTGTAAACGGATGCATACATTCGTATCCTGACAAAGTTTCCCCAGGCATCAGCACATGGCCATTGATCTTGGACGCCCCGTTGGCCAGATTTCCTGAACGTGATGAGCCGCTGCTGCTGAAATCCGTAGTAAAGGTTCCCAGCACATCTCCGATTGATGCCAGATCTTCCTCTGTAATATCCGGCTGCTTCTGCTCCACTGCCGCTGCCACCATGACCTCATTCCCTGTCTGGTTCATAAAAGCCTCATCCAGGGCCTGCTTCGTAGCCGCCACATCCACCACTTTTCCGGACACTCCCGGAGTTATCATAAAGGCCCCGTTCTCCCGGACAATAGAAGCATTCTGCGGCTCCTCCATCAGCCCTTCCGTCTGATCCCTCACAAATTTTTCGACTTTTTCTTCTTCCACACTGGTTTCCAGCGGAATATGCGCCGGTCTTTTCATCATATCCTTGCGTACCATATACTGCCGTACCAGATTTCCTGATGAAACCTGTTCCATTGCCTTATCCACCACGTCCATATTCGTCCAGGACAGCCCAAGCTTTTCTGCCGTCACAAAAGCCGTATTGCCTGCAATATCCAGGATCACTTTCCGGTCTGCCAGTCTCTCGATTTCTGCCTCGATGGCCTGCCTGGCTTCCTCGCGCGTCATTCCTCCAAGGCCGATCTCCCCCACAAAAAATCCGTCCGGAAACGTTCTCTCTCTTGCATATACCGGCCCTGCAAAAAATACAGCCGCGGTGACCGCGGCAAAAAGGGTGCCCCATATATTAACCTTTTTCATGATCACTCCTCAGATACTCTTTCATTTAATTAAACATTGTCAACGCGCCTGCTATTGTAGGTATGATCATGGCAAGCACCAGAATAACGACCATAATCGTGGAAAACATTTTTTTCTTTTTATTGTTCATCATGATTGCATTTCACCTCTTTTGCTGTGCTTTTAATTTATTGTATCCTGCCATATTGAAAAATAATCCGATCTTTAAGCCGGGACACCTCGTTGCGGCTTAGACGGTCGATTTCCACAGGCACATCTATTTTATGATATTTTATTAAATACCGCAAGTCCTCTTTTTGCTTTTTCGTTGCCGGCACTTCTTTTTTTACTTTGCAGATCATGGGTTTTGCCGCAAATGCTTCCTGATCTTCCGAAAACTTCTTTTTTTCTTCTGCTGCCTCTTCCACAAAATCAGGTTCCCATCTTTTTAAAAACCGGCCTGCAAGCTGTTGATATAAAAGGTGGGCATCCCGGGCATCTTCCAATGCCCGATGAGCCGTTTTGCGTTTTATTCCAAAAAAGGCACATGCCGCTGACAGATTTTTCGGCTGATCCTCCGGCATGAAACGACGACACAGCTTCAGCGTGTCGATTCCGCTTTTCTCAAATGAAATCCCATGGTTCACCGCCGCCCGTTTCAAAAAACCATAATCAAACATAATGCGGTGTCCAAGCAGCGGAAACTGTCCGCAGAATTCCACAAACTCCTCGATAATATCCCCAATATCCGGCGCATGTTCTACCATTTCGTCTGTGATACCGGTCAGCTCCGTAATCCGTTCTTCCAGGCTCCGCCAGGGATTTACCATGGAATGATATGTGTCCGTTTCTCTTCCGTCCACAACACGGATTGCCCCGATCTCTATAATCTTCTCCCTCTTTGCCTCCAGGCCGGTAGTCTCCAGATCCACCGCCACATAACTTCTCTCCAATTTTCCCTATTCCCTTCTGCAGCAAACCGTTCATATTTCCCCTATTCGCACCATCAAAGCATTCCCGCTCAAAGGGTCCCTGCTTCTGTAATCAAACAGCCATATTTCCCCGCATCGCAGCACTTCAATATGAATCCGGGTTCCCAGACGGCGCAGTTCCGGCACCAGGCATCTGATTTTCTCTTTATAAGGCGCCTGCTCCAAGGCAAAGGGCGGACGGCTTTTACAGTTTTCCCGAAGATAACAATCACACACCAATGCGTCCTGGATCTTCTCAAAAAAATCCGCTTCCGGACCCGTTTCCACAATAAATTCATATAGGATCTCATATCGGGCCATCCTGCTGTGATTTTTCCCGTTAAGCTTCCGCTCCTCATAATATTGTGCCAACCGTTCATACATCACAAAGGCATCGGAAAATTTATCAGCAAGCAATTTTAATGTATTGGCAAACTGGCCGCTGTTATAGTAGACCTCTACCATATTTTCTATTCCCTTTAAACGCCTCACATCCTCATAAGGAAGCCAGCGGGTGGCAAGCACCTCATAAGGCGGCTTTTCTGTACGGACCAATCCGTACTCTTCGGCCTTCTCGTACATGTAAGAACCCTTAAGTACCTTTAAAAACCCCAATTGAAGCTGATCCGGCGCCATGGCATACACATCATTAAAAGAACCGTGAAAACTTTCATAATCTTCATAAGGAAGCCCTGCAATCAGATCCAAATGCTGGTGAATCCTTCTTCCTTCATGGATCTTTGCTGTTACCTGCCGCACCTTTTCCAAATCCATTTTGCGCCGTATCTCACAAATCGTCCGTGGATTCGTGCTTTGTACTCCAATTTCCAACTGAATCAGCCCGGGACGCATTTTTCCAATCAGATTTATTTCTTCTTCATCCATGAGATCCGCCGCCACCTCAAAATGAAAATTTGTCACCCCGTTGTCATGTTCTAAGATATGACGCCAGATAGCTAAGGCATGACTTTTCTTACAGTTAAATGTCCTGTCCACAAATTTTACCTGGGGAACCTTCTTTTCTAAAAAGAAATCCAGGTCTCTCCTGACCAGCTCTAAGCTTCGGAAACGAACGGACTTCTCGATAGAAGACAAGCAATAACTGCAGGAAAACGGACATCCTCTGCTGCTTTCATAATAGATAATCCTGTGTTCAAATCCATCCTGCCCCAGGTATAAAAACGGAAGCCGGTCCATATTCATGGCTTTCTTTGTCTCCCGCTCCCGTATTTCCCCATTATTCCCGCGAAAGACCAGCCCCGGAATTTTATTCAGCCTTCTTTCCCAACTTTCTTCTGTTCCTTCTGTATATCTTCTGTCAAAACATCGCACGGCGCATCCCAGTTTCCGGTAGAAAACCGTCAGATCTGCAAAAATCTCCTCTCCCTCGCCCCTCATTGCCCCCAATATTTCCGGCTCATTCTCCAACAGTTCTTTTGTATCAAAAGACACCTCCGGACCGCCCAGCCAGATATCCGTGTCCGGCAATATTTTATGGAGGTCCTGCACCAGTTCCAATATGCAGGATATATTCCAGATATAGCAGGAAAATCCCACCACATCCGGCTTTCTTTTAAAAATATCCTCCAAGATCTGTTCTGTCTGGTTATTGATCGTATATTCGGCAAGATCAATATCCACACTACTCCCGGCATATTCCCGCAATTTTTGTATGTTTTCTGCATACATCTTCAGACTGTACACTCCCGGATTGGAGTGAATATACTTTGCATTGACTGCCACCAGCAGAATCTTCATCTTCTCTGCCGCCTAAACCTGAATTTTGATGATTCTTCCCGTGGTCTCATACTGGTAATAACGCACCCCGGCCGCATTGAGCATTCTTTTAGAAGCCCGCATCGAAGGCGAATCCTGATATTTATCCTCCTTGTAGATCACGGTTTTAATTCCTGCCTGAATAATGGCTTTGGCGCATTCATTACAGGGAAACAGCGTCACATACAGCCTGCTCCCCTCCAGGCTCCCGCCACGGTAATTCAAAATCGCATTCAATTCGCTGTGTGTCACATACAGATATTTGGCATTATAAGGATCCTCTGTCTCAAGCTGTTTTCCCCATGGAAAATCATCATCGGAACATCCCCTTGGAAAACCGTTATATCCCATGGAAAGTATCTTGTTGTCATCACTTACAATGCAGGCCCCCACCTGTGTATTCGGATCTTTCGAACGCATTCCCGACAGTTCTGCAACTCCCATAAAATACTCGTCCCAGGAAATATAATCTTCCCGTTTTCTCAAATTTTCCATTCCTTTCTACCTCCAGCCTTCTATGCTTTCTGATTTCAATAAAGAGACAATTCTAAACAGAAATTCTTCGATATCCTGCCGCCTTTTTCATCCGGTTCATAATTGCATATCCTAAATGATCCTGGGAAAAACTTTCCGAATAAATATAATCCACTCCCAGGTCGTCAAATTCCCTCAGCACGGCAAACAGATTGTGGGCAATCGTCTCCTCCTGGCTCCGTTTCCCAACGCTGCGCACAATTCCCCGCCAATACTGCCTCCTTGTCTCCTCTGTACAAATAATCCCGGCCGTGCAGCCTTCCTCCTCCCGGCTCTTTACCAGACTGTTAATCTTATCCACAACCGCCTTTATTTCCCCTTCCACCAGAACCATCTCTGCCCTGGGCGCGTAATGCCGGTATTTCATCCCCGGTGCCTTAGGCCTCACATCCTCTCCGGGAATCCCTGAAATGGCCGGATCCACTTCTACTTTCCCCACCACCTCTTCCAGCATCTCCAGTGTCACCGCCCCCGGACGCAGCAGCACAGGCCTTTCCCCTGACACATCCACAATCGTAGATTCCAGCCCGATCCCCACCGGGCCTCCGTCCAATATCATCTCTATCCGGCCGTTCAAATCCTGCCATACATGCTGCGCGGTAGTAGGGCTGGGCCTGCCTGAAAGGTTGGCGCTGGGAGCAGCCACAGGCACCCCTGCCATGGCAATCAGCCTTCTGGCTTCTTCCCTTTCCGGCATCCTCACCGCCACGGTATCCAACCCTCCTGTAGTCCCGTAAGGCACTCTGTCGCTTTTCAAAAACACCATGGTCAGAGGCCCTGGCCAAAACCTTTCAGCCAGGCGTATTCCGATTTCCGGAATCTTTGCTGTCAACGGTCTCAGCTCCTCCATGCAGGAAATGTGGGCAATCAGGGGATTATCAGACGGCCGCCCCTTGGCTGCATAAATCTTTCCGGCAGCTTTTTCGTCAAGGGCGTTGGCACCCAATCCATAGACTGTCTCTGTAGGAAATGCCACCAGCCCGCCTTTTCTCAAAATATCTGCAGCCTCCCAAAGAGCCTTCTGAATCTCTTCCTCCCTCTGGGTTTCGTCGATCAGCACCAGCTTTGTATTCATCCTTATCACCCCTTACCCTTACCGTTGTTTGAAAACCATTCCTGGAGCTATCCCCTATCATAACACAAGCGCCGAAGCGGTACAAGCATCAAAACCATCTCCGGCGCTTTTTGCAGGCAGGATTCCATCTGTCTGCCCATTACTCCAACTTAAATATGAACTCTTCTTTTCCTTCTCTCAGTGCCGACACTATGTATCACACTGCTGATTCTCTTATAAACCACTGCCGTGATCAACGAGACTATACATCCTTTGACCACATTAAAGGGTCCTACACAAAACAATGCAAACGTCCACACATTTCCCACAGCCGGATTGATCGCCGCTCCTGCTGCCAAAATATTGTCAAGCGGCATAAAATTTGCATAAAAAGGAATCATAACCAAAGCGTTCCCGGCAATCCCGATCAGGGACATGATTACCGTTCCCGCTGCCATTGCGGCCATAGCTCCCTTCTTTGTTTTGTATATTTGATAGATCATCCCGGCAGGAACCACCATTGAGCAGCCAAATACCAGATTTGCAAACTCTCCTACAAATCCTGTGGAAGTAGGCTTTAACACCAGCTTAATCAGAATCTTCACCACTTCCATCACCACGCCTGCCACAGGACCCAACGCAAAAGTTCCCACCAAAATCGGCACTTCGCTTAAATCCAATCCGTAAAAACTAGGCGCAAGAAAAGGAAGAGGGATTTCAAACAGCATAAGCACTGCAGCCAACGCGCCGAACATCCCCATCACCGCAACATTTCTTGTAGACAATAACCGATTCTCTCTCATTTTTCTCTCCTCCTTAAATATTCCGTTCTCCTTCGCCTCCGGTTTCCCTAAGGAATGTGCCAAAAAACGCCCCGGATGCTCTAATCCATCCAGGGCGTTCACAGATCGTTCGCTGAAAATACTACAGTCAGTTTCGACATCCGCACAATTCTTCTCTCATCCAGACTATACTGTCGGTTCCGGAATCTCACCGGATCAGCCGCCTGCGCGGTTCGCGGACTGTACCGCCGGTAGGGAATCTCACCCTGCCCTGAAGAACGATTGTCAATTCATATTGTTTATTATAGTGCTGTTTACGAGAAAAATCAAGATTTTTTTAATTTCAAAACAATACTGCTTTTCCCGGGGCTACCCCCAATTTTTCATTAAAAAATCCACCATATCCGCTGCCTTCGGCGGACACCCAGCCAGGCTCTTCTGAAAGCAGGATGTGCATTTTCCTACACCGATCTCCCCGCTCTCGCCCTGATACCCCTGCCCGATCGCCACCGGCGGCAGCCCCTTTTTCAGCCTTCCGGCATCATTCAGCCGATCCAATGCATAAATCAAAGAACCATAACAAGCACTGCAGGCATCCTTAGGACAGGCAAACTGCGCCAGCTTCTGGACCCTCCTTGTTCCGTGAAATCCGCCTTCCGCCTCCGTGGGAGGATTCATGCAGATTACATTGGCATGGGCCACATCCGTGCTTCCCACTCCCAGGCGCTCTGCCAGGCCGATATAAGGCACGTCTTCCACGTCATACCCCATACAGTCGCAGACAAATGCATCACAGAGCACCGGATCCTTAAATCCTAATATCCGGTTCATAACCACAGGATTTCCGCCTTCTTCAAAATCAAGGTCCCCGCAGATATTATCCACCAAAATAAAATCATTCTTTGCAATCGTATTCAGGTGGGCAATGGGTTTATGGAGTCCCAACGTATGAAAACGACGTTTTTCCGAGTTGGGGATTACCCCTTTATTATTCTTCAATGCACAAGTCACCGTGGTCTGACAGTGTCCCTTCAACACCGGCATATTAATCATATAGTCAACAGCCGCCGCCTTATCACACAGCCGTATCTTCATACCTGCCGCGTTATATTCCGTGGATGAATCCTTCTGGAGATCCGTAAAAGGCACTCCGTATTTCCGGCATACACGATCATATCCTGCCGTCCGAAAAGCCCGATCGGTTTTATCACCGACCCAGGAGCCCTCCATGATCGTGATCTTTTCAAAGCCATGTTCCTGCAGATACTCGATGGTTCCTGCCAGCAATTCACCATGGGTCGTAGCCCCTTCGGAAGGTAATGCCGAAGTGACCAGATTGGGTTTTAACGCAATATGTTTTCCCTTATCTCCGATATCCGCCGCCAAATCCGCCTGCTCCAGCAGACGTTTTGTCATCTCCTTATAATCTGTGCCGTGAATAAGAAGAATATCATTTTTATTCATCCTCCATACCTCCTCGTATTATCTGAACCCGTTCAGACGGCTTTAAGTATTGCCGTTTCCTGTCTTCTCCGATTTTTCTGCCAGTTCTGTAACCTTTTCGATCACTTCCTGTGCTTTTTTCAGCATTGCCTCACAATCTTTATGAATATTTTTCCGGTCCGTATAATGAAAATACGGCACATCACCCATCTGAAACCTGAGATCCCCTTTATAGTCCTGTATCAGATCCGGGATCCCTTCCGTATTCAGCTTTGCGTCAGGATACATGGTCAGCCGCACTTCCTGCCGGTTTACCTTTACCTCCGTCACATAAGCGCGATGGGCCAATGCCTTCAATTCCGCCACTTTAAGAAGATTTTCCACCGGTTTCGGGATGTCCCCGAAACGGTCCATCAGCTCATCCTGCATATCCATATGCTCTTCTTCATTTTCAATACCGGAAATCCTTTTATAGATATCCAGCTTTTGATATTCGTTCCGAATATAAGAAGAAGGAATATAAGCATCAATATCACAGTCCACCACGGTTTCAACCTCATCCTCCACAGTCCGCTTCCCACGGAGCGCCTGGACAGCCTGGTTCAGCAATTTACAATACAGATCATACCCCACTGCCTCCATATGGCCGTGCTGCTCTGCTCCCAACACGTTTCCGGCCCCGCGGATCTCCAGGTCACGCATGGCAATCTTGATCCCGGATCCCAGCTCCGTAAATTCCCGGATCGCCTGAAGCCGTTTCTCCGCCTCTTCTTTCAAAAGCTTATCCCGCTTATACATCAGAAAAGCATAGGATGTCCGGTTCGACCGCCCCACACGTCCCCGAAGCTGATAAAGCTGTGACAATCCCATACGGTCCGCATCATGGATGATCATGGTATTGGCATTGGGAATATCAAGCCCGGTCTCAATGATTGTGGTCGATACCAGGACATCAATCTCCCCATTAACAAAATCAAACATGATCTTCTCCAACTGCCGCTCCTGCATCTGCCCATGGGCATACACCACCACCGCGTCCTTCACTAATTCCTGGATATGGGCGGCAATCTCATCAATCCCTTTGACCCGGTTAAATACATAATACACCTGCCCGTCCCGTGCCAGCTCCCGGTTGATGGCTTCCCTGACCATCTCGTCATTATACTCCATCACGTAAGTCTGGATAGGAAGACGGTCCACCGGCGGCTCCTCCAGCACGCTCATATCCCGGATTCCCACCAGGCTCATATGGAGCGTCCTGGGAATAGGCGTAGCCGTTAGAGCAAGAACATCCACATTTTCCTTGAGTTTCTTGATTTTTTCCTTATGGGCCACCCCAAACCGCTGTTCTTCGTCAATGATCAGAAGCCCCAGGTCTTTAAATTTCACGTCCTTGGATAAAACACGGTGGGTTCCGATCACAATATCCACCATCCCTTTATGCAAATCTGTCAGGGTTTTCTTGATCTGTGCAGGGGTTCGGAACCTGGACATCAAATCTACCCGTATCGGAAAATCTTTCATTCTCTGTAAAAAAGTATTATAATGCTGTTGGGCAAGAATGGTAGTGGGAACAAGATATACCACCTGCTTGCTTTCCTGAACAGCTTTAAAAGCCACGCGCAGCGCCACTTCGGTCTTTCCGTAGCCCACATCCCCGCAAATGAGCCGGTCCATGATCTTTTTACTCTCCATATCCCGTTTGGCCGCCTCTATGGCTTCCTCCTGGTCTTCCGTCTCCTCATAGGGGAACAGTTCTTCGAATTCCCTCTGCCACACCGTATCAGGACCATATTGGAAGCCTGTGCTTTCCTGTCGTGCCGCATAAAGCTCTACCAGGTCCCTGGCAATCTCTTTTACCGCACTCTTTACACGGCTCCTTGTTTTTTTCCACTGCTCTCCTCCCAGTTTATTTAACTTTGGCGCCTTGGCATCGCCCCCTGCATATTTCTGGATTCCGTCCAGCCGGGTGGCCGGAAGATAAAGATTACCGCCGTCTGCATATTCGATTTTCAGATAATCCTTGGTGATCTTATCCCGTTCAATCTTCTCGATTCCCCGGTAAATACCCAGTCCATGCTCCTCATGTACCACATAATCTCCCACAGAAAGCTCAGAAAAACTTTGAATCTTGTTTCCCTCATAGGAAGCCTTCTTCCGTTTCCGTTTTTTCTTCTCTGTGCCGAACATATCCCCTTCCGTAATGACCACAAACTTGATCTGGGGATACTCAAATCCGCGATGGAGATTTCCGTAAGTCACCAGGATTTCCCCCGGACACACCTGCCGTTCTTCATTATCCGGACAAAACGCGCTTAAATCATATTCCCGCAAGTCGCCGGCCAGCCTGCTTGCCCTGGTACGGGAACCGGAAAGCAGGATAACCCGATACTTTTCCCGCTTCCATCTCTGGAGATCTTTAATCAAAAGTTCAAAACTGCTCTGATAGGAATTAACATTTTTTACGCTGATCCGATACTGGTTTCTCACGGTCATTCCCGGCAATTTCTGCTCCAGGCCGGTCAGATACAGGGTATTGTTCCTCTGCGCCCGTACCATCAGCTCCTTTACCGTATATAAAAGCCCGGTCTGTCCCGGCAGCAGATATCCCTTTTCCAGCCGGTGGGACATACTCTCCCGAAACTCTGTTTCCACCGCTCCGCCCTTTTCCTGCAGCCGGGCCGGTTCATCTAAGATTATCATTCCGTTTTTTTCCTGAAAATAATCCAAAAACGAAACCGTCTCACTGCAGAAATAAGAAAGATATCCGTCCAGCCCGTTTACCTTCCACCCCTCTTCAATCCCTTCCACCAGCTCTCCTACAATTCCATACAGCCGGGCCGCCTCCTCCGTCAGCCTCTCCTTTCTCAGTTTTTCTCCTGACGTTTTCATCTCTTCTTTCAGCCGGACAGCCCCAGTTTTCCTCTGCTTTTCCGTCAGCACGATCTCCACTGCAGGATAGATGGCAATCTCCTCCAACTGTTCCACGGAACGCTGGCTTTCCAGGTCAAAGGTACGGATGGAATCCACCTCTGTATCCCAAAGCTCAATCCTTACCGGCTGCTCCTCCGTGAGAGGAAATATATCCAGTATTCCCCCCCGTATGGAGAACTGTCCCATGCCATCCACCTGGCCGGTACGCTCATACCCCAGCCTTACCAGACGTTCTTTCCATTCCTCCAGATTCAGCTCCTGCCCGGTCTGCACCACTGCCACCTGGCTCTCAAACTGGCTCAAGGGAAGGAGATGGTCCATCAGACCGTCCAGCGTAGTCACCACCACACCGGAATCATCTTCCAGAAGATGGCGCAGCACCTGGATTCTCTGTCTTGCCATCAGGTTCCCATGGATATCTGCGCTGTAAAACAACAGATCCTTTGCCGGATACAGCCACACATCCTGCCTGAAGCAGCCAAAATCCTCATAAATTTCTCTTGCCCTGGAATCATCATACGTGACCACCAGCTTCCAGGGAAACGAAGAAGCCGTCTCCTGGATCAGATGCACCTTTTGGGAATCCATGCAGCCGCTGACCTGCACCGGCCCCCTTCCCTGTTCCAGTTCCTGGTTCATCTCCTCGTATTCGATCAGCTCTGTCAGTGGATTTGCAAACAACCTGCTCATTCTTCCTCCACTTTTTTCTTCATATTAAAATGATTCATTGCCTTGTCCACGCCTTCTGTCATCATCATCACCGCAGCCTGGGCCGCTTCCTTAAACGCCTGGTCCATCTGCTCCTGTTCTCCTTTGGAAAAACGGCTCAGCACATAATCCTTTAAATCCATACGAGGCGGCTTTTCCCCCACTCCTACTTTGATCCTGGAAAACTCCTGGGTTCCCAAATGGGCAATAATGTTTTTAATCCCATTATGTCCCCCTGCGCTGCCTTTTCTTCGAATACGGAGCTGCCCGGGCGCCAGGCTGATATCGTCATAAATGACAATCAGTTCCTCCGGCCGTATCTTATAATAATCCACCACGGCCCGCACACTTTCCCCGCTGAGATTCATAAAAGTCTGAGGCTTTACAAGCAGCACCTTATGTCCCTCAATCACGCCCTTACCGCACAATGCACGATGCTTTCTTTCGCCAATATCAATATTATATCGTTCTGCCAGCTCATCGACCACTCCAAAACCTGCATTATGTCTTGTTTTATCATATTCCTTTGTGGGATTTCCAAGCCCTGCTATTATATACATTTTCTTTCCTTTCCCCCTATTCCACGCCTGCCAGGAACATCTTCCCTATAAAGCCGTTTCATTTTATCAGGTAATGAAAAAAAAGTAAAGGCTTACATTAGAATATATATGAAAAAAGACAGCAGGCTTTTTCCTGAAGCCTGCTGTCTTTTTCTTATGCCAGTTCTGCTATTCCTCCTGGCTCTCCAGCGCCGTAGTCTCATATTTATTCAGAATCACATTCTGAATCATATCCCGTGTTTCCGAATTGATCGGGTGGGCGATATCCCGGTACTCCCCATCGGATGCCTTTCTGCTGGGCATGGCGATAAAAAGTCCTTTCTCCCCCTCAATCACTTTAATGTCATGAATTACAAATTCATTATCCAGAGTAATGGAAACGATTGCTTTCATCTTACCTTCTTTTTCGATTCTTCTCACTCGTACATCTGTTATCTGCATCTCATAAACCCTTTCCTTTTACAGCGTGTATCTCTCGTTCTTTTCAACTACGATCCGGATATTGCCTGGTTCGCCGATATAAGTCGTATTTGCGCGGATGGTGTCACGGCTTTCCACAATACAATTCTCAATAACTGTATTATCCCCAATATAGACATCGTTCAATATGATAGAATTCTTGATCACGCAGTTATTTCCCACATACGCCTTCTTAAATAAAATAGAATTCTCCACTGTTCCGTTGATGATAGAACCGCTGGATACAAGGCTGTTCTTCACCAATGCCCCCGGATTGTATTTGGCAGGCGGCAGATCGTCTACCTTGGAATACACATCCGGATACTCTTTAAAGAAATAGTTCCGAACCTCCGGCTTCAAGAAATCCATATTGGTTCGATAATAAGAATCCACTGACGCAATATTGCTCCAGTAGGTATTTAACCGGTACGCATAAATCTTTTTCAAATTCTTATAGCGCACCAGGATATCCCGTACAAAATCCACCCGGTCCTCTGCTGCACACCGCTCGATCAGTTCAATAAGCTGACGCCTGCGGATCACATAGATCCCGCAAGACACCATATTGCTTTCCGCCACCATAGGCTTTTCTTCAAATTCGATAATTCGCCCGTCTTCATTTGTCTTTATAACACCAAACCGGGTGGCATCCTCACCTTCCGGCAGCTCTTTACACACAATCGTTATATCTGCCTTCTTCTCAATATGGTACTCCAGCACCTTATTGTAATCCAGCTTGTAGACGCCATCCCCGGATGTAATCACCACATACGGCTCATGGCTGTTCTTTAGAAACGACAGGTTCTGATACAATGCATCAGCAGTTCCTCTGTACCAGTCGCTGTTCTCCGCCGTAATAGTCGGCGTGAACACGTAAAGCCCTCCCTGCTTTCTTCCAAAATCCCACCATTTAGAAGAGCTTAAATGCTCATTCAGCGAACGGGAATTATACTGGGTGAACACAGCTACATTCTGTATATGAGAATTCGTCATATTGCTTAAGACAAAATCGATTCCCCTGTAGCTGCCGGCAACAGGCATGGCGGATATGGCCCGCCTGTTAGACAATTCACGCATCCTCTTGCTGTTTCCGCCTGCCAGAACAATACCTATCGCTCTCATTGTAAACCACCTGCCTTTATAATGGATTCTCCGCTTGCCAGACTTCCGTCAGGATAGTCTTCCGGCGCGGTAACGCCGGATATGGCCGTATTCTTTCCGATCTTCACATGATCCGGAATTACGCTGTGTTCTCCCACCGTAACCAGATCAAACTGATATACTTTGGGATCATATTTGCTTGGGGCATATTCCCCGGCGCCAAGGACCGCACCTGCACCTATCACCGTATCCTCAGCCACAATTGCCTTAACTACCTGGGTATCCTCTCCTATCACACAGTTCCGCATAATAATGGAATCACGGATCACGGCTCCTTTTTTGACGATAACCCCGGCGCCAATGACAGAATTATGCACCTCCCCGTAAATTTCCGTGCCTTCGCCGATAATGCTGCGCTCAATCACCGCGTCTTCAGCCACATACTGAGGCGGGATAATATCGCTCTTGGTGTAGACCTTCCAGTACTCTTCATACAGGTTGAACTCCGGGATGATGTCGATCAATTCCATGTTCGCCTCCCAGTAAGAACCTAAAGTACCTACATCCTTCCAGTATCCGTTATACTCATAAGCAAAAATTCTTCTGCCGCCGCTGTGGCAGTAAGGAATAATATGCTTGCCGAAATCACAGCCCGGCTCCTCGGACAAATGGATCAAAGCCTCTCTCAGCACCGGCCAGCTGAATATATAGATCCCCATGGAAGCCAGGTTGCTCCTTGGATTTGCCGGCTTCTCCTCGAACTCGGTAATACGGTTAGCCTCATCCGTAATGACAATGCCAAAACGGCTTGCTTCCTCGATAGGCACCGGCATGGCTGCGATCGTGACATCTGCATTATTTGCTTTATGGTATTCCAGCATCACCTCATAGTCCATCTTATATATGTGGTCTCCGGACAAAATCAGCACATAATCCGGGTTATATGTTTCCATATACTCCAAATTCTGGAAGATTGCGTTGGCGGTACCGGTATACCAGTCACTGCCCTTGCTCCGTTCATAGGGCGGGAGAATCGTGACGCCTCCCACATTGCGGTCCAAGTCCCACGGAATACCGATCCCGATATGAGTATTTAAACGTAAAGGCTGATACTGGGTCAATACTCCCACCGTATCGACGCCGGAATTGATGCAGTTGCTTAAAGGAAAGTCAATGATCCTGTACTTTCCGCCAAACGAAACCGCAGGCTTTGCTACCTTCTGCGTCAGTACTCCCAGACGGCTCCCCTGTCCTCCCGCCAATAGCATGGCAATCATTTCTTTCTTAATCACGCTGCTCACCTCGCTGTTGTATTTTCTGATAAATATGATTATACCACATAATTCGAAAATAGTGAACAAATTTTATACTTAATCCAAAGATTTTTTGTGCATTTTCCGACATCTTTTGTAGGAAATCAATTCTTTTGGAAAAGCGGCGGAAAAAGTCGGGAAAAGTACTCCGGAAAGGCGCCGCTTACCCTTGAATCATTCCAAAAAATAAAGTATAATCCCCATAGGGCAGCCAATTCCTGCCATTTTTAAGATTATAAAGAAAAGAATAACGAAAAAATAAAGGAGACGCCATATGGATTTAATTACCGTAAGAGAATTGTACCGAAATCGGGAAGAATACCTGGATAAGGAGCTGTCAGTCGGCGGATGGGTTCGCAGTGTCCGCGGTTCCAAGGCTTTTGGCTTTGTCGTCGTCAGCGACGGCAGTTATTTTGAAACGCTTCAGGTCGTCTATCATGATACCTTGCCGAACTTTGCCGAGATCAGCAAACTGAATGTAGGCGCGGCCATCATCGTAAAAGGAACCCTCGTAGCTACCCCTGACGCAAAGCAGCCTTTTGAGATCCAGGCGCGGGAAGTTACCGTGGAGGGCGCATCCGCCCCGGATTATCCTCTGCAGAAAAAACGCCATACCCTGGAATACCTGCGCACGATCACCCACCTTCGCCCCCGGACCAACACGTTCCAGGCCGTATTCCGGGTACGCTCCCTGATAGCCTACGCCATTCACCAGTATTTCCAGGAAAGGGATTTTGTCTACGTGCATACCCCCCTGATTACCGGAAGCGACTGCGAGGGTGCCGGGGAAATGTTCCAGGTAACTACCATGGATTTGAATCATATCCCCAAAAAGGAAGACGGTTCCGTTGATTTTACCAAAGACTTTTTCGCCAAACCCACCAACCTGACTGTCAGCGGCCAGCTTAACGGAGAAACCTATGCCATGGCATTTCGGAATATTTACACCTTCGGCCCCACGTTCCGGGCGGAGAATTCCAATACTACCCGCCATGCCGCAGAATTCTGGATGATCGAGCCGGAGATGGCATTTGCAGATCTTGAGGATAACATGGACGTTGCGGAAGGAATGCTCAAACACATCATCCGTTATGTTTTAGAAAATGCGCCGGAAGAGATGGCCTTTTTTAACAATTTTATTGACAAAGGATTATTGGACAGGCTAAACGGCGTCCTCAATTCCGAATTTGCCCATGTCACCTACACCCAGGCCATCGAGATCCTGTCTGAAAACAATGACAACTTTGACTATAAGGTATCGTGGGGATGCGACCTGCAGACAGAACACGAACGCTATTTAACCGAACAGGTATACAAACGTCCTGTCTTTGTTACCGACTATCCCAAGGAAATCAAGGCCTTTTACATGAAGATGAACCCGGACGGCAAGACCGTGGCTGCCATGGACTGTCTGGTCCCTGGCATTGGCGAAATCATCGGTGGCAGCCAGCGTGAGGACGATTATGACAAGCTTCTTGCCCGAATGAAAGAATTAAACCTTAAGGAAGAAGACTACAAGTTTTATCTTGACCTGCGCAGATATGGCTCCACCCGCCATGCAGGCTTCGGCCTTGGCTTTGAACGCTGCGTCATGTACCTGACCGGCATGGGCAACATCCGCGATGTAATTCCCTTCCCGCGCACGGTCAACAACTGCGAATTATAAACATACCTTTCACGACCCAATAACCCATTAACGATCCATTGACTCAACCAAAAGGAGCTGCCATGAAATTTATCCACACCGCCGACATTCACTGGGGAATGAACCCGGACAGCGACAAGCCCTGGAGCCCTGACCGGGCTCAGGCAATCCGTGACACCTTTGCAGAGATCATCCGCCAGGCCAAACTGCGGGATGTGGATTTCCTTTTTATTGCCGGCGACCTCTTCCACCGCCAGCCTTTATTGCGGGATTTAAAGGAAATAAACTATCTGTTTTCCACCATCCCCGGTATCCGGATCGTCATTATCGCCGGCAACCATGACCGCATCCGTAAAAGCTCCGCCCAACGCAGCTTTACCTGGTGCTCCAATGTAACTTTCTTAATGGAAGACACAATCTCTACCGTTACTTTTGAAAAGCTCAATGTAGATGTTACCGGCTTTTCCTACCACACGGCAGAAATCACGGAACCTTTGCTAAAGGATATCCGGCCGCCCGAAACGCCTCGGATTCACATTCTTCTGGCTCACGGCGGCGACAGCGCCCATCTTCCCATGGACAAAAAACATTTTGCCGAAGCAGGTTTTTCCTACGCCGCTTTAGGCCATATCCATAAACCTGAACTGGCCCCGGACCTTTCCTACGCATTTCCCGGCTCTCCCGAACCCTTGGACAAGACCGAGACCGGGCGCCACGGCATTGTGATGGGAGAGATCAGCCCGTCCACACGCCAGGTCACTCATCTGGAATTTATCCCGATGTCCCAGGCTCAATATATCCCCCTGGTCATCCATGTGACTCCTGCCACCACCAATGGCGAGCTATGTACACGGATTGCAGACGAGGCGGCCAGGCGGGGGCTGGAGCATATCTACCGCTTCCGCATCCGGGGGAAACGGGATCCTGACATTCAGTTTGATTTGAGCCCCTTAGAGCGCCGGATGCAAGTGATTGAAATCATCGATGAATCGGAACCGGAATATGATTTCAGCCGCCTTTTTGCCGAGCATCCCGGCGATATGATCGGATTTTATATTCGCACTCTGCAGAAAGAGGAAATGAGTCCCATAGAAAAAAAAGCTCTCTATTATGGAATAGACGCGCTGCTTAGCACCACTGATGAGAGGAGATAAGGAGGATCTGACAGGATGAAATTTCTGGATTTACACATTGACGGATTCGGTAAGTTTCATGACCGTGACCTGACCTTTTCAGACGGTCTGAATATCGTGTACGGCAAAAACGAAGCAGGCAAATCCACCATCCACACCTTTGTCCGCTGCATGCTGTTTGGACTGGAGCGAGGCAGAGGGCGAGCCTCCAAAAATGATACCTGGTCCCATTTTGAACCATGGGATAACAAAGCTGCCTATGGGGGCTGGCTTCGGGTGGAGCAGGAAGGAAACCGCTACCGGATTGAACGCAATTTCCGCAAAGATAAAAAGTCCCTGACCATTGTCAACGAAACGGAAGGAAAGCAGGTCGAACCTGCCAAAGCATTTTTAGATCAGCTTTTATGCGGCCTGACCGAGACCTCCTATACGAATACCATCAGCATAGGACAGCTCAAAAGCGCTACCGACGGAGGCATGGTATCCGAACTGCGCAATTACATTGCCAACATGAATACAACCGGCAATATGTCTTTAAACATCACCCGGGCGACTTCCCAGCTTCGGAGCCGCCGCAAAGAATTTGACCGGATGCTGGATCCGGATGCCGCCCGAAACTACACGGCCCTGATGGGGGAGATCCGCACTATAGAGCGGGATATCGCCGCGCCGGAATATGAAAACCAGCTTCAGGCCTATCAAAAAAAACGTGCTGAATTTCACAATCAGATATCAAAAAAGCAGGAAGACCGGGAAACCCTTCTTCAGAAGATTGCTTCCGGGCGGCAGGCCCTTTCCGGAGCTCAGTTTACCGATGAAGAATCCGTTACCCAATATCGGGATGAAACCCTGGGCATCTATGATTCTTACCAGGCTGCCAAAACTGCCTGTGAAAAAAAATCCATGTCCGTCCTGGCCGGCCTCGCACTTTTCATGGCAGTAGTCACCGGCATCTTTACCATAATAATTATGGTCCAGGAACATACCCGCCGTCTGTCTCTTCCTAACGGCAGGCTGGACAATTCTTTTATGGCTGGCTTGGGAGATCCTGCCTTTCTGCTGATCTCTGTCCTGGCAATAATTACACTGCTGTTTTCTGTCACAGGCGCCGCCTTGCTTCTGGCACGAAAGCATGACCGGAGAAACCTTTCCTATACCGGCAAACTGCTTCAGGAAGTATTTTCCCGCCATTTAGGAGATTCTGCCATCTCCGAGGAAGCCATGGAAGCATTTCTTACGCGGATGGAAGAGTATATTCGGTTAAGTGAGACGTTGGTCCGCTCAGAGGCGTCCGTAGCCCTTCAGGCAGAGGAGATCTCCTCCCTGAAAACCCAGGCCGCTTCCTGCGAGGAGGTCATCACAAAACAGCAGCGCTCTCAATGGGAACTGGAAAAAAAGCTGGAACAGCTTTCCAGATGCAAGGACCAGGTAGAATCTCTCCAGCAGGTATTGGAAGAAAATGACCGTATCCGGGAAGAAATTGCTGCCATTGACCTGGCCTTAGAGACTATGACCGGACTTTCATCTACCATCCGGGATTCTTTTGGCCTTTACTTAAATAAGGCTGCCTCTGATATGATCGGCCAGATCACAGGCGGGATATATGACAGTATGAGCGTGGATGAAGACCTGAATTTATTTATGAATACCCGCACCAAGTTAGTTCCGGTATCCCAGGTCAGCAGCGGAACCATGGACCAGGTATATTTAGCCCTGCGCATGGCTGCCGCCCGTCTGATCCAGTCAGGCCATGATGAGATACCTCTTGTCTTTGACGACAGCTTTGTCCAATATGACGATGACAGGCTTGCGACCGCTCTGGAATGGCTGTCACAGGCTTACGACAATCAGATCATTATCTTCACCTGCCATCAAAGGGAATCCCAGACGATGACGGCGAACCAGATACCATTTCATTTAATCCCCATTTAGGCAGCCGTAAGAATTCCCTGATTCTTTGCAGGCCCGGACCTGATATTTCAACCGTTCAGTATTCTGAGCGGTTGCTTTTTTTCATTCTGAACATAGTATGATAATGACAAAAACATCGGAGGCTTTTATGTCTCAATATACCCCAACGACCGGAACCATTCTTCAGATAGAATGGCAGGATGCATCTCCTTCTCAGGCAGGCTGCGGAATAAAACTCACCTTGCAGACCATGGATCAGGGCATTGTAAATATCCATGTAGACGGCTCGACCTATGTTCTGGATAATCATGCCTTAAAAGCAGGTGAGCAGATAACCTGTTTTTATTCTCTGCTGGCTCCTGCCTTACTGGTTTATCCGCCTCTCTATCATGCGGTGGCAATAGTCCCTGGCTATAACGGCATTTACGCTGCTTTAGACACCTTTACCCGTCTTTCCTTCTCAGGCCAGCTAACCAATTCTGACGACACTCTGCGTCTCAATGTGTCTGACAACACGAAAAAGACACTTCCGAATGGCCAGCCCTTTGGCGGCATATTATCTGGTAAGATGCTTCTGGTTATCTACAGCGCTACTACCCGAAGCATCCCTGCCCAGACCTCTCCTGACCTTATTGTGGTATTCTGCAGGTCATAACGGTTTATCTCCCGATCCCGATACAGACCGTCAAGAAATGGATTTCCTCCACTCCTGCGGACTTCAGCACCCGGGAACACGCTTCTATCGTGCTCCCGGTCGTGTAAATATCATCGACTAAAACTGCACAGCGAGGAACTTTTCCCTCTTTGTCCTCCTCTTTATAAGACGGGTTAATCTGGAATGCCTCCTGGAGATTTCTCAGCCGCTGTGATGGATTTAATTCTCTCTGTGGCGCCGTCTTTTTCCTGCGGATCAATAATTTACGGTCCACAGGAAGCCCCCATCCCCGCCCAAGCCGTTTGGCCAGTTCTTCGGCCTGGTTAAATCCCCTCTCCCGCCGGCGGGAAGGATGAATCGGGACAGGAATCAGCGCATCCGCCTGCCAGAGATTCATTAACTTTCCGAACCTGCTCACCATGGCAGCGCCATAAAAGTCAAGATATTCCCTTTTGTTCTTATACTTAATGGCAGCCATGGAATGTTTTGCCGCTTCATTATAATTCAGAAGCGCCGCTCCTGAATCAAAGGTACGATGGTGGCGGGTACAATCCAGACAGTACTCGATCTGATCACTTAATACCTCTTTACCGCACTTTTTACATACAGGCTGCTTTACCACCGACAGACGAGAGATACAGGACGGGCAGATCATCTCTCTTTCCGGATATACGATCCTTCCGCAAACCGGACATCTCCGCGGAAATAACACATTCACCAGAGCCATCCCTGCCGCCAGGGTCTTTTCATATATTAAATCTTTCATTCTCCTCCTTTTCCCAAACCGTTCCTATACTGACAAGCATACCTATCTGCCCAATGACTGGATACTAATCTCCCTGATACGCTCTTCAAGCCCTGTATATCTTCTTTGCTCCGCCTCATTATCTACCATTGACTGAAATATTTCCGGATTTCCCACCAGACAGACGCAAGCGCGGGCACGGGTCACTGCCGTATAGATCAGGTTCCGTGTCATCAGCATACGAGGTCCTGAATGTACCGGAATAACCACTGCAGGGTATTCGCTTCCCTGGGACTTATGTATGGTAATGGCATAGGCAAGCTCCAGCTCCTCCAACTGCCGGAACCCATAATCCACCATCCGTCCCTCATCAAATTCTACTGTCATCTCTTCTGAAAACATGTTAATCTGACGGATAATCCCTATATCTCCGTTAAAAACACCTGTGCCGGAATCCGATACGGTTCCATGGCTCCCTCTCACCTCCCATTCCAACTGATAGTTGTTTTTCACCTGCATCACCTTATCCCCTACACGGTACAAGGTTCCCCCCGCTTCTTTTTCTGCTTTTTCGGCAGATTTTGGATTCAGATGCTCCTGCAAAATTCCGTTAAGCCGTTCTACCCCCAGGGCGCCTTTTCTCATAGGCGTCATAATCTGGATATCAAAAGGATCCGCTTTTACATACCCAGGCAGCTTTTCTCTCACCAGGGCAATCATAGAGCGGATAATGCTATCCGGCTGCTCTCCGCGGATAAACAAAAAATCACGGCTTTTCTTTCCTAATGGAATCTTTTCCCCGCCGTTGATCTTGTGGGCATTTACGATAATATCGCTCTCCGCCGCCTGGCGGAAAATACGATTCAGACGCACTACCTGAAACTGCTCTGACTCAATAATATCCCGCAGCACATTCCCCGCCCCTACGCTGGGAAGCTGGTTCACATCTCCCACCAGAATCAGCCTGGTTCCCGGGCTGATTGCTTTTAAGAGGGCATTCATCAGATATATATCCACCATGGAAGTCTCATCAATAATAACGGCATCCGCCTCCAGAGGATTTTCCTCTCCCCTCTCAAAATGCATCCCTGAAGTTCCGCCGTTATCATCCGGCGCCCCATTCAGTTCCAACAGACGGTGAATCGTCTTCGCCTCATAACCGGTAGCCTCTGTCATCCGTTTTGCAGCCCTCCCTGTGGGGGCTGCCAGAAGAATGGTCATCTCTTCCTGCTCAAAATAGCGGATAATCGTATTGATTGTGGTAGTCTTTCCAGTACCAGGACCGCCTGTTATAATCAACAGCCCGCTGTTCACCGCCTTCATCACTGCCTGGATCTGCATCTGGTCAGCTTCAATTCCCTCTTCCTGGCAGATATACTCAAGTTTTTTCCGAATATCGTCTTCCGGCTCTGTGCCGCGAAGATTTAAGTCATGAAGCATCCGGGCTGTATTTAATTCCATATAATAATATTGGGCTGCATAAATATGTGGGTTGTTTTTCTCTCCGACTTTCACCACAATCTTTTTTTCCATCTGCAGATCCATCAAATGTTTTTCCATCGTGCTGCAGTCTACATGGAGAAGTTCCGATGCGTTTTTCAACAGCTCTTCCTGAGGCAGATAAGTATGTCCGTTCGCCACGGACTGCAGAAGGCAATAAAATATCCCGCTGTGAATCCGATAATCCGAATCCATAAAAATCCCTGCACGCTGGGCAATCTCATCTGCTATCTTAAAGCCGACACCCTGAATATCATCTGCCAGCCTATAAGGATTTTCCCGGATAATCCCATACATTTCCTGGCCGTATTCCTGATAAATCTTCAATGCCAGGTTCATGGATATTCCATAGCCTTGGAGAAACATCATAGCCTGGCGCATTTCCTTTTTTTCTTCCATCTGTTCTGAGATCGCCCGAGCCAGCTTTTCGCTGATCCCTTTGACTTCTGCCAGGCGCTCAGGTTCTTCTTCTATAATGCGGAAAGTGTCCGATTTGAATTTTCGGACAATCCTCGCCGCCAGGGCCATCCCTACTCCCTTGATTGCGCCGGAACCCAGATAACGCTCCATGGATGCCGTATCCTCCGGAGCTTTCAATTCATATTTTTCTACCTGAAGCTGTTCCCCATAAAGGGAATGCTCTGTCATCCGTCCTTCTGCTTCCATCAGATCTCCCTCACTAATATAGGGAAAGATCCCCACCAGCACGTAATCCTGGCCTTCATATCCCACCTCCAGGACGGAATATCCATTTTCTTCGTTCCGGTATTTTATCTTTTCCACATATCCTTTTACTGTCGCCATGCCTGTGCCACCTTACTTTTGCGAAGAGAAAAAGCCCCGCACCATATACCCGGTGCGGAGCAGCCTTTCGCCTGTTGTCATGTATGTCCCGAATTCCAGATATCCGAAGTCTGTTAAGATATAAGTTAAGATCAATATTCACGGGCTTTGAGATCCCCGTGCTGAAACTCAATAAACTTGCCTGTGCCGATGGCTACCGCTGTCAGCGGCTCCTCTGCCACCATGGTCGTGATGCCTGACTTTTCCTCGATAAGCTGGTCCAGTCCGTTCAAAAGCGCGCCGCCTCCGGTCATCACAATCCCCCGGTCAAAAATATCCGCCGCCAATTCCGGCGGGGTCCTTTCCAATACATTGTGGACTGCGTCTACGATCTGCATAGCCGGCTCCCTGAGCGCCTCCAGGGTTTCATCAGAAGTCACCATAATGGTCTTCGGAAGGCCAGTTACCAGATTCCTCCCGCGCACTTCCATAGTCAGCACCTCCGGCCGGCGGTATGCTGCGCCAATATTGATCTTGATCTCCTCAGCCGTCCGCTCGCCGATCAAAAGATTATGCTTCTTACGCATGTAGCGTACTAACGCCTCATCAAAATCATCCCCGGCCACCTTAATCGATGTACTCACTACCGGGCCGCCCAAAGAAATCACTGCGATATCCGCCGTGCCGCCGCCGATATCCACTATCATATTGCCGCAGGCCTTGGAAATATCCACTCCCGCACCAATGGCAGCCGCCACCGGCTCCTCAATAATCACCACATCCCGGGCGCCGGCATTATACGTGGCGTCCTCCACAGCCTTCCGCTCTACCTCGGTAGCGCCGCTGGGGATACAGACCGCAATTCGGGGCTTGCGCAGCGTCCTCTTGCCCACTGCCTTGGTAATAAAATACTTCAGCATCTTCTCTGTCACCGTATAATCAGAGATCACTCCCTGCCGCAGAGGACGTATGGCAATAATATTTCCTGGTGTCCGGCCGATCATCAGGCGCGCTTCCTCTCCTATAGCCATAATTTTACTGGAATCACGGTCTATGGCTACCACTGACGGTTCCTTCAGCACCACGCCTTTTCCCTTGATATATACTAAAATACTTGCTGTACCCAGATCAATTCCAATATCATTGGACACTAACATTCTTATTCTTCCTCCTGATCGTTCCTTCCGTTTCCGTCATTTACAGTATTTACAATATTTTCAATGTCAATCTTATAATAAAACAATTATTTTTTACTATATCTGGTTCTTTTTATTATATACAAAGATACCCTATTTTGAAAGGGTTTTTTTATTTTTTATTTTTTTTATATTTTTTTTATTATGGAGACACAATTTTGACACAAATACTATTTATACTATAAATACATTATCCGAAAGGGTAATGAGCCTTTGTTTCAAGTTGACACTTGAAATTGTAAAGCTTTTTCATACTCATACCTGCCAGAAGCGATTCTGGCAGGCCCCCCTAAAACCATTTTCTTTTATTTGTATACCTACCATTCCCAAAAGTAATACAGAAAATCCACCGACCCCTCGGTGGATTTTCTGTATTATTTTTTTAAACTTTAAAAATAGCACATCCATAACAGCACCCAGATTCCCCTTGCCGCATATACTGCCTACAACATCCAAAACAAAAAGAGTGTTCCATGGTACTCCCCTTAAGCCATATAAAACAAGGCGAACGGGCCCGTATTGTCTGGATCGCCAGTAAACCTGATTTTAAACAGCGCCTTATGATCCTGGGCTTTCGCCCGAAAGAAACCCTGTCCTGCATGATTCAACCGTCCCGCGGCAGTATGGGGGCTTATTTTATCCACAATACTGCCATCGCCATACGCCAGGAAAATGCCAATGAAATCTTTGTAGAAATCTTAAAAACCGGCCGGAATTAACTATAGAAGCCAGGCCAAATCTTTCTTCGGATGTACTTTAAAAAACCTTTAAAACCAATGAAAAAGTCCGGCAATCTTCTTCCGAAGAATCACCGGGCTTAGGAACCGTCTTGAGCAAACTTCTCTGTGTCAGTCTTCCTCATCTTCCTCTTCCATGGCTATGGCGGCAGCCGAAGTCGCCACAGTGGTCACGGCAGCAACTACTGCGAATATAATGATCAACAGCACTCCGCCCATAAAATACATCAATTCCATTTTTTCCTCCTGGTTCCGTCCTCTGATCTTTTGCCAGGCACACACAGGCTTCCCGGGGACGCTTTTCAATTAAGAGACTGCTTCTCTGTCTCGTAATGGTTTCTGTTGTCCAGTATATCACACTTCTTTCTGTCCATCAATCATTATTTTCTTGTCCGCCCGGATTCAGACCCTCCCCAAGAAGCTCTTCATACCTATCCCAGCTCACATATTCCCCGCCCATACTCTCCAGATGCTCTGTATAAAACTGACAGTCAATAAAACAAAATTCCATATTTTGCAGAATTCTGGAAAAAGCAATCAGAGCAGCTTTAGAACCGTTCTTCTTCTCCGAAAACATACTTTCTCCAAAAAAACACTTCCCAATCACAACCCCATAAAGTCCGCCTGCCAGCTCATTTTCCTCATAGACCTCCACGCTGGCTGCAAATCCCCTCTTATGAAGCTCCAGATATGCCTTTTCCATCTCATCCCCGATCCAGGTTCCCTCGTCATCTTCCCGCTTCATCCTGCACCGATGCATAGTATCAGAAAAATCCCTGTTTACGGCTATACGAAAATCATGCCTTTTCATATATTTTTTCATGGATTTTGAAACATGGACCCTTTCCGGAAAGATCAGGTAACGCTCATGGGGACACCACCATAAAATTTCTTCCCCAGGATTAAACCAGGGAAAAATCCCATGTGTATAGGCCAAAAGCAGACGTTCCACACTCAGATCGCCGCCAACGGCAAGAAGCCCGTCCTCTCTTGCCAGACGAGGATCCGGAAAGCTGATTTCCTTATTATTCAATCGAAATACCGGCATGGCGCTTATCTCCCTCATAGAATAACTGTTTTCGGATATTCTTTGACTGCTGCTTAATAAATTGCCCGAATCCCCAAATCCGTATCTAATGTATTCATATTATAAAGAATCAGCACATCCGTCACACCCTGGTGCTCTTTAATAAATGTGGATGGCCCCCATTTATAATACCGGGTATCAAGCACATATATTTTCTGAAAGTGATGAGCTAAAAACGGAACCATGGAATTGGCATAGCTGTCTTTTATCAAAACCAGCTCTCTTTCGGATTCCGCATTCTCATTGGTAATCTCAATCAACGAATGGAGATTATTTAAAAACAATGAATATTTATCTTTCTTTTCCGCGTATTCCAGGTTATAAAGGCTATGAAAACTTTCCTTGGTATCCTCATAAAACACCGTCAGATTATCTGCCGGATTCCGGTAAATGGTAATCATATCCCCCTTCTGGCTGTAATCATTAACCTTGGAATAAATAGTTCCGCAAAAATTTTCCGCCGCGGTCTCTGCTTCCAGCTCCTCAAGATCTATCGGGGTGAATCCTGTCTCCCGGCAAAAAGCCAGATATCCGATATAGGCCCCGTAGGTAGTCCAGTGATGGTCCGTCCTGTAGTAGAGCTGGCCTTCTTCCCGATGCGCCAGCAAATCCTGGCTGCAGTCAATAGCGGGAATCTGTGAATCCTGATAAATTTTCCTTGCCGTTTCCATCTGATCTAATACCGGTGCAAATTGGGGAAGCTTATCCTGACAGGTATAAATGGCTGTGGGTACCAGCATCAAACGAAGCTTTGTATGGCTAAGCTCCTCCTTCTGCCCAAAAGCCTTTAAAATCCCGGAAATCTGCTCCGTATTAACAGGCTTGTGATAATCTTCAATTAAATATCCGTCCTCACTGATATAGACCTGGTTGATCTCCTTTCTGCCAAGCCCTATCTCCATCCTTGTTTTCAGGCTGATAAAAAAATCCCGGAAAGGAAAGTGGTCACATAGATAGGAATTTATATCATCCATATATTGCCCGCTTTCCACAGCCTGCCACGTAAAGACCGGGAACGACGCCAGATACCTGTTTTCATTTTCTGAGAATTCTTCCTTTTCATAAAACAAAAATCCAATGGAAAGAGACAGGATTACCGCAGTCAGAAGGGCGGCGGTTAATGTGCGGATTATATCTTTTCTCATAGTATCATATCCTCTTATATCAATTATATCCATAACTGGTACGGTATATCTTTTCGCGCAGCACATGACGCTTTTTACAGTGATTCCGAAAGGTCCGCCTGGTCTGTTACCCGTACCCCGGAAAACGCGCTCCCGCTCCGTGAAGAACGTAGCGGACGCTAAATTCGCCGGGAAAATCATTCCGGCTCATTAAGCGCCGACGTTCTTCGAGGGTTTCCCGGGGTACGGGTAACAGACCAGGCTACGTTATCGGCTATTTTATGGGAGCAACGCCTTCCATTAAACAGTGCCGGTAACGTAGCAGGAGAAGAGGGACAGAACGTTTGAAGACCCTCTTTTCACGTCGGCACTTAGGCTGTGTCTTTTACAGCCTTAGTACCGCTACGTGAAAAACGGAGTGAGAACGTGTCTGAAAACGTTCTGTCCCTCTTCTCCTGCGGACCCTTTGGAAAAATCTTTAACTTAACAATATTGACCTACGGACAGTACTGCACGACAAAGTATCATTTAGAAACGGAAATACAAAAACGGATTATAAGTATCATTAACCAGATAAGCCACAGTCAGTACAAACAACATAAGGCACCCTGCCATCTCCAGCAGAGAAAAGAACATTTTTCCCCTGTCTCCCAGTGCTTCCCTTTTTTTACACATCCACGGATAAAAAGGAACCGCAAGGACCAGGGCGGACAAAAGCACTGCGCCGTAGTTTTGCATATACCACAGACATTCTGTCCCCCACCAGGCATTTCCCGCACATCCGGCCATGGAACACAGATAATTTCTCAACATCTGCACATCATCAAACACAAAAAGGACAAAACCTGTCACTACAATCACAATTGTGTAAAAATGACGGAAAAGAGACGGCAACTTTTCCAGTTTTTTCCCCCAGACGTATTTTTCCAATATCAATAAGATGCCATAATAAAGCCCCCAAAGGACAAAATTCCATGCCGCCCCATGCCACAGTCCGGTCAAAAACCAGACTACCATCATGTTGAACAAATGTCTTTTTACTCCCCGCCGGTTGCCCCCAAGCGGAATATATACATAATCACGAAACCATGTAGACAAGGAAATATGCCATCTTCTCCAAAAATCCGTAACCGATACCGCCCACAAAGGATATTGGAAATTTTCTGAAAAGTGAAATCCCAGCATCCATCCCATACCTATAGCCATATCGCTGTACGCGCTGAAATCGAAATAAAGCTGCAGGGTAAACGCCGCGGCTCCCATCCAGCAAAGAATTACCGGAGCTTGTCCTGATTCCAAAACACGGATTTCCTCCCACAATGCCCCTGCCTGATTGGCAATCAATACCTTCTTAAACAACCCCTGCATGAAACGAAAAAGTCCCCTTTGAAATCCCTGCGGACTGACTTTCCTTTGATGCAGCTCCTCATTTACTGTGGAAAACCTGACAATAGGCCCTGCCACCAACTGGGGAAACATAGACACATATGTAAGATAGGTAAGATAATTCCTCTCTGCAGGAACTTCCCTCCGATACAGGTCTATTATATAGCTCATAGTCTGAAAAGTAAAAAAACTGATTCCAATGGGAAGCCCGATATTCAAAAGAGGAAACTCTGCCCTGAATATTCCATTTATGGTTCCGATTACAAAATCTGCATATTTAAAAAAAGCCAGCACGGAAAGATTAATCACTACAGAACAAATCAAAAAAATCCGCCTTCTTCCCTGGCTGGTTCCAAAACGCTCCATAAGAAGCCCATTCACAAAATCCACTGCTGAGGCAAACAACATTAAAAGAATATAAACCGGTTCTCCCCACGCATAAAAAATCAAGCTGAAAATAAGTAATATACCATTTTGTAATGGAATTTGATATCTCCCCTTAGAGGAATTCTCCCCCGGCCGGCCCATAACATAAGAATGTTTACCATGCAGAACGCATGGTAAACATGATATGGCATAATATAAAAGCAGGCAGAGGGGAAGAAAGAAAAACAAAAACGGAATACTGCTAAAAACCATATCTTTCCCCCGCCCTATTGAATCCCTGCCTGAATAATCTGATTAATAGCATCTGCTTTATCAGAAATCACCAGATACACATAATTTCCCTTTACCTGAACGGTGCTTCTGTCCACGATCTGAAACTGGTCCGGAAGGTAATTTTCCATTTCAGACCGCTTTTGGTCAATTACTGTCTGAAGCGCGGCACTTAAAGTCCCGGTGCTTCCTGCATCTTTTGCTTTCAGAATCGCAACGGTTTCTGCAGAAATCGCCTGTTCTGACATAGAAAATACATATTCGTCGAGAGACCCCAAATCAATACCATAATAGTTGGCTATATATTCATCAGGAACAACCATAGGTGAAACAAGAGCTACCTTCTGCGTAATCTCACCGTAAATCTCCTTCACGCCTTTCCCCGTGCTCTGAGGGGCAGTCGTCTCCGGAACTGTCTCAGGAGACGTCTCCGGAACGGCCTCTGTTGTCGGAGCGGCTTCTGAAGAAGCTTCTGTTTCTTTGGAGGTGGTTTCTGTGCTGGAAACAGAACTTTCTTCCCTTTCGGGAGCCTCGGTCTCCTCAGCTTTTGTACTTTCTTCGGAGGATTCTTCTTTTGTCTCTTCTTCCTTTGTCTCTTCTTCGCTTTCTTTTTCTGTAGATTCTGCTGCGGATGTTTCTTCCACAGAAGATTCTGCCGCCGTGGTATCGGCAGCAGACGTATCTGTTGTCTCTGCTTTTCCACACGCCCCCATCATCAAAACAACTGCCAAGAGGCATACGCTTCTCTTTATATTATCTGCTTTTTTCATAATGATCTCTATCCCTTTCAACTTAATTTTATTGTTCCCCGGTTTCTTCCGGCGGTGTCTGTTCATTTACCGGATTCGGATCCGCGCCTTCAATCTGGGTTCTGGCATATTCTCTCAAAACTGCCGACCATATATCATATGCCTCCGTAGTCTGATGAACGTAATTATCGCTGCAGTATGCCGCCGGAAGGTCTCCATTGTCATCTGACAATGCTGATGCAAGATCCACAAATCCCCATCCGTTCTCCACTGCCATCTGTTTCAAAAGCTCATTGAACTGACGGATATTGTCATTATTCAGCTTTCCCTTCCCTTTTCCCTGCTTGGTATAAGTCATGCTGATAATATGGATCTCCGTCTCCGGACAGACAGCCTTAATGTTTGCAATCACCTGTGCGTAACAGCTGCAGGTATCTTCCAGGGTTCCTATATTCATGTCATTCAGGCCAAAAAACATAAAGACCCTTTTCGCCTGCATCATCCCTATGGATTCCCATACAGGCCGCTGCTGCCCCTGGTAGATCGGATGTACGCTTTTTGAAGAAACAGGCCACAGGGCATTATGGACCGAAAAACTGCCGGAAGCCAAAAACTGTATTCCTCCCAGATAAGTAGTCCTCCTGCCCATGGCGTAATTCTGAAATCCCTTCATAACCGAATCTCCGACAAAGACACTTCCGGCAAAATAATTGTCAATGGAAGACTCTATGGAAGATTCCTGGGCTTCCTGGGTTGTCTCCTCCTCAGCATATACTGCCCCGGGGGCAGAACCTGCAATAACAACTGCAGTTATTACACTGAACAGGCGGTATTTCCATCCTTTTTTCATAATCCTCTCCTCCGCGAAATTTGTCTTAATAGTATACCGCGAATAGACATCTTTTTCAAGCAAGATTCCTATTACGATTTTCAAAATTATGATAATAAAATCATTTAATCTTGTAAATGGTGTCACACACAGCAAATCCTGCGGAATATCATACAGTATAATTCAACCCATGAGAGGATTTTTCTATGAATGATGTTTTACTGCCCCAGGTCAACAGCAATTGCCGTTTCTGTAATTTCAATCAATGGATGCCCGCAGGCGTCCGGGTTTTAAATGCTGCCGTCAATTACAATCCCTTTTCTGTCAGTATAGGCAACACCACAGTTGCCACAAGTCTTGACCAAGGCTCAATTACCCGCTACAGCCAGGTCAATCAGGGGTATCAGACTGTCACCCTGTCCGGCTCCAACGGGTATATTTATGTACAGAAACAAATGTATATTGGCGATGGCATGAGTACGATCGTCATTGTCAATTCGGCCTCCGGCCTTGATCTTTTATCCGTATCGGATACGGCCTGCGCCACCAATTCCTTCAGTTCCTGTATCCGTGTAGCCAACATGGCCTATTACAGCGGCCCGGTCAATGTCAAACTTGGCAATGTGATCTTTTCCTCCGTTCCATTCCAGGATGTAACCTCCTTCAGCCGCGTCTCATCCGGCAGTTACACTGCCCAGATCAGCCGCCCGCAGCGTCCCAATAATATACTGCTTTCCGTACCGCTCAACTTAAATTCCAATCGGATCTACACCTTATATATAATGAACTGGAACAGCTCTGCCGATGCCATCCAGACCTTCCTCGTGGAAGACCGTCGCAGCTGATACACGGTATTTTAAAATAATACTTGTATAATTGAAGGAATAATGTTACGATAAGCAGGATAAATTTATACAGGAAATCACTTTGGAGGAAAACATATGGGACTGATCATACCCAAAGATTACGACCCTCATCTTACGGTCCGCGAGACCCAGGAGGCAATCAAATACATTCGTGACACCTTTCAGAAAGAATTCGGCCGGGAGATGCATTTAGAACGGATTTCCGCTCCTTTGTTCGTAGAACAATCCAGCGGCCTTAACGACAACCTTAATGGGGTAGAACGCCCGGTAAGCTTTGATATGTACGCATTTCCCGGCGAAAATATTGAGGTAGTCCAGTCTCTTGCCAAATGGAAAAGGATGGCTCTTAAAGAATATGGCTTCCGGCCAGGAGAAGGCCTTTACACAAATATGAACGCCATCCGCAGGGATGAGGAACTGGATAACCTTCACTCCTGCTATGTAGACCAGTGGGATTGGGAGAAGGTGATCACCAGAGAACAGAGGAATGAACAAACCTTAAAAGAGACCGTACAAACCATCTTCAAGATCATCAAACATATGCAGCATGAGGTCTGGTACAAATATCCGGACGCTGTCAAACATCTTCCAAAAGATATTGCCTTTGTCACCACTGAGGAATTGGAAGAACGCTACCCTGACAAAACTCCCAAAGAGCGGGAAAACATAATTACCAGGGAGCACGGCTGTGTATTTTTGATGAAGATCGGTGAAAAATTGAAAAACGGAAAACCCCACGACGGCAGGGCGCCGGATTATGATGACTGGCAGCTTAACGGAGATATTTTGTTCTGGTATGACCTGTTAGGCTGCGCTCTGGAAATCTCCAGCATGGGGATCCGTGTAGATGAAAAATCCTTAGACGAACAGCTTACCAAAGCAGGATGTGATGAGCGCCGGAAACTTCCCTACCATAAAATGCTTCTGGACGGGCAGCTTCCCTATACCATCGGCGGCGGTATCGGCCAGTCCCGCCTGTGCATGCTTCTCTTAAACCGCGCCCATGTAGGCGAGGTCCAGGCCAGTCTTTGGCCAAAAGACATGCGAAAAGCATGCCGCGAGAACGGGATCTTGTTATTGTAATAAAAAGGGGCAAAAGCCCCTTTTTATTGTTCAGATATTTAAATCCTAATAATCTACCGCTCCTCAATCTCCATCAATTGCGCCACCCGGCGCTCATGGCGCCCTCCTTCATAATCATTGTCCAGCCATTCATCCACAATCATTTTCGCCATCTCCGCTCCGACTACTCTTGCCCCGAAAGTCAGCACATTGGTATTGTTGTGCATCCGTGACAAACGAGCGCTGTAAGGTTCGCTGCAGGTGCATACTCTGACCCCCTTAACTTTTCCAGCGGCGATTCCGATTCCGATCCCGGTACCGCAGATTGCAATCCCATAATCTGCTTCCCCTGACGCCACGGCACGGCCCACCTTCTCCCCATACTCCGGGTAATCACAGCTCTCACCGGAATCCGTTCCAAAATCGATTACCTCATATCCCTTTGCCTCAACGTATTCCCTGATAATTCTTTTCATCTCCACCGCAGAGTGATCATTTCCCATTGCTATTTTCATGGCAATCTCCTTTTCCCATTTCATTTTCATCAAAGAACCAAAGCTGCCCCATCTGCCCTTGCGCTTCTCCCTGTCAGCAAAAGATCTGCTATAGCCAAAGCTGCCATGGCCTCCACCACTACCACCGCGCGAGGCACCACTACCGGGTCATGGCGTCCCTTAACTATAATTTCCACATTTTCTCCGGCCCGGTTCACGGTCTGCTGCGGCCTTGCAATAGATGGCGTCGGCTTAAATGCCGCCCTGAATATAACATCGCTTCCGTCACTGATCCCGCCTAATATCCCGCCGGAATGATTCGTCCTTTTTCTTACTTTTCCTTCCGGATCTATATAAAATTCGTCATTATTGACAGAACCACGGCTTTTTGCAGCCTCAAAGCCGTCTCCAATCTCAAACCCCTTTACCGCCCCTATGGACATAACGGCCTTTGCCAGACAGGCATCCAGCTTATCAAACACAGGTTCTCCCACCCCGGCCGGAAGGCCGCGTATCACACATTCTACCACACCTCCCGCAGAATCCTTCTCTTCCATAAGCTGTTCCAAATATGCGGCAGCTTTCTCTGCAGCTATATCATCCGGCATGTACAGCTTGTTCTCATCCCGCTTTGCCAGATCAAACCGCTCAGGACTGATCTCGATCTCCCCAATGCTTTTCGTATACGCATCCACTGTAATTCCATAAGAAGAAAGAAACTTACAGGCCACAGCGCCCGCCGCTACTCTGCCGATTGTCTCCCTTCCTGAAGACCGCCCGCCGCCCCGGTAGTCCCGAAATCCATACTTGGCGTCAAAACAGTAATCGCCGTGGCCCGGACGGTACACATCCATAATCGCCGTATAATCCCGGGAACGCTGATCCATATTTCTTACCATAAGCGCAATCGGCGTCCCTGTCGTCTTTTCGTCAAATACCCCTGACAAAAGTTCGACTTCGTCTCCCTCCTGCCGCGCGGTAGTAAACTTACTTTGTCCGGGCTTTCTCCTGTCCAGATACCGTTTAATATCTTGTTCACACAAAGAAAGCCCCGCCGGACAGCCGTCAATGGTGACACCAACGCCCGCTCCGTGGGACTCTCCCCATGTCATGATCCGGAATACCGTACCAAAAGTCGATCCTGCCATATTTCCCTCCTCCAAGCTTATATGCCGGCCCTGGCAGGATCAAACTTCCCTTTTTTTAACAGGAATTTTGATCCTGCCGAGACCCAATCTTTTGCTTCTACGGCGCTACTCTCACAATCGCACAGCAGTTAGGCTGATTGCATTTTAGCTCTTTGGCACACATCACCATCAGCCCTTTCTCATAATCTACTGCAAAAAACGTGATATTTCCGCTCTCATGATTCATCACCGCAATATGCTTATTATCCGGGAACACTGCAATATCCTTCGGATACTCTCCGCTGGGCGGAAGGCTGCACAAAAGCTCCAGCATGCCTGTCCCGGCATCTCTTTTAAATATGGAAACCGTCTCGTCTCCTGCATTTCCGCAGTATACATACTGCTGATCCTCCGAAAAACGCATACAGCAGGCCGCTGCAATCTTCTTTCCTTTCGGTCCCATGGTAGAGATAGTCTGGATCTTTTCAATGGCAGGCACGCGGTCTTTTCCCTCATAAGTAAAAACATCTATTACATTTTTCTGCTCATACATCAGATAGATAAACTTTCCGTCTTTGCTGAACCGGAAATGTCTCGGCGCTGACTCCAGCTCACAGCGGATGGCGTCCACCTGGACCAGATGCTCCTCCTTTTCATTAAAACGGTATATCTGGACCTGATCCATACCGGAATCTGCCGTAAGCACATACTTATGGTCCGGGGTCCGCCGGGTGCAGGTAATATGAGGCCGGAAATTACGCTCTGCGACGCTCCCCATTCCCTTGTGGAACACGCCGTCCACAATCTCTCCCACGCCTCCGTCCCTGCGCAGCCGCAGGACCGTGGTCTTGCCGTCATGATAACCGGAAACAAAAATGTACTTGTCTCCTGTATCCGTTGACAGATGACAGCCTCTCATCCCGTTAATCTTAGTACTGTTCAGACGGGACAGGCTTCCGTTCTGGAGAATACGGAATGCCACCACGCCTTCATCTGCAATTGAATACAGCGTATCCCCGTTTTTGGAAGCAATAACATAAGAAGAGTTGTCCACCTCCACCTCACAACGCTCCACAAATTTCCCCTTCTCCACATCCACATCATAAACCGTGATTCCCTTTGCCTTGCCCGTGTAGGAATAAGAACCTACATACGCCATATACTTTGCCATAATTCTCTCTCCTCCTCATATGATTGCCGGCCACATGTTTTCTGCACCCGGCTATTATACTTACCCCAAGGGTACGATACCCTGCGGCCGGCGCATAAAACGCGCAAGCCTGTTTAAATTGTAACGAACTGTTATCATCATACCACATATTTCTCAAAAAATCCATTCACAATGTATTGACATGGAAATATTTTTCTGTATAATGGTAGTTGCTGTCTGTTTATTATTACTAAACTTTTTACTTATTTTCACAATCAGTTAGTATTGGTAAACTTTTAGATTAGAGACTGTTTATAAATCATTTGCCGGATTGTGCCGGACTCTTCTTTCTACACACGGCAAAAAGCGGAGGCAGTATATGAATATCGGTTTAAAATTAAAAGAACTCCGGGTGTTAAAAGGGCTTACCCAGGAAGAGCTTGCCGACCGCTCCGAGCTTTCCAAGGGATTTATTTCCCAGGTGGAACGGAACCTGACATCGCCCTCCATCGCGACCTTGACAGACATCCTTCAGTGCTTAGGCACGACCCTGGGTGAATTTTTCTATGAAGGCCCTGATGAGCAGATCGTATTCGGAAAGGCAGACTACTTTGAAAAATACGACCCGGAACTGAAAAATGAAATTAAATGGATTATTCCCAACGCCCAGAAAAATGTGATGGAACCCATCCTTCTTACCCTGGAGGCAGGCGGCGAAACCTATCCGGATAACCCTCATGAAGGCGAGGAATTCGGTTATGTTCTCCAAGGCGCCGTGACCATCCATATTGGAAACCAGGTGTTTCGGGCCAAAAAAGGAGAATCCTTTTATTTTGTTCCGGACAAAAAGCATTTTCTTTCCAGCAAGGCAGGCGCCGTTCTTTTGTGGGTCAGTTCGCCGCCAAGCTTTTAACCCGGATCTTCAATACACAGGAGGAACCTACTATGAGCCAGCCTTTGATTGATTTAAAAAATATCACCAAAAGCTTTGATGGGACGGTAGTCTTAGATGACCTGAACCTTGCCGTGGCAGAGAATACTTTTGTGACTCTCCTTGGTCCCAGCGGCTGCGGCAAGACCACCACATTGCGGATCATAGGCGGTTTTGAGACCGCCGACCAGGGCCAGGTGATCTTTGACGGAGAAGACATCAGCAAACTGCCTCCCAATAAACGGCAGCTTAATACCGTATTCCAGAAGTATGCCCTGTTTTCCCATATGAATATAGCAGAAAATATTGCCTTTGGACTGAAAATCAAGGGCAAATCCAAATCTTACATCCAGGATAAGATTCAATACGCCCTGAAACTGGTAAATCTGGACGGATATGGCAGCCGTTCGGTCAGTTCTTTAAGCGGCGGCCAGCAGCAGCGGATCGCCATAGCCCGCGCCATTGTCAACGAACCTCGGGTCCTGCTCTTAGACGAGCCGTTAGGCGCCCTTGACTTAAAACTGCGCCAGGATATGCAGTATGAGCTGATCCGCTTAAAAAATGAGCTGGGGATCACATTTATCTATGTAACCCATGACCAGGAAGAGGCTTTGACCATGTCCGATACGATTGTAGTCATGAACCAGGGCTACATACAGCAGATGGGCACTCCCGAACAGATCTACAATGAGCCGGAAAATGCCTTTGTAGCGGATTTCATCGGTGAAAGCAACATTGTCCCCGGCATCATGATCCGGGATGAACTGGTAGAGATTTTCGGCGCGCGGTTTGCCTGTGTGGATAAAGGCTTTGGAAGCAACCGCCCTGTAGATGTGGTAATCCGCCCGGAGGACATCGATCTGGTGGAACCGTCTGCCGGAACCCTTACCGGTATCTGTACCCACCTGATTTTTAAAGGCGTCCATTATGAGATGGAAGTAACCACTCCCGATGGCTTTGAATGGCTGGTTCACAGTACCGACCTTTGCCCTGTAGGCAAAGAGGTGGGGATCCATGTAGACCCTTTTGATATTCAGATCATGAACAAACCGGCTTCAGAAGACGAGGAGGCTGTGGGAATCAATGAGTAAAAAATTATTAGCCGCCCCCTATCTGGTGTGGATGACAGGATTTATCATCATTCCTCTGGCACTCATCGTATATTACGGGCTGACTGACCGAAACGGCGCTTTTACTATGGCAAATGTGATGTCCGTTAATTCACCGGAACATATTAAGGCTCTGTGGTTATCCTTATGGCTGTCTTTAATCAGCACGGTTGTCTGCCTGATCCTTGCCTACCCTCTTGCAATGATTCTGCGCAACCGGGGCGTTGGGCGGGGAAGCTTTATTGTTTTTATCTTTATCCTGCCAATGTGGATGAACTTTCTGCTGCGTACCATGGCATGGCAGACATTACTGGAAAAGAACGGGGTGATCAACGGCATTTTAACGTTTCTTCATCTTCCGGGCCAGAACCTGATCAACACTTCAGGCGCCATCATCCTTGGTATGGTATACAATTTTCTGCCCTTTATGGTACTGCCTATTTATAACACACTTTGCAAGATTGATGACGACACTATCAACGCAGCAAGGGATCTGGGGGCCAATTCCCTGCAGACCTTGTTCAGGATATGGTTTCCCTTAAGCGTCCCCGGAGTGATCAGCGGAATTACCATGGTATTCGTCCCGGCGCTGACTACCTTTGTCATCTCCAATCTGTTGGGAGGAAGCAAGATCCTTCTGATCGGAAATGTGATCGAACAGGAATTTACCAGAGGAAGCAACTGGCATCTGGGCGCCGGCCTTTCCCTGGTGTTGATGGTCTTCATTTTGATCAGTATGGCTGTAATCGCCAAATATGATAAAAACGGAGAAGGGAGTGCATTTTAATGAATGGAATGCGGCGTTTTTTTAAACGCACCTGGCAGGATTTCTACCTGGTACTGATTATGGTCTTTTTATATGCACCTATTGGAACCATGATGGTTCTTTCCTTCAATTCCTCCAAATCCCGTACCCAATGGGGAGGATTTACCTTGAACTGGTATGCAGACATGTTTGCCAGCCGCAACATTATATCTGCCCTGCACAACACGCTGCTGATCGCCTTTTTGTCCGCCCTTATCGCCACCATAATCGGCGTGGCCGCCTGTATTGCCATCAACAGCATGAAGACCGTCCCCAGGGCTATTGTTATGGGTATTACCAACATTCCTATGCTGAATGCAGATATTGTCACCGGGATTTCCTTAATGCTGGCTTTTATTGCCTTTGGAATTTCCCTGGGCTTTAAGACCATATTGATCTCTCATATAACATTTAATATTCCTTATGTAATCTTAAGTGTAATGCCAAAGCTAAAACAGACCAACCGTTCCACATACGAAGCCGCCATGGATTTGGGAGCAGGTCCTGTCTATGCATTTTTCAAGGTAGTGTTTCCTGATATCCTTCCAGGCGTGCTTTCCGGTTTTCTTCTGGCTTTCACCATGTCACTGGATGATTTTATTATCACCCATTTTACAAAAGGAGCCGGAATCAATACTCTGTCCACCCTGATCTACAGCGAAGTGCGCAGGGGAATCCGGCCGTCCATGTATGCTTTGTCTACCGTAATTTTCCTGACGGTACTGACACTTTTAATTTTTACAAATTTTGTGCCAAGAAAAAAAGCAGAAAAATGAATTCTGAGAATCAAGGAGGAGAATGTTATGAAAAAAAATCTGATCGTATGCGGCCTGGCCGCAGCCGCCATGGCTGTATGCCTTACCGGCTGCGGAGGAGAATCTTCCAATAATGCCGGTAATTCTTCAGGCGGAGAAGCTGACTCTGCTGCCAAAAACACAGAAAGCTCAGATGAATTGTATGTATACAATTGGGGAGAATATATTGACGAGGACGTGATCAGCCAGTTTGAGGATGAGACCGGAATCCAGGTTATTTATGACCTGTTTGAAACCAACGAAGAAATGTATCCCATTATTGAAGCAGGCGCCGTCACCTATGACGTGGTCTGCCCTTCTGACTACATGATCCAGAAAATGGTGGAAAATGACCTGCTGGCAGAAATCAATCTTGACAATGTCCCCAATATAGACCAGATTGATCCGGCCTATATGGAAATGTCAAAGGCCTTCGACCCCGAGAACAAATTTTCCGTACCTTACTGCTGGGGAACCGTAGGCATTTTATATAACACCAAACGTCTAGAGGAACTGGGCGTAGCGCCTCCCGCCAAATGGTCGGATTTGTGGGATGAAAAACTCAGCGGCGAGATTCTCATGCAGGACAGCGTCCGGGATGCTTTCATGGTAGCATTAAAAAAAGACGGATTTTCCATGAACAGCAGTGATAAAAACGAACTTGAACAGGCAAAGCAGGCGCTTATCAGCCAGAAACCCCTGGTACAGGCTTACGTCATTGACCAGGTAAGAGACAAGATGATCGGCGGCGAGGCTGCCGTAGGAGTGATTTATTCCGGAGAAATGCTTTATATCCAGGAAGAAGTGGAAAATCTTGGATTGGACTATACTTTAGAATATGTACTTCCGGAAGAAGGCACCAATTTATGGCTGGATTCCTGGGTCATTCCGAAAAACGCCAAAAATAAAGAAAATGCCGAAAAATGGATAAATTTTCTATGCCGCCCGGAAATAGCAAAAGCAAATTTTGAATATATCACCTATCCTACACCTAACAAAGGAGCTTTTGATTTGCTGGATGAGGAACTTCAGAACAATAAATCCGTATTTCCGGATACGGATTCTCTTGTAAACTGCGAGGTATTCCGTTATCTCGGCGATGAGGTGGACGGAATTTACAATGACCTTTGGAAAGAAGTAAAATCCAACTAAAAACCGATTAAAATATAATTCGTATAATTTTCTCATCAGCCGTCCATACTATTGTCATAGGAGGTGGCATCATGAGAAATAAAGCTTTAGATTACACGGCACTGACCCTGGCCATCATTGGTGCGGTAAACTGGGGGCTGATCGGATTTTTTGATTTTAATCTGGTAGCTTCCATATTTGGAGGCATGAGCTGGATCTCCCGGATCATCTATGGCCTGGTAGGCCTGTGCGGACTTTATCTGATCAGCTTTTATATTCAGAATAACGACAGCCGCGCGCAGTCCTGAAGATAAAACTTATAAAAGGGCAGTAATCTTCTTTCATTAAAGAGATTACTGCCTTTTTTATAGGATTCCTGATTCCCTACTATTTTTTTCTCTTTTTCTATGTTAAAATACAGCTAGAAAATTTTAATCCATGGAGGCTCATATATGAAGATAACCTATATTCACCACAGCAGCTTTCTTGCCGAACTAGATGAGGTGTATCTGCTGTTTGATTATATTCAAGGCCCTCTCCCGGCACTTTCTCAGGACAAGGAACTTTTAGTCTTTGTCAGCCATCGGCATGAGGACCATTTTTCACCGGTAATATGGGGGCTGGCCGATCAATATCCAAAAATCCGGTATATATTGTCTGATGACATCTGGCAAAACAGAGTGCCGGAAAAACATTTCTGCCGGACTGAATACATTGACGCAGGAACCACCCTTACTTTGAAAGAAGGAGGAGGAACCCGCGTAACTGCTTTTCATTCCACTGATGAAGGAGTAGCCTTTCTTGTGGAAAACGACGGCCATTTTCTTTATCATGCCGGCGACTTAAATAACTGGAGATGGAACGGGGAAACAAAAGCCTGGAACAACGATATGAATGCCAACTACCACAGGGAGCTGGAAAAAATCTGCCAGCTCAAAGTCATTCCGGATGCCGCCATGCTGCCTTTGGACGGACGCCAGGAAGAGTGGTTTTATCTGGGACTTCATGAATTTATGGAAACAGTCGGAGCCAAAATGGTATTTCCCATGCACTTTTGGGAAGATTACGAGGTTATCAGCCGTTTAAAAAAGCTGCCTTGTTCCGAAAATTACAGGAATAAAATTGCAGATATCCAAAAGGAAGGACAAGCTTTTCTGCTCTGATATATTTTAACTTTTACCATCACGAAGAAAGATTTCAAATTATGGAACATTCAAAACAAGACCCTGAGATTCTTTTGGCTGCATTGGAAGCAGGAAAGCTTCTATTGGAAAATGGCGCGGAAATCTTTCGTGTTGAAGATACCATTTACCGGATATGCCGGCATTTCGGTCTTACGTCAGCCAGTGTTTTTGTCCTCAGCAACGGCATATTTCTCACATCTGGAGATGAAGAAGAAAAAGAAGTTCATTTTGCCAAGGTGCTTCTGATCCCTGTCAATCGGGCAAATCTTGGGCGGGTAGCAGAGGTAAACCAGCTCTCCCGCCAGATTGAAAACGGCGACTACACCTTAGAACAAATTCGCCGGGAATTAAAGCGGATTCAGCATATGCCGGAATTTCCGGAAAAAATGCAGATTGCCGCCGCAGGTATTTCAGGAGCATGTTTCAGCTATCTCTTTGGAGGCGGGTGGAGGGAAGCCCTCTGCACAATAGGAATCGGAATTTTACTTTACTTTTATCTGCTGAAGCTTGGAAAACCACATTTTTCAAAGATTGTCTGCAACATTGTGGGAAGCGCCTGGGTGACTTTTTTAAGCATCCTCTGCCATCGCCTTCTCCCGGAAACACATTTAGAATCCATGTTAATAGGCGGAATCATTATCATGGTGCCGGGAGTGGCTTTTACAAACGCGATCCGGGATATGGCGGACGGAGATTATATCTCCGGTTCTGTTCGTATGCTGGATGCAATACTGGTATTTTTTTGCATTGCCATGGGGGTAGGCTTTATGATGGCAATCTATAACGGCGTAACAGGCGGTGTCCTGCTTTAATTGAGAGGAGGCAGAAAAATCATGGTAAAACTGATCTTGCAGGTATTGGCTGCCGCTGTGGGAACCGTAGGCTTTTCCCTTCTGTTTGGCGTTCCTGCCCGTTATTATCCTTATTGCGGGTTTATTGGAGGTATTGGATGGCTGGTCTATCTCTGCTGTTTGTCTTACACTTCTGCTTCCGTAGCAACCTTCTGCGCAACGGTAGTGGTTATACTGCTGTCACGATGGTTTGCCGTGCGCAAACGCTGCCCCGCCACATTATTTTTAATTTCCGGGATTTTTCCTTTGGTGCCGGGGGCAGGCATCTACTGGGCCGCCTATTATACGGTAAGCAACCAGCTTCAGATGGCGTTAGAAACCGGCTATGGTGCCGTAAAAGCCGCCGTAGCCATTGTGCTGGGGATTGTATTTGTATTTGAATTGCCGGAAAAATGGTTCCACAAAAAAAGCAGACAATAAACCTATAGGGAGGACAACACAATGATTATCATTCAAAACGGCAAGGTCCTGGATCCAAAATCCCAAACAAATGCAGTGATGGATCTCATGATCCATCAGGGAAAAATCATTGCTATGGAAACAAATATTGCTCCTGATGAAAAAGATATTGTTATTGATGCCAGCGGCTTGTCTGTAGCCCCTGGCCTTATCGATGTCCACGTACATTTTCGTGATCCGGGCCTTACTTATAAAGAGGATATTCAGACCGGCGCTAAGGCGGCGGCAAAGGGAGGTTTCACCACGGTTGTCTGTATGGCAAACACCCGCCCTCCTGTAGATAATCAGGAGACTCTCGAATATATTCTGGCCCAGGGCAGAAAAACCGGAATCCACGTACTTCCTGCCGCCGCGATAACCGTAGGCATGAAAGGGAGCGAACTGGTCAATATGGAAGAATTAAAAAAATGCGGCGCCGTGGGATTTACTGACGACGGGCTTCCCATAAAGGATGCTCTCCTGGCAAAACGCGCCATGGAGGAAGCTGTCCGGCTGGATGTTCCTTTAAGTTTTCATGAAGAAGACCCTGCTTTTATTGAAAATAACGGCATCAATCAGGGAGACGTATCCGATAAGCTCGGCATTGGCGGTTCTCCTGCTCTGGCAGAAGACGTGATGGTCGCAAGAGACTGTATGCTTGCCCTTCACACCGGGGCAACCATTGATATTCAGCACATCAGCTCCGGCAATTCCGTGCAGATGGTCAGGCTAGCAAAACATTTGGGGGCAAAGATCATGGCTGAGGTTACGCCCCACCATTTTTCCCTGGATGAAACGGCAGTCCTGAAACATAAAACACTGGCAAAGATGAATCCTCCCCTGCGCACAGAAGCTGACCGGGAAGAAATCCTTCAGGGACTTCAGGATAATACCATCGATATCATTGCAACAGACCATGCCCCTCACAGCACGGAGGAAAAGAACCGCCCTCTGACAGAAGCCCCCAGCGGCATCATAGGGCTGGAAACTTCTCTGGCTCTTGGAATTACAAATCTGGTTCATCCGGGTCGTTTATCTCTGCTGCAGCTCATAGAAAAAATGACACTGAACCCGGCACGGCTTTACCGGCTGGATAAAGGCTTCCTGGCTCCCGGGGCTGACGCCGATATTGTTATCTTTGATCCCAACGAAATTTGGACTGTAACAGAATTTGCCTCCAAATCCGCCAACTCGCCTTTTATTGGGGAGCGCCTGTTCGGAAAAGTAAAATACACGATCTGCAATGGCGAAATTGTTTACCACTCAACTTGAATATTCTGACTTATAGTGATAAAATTAGCAATATCAATTGAAATGGAGGAACCACTTATGAAAAAATCTATTTTTTCGATGTTGCTTGTTACGGTCCTTGCCTTAACACCTGTGCTCACTTCCTTTGGAGCGGCGCCTTCCGGCGGGTCATGGGTCAATGATTCTCAAGGCTGGACTTTTATAAACAGGGACGGAACAACGCCAACTAATACTTGGGAAGTGATTGACGGCAAATTCTATTACTTTGACGAGAGCGGCCATATTCTCACCGACACCACCACCCCTGACGGCAGCACGGTAGATAAAACCGGCGCAAAGACAAAAGAAGGAAGACATATCGCCTATGACGGGGGAGAGAAAGATCTTTTTCCTTTTTATCCAACTACTATAAAGGCCGAGGCGCCTACCCTTGCAGATACCGGATTAGGCTCCCAGGTAGGCGAATATGAAAAAGACATGATAAACACTTTGGGAAAAATACAGCCGTGCATCGGAATATACGGGGATAAAAGGCTTTATTCTTTTGAAAAATATCCCAGCGTGGTTTTTCAAATTGACAGCGCCACAAATAAAGACCGCTATTGTCTCGGTGCTTACGGCCCCTTTGCCGCATTCTTTACCTGCAGCGGGACAGATACCATTACCTGTGCACAACTGGAAGAAGTTCTGGGCGTGGAAATAACCATTAATATTTCTTATATCGGAGACCGGCACTTTGCAACCTTCACTTATAATGGCCGCGATTACTTCATATCTTCCTGTACCCATGAAGGCGTGTTTCAGGGAGATGCCCAGACTTCTGCGGTCAAGCACCTGGAATGGGAACCTGAAAAAGGCTTTTTTGATGAAAACGGCCAATGGATCTCCATCTAAAAGAATAAAAGGAGGAAATCAAATATGAACTTGAAAAAAGCAGCAATCTTATCTCTTTTTTCTGCCCTGTGTCTTGGCGCCTTATCCATCTCCGCTTACGGCGCCGGATGGTCCAAAGAGGGAGAAGAATACATTTATCTGAAGGACGATGGCTCCAAGACTACGGGATGGCTGGACGACCAGGGAAAACGGTATTATTTCCAGGAAGACGGCTGGATGGTAACGGGCTGGGTCATGAGCGAAGGAAAATGGTATTATATGACCACAGATGGCTCTATGGCAGTCAATACCACCATCAGCCATTACCGTTTCGACGAAAACGGCGTCTATTCTCCATCCATCCCCACCGTGCAGAACCCTGGCGATAACGGACACAATTATTACAAGGGACTAAGCGAAGCACAGGCTGCGGAAGCAGACCTTCACGCCCAGCTTCTTGCCTCCATTGTACTGAATAATCCCGCCAATGACACGGATTTAAAAAAGGTAAAGGAAGCGGCCCAGCTTATTAACCTGTATTGCAGTAAACCTCCTTATGATGATTCTGTTGAAGGAGATTACCGCTCTCCCTACGGAGTTTTTGTAACAAAAAGTTATTCCTGTGCCGGAGAAACACGGGCGCTTGGACGTGTCCTGGATTTTATGGGATTTTCCTGGACACATAAAAATGAAAACCAGGGCAGACATCAATGGGTGATTGTCGAAATGGACGGACAGACCGGATATGCAGATCCTCAGGGCGCTTTTGTAGGTTATGGAGAATACTGGACTCCTACCATATAACAATCGCCTGTTTCCTCCATCAGCCTTTACTTTTCTAAAAACAACTGCTGCACCTTTGATTTTTCAATCATTGGTGCAGCAACTTTTTCCGATCTGTAGTGATATTTCAACAGTAATCTTTTCTTACAGTCCTTTTCTGTTTTTATTATAATTAATCAGGCATCCTGCTTTTACAATTTCCCGTTCTTCTTTCGTCATATCTGCCACATACAGCGTCATTTCTTTTACTTTACCGCCTTTGACCACATAAGCCCGGATATCTTTCAAATCGCCGTCCAGAGCTTCCTTCACACCCGGAACAAAGATGTAATCACCCACTTCAAAATCCAGTTCATCCCTTGTCTGGAACGGAATCATTCCCCAGTTCATCACATTGGAACGATAACGCTTGGTTGCATACTCCCTGGTAATATTTGCCAGACCTCCGATCACTCTCTGGCAGCTTGCTGCCTGCTCTCTGGCCGAACCGTCCCCCGGCTTATTGGCATAAACCATGCTTCCAATCTCGGTTTCCTGGATCTGCACGTTTTCCTGTCCTGCAATCGTCCGAATCGCAGCAAATACTTCTTCCAGTTCCGGGGCAAGTGTTAATACATTCTCACCGTTTACTCTTGCCTTCTCCAGTTTATCTACTTCTTTACTCCTCTTTACATATTCCGGATCTCTTCTGGATAAGGTGAATTCTGCCAGCCCCAGAGGATTTGAACGGAAAGAGGAAGTTTCCCCGGAAGGAATCAATTCATCTGTTGTGGTCACTTCATCAAGTATCTTGGAACATACTTTTAACAGGATATTATCCGTCAGAGGACTCATCTTTGGCCAGTCTTTGATATTGGGGCCATAAACCAGCTCCCGGCTCCCTTCTCCCTCTCCGAATCCCTGATAGACCCGGCGGTCATAAACGGTTTTATCAAAATTGTATTCCGGAACATCTCCCCATCCGTCATACTTTGTTGCAGAAGTTAAAATCCCGCCGTTTGCTGCCGTTGCCGCAATAGAACGTGCATCCATTAAAGCTACCGCTGACATCTGTCCGTTACCTGGCTTGGAACCTTCCCGGTTGGGGAAATTCCTGGTAGTATGACGGATACTTAATCCATTATGGCACGGTGTATCCCCTGCGCCAAAACAGGGGCCGCAGAAAGCCGTGCGGATAATCGCGCCTGACTCCATCAGATCGGCAATCACGCCTTTTCTTGTCAGATCGATAAATACCGGCTGTGAGGAAGGATAAACTGCCAGAGAGAATTCCCCTGCTCCACAGCTTTTTCCTTTAAGCATATGAGCAGCTTCGATCACATTTGTATAATTTCCGCCTGCACATCCAGCGATTATCCCCTGCTGTACCTGAAGCTTTCCGTCCACAATCTTTTCTGTCAAAGTAAACGGAGCCCTGCCGCCGCTTACCTTTTCTGCTTCCTTTTCCACTTCCCGCAGGATGTCTCCCAGATTTTCATTTAACTCATCAATTTCATATGTATTGCTGGGATGGAAAGGAAGAGCAATCATTGGCTTTATTGTACTTAAATCCACATATACACATCCGTCATAATAAGCAATCTCTGCCGGATTTAATTCCCGGTAATCCTCTTCTCTTCCATGAAGCGCCAGAAAGCTCTTTGTATCTTCATCCGTTTTCCAGATCGAAGACAAACATGTCGTTTCCGTCGTCATAACGTCGATGCCGTTTCTGAAATCAGTAGACATGGAAGCAATACCCGGTCCTACAAACTCCATCACTTTATTCTTTACATATCCCTTTTTAAAGACCGCGCCGATAATCGCCAAGGCAATATCCTGCGGGCCTACGCCGGGATTCGGCTTCCCGTCCAGATAAATTGCAACCACGCCGGGATAAGCTACATCGTAGGTATCTTCCAAAAGCTGTTTCACCAGTTCGCCGCCGCCTTCGCCGATAGCCATAGTTCCCAATGCGCCATAACGGGTATGGGAATCCGAGCCCAGTATCATCCTTCCGCATCCCGCGTGCATTTCCCTCATATATTGATGGATTACGGCAATATGGGGAGGAACATAGATCCCGCCATATTTTTTCGCAGCGGACAAACCAAACATATGGTCGTCCTCATTGATGGTTCCGCCTACTGCACACAAGGAGTTATGGCAGTTTGTCAATACATAAGGAATCGGAAATCTCTTCATTCCGGAAGCCTTTGCAGTCTGGATAATCCCCACAAAGGTAATATCATGGGAAGCCATCGCGTCAAATTTCAGTTTTAAATGATCCATATCTCCGGACGTATTATGTGCATTCATGATGGAATAGGCCATAGTCCCTTTTACTGCCTCTTCTTTAACTACAGCCTTTCCCGTCAGTGCTTCCGCCTTCGCCGTGTCTTCTGCCGGGACTATCTCTTTTCCGTGAACCAGGTAAACTCCGCCGTCATACAACTTTACCATAACATTTCCTCCTCGTTTTTTGTCTGTAACGTTTCTTTGTATCTTTACTATACAATAAATTAATATATAATTCAAATACTATATAAGTTATAAAATCCATAGATTTTTCCTATATTATTCCAATGTAATTCTTTACATAGGAAAAACCTATTAATCATTAATTAGCAATTAATCTTTACAATACCTCACTTTTTCTTTATAATGAAAAATAATGTAAAAAAACGCTCAGGAGGCCCCATGACCAGCCGTGAACTTCTTTATGTAAAAACAATAGCCGATGAACATAGTATTTCTCAGGCCGCCAAAAAACTTTTTATTGCACAGCCTTCCCTTAGCCAATCCCTTCAGAGGATAGAAGAGCACCTTGGCACCCAACTGTTTAAGAGAAGTATCGGAGGATTGACGTTGACCTATGCAGGAGAACGATACTATCAGATTGCCTGCAGAATATTAAAAATTTATCATGACTTTGAAACAGAAATCAGTGATATCAACAACCTGAAAACAGGACGTATTCATATGGGAATCACAAACCATCTTGGCACGATCATCCTTCCTAAAATCCTGCCTCGCTTCAACCAGGAGTGTCCTGCCGTGGAAATGATAATCTTTGAAGGAACTACACAACAGCAGGAAGAAAAATTACTTTCCGGCGAACTTGATTTTGCTGTTCTCCATGCCCCCAAACACAACCCTCACCCTGCCTTATCCTATGAACCTTTGGCAAATGATCCATTTGTCATTGCCATCGCCAGTAACCATCCGCTTATCAGTAAAGCTCAGGCCAGAGAAGGCTATCCTTATCCTGTCCTGGACTTAAAATTATTGCAAAACGAGCCGTTTATCATGCTGCATAAGCAACAGCGTATCCGCCACATAACCGATGCAATCCTGGCAAAAGCCAGAATCAGCCCTCCCGTTGTCCTGACCTTAAAAAATTATGAAACTGCACAAAGCCTAGCTGGCAAAGGTATGGGCGTTACCTTCCTTCCTAACGACTATGCAGATATTACTTCCATGGACTGCCCGCCTGCACTACTTTCCATTGATGAGAAATATGATCCGGGATGGGACTTGTGTATTACAACATTAAAAAATGCCTTTCTTTCCAGAGCAGACCAGTATTTCCTCTCCATGATGAGAGAAATTCTGGCTGGATGATTTGGCCGCCAGCACCACGTACACTATTTCGAAGCCGTCTGCAACTTGTTTTGAGCCTGAATATATTCAAAAAATCTACCAGAGACTGCTGCAAATAGCGTTTGAAGATCAGAGGCAGCATTTACTACGGCTCACATTACCCGAAGCCGCAATTTCATTCAATGATATTTGCTCCGCATAATGTTGATAAATAAAGACGGGTGAAACAAAATACATAAAAAACAGCAGTTCTGCTCTTTATAGGAATAGCCATAGTGCATTTGACGGGCATTTACCATAAGGGAATCCTTGCAAGGTTATCCGGGAAATAACGGAAGAAGATAGAATTTACTACTTCAAAAAAAGAAAATTTGACACAGAATCTTGGACTGATATGGGCTATTTACAGCACAGGGCGGCGTGTTGGCTTGTGCATGAGTGCTGCTGTCCGCCCCGTCTTCCAGCCTTATTCCTTTAGAGAAAAAAGAGTCTGCTTATCCCCTCCCGCCGGACTGTGCAAAATTTTTAATCTCATACCTTAAATAATCCAATTGGTCCAGTTTCTTTTCCTGAAAATGAATCTCATCCAGCAGCCTGCGGCGCTTCTGTTCCAAAAGCCGAAGGCGTTCCTCTTTGCTGTCTATGCCCTGAAAAACCAGACCCATATACATTTCGACCTCCTCACCGGCAAAACCGATGTCATAAAGCGTCATCATCATACTTAAGCTTTCCAAATCATGGTCATCATACTGCCATGCCCCCATCACTTTCTTTCCTGCATGGCAGCCTACCCATCTCTCATATTCCTCCATAATGTTCCGGGGAATCTGATACTGTCTGCCCACCTCATCCATCGTCATATCGTCTCTTTTCCTCCTACTATGACAGTCCCGCCGCCGAATAGACGGCATACATTTAGGTATACCCAATGTGTCAGCCAAACTCTCATGTGCGATGGCGCATCCTCTGCCGGGCGCATGCAGGTTTCCACTTTCTTCCTGCGGCTTCCAGCGTTGCACCAGTCGCTCTATGAAAACCGACTGTACTTACATTTTAAATCAGTATGTTAAATAAGTCTAATACCTGTATTATATTCTATTTAATGCCTTTTCGGCATTTCTCAAATATCGTACAAAGTGATTCATAACCGGTGAAAGGAACTGCCCTTTCTTCCACA